>CAZEWG010000012.1:0-67383 GCA_964514485.1 uncultured Pseudomonadales bacterium
TACAATCCCCCCATGCCCAATCAAATCCCGCTCCAAGATATCCAAGACGACACCACCCTCTCCTGCTCCACCTGTGCAGCCTGCTGCTGCCGGCTGGAAGTGCTGCTCACCGATGAGGCGAACATCCCCTTCAACCTGATCGAACAAGACCACTGGGGCGGCTGGGTGATGCGACGTTTGGACGACGGCTGGTGTGCAGCGCTGGATCGTAACAGCATGCGCTGCACCATTTATCGGGATCGGCCACGGCCTTGCCGGGAGTTCGATCTGGGCGGAGCCGATTGCCTGGAAGAACGTGCCCATATGGCTGACGTGTATTTGTGATAAGCTGCGCCCCTTAGGCACAGCGAAAAGGCTCGACATGACCACTCAGCAACCGAACAACCCTTTGCACGGCATTACCCTGGAAATGCTGTTAACCCGCCTGGTGGATCACTATGGTTGGGAGGAGCTGGCGGCCCGTATCAAGATCAACTGTTTCAAGAGTGATCCCAGCATCAAATCCAGCCTCAAGTTTCTGCGCCGTACGCCCTGGGCACGAGCTCAAGTTGAAGCGCTTTATCTACAGCTGGTGGAAGACCAGTCCTAGGCCGATCGACTCCCTTTGCAAGCCTCCTTGCCCTTTACCATCCTTGCTGGAACGGTAGACCGCTCCTGAACACTCTTGCGCCAACTAGGGTATGGTCTTTCATTTCTAACGCTCTGAACCCAGCTCGTTGCAAAATTGCGTCAAAAAACGCTGCCAGGCCTTTCAAAATCACATTTTTCATTGGAAAGGTACAAAATCCATGCTTCACTTACAGCAAGCTGTGCGACAGACTGTCGCGAAACGAGTGGGCAGGTTTTACGCCACCCATCGAGATGGTATAGACGGGCAAGTCACCCATTATGGGCTGGCCATCTTGCCACTCCAGCAGGCGAAAGCCACAACGCAAAATCAGGTTTGATTTACGGTCATCACGCCTGTTTTTCTTGTGTTCTTCTGAATCAACCTAACCAGTTAATCCAGCAGACTGCGGTTTCGGACTTCAGCTTGGCTCCAGCATTCGGCGTACACGTCCTTCGCCTCAATTTGCTACTGTTAAGGACGATTTAGGAGTAATCATGAAAAAGCTTGTTATCCCAGCTCTGCTGTCAACACTTGTCATTACTGGGTGCTCTACTTCTGTTCCGAAGTGCAGCGATGAAGAGACTATAGATTTAGTGAAACAAATTGCTGACGAAGAGATGGCCAACCAACTCGGCCCGGCAATGGCCAAGTTGTTTTCCTATAAGGTCACCGCAATCAGAACCACCAACACTCACGAGAAAACCGGCGCTCACGAGTGTGCGGCACAGCTGGGAATTACCGCCAGCAATACGGGCATGACCAACGAGCTTCCCATTACCTACACCGTTGAACTCACCGACGACAAGAAAGAGTTCTACGTGACAGTCTACGGCCTCTAAACCCTTGACCGGACGAGATCAGGACGATCTGTCCGGCCTGGTTGACTTGGCGTCGCCCCACGGGCTTGGCTAGGCGACCCGCCTCCCCACTGAGACTTGTCCACTCCCCGCCTTGGGTACCAACCGGTCGTTTTCATAACGGCAGGCAAACTCCTGTGGTGGAGCGGCCTCATCGGCTTGAATCACAAACTTGAGGTGCTTGCCTCGCAAGTGCACGGAGCGTATCTGCGCCGGCTGATCGTTAATCCAGGCCTCGCCACTGACCCGCTGAAATTCCTGCTCCAGCACTACCCGGTAAACCCGGTCATCCGATTCCCGCCACTCCCAGGTGCCGGCCACTTTTGCGGGCACAATCCAGAGCAACAAGGTGCCGTCGTCATACACGACCCGCTTGTCGGGCTGCCAGTCCGCCATGTCAAAATCGTGGGAGACAATCCGCGCTCCGGGCTCAAGATCATTGAGCAGTTTTGGCCGCAACTCCAGGTTCAGGGCCGGCAACAGATAGAGCATCACCACGGTCGCCTTGCTGATATCCACCAGGAGCAGGTCCTCTTCGATCAAGGCCAGCATATGGCGAACGCCATTCCATTTGGCGAGGTCGCGGGCTTCTTCCAACCGCTCCGGGTCTTTATCAATGCCCACACCACGGGCACCGTAGTCCCGCGCCGCGGTGACCACAATGCGCCCGTCACCACAGCCCAGATCGTAAACCAGGTCTTTTTCATTCACCCCGGCCAGTTCGATCATTTGCCGGACCAGCCGATCGTCGGTGGGTACGAAAGGAACGTCTAGGATGGACTCAAGATCTGCATTCTCTACCTGAGAGATGTTTTGGTAAAAATCGTCAAACAACGGGGGCTCCTCAATACGGGTGAACAGGGTCAGCAGAGCTGGCGGGGAACGGCATGGATGATGCCCGCACGCCTGAAGCGCAATAGCCGCCCCCGATAAGGCGGTGCTTCACCTTCCTGAAACGGACGCGGCTTTTCGGTAAGCCGGAAGCCTTGCGCCTCCAGTGCCCGACCGAGACGGCCCCGGTAGCCTCGCCCGGGGCAAGTAATCAGCACTTCCGCCTCCGGGTTGGCACGCCGTTCAATCACCTGGGCCACCAGTTCCGCATGATCCCGCTCATACAGCACATCACTGCCGATAATCAGGTCAAAACGGCCCAGTTCCGGCGCGGCTTCGTCCCAGGGCAGGTCATAGTAGTTAAGCGGCTCAAGTTGATTCAGCGTGGCGTTGTAATCCAGAAAGCGCTCCACCAACGGGTGGTGGTCGCTGGCGGTGATGTCGGCGCCCCGCTGTTGAAGCACCAGGCTGGGCAAACCCAAACCGCAACCGATTTCCAGAATCCGGCGACCGGCGATATCCACCCCATGAACGGCCTGGGCCAAGGCCCAACTAGCCGGCCAGAGCTGACCGAACAACGGCCAGGTGGCCGAGGAAATTCCGGCACGCTCAGCGTGGCCTTCCGGATCAGAGAATTGCTGATGGTCCAACAGGGCCTTCAGGCGGAACAGTTGGTCACCGACGCGGACTTCGACCTTTCGAGTCTCGTAACTTGGCATGAACCCCTCTCTAGCAAGGCACCTCTCTCCGAGGCGCGTGGTGGGAATCGCTACCAAAGCTGCAACGGCAACTGAGATTCTTCAGCGATATAAAGAAGCCATCATATAGCTTTTTGCTATAAAAAGGGAAAATAGTGATGGAATTTACAAAAAAACCGGCTTAATTTTCATCAATCCGGCTCTCTGCCAGCGCCAGGCGATGCTTGGTCTAAACCCGCCGCACTCGGATTTTACGGCCTTTGATTTTGCCGTTTTGCAGCTGCGCCAGTGCTTCTCGCGCCACCTGGCGGGTGATCGCCACGTAGGCGACGAAATCAAATACGTCGATTTTACCAATGCAGTTGTTGTCGATTCCCGCCTCGCCCGTTAAGGCACCGACAATATCACCCGGGCGGATCTTATTCTTGCGCCCACCATCCAGACTCAAAGTCACCATCGGTGGTTTCGGCGGCGTGTGACTCACTGGGGGCAGCGCGGCACCGTCCTGCACCTGGAACTCCTGATCCAGAAAATGGCCTATTTGCTCCAGGCGGAATATTTCATTCTCGGTCAGCAGGGTTACGGCCAGCCCAGTGTTACCGGCACGACCGGTACGTCCAATGCGGTGCACGTAGACCTCTGAGTCGGTGGGAATATCGTAGTTCACCACCGCCTGTAAATCGCTGATATCCAGCCCACGGGCCGCCACATCGGTCGCCACTAGAATCGAAACACTTTGGTTGGCGAACCGAACCAACACCTGATCCCGCTCCTTCTGATCCAGGTCGCCGTGCAATGCCACGGCCGAGTGTCCAGCCGCCAACAGCTGTTCAGTGAGTTCGCTGCAGCCCTGTTTAGTCTTGCAGAAAACGATACAGGACTGCGGCTGGTGTTGTCCGAGCACCTTGAGCAGCGCCCCCGCTTTGTCCTTTGGTTTCGCGACCTGGTAGAAAATCTGCTGGATATGCGACTGGGAGTGCAGGCTTTCGACACTGACCTCCACAGGCTGGCGCTGAAACCTGGCACTGAGCTGTTGAATCTGGTCCGGATAGGTCGCGGAGAATAATAGAGTCTGTCGTTGCGCGGGCGTTTGCCGGATGATGCCTTCGATCACGTCGAAAAAACCCATGTCCAGCATGCGGTCGGCTTCATCCAATACCAGAGTTTGCAGACGCGCCAGGGATAAGGTCTGCTTGCGTAAATGATCCTCGATCCGTCCCGGTGTCCCCACCACCACATGGGCACCATATTCCAACGAGTTGATCTGGGGGCCAATGGGTGTCCCTCCACACAGGGTCAGCACCTTAACGTTGGGCAGCGGCCGCGCCAGACGACGAATCTCGTTGGCAACCTGGGTGGCCAGTTCGCGGGTTGGGCAAAGCACCATTGCCTGACAGGCGAAGTCCCGCAGGTTCAGCCGGTTCAGGATAGGTAGTGCAAAGGCTGCGGTTTTACCGCTGCCGGTCTTGGCTTTGGCGATCAGATCCTGTCCCTTCAGGGCATGGGGCAGGCTCTGTTGCTGAATCGGAGTCATGCTGAGATAGCCCAGCGACTCAAGATTCGACAGCAGGGCCTCAGAAAGCGGTAAAGAACTGAAAGAGTCTGTTTGCACGGCGGGCCCCATTGAGCAGAGATACTGATAAATCTGGCGGCAGCCTATAGGGTTTTGGACACTTTGGAAAGTGAAACCCTGGGCCTGGCAGCCGATGGGTTCTATGCTTCACTTAGAGACTGATATGGGACATGGTGTCGCGAAATAAAACTGTAAAGGAAAACTCCATGATTGAAGCAAGGAATACCAAAGACGCCAGAGGCTATAACAAGGGCCGACGCGTTGCGTTGTCTGTTGCCTGTCTGGTGACTTCGCTGCTGGGAATGCTGGGGTCGCTCACTTTTATCGTCGGTGGTTTTGACGTCTATGCGTCCGTGGAACAAGAGATCCAAATATACCTGGCGGCAATTACCTCATCCCTGCTGATTTTTTGGTGCTCATTCTTCGTTATGGTGTGGGGCTGGATCGGCAATAGACCCTTACACAAAGCATGGCCCGTTATAAACGCAATATCCGGTGCCTCAAGCATCTATTTGGCGGGCTTTCTAAGCCTTGTAGCACTGACTGCGATTCTCCTGACGATTTACCTGGTTTATTTTCATCTCACTGGCGGCTCAAGCCGTTCGCAGCAAGTCCCTACCCCATCCTTTGCCAGGTAAATAAATGACTTAACCACTTGATGAGGTACACTCTGCGGGCTGATCAACCAGGCCTTCCTAATGTTCTGGTAGCCTGACAACATCATTAGTTTGGACGACTAACGTGCCCCGCTTCATGCTATACATCGCGGCACAATAATAATGTACTCAAAGGACTTCCATGAAAAACAGCGTCAGAATCGCACTGCTAATCGACTGCGACAATGTCAGCAGCAAATCCATTGAAGGCGTTCTTGAGGAACTCGCCAACTATGGAGCAGTGAACGTCCGGCATGCCCATGGGGACTGGAATAGCCCGCTCCTCTCCGGCTGGCGGGAAAAGCTACACCCTAACGCCATCAGGCCCATTCAGCAGTTTGCTTACACCACCGGCAAAAACGCCACTGATTCAGCCATGATTATTGATGCCATGGATCTGCTTTACAGTGGCAATGTGGATGCGTTTGCCCTGATGACCAGCGACAGTGACTTTACTCCCCTGGTGATGCGACTCCGTGAAAACGGCCTACCTGTCTATGGGTTTGGAGAAGAGAAAACTCCGCTGCCATTCGTGTTGGCCTGCTCACAGTTTATCTATACAGAAAAACTCCAGGAGCAGCGTGTCGAAGATAAGGCTGAAGGCTCGCCAGGCCCGGTTCGTAAAACCAGAAACGAGCTTAAAGGCGATACGGCTCTTGTACGCCTGCTACGGACGGCAGTGGAACAAACCTCCGAGGATGATGGCTGGTCCCACTTTGGCAATGTTGGAAAATATATCTCCAACAACAGCTCTTTCTCGCCGGTCAACTACGGCTACAAAAAGTGGGGGCCGTTGGTTCGGGAAATCGGATTATTCGATATCGAAATGCGCAACGAGAATACTTCTATGTATGTTCGGGATGCGCGCAAGAAGCCTAAAACTTCGACTAGCGAGTAAAACCGCCAAGCGGGTAACGGACGAATTTGCGCAAAACTTGCTGCAGGGCAGCCGTTGCCCGCTCTCCCTTAAGAGCGGGCCCGAAAGGATAGGACTGAGCTAGAGAGAAAACCCGCTCAATGGCGCTAAGCGACTCACCTTGCCTATACAGCGACTTCAATCAGGCGCAGGCACCGCCAGCATGTCGCACTCCATTTCCCGCAGCAGATTGCCCGCCACGCTGCCGATAAACATGCGGCGTACGCCACCCATACCAGAGGTGCCCATAATCAGCAGATCCGCCTCGGTACGGCGCGCCCAATCCCGAATCACCGAGCTTGCTTCGCCCTCTTCCGCAATCAGATAGTTAGGTCTTACCGTGATGCCTTCGGCAGTGAGCAGGTCCCGGAGTTTATGCTGGGCCTCCTGGCGCCGGGCATCCTTCTCACTTTCAGTGGCGCGATTCTCAGGTGAAACCGCATAAATCGCACTGAGCTCAGAAGAGGTCGTGACCCCGAATTTCTTGGCGGTTTGCAGCACTAAAGTGGAGATGGATGAAAAGTCGACCGCAATCATGGGCTTTTGGTAGGGCTCGGTGGAGGCCTGATTCACCATCAATACCGGTCGCCGACTGGCTCGCATGACTCGCTCAGCGGTCGTTCCGATAAAGGTATCTTTTAGGACTTCCTTCCGATAAGAGCCCAGAACTACCAGGTCCACATCATGCTCCTCCGCCACCTCACCGATGGTCAGAGACGGGTGTCCGGATCTCACCAATACCCTGGCCTGGCTCTGCTTACCGCCGGCTCGCAGCGTCTGATGCAAAACATCCCGTGCCCGGTCCTTCTGACGGCTTTGCAGGGTTTGAGGCAGCTCACTATCGATCACATGGAGGACCAGAAGCTCGGCATTGAGCTGGCCTGCCAGGGCCATGGCACGCTGGAGCGCTACATCTGACCGCGCCGAAAGGTCTGAGGCGATAAGCAGCTTCATAAGAGGTTCCTGTTCTAAGATTGGCTCGGAACCCTATTAATAACCGAATTCATAAAAATTTACATTGATCTGGAGTGGGTTAACCGAAGCCCAACCCCGGTGACGCAACAAAGAGCCCCGTGGCGTAACCAAGATGCCTAGGGCTCAACCTTGCGGCAGATCAGATGCTGATACCGCCCCAACGAGCGATAGGGCTCAACCTCCGCGAAGCGACGCTCCATGTCCAGCACTTCCTCATCGCTGTATTTGTTTGCCACATCAGGATGCATGAAGTCGGAAAAGGTGCGAAGTCCGGCCCGATAGACAGGTTCCAGCCCGAACGGTGCCAGCCAGTTTTCCAGCTCATCGGGCAGGATACTGTGAATGGGGGTGAAGCCACCGGCGTGGCCGGAATAATGCTCGCTGCGGATCCGGTCAAAATTACCGTGCAGCAGGTTGCGGTAGATCAGCCCATGGCGATTGTAATAGGCCAGGGATAGATAGCCTCCGGGCCTGACCCGGGCCGCGGCGACCGCCAGCCCCGGCTGTGGTTCGGGCAGCCATTCCAAAACAGCGTGCATCAACACCAGGTCATACTGGGGTAATCCCAGACTGTCAATTTCTTCCAGCGGTGCACAGACCAGCTGGGAAGGCTCCAGGGTCAGGCCGGCCTCCTGATAATGGGCCTGGGCCATCTGCAGCATGTCGTGGGAGGCGTCCACCAACGTTGGAGCGTGCCCCAGGGTTGCCAGCCTGGCACTCAGCTGGCCAATGCCACAGCCCAAGTCCAGCACGGAGAGCTTCTGCCTCTCCCGTAACTGGGGCACCTGGCGATTGAGCTGCTCCCACAACAGTTCCAGCCGGATAACCCCCTTACGATTGCCATAAATGCGCTGGCGGAATCTTTCCGCCTTGCCATCAAAACCCTGGGGAGGACGATTCATGGCTGATTCCCTACTGCGGTTTCTCGACACTGAACAAATCGGGCGCCAGCTCGGCCAGGTCATATTGACGGGGCTGCTTGGTCAGTGGGCAGGTAAACCCCAGCCGCCAGGCGACCAGTTTCATGCCATCCTTGTTCTTGTTGTTACGCCCGTAACGGGGATCACCGTAAAGCGGGTGGCCGATGGCCTCCAGGTGGCGGCGGATCTGGTGCTGGCGTCCGGTTTCGATACTGACTTCCAACTCGGAGAGGTTTTTATATTCATCCCACGCCAGATGACGATAACGGGTCAGCGCCGGCTTGCCGTCCAGTGGCGAGTCAATCACATCCTGCGCCGGGGTTTTGCCGGTCACCTGGGCCCAGTAGATTTTCTCCATGCGCTTGTTCTGGAACATGTCCGATAACGCCGCGGCGGCTTTTTTCTGATAAGCCACCAGCATCAGCCCCCCGGCTTCCCGGTCCAGACGATGCACCAGCCAGGTCATTGCCTGCTGGTCACGACGGGCCTCCCGCAGCCAGAGTTCCGCCACCCGTAACAGGGAGTGATGGTCGCCATATTCGTTGCCCTGGGCCAGCATGCCGGGTGGCTTATACCACAGACCATAGCTGCCTTCGTCACGCAGCATCCGGGCTTCGGGAACCGGTGCCTTGAGGATACGGGCGTCGTAGTGCAGGGCCAGCACATCGCCCGCATGCAGCACCGTCTGGGCCCGACGCAGGCGCCGCTTGTTACCCCGTTTGGGGATAATCCACACAGCCCCCTTGCTCATGGCATCCTTGAGTGCTGACTTGGACAGGCCAGTCTCCGCCGCCAGCACGTCCACCGCCATCTGTCCGGCGGTGGGTGGGGTGATCTCGATCTTGCGGGTCAGCCGCTGTGGAGCAGGCTCGGGGGTCACATTGTTCTCCATCAGCCATTCACCGCGCGCAACACACGGAACTTGGAAGTTTGCGCCAGAGTCTCGCAGTTGCCGAATACGTCCTGAATCAGCTCCGGGTAATGGAGAAAGGCATTGGCTACCAGCCGCAGCTCACCGCCCTTCTCCAGACGGTCACGGGCGTCGCGAATCATCTGCGTGGTGACCCGGTAGTCGGTTTTTACACCACTATGAAATGGTGGGTTGGTATAGATGGCGCGAAACTTACCGGTCACCTGGGCTAGCCCGTCCGACGGATAGACCTCACCACTCAGCTGATTGACGGCCAAGGTGCGACGGGCACTTTCCAGGGCCATGACATGGATATCCACCAGATGCACCTCTGCTTTGGGTTGGCTTGCTTTCAGGCAGGCGCCAATGACGCCCGCACCACAGCCGAAGTCCAGCAACCGGCCCGCCGGCACTTCACCCAGATGCGCCAGTAGCAGCGCTGTGCCTTCATCCAGCCGCCCCACGCCGAATACACCCGGCAGGCTACAAATGGTCAGCTTTTGATCTGCCCAAGGTAATTCAAAGCTCTGGTACAGCTCCTCCAGAACCGGCGCGACACTCTTCTCCGGTACCAGTGCCTGCCATAACTGGCAGTGACGAGCGCTATCCACCTTTACCAATTTCACGCCGGCATCGGCCAAGCGCTTGGCGGCGGTGTTAATCCCTTCCCGCTTCTCCCCCACGATCCACACCGAGCCCCCGGGCTGCACATGGGCGCAAGCCAGTTGCCACAACAGGCTGAACTCGGCCTGGGCCTTCGACATGAAAATCAGCGCCTGACCATAAGGCCCGGCAACGGAAGGCTGCACGGCAAAATCCACTGGATTTTTCTGGTATTGCTGCAACGCCAGGTAGGCGGAATAGTCCCAAGTGAGACTACGCACCGGCAGGGCCAGTTGGGCCAACAACGGATCGGCGGGCGGATTCAGGACCAGGGTTTCCACCTTCGCCAAACGGTCGGCGTTGCGGAGAATGACTTGGCTTGTGTTGTACATGGGCATCTCGGTATGGCCGGAAAGGGCTCTATTCTAACCGAACTTGGCCGGTGATCTAGCAGGCCGTCGCCTGTGGCAAGGGATTTAGCCCCTCAAATAAAGGGATCAAGAGTCGGCGTTTTGACCAAGCTCGCCCGCGACGATCTTCTCCCGCTCCCAGGGCAGCAGTTCACCGGGCTGACGCGCCCTGCCCGCGGCATTGTATTCGAAACGAAAGTAACGGTAATTCAGGCCCGCCAGATGCCGGGTGTCGTCGGTGCCCCGGCTGATAGCCCGTTGAATAGCATCCAGCAACGATTGATCGAAGTCAGCACGGCCACTACCCATCTGCACATAGACCTTCTGCAGGGCCCCCTCTTCGGTCAGTTGAAAGCGGATAACACCACCGAGCTCCAAAGGCCATTTGCCCTGCCCGTTCCAGGTCCGATAAATCTGCTGTTCCAATCGGACCAGATGCTGACTGATGGCCCGCCAACGTTGCGCACTGGGATCATCCCCATCAATAAACGAGCGGATATTGGCCAGCTCGGTGTCATTGAGGGGTTTCATATTGCCGTACTCCTGCCAAGGCTCCATTGAATTTTGGCCGGGTGCGGGCGCTAATTGCTCCAAAAAGGCCAGCTCGGGCGGCAGCTCGCGAGCCCCGTCAGTGCGGGCCTCATTTGCCACAGATTGTGCAATCGAGTCTGAGGTTTGAGGCGGCGTTTCAGCGGTTGCCGACGCCACCTCAGCCTCGACCACCTGCGTCTCCACCAACGTGACCGACTGGGTCTTGGCAGAAGCCTGCCGGGGCTGCCCCTCCGTTTTCTCCACCAATGGTTGGAGCGAGCTTAAATCAGCGACCTGTTCGGCGGGAGGAGTTGTTGCGGCCGGGACCGGCTCTAGCATGACTTCGGCTGGGGCCTCCTCCACGACAAAAGGCGTGCTCACTGGGGTTGGCTCGCCGTCACGGCGGGGCTTTTCAGCCACACTGGAAATCTCTCTTTGGGGGATCTCTGCCTCCTGCAACACCTCCTCTGTGGCGCTCTCGGTCACCGGCTCAGGAAGGGCTTCCACAATAAAGGAAATCTCCAGCCGCCGATCCTGGAGCGGTGGATCGAGGGCAATCGGAGCGCGGGAATCATCCAGAAAGAAAAACAGCAAGGCGTGCAGCACCAGACTGAGCACCACAAATAGCCATGGTGCCAGCCGGGTCAAAGTTAATGTCTGCCCGGAGGGGGAGTTCCCCGGCGACATCTGCTGGAAAAAAGCAGTACGAGATTCCGACATGGTCAAACCGGGCTTGCCGACAACAGCAGGCCCGAACCTCGGTTACAGGTTGCCATGAATAGAGATCGATCCGGTAAAGCCCGCTCAGGGACTAGCCTGGAAGGCGTCCTGAAAGAAGTTGTGCATCATGGTAAAAGACTTTTGCGCAACCAGCGGGTCGTACATTTGCTGACCCGGCACATTCGCGGTCGGGTCGGTGAAGGAGTGGACGGCATTGCCAAACATCATCAACTGCCAGTCTACACCGGCGTCCTGCATCTCTTTAATAAAAGCATCAACTTGCTCTTTTGGCACGTAAGGATCATCCGCACCATGGAGCACCTGCACTTTTGCCCGAATCTTGCTTGCATCCGCCGCGTTGGGCGTATCCAAATTACCATGGAACGACACCACGCCTGCGACCTCCGCCCCGGAGCGGGCCAGCTCCAGCACCGTGCCGCCACCAAAGCAAAAGCCGATAGCGCCAATCTGGCTGGTTTTGAGTTCGCTTTGCGCCTTCATCACATCCAGCGCTTTCTGGGCGCGCTGCCGCATCATTTTGCGATCATCGCGAACGGTGCTGGCCGCTTTGGAGGCTTCCTCCGGGTTGGTGGGACGAATGCCAACCCCATACATGTCGGCAATGAACAGGTTGTATCCTTTCTCCGCGACCCGCTTGGCTTTCTCAACCGCTTGCGGGGTCGGCCCCATCCAGTTCGGCACCATCAGCAACGCGGGACGTTCCGCCTTCGCCTCTGTTTCATAGACCAGAATCCCTTCAAACTTCTGGCCGTCGATCTCATAGGCCACCGGACGGGTTTGAAGTTCGGCCTGGACACTGGCGGCCAACAGGCAGCAGGTTATGGCACCAAAAAATTTCAACATATTTGAACTCTCCCTATTTCAAATCGAGGTAAATCGTAGCACTGTATTCACACCATCCATCTGGTTTGTCGTGCCGACCGCTCCAGGCTGTTCACGGGGGTTTAACAGCAGGGTTGCCTCATTCTTAGGGAAATACCAAAGCACAGGCGTGCGCTGACTCACACATTGAGTGATTAACGAAAAAGCAAACTACGAAGGAAAAATTCATGGGAGACGTCATACCATTCAAACGTCCTTCACTGAAGGACAAAGCCAAGGGGAAAACCCTCTGCAACAATGGCTTTCATAAATGGGAAGTCGTGAAGGAAAAGCAGTTCGATGTCAAACAAGGCAAGCTGGTAACGGTCTATCGGTGCGCCCGCTGTGGTGTGCAACGGGTCAAGGCACTCTAAAGCGCTGGCCATGGGGACCACTGTGCCTTGAAAGATTCAGGGCCAATCCCCAGCTATTGATTAAGCTTTTTCGAGGAGTCCCTATGGCTAACATCCAACAGATTGTCTGCCCTCATTGCCTGGTCGCCAATCGGGTGCCGGCGGAACGCTTGCAGGATCGCCCCGGTTGCGGCAAATGCAAAAAGCCCCTGTTTAACGGCACCCCCGCGGATTTAAGCGAGGCAGGATTCCAGAAGCTGATCGCCAATAATGATCTTCCGGTGATCATCGATTTTTGGGCTGCCTGGTGTGGCCCCTGTAAGATGATGGCCCCTCATTTTTCAGCGGCGGCCGGTCAGCTGGAGCCCCACTTTCGGCTTGCCAAGGTCAATACGGAAGAAGCCCCCAACCTATCAACCCAACTGGGTATCCGCAGTATTCCCACGCTGATTGCATTTCATCGCGGGCGGGAAATCAATCGGGTGTCCGGCGCCCTGAATCAGCAGCAGTTGATACAGTGGATCCAGTCTCTGGCGCTCTAGGGCGCCCACCAAGCATCACGGGCAGGATCGCCAGCAAAGACCGACTCCATCGTTCTTTCGACCCTGGGAAATAACCCTGAAAATGACTGTCTCACCGGTAGTCTTTTCATCCAAGGTTACTGCCCCCTTACCCTAGATTACTTGACCCCTGCCACCTACATGCTACCTTCATGGGTGATGGGAGGCGCTTATAGGAATTTCTATCCGCTTGTAGGGCTTGGCGATTTCTGTCTATTACAGTCCAAAAGTCAGCTGTCGCACCTACGTTATGCAACCTATGCGCCTGATGTACATCTCAAGTGATGAGGCAGCAAAATAATGAAAAAACTTCTGACCCCGCTGGCCTTAGCGGTAGCGCTCGGCGGCGCATCCGTCGCCCAGGCGCTGGAAGGCGACGCCAAGGCCGGCCAGCAGGCAGCAACGCTATGCACCAGCTGTCACCAATCCGACGGTAGCGGCATGAATATCGCCGCCGGCCAATCCTGGCCGCGCCTGGCCGGACTGGATGCCGATTATCTCTACAAGCAACTGCTGGATTTCAAAAGCGGCAGCCGTCAAAGCCCGCTTATGATGCCGTTCGTTAACTCCCTCAGCGATCAGCAGATGCGCGATGTCTCCGTGTACTACAGCCAACTGCCTCCCACTCCCGGCCAAGGTGGCGAGAAAGCCAGCGCCGAAGACCTGGCCCACGGCGAGAAACTGGCTACGGTGGGCGACTGGGAACGCTACATCGTCCCCTGCCAAAGCTGCCACGGCCCCGACAACCAAGGTGCTGGACAACACTTCCCGGCGATTGCCGGCCAGCACGCTGGCTACATTGCGGATCAGCTCCACGCATGGAAGAACGGCACCCGTAACAACGACCCACTAAACCTGATGGCAGCGATTGCCGAACGTATGGATGAGAAGGATATTCGCGCAGTGTCCCAATGGCTCTCCCGTCAGCCAGCCAAAGGAGGAGCAACTCAATGAATATTCCCTTCATGAAACTGGCTGCTGCCGTCGCGGTTAGCCTGCTGGCTCTCAACGCCAATGCCGAAGCCCGCTTCCCCGTGGACATGCCCAAGCCCAAAGAAGGCCAATTGGTACATATCCCGCCAACCATGGAGGATCTGGAAAAAAGTGATTTTCATCCAGAGCTCAAGCGAGTCATTCGCCGGGGTTATGATCTTTTCATGAATACCCAGCAACTACGTGGCAAGAATGTGTTCAACAACATGAACTGCAGTAGCTGCCACATGGGCGAAGGGCGTCTGCCATACGCCGGCCCGGTCTGGCCCGCGGCAGTCACCCTGCCCGCCTATCGGCCGAAGAACGACCATGTGAATAATCTTGAGGAACGTATTGCCGGCTGCTTCAGCTATTCCATGAACGGCACGCCACCTGAATATGGCAGTGACGACATGCTGGCCCTGGCGGCTTACCATCAGTGGCTGGCCAAGGGTGTCGAAATGTTCCCCTCCAAGCCAATCTATGGCCGTGGCTATCCGAAACTGGACGACCCGCAGCAAAAACCAGACTACGCGCGCGGCAAACAAGTGTATGAGGCCAAGTGCAGCATCTGTCATTCCAATGATGGCAGCGGTCTGGTGCAAAACGGCAAGGTAGTGTTCCCGTCGGTCTGGGGCGATGCCTCCTACAACTGGGGCGCCGGAATCTCGCGTCACTTCACCCTGGCCGCATTCGTCAAATACAACATGCCCCTGGGCCAGCGGGGAACCCTGACCGATCAGGAGGCTTGGGACGTGGCCTACTACATCAATACCCAGGAACGCCCACAAGATCCCCGTTATACCGGAGATGTGAAGGAAACCCGCGCCAAGTACGAGTCTACCTTCCACAAATTCACCAGTTACGGAGAGTCTGTCAACGGACGCCTGTTAGGGAATCACGACAACGTGGGCGAGAAGCCATTCCTCAAGCCCGAAGTTCTTAAACCTCGTACTTTCACGGCGAACTAACGCCTGCCAGCCAGGGCCTGTGAGTGGAGAAACTCTCTGCGTCACGGGCTCCTGCCCCAATCTTTCGCTTCTCGGACCAAGGCTTCCCGGCCCTGTTAAGCATCCTTCGGGAATTCCACGTCAACAGAACCCGACCTTAGAGAGGCCGGCAGCGTCGGCCAGGGTTGCGCCCAAGGCGGGGTCAACTCGGCCAGCTTCTGCTGAAGCGCAAGATTTTGAAACTGCAGACCTGATTCCGGAGGTGCCAGTACCTCAAAAAGCTGGCCGCGAAACGGAAACCTCAATCCCCAGGCATGCAGATAGGTGCGATCGGCCACTGCCTGATCCACGTCGGTGGGGCCATACAGCTGATCCCCCAGAATCGGTGAGCCCAGGCTTTTCATGGCCACCCGGATCTGATGGGTTTTGCCGGTGGCGGGTTTCATTAAAAACCAGCGCAGGGGGCCTTGGTAGGAGCCGCTGAAAAACTGGGTCACCGCCGGATTGGTTTGGCTTTGCACCAGTTTCCAGGTACTACGGCGGCTGCGCTCCATATCACCCACGATCAGCCCTTGCTTTTTCGATGGACGACGATCCGTCAGGGCCAGGTAATATTTCTCCACCTGGCGACGCCGAAATGCCGCGGAAAGCTCGCTGTTGGCCGCCCCGGTGCGAGCCAAGAGCAATGCGCCGGAGGTGACCTTGTCCAGCCGATGCACTGGGTAGAGTTCCGTCAGCCCAAGCCGTTGCTTGGCGAGTGTCACAATCCCCGGCGTGTCCCCCTCCTGGTGCATGCCCACCCCGGCGGGTTTATCGATCACCACAAAACACTCTTGTTCCAACAGCACCTTCAACATCATGGCTCCGGCGTAAGACGAGAGCGCCAGTATAACCCTGGAAAGGTTTTGAAGCGCTATTGCATCACCCGCGGAACACGTCGACGCTCGAGTTGGTACACCTGAGCCATCACCGGCGGTGTGTCTCCGCCCCTGGGACGACAGGTTTGCCCCAGCAAACTCAGGCGTAACTCATTGAGGGATTCCTGCATCATTTGGGAAAGGGTGATACAAGCCGCCATGGGAGTTCGAGACAGGCGGACCTTGGCATCAATCTGAAACTGGAGCCCGCGCAAGCGCCTCTTCAACCCTGCGGTACGGGCAGACTCGATGATCTCTTCAACCTTCTCCCTACGCAGCCTTTCCAGAGCTTCGGGATCAGACTTGGCCAGGGCGACCAATTCATCAAATTCGGGCAGGCTCATCGCAGCATCCTTTGCTAGTTAACTTGATCCGCTCCTCCATCCAACAACCGCCCTCAATGGCAGCGGTAGCATCAATACTAGAGTTCTGTCCCGATAAAGCCGAGCGTGCGGCAGTTCTCAAACAGCCGAAAGCCCACACTTTCAATCAGGTTTTAAAAAAACGCCCTGAAAGACTAGGGAAATGCCCGTACACCGCCAAAAAGCCCTAACGATGGAAGGCCCTGATACTGTATACTTCGCGCTCTTTTTTGGGGCAGTCCGTTGGCATTGTGGGAATTCTAGTGGGCGGCCTCCACGTCCGCAGGTAGGTTTCCTATATCATGTCAGTAGAGCAACATCCCGAAACTTTCGACAATCTTGGCCTTGCCCCTGCAATTTTGCAGGCAGTGAAAGATGTCGGTTACGAATCCCCCTCCCCCATTCAGGCGCAGAGTATCCCCGCGCTGTTAAGCGGCCGGGACCTGCTGGGTCAGGCCCAAACCGGTACCGGCAAAACCGCGGCTTTCGCCCTTCCGCTGCTGAGCCGCATGGATATCTCCCGTAAAGAGCCTCAGTTACTGGTGCTGGCACCAACCCGTGAGCTGGCCATTCAGGTGGCTGAAGCCTTCCAAGCCTATGCCCGCCACTTGCCCGACTTCCAGGTCGCGCCGATCTACGGTGGTCAGGATTTCCGCCCCCAGCTGCGCCAACTCAAGCGCGGTGCCCAGGTGATTGTGGGTACCCCCGGTCGGATTATGGATCACATGCGTCGTGGCACCCTGGACCTGAGCAGCCTGTCTGCCCTGGTTCTGGACGAGGCGGATGAGATGCTGAAAATGGGCTTTGTGGACGATATCCAATGGATTCTCGACAACTCCCCCAGCGAGCGCCAACTGGCCCTGTTCTCCGCCACCATGCCGCCAGCGATTCGGGACATTGCCCGCCGTCACTTGCGTGATCCGGCCGAGATCAAGATCCAGTCCAAGACCAGCACGGTGGAAACCATCCAGCAACGGGTTTGCTTTATCAGCAACAACCAGAAGCTGGATGCGCTGACCCGGATTCTGGAAGCCGAAGACTTCGACGGCATGATCATCTTTGCCCGCACCAAAAACGCAACCGCGGAGCTGGCTGAGAAACTGGAAGCCCGTGGCTTTTCCGCTGCCGCCCTCAACGGCGATATGAACCAGCAACTGCGCGAGCGGACCATTGATCGGCTCAAGAACCGCAAGCTGGACATTATCGTGGCCACCGACGTTGCCGCCCGGGGTATTGACGTGGAGCGGGTCAGCCACGTGGTGAACTACGACATTCCTTATGACACCGAGGCTTACGTTCACCGGATCGGCCGTACCGGCCGTGCTGGCAGAACCGGTGTCGCCATTCTGTTCGTGACGCCTCGTGAGCGGCATATGCTGCGCAGCATCGAGAAGGCCACCCGCCATCCCATCGAGCAGATGCAGATTCCATCCGCCCAGACGGTGACCGAGCGCCGGATCGACCAATTCAAGTCCCAGGTTGCCGAAGTGCTGGCCAACCAGGAGCTGGATTTCTTCCAGAACGTGCTGGAGCGCCTGGTATCCGAGCTGGAAACCGATGTGCAGTCCGTGGCGGCCGCCCTCACCTATCTGTCTCAGAAACAACAGCCGTTTGTTGTGGAAGAGATGAAGTTTCGCGAAGAGCGCCCCATGCGCGAGCGGGACAGCCGTGGCCATGACCGTGACCGGGATTTCGAAGATCGCCCGCGCCGCCGTACCAAGCAGTTGCCGGAAATCGAGCCCGGCATGAAGCGCTACCGGATCGAAGTAGGCTATGCCCACCAGGTTTCTCCGCGGGAGATTGTTGGTGCCATTGCCAATGAAGCCGGCATTGAAGGCAAGCATATCGGCCAGATCACCATTTTTGATGACTTCACCACCGTGGACCTGCCGGATGGGATGCCGAAAGACATCTATCACCATTTGCAAAAAACCCGGGTGAAGGGCCAACCCATGCGGATCTCTGAATTCGATGGCGAGATTCCTCCCCAGGCCGGCCGCCCGCCCCGCAGTGGCGCACGTGGCCCGGGACGCCCGGAAGGTGGCCGTCCGGCTCGCCCTGGCTCGCGGGATCGCTATGGCGATGCGCCGCCCCGCAAGCGCCGTCCTCGTAGCGACGATTAAGCAACCTCATCAGTAACTTAGAGAAGAAAAACATGTTCAAGACTAATGAGTATTTTGGTGGCAACGTTGTCTCCATTGCTTTCCAGACCCAGTCACTGCCGGCGACTGTCGGCGTGATGGCGGCCGGAGACTACGAGTTCGGCACTTCCCAGCGGGAGACCATGAAGGTCATCAGCGGCAAGCTGGAAGTCAAACTGCCGGGCAGTGACAGCTGGACCTCCTACGGCGAAGGCGAAAGCTTTATCGTGGAAGCCAACCAGAAGTTTCAGGTGAAAGTGGAGTCCGACACTTCCTACCTGTGCCTGTACGGCTAGAAGCGGAGGTTTAGACCTCACGAGACTTCCTTCGGGAAGTCTCGATCTCCTCCCTCTTTTCCCTCCCTCAAAAAAATTGGCTTCTGCCAAAACAGCTTCTTGACAATCATGATGGCTGTGTCAAATTAGCGCGTCGCTTGCGCTGGCTCCTTGCCCACTCCTTCCTGCGTAACGGCACTGGTCACACTGTTCTCCGGTTCTGCTTGTCTGAGAGTTGGAATGTCCCATGCGTGTTGTATCTTTCGATGCGTTCCGTACCCTGCGCCTGCCTTCTGTTACCTATATTAAACCCAGCCATTTTCACCAAAAGCTTAGCCTGATCGAGTCGGCTGACTGGGTGCTGTTTCCGGAGTATTGGCAGGTCAACAGCCTGCATTACGCCATGCACAAGAAAATCTTTCCCAGCCTTGCCAGCTATCATCTGGGCCATAACAAGGTGGAAATGACCCGCGCCTTTCAGACTCTCTGCCCGGCCCATGTGCCCTACACCCTGATTCTGGCCAACATCGATCAGAACCAGGAAAGCGTTCTGGAACAGCTGGACTTTCCCTTTGTCGCCAAGGAGATCAAGAACTCCCGTGGCAACGGCGTGTTCCTAATTGAGAACCACACGGACTGGCGGCACTACTGCCAACAGAACGAGGTGCTCTATGTTCAGGAGTACTTGCCGATCCAGCAGGATATGCGACTGGTGGTGATCGGTCGCAAGGTGGTGGCGGGCTATTGGCGACGCCAACCGGAAGGTGGCTTCCACAACAACGTGGCCAAGGGCGCGGAGATCAGTTTTGACCCCATCCCCGATGCTGCAATCGAGCTGGTCACCCGGGTAGCCCAGCACCTCAACATCAACCATGCCGGATTCGACGTGGCCCAGGTCGGCAACCATTTCTATCTGTTTGAGTTCAACCGCCTGTTCGGCAACCAAGGTCTGGTGGAACAAGGTGTTCGACTCGATCTGGCGATTTGGGAATATCTGCTGGCGGAGCAAGATCCCCCCAGCCAGCCGCCTTTGGGTCAGCATCCTCAGGCTGTCTAGGGATCGCCCCTCATCATCGTCCGTGAACCAACCCGGGCCCTGCCCCCGGGCCTGCCCTTGTGAGCGAAGGCTTATTGCTCATCCCGCTCAGAGACCGGATAATCGCCCTAACCGGGCTGTTTTCTCGGACTCACCGACAGCCGGCCCACCCAGGAATAAAAGGAAGAATTCTCATGCGTGTTCTGGTTACTGGAGCAAACGGACATATTGGCGCCCACGTGGTCAGGGCTTTGTTGGACGACGGCCATGAGGTAAAGGCCTTCATGCGTGAAGGCTGTGATCAGCGTGGCTTGGCGGGGTTGGTCTTCGAACCCGTCTATGGCGATGTGATGGATGCCGCCAGCCTTGAAAAAGCGGTTGTAGGTTGCGATGCGGTGATCCATCTGGCGGCCGTGTATAAGACGATTGCCAACACCGCCGAAGAGATCGTCGCACCGGCCATCCAGGGCGCCGAGAACCTCTATCGTGCGGCTCACAAGGCCGGCGTTCAGCGTATCGTCTATACCAGCTCGGTGGCCTCCGTCGGGTTCTCCTATGATCCCACGGCCCTGCGCACGGGCAATGACTGGAACGACGATCCCCACAACCCCTATTACATCGCCAAGACCCGCAGCGAACAGGCCGCCCAACGGCTGGCGCGGGAAACCGGTATTCATACCGTCGTGATTTGCCCCGCGATTGTCTTGGGGCCGCTGGATTATCGGATTACGCCTTCCAACCAACTGGTCATGGACTGGCTGAACGGCACCGGCCAAACCTATCGGGGCGGCCTGAGCCTGGTGGATGTGCGGGATGTTGCCCGGGCGCACGTGGCGGCGCTCCAGGCTGGTGAGAACTGTCGGCGCTATATTGTGGGTGGTGACAATATCCGGGTCCGCGACATCGGTGAACTGTTGGCCAGCCTCACCGGTTTCCGGCCCATGCATCTGCCCTTCAACCGAACGCTGACCCTACTCACGGCCCGAATCGTGGAAACGGTCTGCCGCACCTTAAAGATCACCCCGCCGTTCACCTACGATCTCGTCTATGAAGTGGCGGATCGTTATGCCTGGTATGACTGCCGGGAAACCTACGAAACCTTCGGCTTTACCCCAAAAGGCGCGGAAGAAGTCCTGAAAGGCAGTGTGGAATGGTTAATCAGCCAAGGCAAAATCCGTAACCGCCGCGCCCAGTCCATTCAGCCCAAGCGCTCCGCTCCCTAACCCTACGCGCTCGGTTGACTGTGCGCACCTCAACACTGGGCCAGAAGCTTTCTTGAGCAGAGCCCCCAAACCGGCTGGCTCTTGCCGCTAGGCTGATCGCCTATCGGCAAGCTTCCTCTGCCAGAAATAACTCTGACCCCACTCTGTATCATTAGTCTTTAACAGCCTGATTCGTGGAAGGCTCAACGCCGACAACTTGACCGCACGGCCACGCATAGTCATGCAACGACTGCTAGGCTCGTCTCCCCTGGCGTTGGGATGGCCCGTACAGACTCCGTTGAAACTGGTTCAGAGACACAACCCCGGAGGATTCTATGTACCATCATGTTCTTTTCGTACTGACCGGACACGGTGAACTGGGCCACACCGGGCGCAAGACCGGCTGGCACTGCTCCGAGGTCAGCCATCCCTATAAGATTCTACGGGACGCCGGATGCGAGATTAGCTTCGCCAGCCCCGACGGTGGCCCCGTGCCCATGGACCCCAATAGCGAGGACAACAGCGACCCCATTAACGCTGAGTTTTGTCAAAACCCCATGGATCAAGCCGCCCTGTCCAACACCCTCGCCTCCCAAGAGATCCAGGCCGGGCAGTATGATGCCATCTACTTTGCCGGCGGTCATGGCACCATGTGGGACCTGCCGGACAACCCCCATCTACAGGAAGCCGCCCGCTATATTTATGAACGGGGCGGCGTGGTCGCCGCAATCTGCCATGGCCCGGCGGGGTTGCTCAATGTCCGCCTCAGTAACGGCAAGTTGCTGGTCGAGGGTAAAGAAATGACGTCGTTTTCCGACGATGAAGAGCGCTCTCTGAATCTGGATCAGGTGGTGCCCTTCCTGCTGGAAAGCGAATTAAGAAAACGTGGCGCCCGTTACAGCTGCGCGCCTAGAGGACAATCTCGGGTGGTGGCCAGTGAACGTCTGGTCACCGGTCAAAATCCGGCCTCGGCCGATGAGCTGGCCCACACCCTGCTCAAACTCATGACCCAGCTGAAAACAGCCAGAAAGGAAAAAGCCACTGCTGAAGCCTGAAAGACATCACTGGCTTCAGCCGGCTTTGGCATCTTCATAAAAAAGGCGCGGTATCTGCCGCGCCTTTCAATCATGCCGCTGCAAGGGCTGATTAGACTTTCATCGCCTCAACCAGAGTCACCAGGCGCTGGGCCTGTTGCTTGATAGCCTCTCCACTCTGCAGCACCGCTCCGGCGTTCTCGGTGGTTTTCAAGGTATCTTCCCGGATCGCCTGCAAACCGCCGGAAATGGTTTCCGAAACCTGGCTTTGCTCTTCGGCCGCAGTGGCGATCATCAGATTCTTATCCTTGATCTGCTCCACCACCTGACTGATTTCCTGTAACGCCACGGCCGCGTCTTCCGCCTTGTCCACACACTGAACGGTCATGCCACGACTAGACTCCATGGACGAGGTGACCTGGGTCGCCACGCTCCGGATCTCTTCCACCACCTTATTGATGGCTTCGCTGGCCTCGCTGGCGTGATGGGCAAGATTCCGAACTTCTTCCGCAACCACCGCAAACCCACGCCCCACACTTCCGGCCCGAGCGGCCTCAATCGCAGCATTTAAGGCCAGCAGGTTGGTTTGATCAGAAATCGTCTGCATTTGCCCGGTAGCCTGCTCAATACGCATACCGCTTTCATTGAGCCGTTCAATCAGATGAGAGGCCGCCAGAATCTGGTCACTTAGCTGCAGAATAGCGTTCTGGGTCTCTTGAACACTTAGGTTGCCCGCCTGGACTTTGGCGTTCGCCACTTCCGAAATCTCATGGGTGCCGGCAGCATTTTGTGCCACCTCATGAGCAGCACTGGTCATTTGCTGCATTGCGGTGGCAACTTGCTCGGTCTCTTCCTGCTGGCGAGTCATTTGCTGGTTGGTTTCACTGGCCGCCAGCATCAATTGAGCAACTTCCTGACTCAGGTGAGCCGCACTATCCCGAATACTACGCACCGTGTTCCGATAACCCGACTGCATCTGGTTGAACGCCTCGGACATCTGGCCAATTTCATCCCGGCATTCAATGGCCACGTTCAAGGTCAGATCGTGCTCGTTTTGGACACGCAGCATCACCTCACGCAGCCGATTGATGTGATTTTCGATAAACGAAATCAAAATCTGGGACACGGACAACAAGATCAGCATCAACACGGTCACCACAACCGCATAGGTGGAAGCCTGATACATGAAAGTACCCGCCAGGCTCGCGGTTTCCAGCTTCAGGCCCAGAATCAGGTCGTGCTCCTGAAGATAAAGACTGGAAATCCAGTAACCGGGAGTTTTCACATCCGTGAGTTGGGGCTCCAGCAACTCCAGAGCAATCTGGCTCTCCGTGCTGGTTTTCAAACGGCTCAAGAGGAGGTTGGGCACTCCCCGTGCGGCGGGCCCCCAGACTTGTCCGCTGGCCCGGTCGATGGCGAACCAGTCACCGCGAATCAGTCCTTCAATCTTATCTTTAGGGACCTGGGCCAGGACTTCGGCCCAAGACGCGGTACGGGTCCGGGCGTGTTCCGCATCCCGCTCCTGCACCGTCTGGGTATGGATGTGCATCGCACACAACACCAGGGCAAGGGCTATCGCGAAGGAGACGCTATTGACCAGCCAAAACTTATACCGGAGACGAATATTAAGAAGCCACTGCATAGTTACGACCTGCTTCGATAAATCTTAACGCCACAGTTTAACCCAGGCTGAGTAAATCTTCCGTATCTAAACAGTGATCTTCTGCGATCAAATCAGGGGTAATCCCTTCTGCCACTAAGGGCGGCGCCACCGACCGCTCAAATCGTAACCACAATATATAGTATTCGTCCAACGTCTAAATTCTCGCCAACTTGGCCCGAAAGAGGCCTAGACGTAAGCAAACAACTTGTCAAGACCCGCCTTAGGAAAAGTCACAGCCTGTTCCGGCTTGATCATTGGTGGATCCTGACGTCAAGTCTAAAATTTCAATATCTCAACTTCACATCACAGGATATGGTGTTATACTTCTCCACCATTACCACATATATGGTATCCCTAGCTCTTTTGACAGAAGTAGATACACGTTTGGGCCGGCTTATTAAAGCTGGCCCAAATGCCCTTGGCAGTAAGGCTTTGTAAGTACGGGCCACCTTGGAGTCAGCTTCGCTCAGCCGCGAAGTGGCGATTTTCTCGCCAATGACCCACCACAATATATTGGGGTTCTACCTCTAAGAGGTTGTTCCTTTCATGGGGTTCAGGAAGAAATTAAGAGGATGACATGAACGCTAAAGTCCAAAAATTGGTGCAGGCAGTCGATAATATCGAAATGCAACCTGCTTCCACCGATATCTGGAGTACCAAATACCAGCTCAAAACCAAGAATGGTGAGCCCGTTGACGCCACCATTCGCGATACCTATGAGCGTGTTGCACGTGCCCTCGCGGAAGTCGAGAACAAAAAGGTACGTGAACAGGTTTTCCAGGACTTCATTTGGGCTTTGGAAAACGGTGCCATTCCTGCTGGCCGGATCATGTCCAACGCGGGTGCCGACGAGCACAAGCCCGCCACCTCGACCATTAACTGCACCGTTTCCGGCACCATCCTGGATTCCATGGATGATATTCTGGGCAAGAACCATGAGGCCGGGCTGACCCTGAAAGCAGGCTGCGGTATCGGCTACGAGTTTTCGACCCTGCGCCCCAAAGGTGCCTATGTGGCTGGCGCCGGAGCGACTACGTCCGGCCCGCTGTCATTCATGGACATCTTTGATCGCATGTGTTTCACCGTGTCATCCGCCGGTGGTCGCCGTGGCGCTCAGATGGCCACCTTTGATGTGCACCACCCCGACGTACTGGACTTCATCCGCGCCAAACGGGAAGACGGCCGTTTGCGTCAATTCAACCTGTCGCTGCTGGTGACCGAAGATTTCATCAATGCCGTCAAGCAAGACGCCGACTGGGAACTGTCCTTCCCCATGACCCGGGAAGAAGTCGAAGCCGATGGCCTGGACCTGAACGACCGTAGCCTGTTCGTCTTCCGTGAGTTCCCTGTCACTGACGAGTATGTGACTGATGGAGAAGGCCGTGTGGCCTGTCGCATTTACCGTCGGATCAAAGCCCGGGTGATCTGGGATGCCATCATGAAGTCAACCTATGACTTCGCGGAGCCCGGTTTCATTCTCATCGACAAGGTCAATGAGATGAACAACAACTGGTTCTGTGAAAACATCCGCGCCACCAACCCCTGCGGTGAGCAGCCCCTGCCCCCATACGGCAGCTGTCTGCTGGGCTCCATCAACCTGACCAAGTTCGTGGAAAACCCCTTTACGGAAAATGCCCGCTTCAACTTCGAGAAATACCGCAAGGTAGTGGCCATTTTCACCCGGATGCTGGACAACGTCGTTGAAGTGAACGGTTTGCCGCTGGAGCGTCAGCGCCACGAAATTACCAGCAAGCGTCGTCACGGCATGGGTATTCTCGGCCTGGGCTCAACTTTGGCAATGTTGCGGATGTCCTATGGTTCCCAAGGTTCCGTTGCCTTCACCGAGGAAGTCTGCCGGGAAATGGCCCTGGAAGGCTGGCGCCAAGCCCTGAAACTGGCAGAAGAGAAAGGCCCCGCTCCCATCATGAATGAGGAGTTCGAGGTGACTGGCGAAATGCTGGCCAAGCGTCCGGAAATGGCTCGCGACGGTTACAAAATTGGCGACAAAGTACCCGGCAAAATCCTGCATGCCAAGTACAGCCGCTATATGCAGCGGATTGCCCAGTACGAACCGGAGTTGGTGAATGCGCTGGCTGAAAAAGGCGCGCGCTTCACTCACCACACGTCCATTGCACCCACGGGTACGATTTCCCTGTCTCTGGCCAACAACGCCAGCAACGGCATCGAGCCCAGCTTCGCCCATCACTATTCCCGCAACGTGATCCGGGAAGGGCGCAAGACCAAGGAAAAAGTGGATGTGTTCTCATTCGAGCTGCTGGCCTATCGTCAGCTGGTGAACCCGAAGGCCATGCCGTTCAGCACCGAGCCCGACGAGCAGTTGCCAGAGTACTTCACGTCAGCAGACGATGTAACACCCGAGCAGCACGTGGATATCCAGGCGGCAGCCCAGCTGTGGGTTGACTCGTCCATCTCCAAGACCGCGAACGTTCCGACCGACTTCCCCTACGAGAAGTTCAAGGACATTTATATGTATGCTTATGAGAAGGGCTTGAAAGGTTGCACCACCTTCCGCTTCAACCCGGAGGCCTTCCAGGGCGTACTGGTTAAAGAGAAAGACCTTGAAAACACGACCTACGAGTTCACTCTTGAAGACGGCAGCGTAGTCAGCGTGAAAGGTAATGAGGAAATCGAGTACGATGGTGAAATCCACACCGCTGCCAACCTGTTCGATGCATTGAAGGAAGGCACCTACGGCAAGTACTGATGCGGGGCCAAGCCCTGACCTGTACCACCCCAGAGACTCGAATTATGGTACGCCGACGGGAGAGACGTCGGCGACCTTGGAACAACAGGACAACGAACATGACGGTCAAGATTGATAAGCGCATCATTGGTTATGCCGTAAAGAAAGCCGCCTCTCCTGAAACAGAGTCGGCACCGGTTTCCAACGAACCCAAACCGGTTGAAATGAACGAAACCATTGAGCGCCCGGATTTTCTTTTAGGTACCACCTACAAGATCAAGCCGCCGATCTCCGAGCACGCGCTCTATATCACCATCAACGATATCATCCTGAACGAGGACACCGACCACGAGGTTCGCCGTCCCTATGAAATCTTCATCAACTCCAAGGCGATGGAGCATTTTCAGTGGGTTATCGCGCTGACGCGGGTTATCTCCGCGGTGTTCCGCAAGGGTGGCGACGTCACCTTCCTGGTGGAAGAGTTGCGTTCCGTCTATGACCCCAATGGGGGCTACTACAAGAAGGGCGGTATTTTCATGCCGTCGCTGGTAGCGGAAATCGGAGCGGTCATCGAGAAGCACATGAAGGCCATCGGCCTGATTCAAAACGATGAAATGAGCGACGTTCAGAAGCGTATCCTGGCAGAGAAGCGCGCCGAGTTTGAAGCTCGCAGCAACCCTCAGCCCAAGCAGGAGGCCGGTGCCGATGCCGAATCTGGTTCCTTCCCTGCAAACGCCACCTTGTGCAAAAAGTGCAACGCCAAATCAGTCATCATCCTCGATAACTGCATGACGTGCCTGAACTGCGGCGACAGCAAATGCGGCTGATGGCAGCAAGCGCCGGCTAATAACACCGCCCCTGAGACACTGGTTTAACTCACCAGTGCAGCCAATGCCCGGACTCTCCGGGCATTGGCTAATTCAGGCGGCGGAAGCCCCACTCTTTTTCTGGCACATCCAGACCGACACCGCAATAATCGCCCCGCCAATCAGCAATCGCAGCCAGTCGATTTCCCGGTTCCAGAATAGAAAGTTCACCAGAATGCCAGCAGGAATCAGCATGTTATTCATGGTGGCAAGCTGCCCGGTATTGACGTACTTAGCCGCCAGGTTCCAACCCAGATAACCCAGGCCGGACGCACCCAACCCCAACCAGATGAGTATCCCCCACTCCAGTGAGCTATCAGGCAACTTGGAGAGGTCTGCAAACAATAGGACACCGATACCGGAGACCAGGCTCGCCCCCAGGAAGAAAAACCCAAAAACCTGGGACTGCTGCTTTACATCCCCCAGCGGTAAACGTCGATAAGCCACCTGTCCGAGCGCAAAACACAGGTTGGCGCCCTGGATCAGGAAAAATCCCAAAAGCGCACTGTCACTAATCCCGTCATAACGGATCACCGCCGCCCCGACGACCGCCAGAAAAGCAGCCATCCACCAGCGCCGGGGCAACCGTCGACGGTTGAGCAGCAACTCTTCAAGCAGGGTGATATAGAGCGGAGTGAAGATGGTGAACAGCAAAACCTCGGCCACACTCAGGTATAAAAATGAGTGGTACAGCAACAGGTAGGTCATGCCCAACTGCACACCGCCAATACCGGTCAAGGCCGCCAGTTTGGAAAAGGGTAAGGAGCGGGGCCTCAACAAGGGTACAAACAGCAAAAATGCTAGCGCAACCCGGGTAAAAACGGCGATGTAATTATCGACCTGCCCGCTTAAATAGACGCCAATCAGAGAAAAACTGAAGGCCCATACAGCCGTGACGATCCAAAGAACCCACATGGCTGAAACCGTCACCACACGGCCACTCATGTTTCCCCTCCCCACATCCAAAGCAGCACAATAGACGGATCAGTCTAGCAGAGTTGACCAGGCACGCCTTCCCAAGATACCGATCGGAATCATCCGGTTTCGCTCTGCAACACGCAACAAACCTCCATTTTGAATACCGGTTCCTTCCTTTTTGTTAATTTTTTTAATATTTTGTCAGCTCCCGTGAAATAGAATAGAAGACGGCGGTTTTCCCCTGACACGCCGCGGTACACAATTGCTCAATAGAGATGCTCTCCGTGAAGTTACGAGTTCTTGCGCTCCTGCTTTCTTTCCCCTTGTCCACGGCTTATGCCAAGTCTTCTTTACTGGACATGGATTTCGAAGAGCTTATGGATAAGCAGTACGTCACCATTGCGTCTGGCAGCCCCGTTGCTGTCAACCTGGCTCCGGCCGTCGCAACGGTCATCACGGAAACGGATATTCGCGCCATGGGCGCCACCGATCTGGATCAGGTCCTACAGATGGTACCGGGGCTGTATGTGTCCAACACCTTCTCCAACTACAACCCGATCTATGCGTTTCGGGGGATCTATAGCCAGGTCAATACTGAAACCCTGCTGCTGCTCAATGGCATTCCCATGACCAGCCTCTACCGGGGAGATCGCGGGGGGATCTGGGGTGGTATGCCGGTTCGCTCCATCGCTCGCATCGAGATTATTCGAGGCCCCGGCTCTGCCGTTTATGGTGCCGATGCTTTTGGCGGCGTCATCAACATCATCACCAAATCAGCCCTGGATATTCCTGAATCTGAAATTGGTGCCGGTTATGGCAGCTTCAATTCCCGCGATGCCTGGCTGCTGGCCGCCGATCGCCTAGGAGACATCTCCGCGGCCTTGTCGATCGAATACAGTGATACCGACGGTCATCGCGAAAGAGTCCACTTCGACCATCAAAGCTGGCGGGATGAGCAGATGGGAACCGATGCCTCCTTTGCCCCCGGTCCGGTTCAGCTTTCCCGTCGCGCTCTGGATCTGCACCTGGACCTGCGCATGGATAACTGGCTGCTACGAGGCAGTTATCAGGGCCGGGACAACGTCGGCAATGGCGCCGGCTTTTATGAAGCCCTGGACCCTCAGGGACGTTACGAGTCGACCCGCTATACTTTGGAACTGCAATATTCCAACCCGACACTGGCGGAGAACTGGGAGCTGCAGACCAATGTCAGTCTGCATCATATTGATCAGCAGGTCGAAAAAGACACGCTCATGCTGCCCCCGGGGTCAGTTCTGGCCATTCCGGCGCCCACAGGGCTCCAAATCATCAATCTGCCCAATGGTCTGATCGGTAATCCGCAGGTTTGGGAGAACAATTACCGCTTTGATGTTTCCACCTTCTATACGGGCTTCGAAAACCACCGGATCCGTCTGGCAACGGGCTACTATTTCGGAGATATCTACCGGACCCGGGAAACCAAGAACTTCATGCTCGACGAGACTGGCTCAACGATCATTATTTTGCCGCGAGTGACAAACCTCTCGGGAACACCCGACACCTTCCTGAACCCCGCCGATCGGGAAAACCTGTACCTGTCCCTGCAGGACGAGTGGCGTCTGGCAAAAAACTGGCATCTTACCAGCGGTCTCCGCTACGACCGCTATTCCGACTTCGGTGACACCTTCAACCCGAGGCTTGCACTGGTTTGGGAAACAACCGACCGAGTTACCAGCAAGTTTCTCTACGGTCGCGCCTTTCGGGCGCCGTCCCTTTCCGAACTTTACTCCACCAACCCAGTGGCGTTCGGCAACCCCAACCTGGACCCACAGTCCATCGATACTTACGAGTTCGCCATCAACGTACGCGCTTCAACACGGCTCCAGTATGGCCTCAATCTTTTCCACTACGACGCCAAGGATCTAATTCTTTACCGTCGCGACGACAAGCAGCTCTATACCCCCTTCAACGAGGGCAACCAAAAAGGCTACGGCGGGGAGCTGGAGATCAGCTATACCCTGGCCAGCAATCTGAACCTTTTCGCGAACTACTCCTACGTCACCATCGACGGCACCAGCAAGCATAGTGAAGCCGGCAATACTCCAGAGCATCAGGTCCATTTCCACGCCGCATGGAACTTTGCTCCGGAATGGCAGCTCACTCCCCAGATCAGCTATGTGAGCGAGCGGGCTCGCGGCAAAGGAGATCCGCACTCGGCATTTGATGAGTACGTCTTGGTGAACCTGGCTCTGCAACGTCGCAACCTGCTCCATAAAGTGGACGGGATGCTGGTGGTCCGCAACCTGCTCGACCAGGAAATTCGCGAGCCAGGCTTGGACAATATCCCTGACGGCCTCCCCAAAGCCGGGATCAGCCTGTATGGCTCTCTTTCCTACCGTTTCTGACTCTAAGCATCTAGCCGAGGGGCGCCTTGGTCGCCCCTCGGACATAAGCCTTCCCTATCCCGTCGATCGTTTCCCTGGAGCAACCGACATGGACTCAATAATGTCCAAGTTGTAGTGATCCAGGACCATGGCAAAGCCATAGGTGGGCCGTTTTAACGCCCCGACCTTCCGTTTCTCCAGGCCTGCGGTAAATCCCAGTTGCAGATAGGAAGCCCCCAGCTCTCGCGCCCGCACCACGGTACGATACAAGATCTGCTTATAAACCTTATGGCTTTCCAAATACCGATAATCCAGCCCTACGATACCTGCGGTATAGACCTCTCCCTGGAAGTGGGAAAACATCACGGCGACCGGTGTCTCGGGCCCATCTTTGAGATAGAGCCGGATCACATCACAGTCGGTACTGAGAAAGTGCTCCCGAAACAACGCCTTTGGCAAGGCAAAACTGGTTAACGCCCGACTCTTGGCATGAACCTGCAAATACAAGTGATAGCACCACTCGATCTCCTCACCTGAAACAGATTTGCCGGTTTCAACCCGGTATAAATCACGAAATGCCAGCGCTTCCTTACGGAGGCTGTAACGGTAACGGGACGACATCCGGGCCAGATACTCCGCCTCCGAGTGCCAATCCAGATTGCTCACCCCATAGCGGTCTGGCAGCCCCACCTGAACGAAGCCCAGATCCAGCAGCGACGGTGCCAGGGACTGGGCTGTTTCCTCATCAAAGTCACGTAAAAGGATCTGGCTGGCCCCCACCTGCTCCCCGTATCGACGCACCTCTTCGCAATAGAGAGCCAGCGCTTGAAGCCATTGAGGATGATTGCGATTGATAAACAGTGATTCCCCTTCGCCACAGGGTGTGCCACTGATGAGCATTGTGGATGTGAGCCAGTAGGGGTCTCGACAGCGCAACGCCTCAACCTGCTGGGAAACCGCCTCGGGTGCAAACATATCATCCTTCATCAGCACCTTGGTCATCGGAGCGGCCAGCACCAGGCTGTCGTCCTCATCCCGCACGGTCAGATAACGGAACTGCCACCGGTCTTCCGGTTTCGGTGCCTCAGCCCGTGCAAACACCCGCTCCAACAACCGCAAATATTCCACAGAGACCGGACCACTGCGGCCAAACATGCAGTTCCATTCCTTGGCGCACAGCTGGTCGATACTCTCTCCAACGTCGAGTCTTAAAGACTTTTTCGGCTTCGGTTGCGACTTTGAAGTTCGAGTCGGAAAATCCCCCAGTTTCACTTGCTCGCCAAAACTCTGTGCAATGGTTTCCGGCGTAATGCCCTCCTCCTCCAATACCGATGGATAATAATGGGCCATTGTTTCCACCAGGCTGTCGATCTGCTGTTCGCTATGGTTGCGGGTCAGGGTAAATCGCACACCGCCACGGGCCATGGGGGTGGCCGGAAACGTTCCGCTATTGACATAAAAACCTTCTTTGTTCAGCTTATCGATGAGGTTATAGGCGACGCGTGGCAAGCTTGTAGCAACAAAAAAGATGGGCGATTCGGAGTCCGTCACAAATGGGAGATGATGCCGCTTTAAGCAATTTCTTGCGTACTCCAGACGTTGCTGAAGCTCTGCCTGTAAAGGCTCAATTTCGCCACTGAGGTGCAAGCTGGCGGAGGCGACGGCAGCCCCCAGCATCGGCGGCTGGACCGGCCCGGAAAAGATCAGGGTGGGACCACAGGTCCGCACTTTACGTGCCCACTCCCGATTCGGAAATACCAGCGCCCCGCCTGCGGCCGCAAAGGCCTTGTTCAAAGACACCGCCAACATCACCCGGGGATGGGGCGCCATGCGGCTGCGCACAAAACCAGTGCCATTTTTGCCCGCCCAACTCATGCCGTGGGCATCGTCCAGATAGAGATGCAGCTCATCATAACGGGCCAACAAGGCTTCCAGTTCGTTAAAGGGCGCCGCATCGCCGTACATCGAGTAAATGCCATCCGCCAGATACCAGATATGCCGATGCTTGGGCCGCAGCTGTCGAATCAGATCCTCCAGTTGGTCCACCCGGTTATGGCGAATATGGTGCACCGCAATACCACGGGGTTTCAGTAGCTGTACGGCGTTTTGCACACTGGCGTGAACCTGATGATCGAGGATAACGGCATCCTCATCCCGAATCAGCACCGGCAGAGCCGCCTGATGCCCAAGGGAAGTCGTGGGGGTAACGATAACGGGCGCGCTAAACAGCTCCTCGAGTTGCTGCTCCAGCCGCGTGTACAAGCCCGTGGACAGATAGGCCCGTGACGAAGAGAATTGGGTGCCATATCTGCGCACTGCGTCGACCACGCCTTCGATCAAGCGCTGGTCCTGCTCAAGCCCTAGATAGGAACAGGAGCCAAAGCTGACCATCTGCCGCCCTTGCACCCAGATCCCAGTTCCTTCATGGGGGCGGTCGTCACAATGCAGGTGGAGAACTCCTTGCTCAACCGCCTGGGTCAGAACCTGATCAATAGTGTCCAGATAATGATGCTTCTGGCTCATAGAATCTCTCCTTCATTATCACACTTGGAATCTGCGCCATTCGAAGCCTGGGCTTAGTGGCTCTGTTATAGCCTCAGCTCCTTCGGGGAAGGCTCCTGACGTTCCCTGCAGCCCCCCTGACTCACCAGCCGTGGCACTACACATTCAAGCCGCAGCCTGATCTGATGCTTCTTTTAAGCATAGTAAGCGCTAACCATTCCGCAGTTCGTAACTCTATTGGGTTCAAATAGTGCGAAAACTTGTTAAGTGTTAGATAATTCGGAGAAAACGAGGTAAACAGTGCTACAATGCTCAGCCAACCTGCTTACTAAAGATAACGAAATACAACATCCTGATAAGCCGTATTACTCGTGCCCATACCAAGACACTTAAAGGAACAATATTTTGACCCGCCGGTAACCTGTCCACTGGCTGGCGATTTGGTTTAGAGGCTATGCTGAAGTGCGCCTAAGGATCAGGACTACTTCCAAAATAATGACGGCTCGAGGACGTAAAAGGCTCTTTGCACTCAATGGCTTTTCCCTGCTATTGGGATTTTGCTGCACTTTTTTCCCGCCCTCCTCCTTTAGTAACCAGCGCTACACCGAGCTCGATCTCAAAACCGCCTATATTTTCAACTTCATGAAGTTCGTGGAGTGGCCCCAGGAAAAATCTCAGCGCCTTAGCCAGATCAATATCTGCGCCTATAGCGGCGATCCCATGCTGCCCTTCCTCAAAAAGCTGGAGTTCGAACAGGTTCGCAATCTAAAGATCGTGACCCAGGTCTATGACTCTGTGGCAGACATCAACCGATGCCAACTGATCTACCTGGATGTCATTTCCGCTGACAAACGGGCCGAAATTCTTGAGGCCATCCGGGACAAGCCAATTCTCTCCATTGGCAACGAAGGCCGTTATCGCGATGACGGTGAAATGATCACCTTCTTTTCTGACAAAAATCGCCTTCGTTTTGCTATTAACTATCACCAAACCCAACAGAGTGGACTCCAGGTGAGTTCTCGCCTGCTTCGTTTGGCCCGAGTGAACGAGCCACCTCATGACGACTAGCTCCCGTCCTCGCCTTTCTCTAGCCCGGAAGTTGATGTTCGGCAACCTGATTATCATCGGACTGGCCCTTTTGTGTGCCGCGGTTGCCTTTTTATGGATGGAGTCCAACTACCAGCGCCACAACCTGAGCCATGCCATGACCTCCCAGGCTCGCCTGATTGCCTATACGTCGATTGCCCCCTTAAGCTTTCGCGACTTTGATGCCGCCATGGAAAGCTTGTCTGCCATGCATTCGATACGGGAAGTCCTGTCCGCCACCCTGCTGGATCAGGAAAACAAGGTTTTTGCCCAATACCACTCCCCTTTGACAGAAACAAAATCGGCGAGCTTTATCGAACAAGGCCGGCTGAGCTGGCCTGCGCCAAACCGCAGCACCATCTACTCCCACGGCATTCTGCACGTGCTGGAACCTGTTACGCTGGATGGGGAACAAATCGGTAGTGTTTATATTCGAACCAGCCTGTTACCGCTCCAAGAGCAGCAACACCAACGGGCGTGGATTGTTCTGCTGATCTACCTCATAGCCTTCGGCCTCTCCATTCTGGCCTCTTTCCGCCTGCAGCGGATCATCACCTGGCCCGTTCAGCTGTTAAGCAAAATCGTCAGTCGGGTTGCCTCCAGCAACGACTACAGCCTGCGGGTCTATTACCAAAGCTCCGATGAAATTGGCGCCTTGGCGCAGGGCTTTAACGACATGCTGAACGAGATCCAAAAGCGCGATGAACAGCTCAGCGCTTCCAGTGACCGCTTGTCCCAGGAAGTGGCCCGCCAAACAGCGGAGTTACGCCAGTCCCTGGACGCCCTGCAGGCAGCCAACAAAACCATCCGGGAGACCGAGCGGTCACGGATTCTGGCGGAGTCCCGCGAGAAGGCCAAGGCCGACTTCCTGGCCCATATGAGCCATGAACTGCGGACTCCCATGAATGGTATTCTCGGCATGCTGAGCCTGCTTCGGGAAACCCGCACCGACGCCGAACAGTTGAATTACGTTGATATCGCCACCGAATCGGCAACCCACCTGCTGGCCCTGCTGGACGATATCCTGGACTACTCCAAAATCGAGGCCGGTCTGCAACTCCTGGAGCTCCGGGATTTCAGTCTGCAACAAACGGTTGATGAGGTGCTGGAGCTGCTTGGGGAGCATGCACTGGCGAAGGGCGTGGAAATCGCCTCTTTGCAGGACAACCCAATCCCCCCACGGATGAAGGGTGACCCGGTCCGGGTGAAACAGCTGATCACCAACCTGGTCGGTAACGCGATTAAATTCACCTCGGAGGGCTTCATCCGAATCGTCTCCCGAGTCGTCGACCGCTATGACAACCTGGTCTGGATCGAGATTGATGTGGAAGATACCGGCATCGGTATTCCAGACTCCGCCAAAGGACGGATTTTCGAGGCGTTTGCCCAGGCAGACTCCTCCACCACACGCCGTTTCGGCGGCACGGGTCTGGGCCTGGCGCTCTGCAAACGGATTGTTCAGGATATGGGCGGCACCCTCCGCCTCAGCTCCCAGGAAAATCAGGGAAGTCGATTTACTCTCTCCCTGCCATTTGCCGAATCTTCCGTGCCGGAAGCTCAAACCGAGCTGGAGCAAAAGCTTCAGGGTCTCACGGCCATCGTCATCTCGCCCTGCGAACTGGTCTACCAAAGTTTGCACCAGCGTTTACAGCGCATGGGGTTTGAGGTCACCAGCCAGACGTCTTTGGATATGCTGAACCAACAGCTGGAGACTGGGCAGCAGTTGCCCGACTTTGTCATTGTAGACGTCGCCCAGACCGAAGTGGCAACTCTTGGGGCCATAGGACAAGCCCTGAACGCCAAGGGCTCCAAGCTCATCCTGACGGGTTCACACAGCCAGCGTTTGGCCTACGTCGAAAGCCTGCGAGATTCTTTTCACGGCTTTCTGGTCAAGCCGGTGCGACGCAAGTCTCTGGAAGCCCTGTTTTCACTCTTCTATCTTGATGAGGGTGCGCCGTCGCCCGAAGTCAGCGAATGTTTGCAGACCCAGCGTCAGGAGTTATCAGACCAGAAGTTTCGCCTCCTGGTGGTTGAAGATAACCTGGTTAATCAGAAAGTAGCGAAGGGACGTCTCAACAAAATGGGCCATACGGTCGATCTGGCGGAAAATGGTGTCCAGGCCATTAACCTCCTCAAACAAAACCGCTACGACCTGATTTTTATGGACTGCCAAATGCCGGTGATGGATGGCTACCAAGCCGCCCAACGTATCCGCGCTGAAGGTTTGGCCGATCACACGCCGATTATTGCCATGACGGCCCATGCCCTGCCGGGAGACCGACAACGCTGCCTGGAGTCCGGTATGGATGACTATCTGGCCAAGCCGGTTACTCAAGAGGTGTTTATTGCGACCTTGCACCACTGGCTGATCGCCCGTCGCCAGGAGCCCCATTCAGCAGAGTCTGACCCGATCCATTAACCGCCTTCTGATCCATTAAAGAACGGGATGCGCCATATCCGCCCAAAGGCGGCCATCTCTGGCCAGTAACAACGTGGCGGAAGGCGGCCCCCAAGTGCCGGCCGTATAAGGTTCGGGCCGGGCATCTGTTTGCCCCCAGGCCTCCAGCACCGGATCCAGCCATTCCCAAGCAGCCATCAACTCATCCTGTCGCACGAACAGAGTCTGATTCCCCTCAATCACATCCATCAGCAATCGCTCGTAGGCATCCGGAGTACGCTCCGTTCGGGTCCGCCCTGGACTCAAACTCAATTCGGTCGCACGCACGCCCATGCCCGGGCCGGAACGCTTCTCAAAGAGCTGCAACCGAATCCCCTCATCGGGCTGCAATCGGAATATGAGCCGGTTGCTCATGGGTGATTGGATCGTAGGGCCGAAGATGGAGTGAGGAAGCTCTTTGAACTGCACCACAATTTCACAGGCGCGCTGGGCCAGTCGCTTGCCGGTACGCAAATAAAAGGGAACACCTGCCCAGCGCCAGTTTTCAATGTCCACGCGTAAGGCGACAAAGGTTTCAGTGCAGCTTCCCGGCTCAACACCCGCCTCCTCCAGATAGCCCACCACGCTTTTACCGTCAGACACCCCCGGCACATACTGCCCTCTCACCACCCGCTCCTGAATCAGGCTCGGAGACCAGCGCTTCAAGGCGCGTAGCACCTTCACTTTTTCATCCCGCACCGAGTCCGCGTCAAGGCGGGAGGGCGGCTCCATGGCGGTCATACACAGGAGCTGCAGCAAGTGGTTCTGTAACATATCCCGCAAGGCACCCACGTTCTCATAAAACTCCGCCCGCTCCTCCACACCAAGAGTTTCCGAAATCGTAATCTGGATATGGTCAACGTATTTGTGGTTCCACTGGGATTCCATGATGGTATTGGCAAAGCGTAACACCAGGAGATTTTGTACGGTTTCCTTGCCGAGATAGTGGTCAATTCGGAAAATCTGACGCTCATGGAAGCACTGGCGAACCCGCTCATCCACCTGGCGAGCGGTAGCCAAATCCCGCCCAATCGGCTTCTCCAGCACAATTTTGGTTTGATCATCCGCCAGCCCTTCGTTACGCAGAGATTCACTAATGACCGCATAGAGGTCTGAACGGGTGGCAAAGTAGAAAATCCGGTTGGAAATATCAGGGTTGAGCTTCTGGCGAAGATGGAAATAACTGCTCCGATCCTTGGCATCCATGGGGAGATAGTCCAAGCGCTCGGCAAACTCACTCCAGCGCTGTTCAATCAAGCCACCTTTCGACAAATGGCTTTCCAGGGCTTGGCGCACCTGTTCCAGAAAAGCCTCACGGGTATAGTGACTGCGCGCAATCGCAATGATTCGTCCAGTCTGATGCAGCCGCTGGTCACAGTGCAGGCAAAACAGCGAAGGCATCAGCTTTCGCAATGACAGATCTCCAGCACCACCAAAGATTACCAGCTCAAAGGGTAACGCGACTGATTGCATGCAAGGCTCCTGCTGAATGGGTAGCATTTTGGCCCATCAATACACTAACCATAGTCTGAATTTTGACGAAAGGAATTTGCCGCTTCGACCTCGGTAAATTTGCGAGATTTTTCGTTTGGGTTCTGGCACCATATGCTGCCTCGAAATGACAGTCCGCCATCCCGCTTGAGCCGACTCTAAAAACCAAGCAATCGGAAGCATATCCTTCAAGAATGCAGTCAACGGATTGAGTACAACACGCAAATTAAGGATCGTAAGGAAATCACCGCAATGATCAACAAGTGTCTTTTTCCTGTGGCCGGTTACGGCACCCGTTTTCTCCCGGCCACCAAGGCCATGCCCAAGGAAATGCTGCCCATCGTCAACAAGCCGCTGGTTCAGTATGGCGTTGAAGAGGCAGTCGAAGCCGGCATTCACAACTTTGGCTTCGTGACCGGTCGCGGCAAACGCGCCATCGAAGACCACTTCGACATTTCCTACGAACTCGAGCACCAGATTCGGGGAACGGGCAAGGAAGAGTTGCTGTCACCGATCAGTGCCCTGATCGACAACAACGAGTTCTCCTACACCCGTCAGATTCACATGGCCGGGCTCGGAGATGCGATCCGCTCCGGTCAAAACCTGATCGGTGACGAGCCCTTTGCCGTGGTCCTGGCCGATGATTTGTGTGTCGCCGAGCCCGGTGATGAAGGGGTGTTGGCGCAAATGGTCCGCCTGTACAACCAGTTCCGTTGTAGCATTGTGGCGATTCAGGAAGTGCCGCCGGAGGAGACCGACAAGTACGGGATCATTGCCGGAGAGTGCATGAAGGAAGGCCTGTACCGGGTGACCAACATGGTGGAAAAGCCCAAGCCCGAGGAAGCTCCCAGCAACCTGGCCATTATTGGTCGCTATATCCTCACACCAGACATCTTCGAGATTATCCGCAATACCAAGCCGGGCAAAAACGGCGAGGTGCAGATCACCGATGCATTACTGGAGCAAGCCCGCAACGGTGTGGTACTGGCTTATAAATTCCGTGGCCGGCGCTTTGACTGTGGCAGCATCGACGGTTTTGTGGAAGCCACTAACTACGTCTATGAGAACATCTACAAAAAGTCGAAAAACGGCGGTTGATGTTCCCAAGGCTCCTCGTTGATGAGGAGCCTTTCATTCCCTGCCTATCGAGCCCTCATCAGCCCCATCACCAATTGCTTCTGTTCAGCGCTCGCCTGGCGAAACCGCTTGAGCAACTCCCTTTCTTCCTCACTGGGCAACAGGTTTTCAAGTGCATCCTGCAACTCATCCAGCGAGCGCCCCAGATCGGGCTCTTCGGATAACCCCAAACCGGGAAGCTCAAACTGTTTTAAATGGCTGGGTGAGAAGTCCATATCAATCAGCTTTTCCAGCCGAAGGCCCGCCCTCACACAGAGATCAATGAGGTTATCGGCACTGGGGTAAGTGCGCTGAGACTCATAAGGGGACTCCCAGGACAGGACAACCCCCACATCCACTCCGCAGATAACGGCCACATCTTCCGGCGTCAGTTTGTGTCGCCGCCGCTGCTCCGCCAACCGATGATTGAACGTTTTTAAATACTTCATCTGTCTACCATGTGCTTCCTGCTCTCCCTTCAAGCCTAGCACAGGGTTTCCGGGGCGACCGGCGAGTGCTTGCCGAAAAGTCCAAGGCCCAACCTGCCCAGAGGGTGGCCTGTTGATCTTGATAAGCCGATCAACCTAACCCGGGCAGTTTGTGCAAACCTCTCGCCAACGCCAACATTTAGTAAAACAGCTTCGCCGCGGTCGCCCGGGGTCAGTAGCAGTCCCGGCGAGCCGGCGTTCCGACATAGGAGAACCCTTATGCGCCTTCGTCATAACCGCGGTATGCCCTCTCGCAGCCGCCTCGCGGCTTTGTCCTGGCTGTTACTGTTTCTGGCCCTGGTTTGTCTGAGTTCAACCGCAATCGCCGTGCCCTCTGATTCGACAGCAGGATTACCGACGCCCATGACGCTTGCCGACACCCATCCCTGAGCACGGGTCCCTTCTCTGGGAAAACAGCAACAGGAGCTGCAGGATGAGCTACTCCGAGCGATACCCGCCCATCGGCGATTATGGGTTAATCAGTGATTGCCATTGTACCGCGCTGGTTTCCAAAGCCGGCTCCATCGACTGGTGTTGCATGCCCCGGATGGATTCCGACCCCTGCTTCGGCCGCTTACTGGACTGGCAGCGGGGTGGTTTCTGTAGCATCCATCCCGTCAGTAACTCATTTGAAACTCATCGACACTACGACGATGACAGCTTGATTCTGGTCACCCATTTCAGAACCAGTCAGGGCGAAGTCACCATCCGTGATTTCTTCGCCATCTCGGAAGAGCAGAATGCGCCAAGCCTTTTTCAACTGGTGCGGATCATTGACGGCGTCAAAGGCGAAATGGAGCTGGAGGTGCAGATTTCCCCTCGCTTCGACTTTGGGGAAATAGCTCCGTATATCCGGCGCCACCAACATGGCACCTACACCGCCTGGGCCAGTAACGCCGGTCTGGTGATCCATTTCAGGGAGGCGCTGGAGCTCAAGGACCATCGGGATTTACAGGGCGTCCTTCGGGTCCAGGCTGGTAAGCGCCATTATCTTTCTCTCCACTTCGACTCACCGGAACGGTTAAATGAAGCCATCTCAAAACATCTGAACTCTCAGAACGACCTGGACCGCCAACTCAGGCAAACCCGGCATTGGTGGAAAAACTGGGTGAGTCAAATTCGTCCCGAGTGCCGTTCGGACCCGCAAACCCTGCGCTCGGTACTGACCTTGAAAGGCCTGATCTTCGAGCGTACCGGAGCCATGATCGCGGCGCCGACCACTTCCCTGCCCGAGTGGATCGGCACTGAACGAAACTGGGACTACCGCTTCAGTTGGATCCGAGACTCGGTGTTTGCGGTCGGCGCTTTGCACCATCTGGGCTTTGAACGGGAAGCACGGCGTTTTGCCCGGTTTATTGAGCTAAGCTCCGCCGGCAGCCCCGACGAGCTGCAGGTGATGTTCGGCATTGATGGCAAACGCCGCCTACCGGAAATCAACTTTGACTGGCTTCAAGGATACCGTGGCTCGCAACCGGTGCGGATCGGCAACAAAGCCACCGAGCAGCTACAGCTGGACATCTATCCCGAACTCATGGAGCTGACCTGGATTCGCCATACCCAAGGCGAAACCATCGAGCCCTATTACTGGGAGCTTCTGGTGGAGCTGCTGAATTACATGTGCACGCGCTACCGCGAGCCCGATCATGGACTTTGGGAAGTGCGCGACGGCCCTCGTCATTTCGTCTACTCCAAGGCGATGTGCTGGGCCGCTCTCAATCGGGGTATCACCATGGCCACCGAACTGGACTATGAGGCTCCGGTCAGCTCCTGGCAGCAGGAGGAAAAATCCCTGAGAGCCGAGATAGAAAGCCAGGGCTATGACCGCAAGCGGGGGATCTATCTCCAAAGCTATGGGGAGCACTATCTGGATTCGGCACTGCTACTGTTACCACGCTTTGGCTACATCCGTTACGACGACCCTAAAATGGTCCGCACGGTTGCCGCCATCGAGGAAGAGCTGCAAGAGCAGGGCCTTCTACTCCGCTACAACTCCCCCGACGGCGTCGAGGGCGAGGAAGGTTTCTTCCTGCCCTGCACCTTCTGGCTGGTGGAGTGTTTGGCAGAGCAAGGCCAACTGGACCAGGCTCTCTCTTACTATCAGCGGGCACTCAACTGCGCCAACGACCTGGGACTGTTCTCAGAAGAGTACGACCTCAAAACCAGTACCATGCTCGGCAATTTCCCCCAAGCCCTGACCCAGGTTTCCCAGATTACAGCCAAAGTCGCCCTGGATCAGTGCCGGCAGCGACAGGCAGATTCAGTGGAGTCCGCGGTGAAAGAAGCCTGAGGCTGGCCTTGGCTCGGCATCGGCTGGTGGAGTGCTAGTTCCCAAGGAGTCACGCTCCTGTTGTAGGTTCAAGTGGGCGCTCGATGGAGACTGCATTGCCTGACGACGCCGATACCATCCATAAGCCATGCCACCGAGAACCGCTGCCGAAGCCGCCAGCCAACTCCGGTTCAAGTTCAGCCAGAGCTGCGGGCTAAACGTTTTGGCACGGTCGTCAAATCGTCCGTGGGCTGTGAAATCTCCCGCCAGGGGCTCATAAAGATTGTCGGAGCGCCCTGCTTTCCGGGGCTGATCCGTTTGCTGTCCCTCATAAGCCTGGCGTGCCATGAGCCGATCCAGCCAGGGGGCCAGGACCCGGTTGCCCATAATCGCCTTGACCGCCGGGAACCCAACCCACAACTCCCGCCGGGGATGGCGTGACATCGCGACAATCGCCGATGCCGCCAGTTCCGGCTGAAAGATGGGCGGCAGGGGCTGCGCCTGTCGCGCCATCTGACTTCGGCTCCAGTCGAATTGAGGTGTATTGAAGGCCGAAAGCTGCACCATGGTCAGCCGCACCCGGCTTCCGTCATGGATCAATTCGGAACGGAGGGAATCGGTAAAGCCCCGAATAGCGGCCTTGGCACCACAGTAGGCGGATTGCAGTGGAATCGACCGGTAGGCAAGTGCCGAGCCTACCTGGATGATGACCCCATGGTCCTGCGCCTTCATCCGCTTTAAGGCCGCCTGCGTACCCCAGACATAGCCCAGATAGGTCACCTCGGTCACCCGCTGATAATCTTCCGGGGCGATCTCTGTGAAGGGGCTGAATACGGTTGCCATGGCATTATTAATCCAGACATCAATTCGCCCCCACCGCCTCTCCACCTGTTGCGCCGCGGCCTCCACTTGCTGCCAGCTGGCCACATCCGTTGGAAGAACCAGCGCTTCACCACCCAAATGCTGAATTTCCCGAGCGGCGGCGCGCAGGCGCTCTTGTCCCCGTGCCAGTAAGGCAACCCGTGCACCTTGCCCGGCAAACGCCCGTGCCACTGCCCGACCAACCCCGGCCGAAGCGCCGGTGATCACAACAACCTGCCGCTGCGGGTCCTTTTCCTGACTCCCGTATAACCGTTCCATAGCTCCGGATACTCCTTCAGCAACAGCCCACCTGATGGACCTCACGCTATTTTGAGTACCCATTGTAATGAAAAAGTTCAGATGCCTTGGATCAGGCCTAATCGACTCCTGAGGGCTAATCACACCAGGAGCTTTTCCGGCCCCCGTCGTAGAGTCGGGCAAAATCCCGCTGAACCAATTGCTGAGCCAGATCCCGACCGTCCACGTAAACATCCGCCAGAATACGGAAATATTTGTCCCGTCCCAGGTTGCGCAGCTCAATGCGCTGGGCGGCGCGCAACTGTGCCACGGTGAACTCCTTGGCCAGACGGGCCCTGACGATTTCCGCACGGCACTTGCCGCGGATCTCCGGGGCATCAATCCCCTTGACCCGGACACTGATCCGCTCGCCAACGATTGACGGCCAGCCATGAATATTCACGGTGAAGGTATCGGCATCATAAATGGACGTCACTTCGTCCACGACCACATTCCCATACTCCTTGGGAGCTGTCACGCCAACACTTGGCAGCTGAAGGGCAACAGATAATACAGCGGCATATTTCCACCATGCCGCGCGAGGGGAAGTACAAGTAGACTGCTTCATAACTACTCATCACTGAAGGGAATGGGAGTGCCGCCCGGCCGAAACGCCGGGCAAAGCTCGAGAAGTATAGAGAAAAACACTAAAACTGATGGATGATTAGTTGTACTAACCTAACAAATAGCAGTAAGTTGCCCATCAGGTCAGGGAGCCCCTCTGGAACAGCCCGCTGTCTTTGCGCCAGGACCCACGACAATAACAACAGGTTTGAAAGGAAGCTCTATGCAAGTTGCCGATCAGGAAGCACCGGTCTTAAACAAGCTGACGGAGTTGGAGCAGAAAATCGGAGAGCTGGCCGTCCCCTGCACCGAAACAACGATTGTCCGAGCCTTCGGCCCCAAGGGAGAGGTATTCTACGCGGTACAAGGCTTCCGTCACGTGATGAAGCCCCTGGATTATTTCGCCATCCGCATGCGCAAGCTGGGCCATATCCGCTATATCGGCAACCGTGAGCGCCCGATGTACGTGTCCCCGGCCGTTCTGTCACATCCCTATGATCCTGGCGAAAACGCCGTCTACGCCATTATCAATACCGCCAAAAAGGCCATTTCCATCGGCCCCCGTACCCAAGGTGGATTAACCGACCCGGAAGACCGCAGCATGGGGCTGGGCAGCTATGGCCTCTCTCTGCTGATCCGCTGGCTCAAGTTCAATTACCCGGATTACCGCATCAGCAAATCCTCCCTGGCGGCGCTGGAGCACCAGCCACAAGAGCGACAACGTCGCGACAGTTGCCTGACCCAAGTCGGACTAACGGTGGTCTACACCGGCAAGCATGGTAAAGGCTATTTCTACGCCAACAGCGTTGAAGAGCTGCAAGAACACATCAATACGGAAAAAGTCGAGCCCATTGGTATCGACGGGCTATTTTCCAGCTTCTCCATGATGCAGGAGTGGCACAAGGACTTGTCCAATGAGTTCGAAGCCTTGCGCAAGTCTCATCAGAAGACGACCGCCGAGGCCGAACAATTCCGCCGCAAAGCCCGGGGGGCCCGGGTGATGTTCCTCTTGTTCGGCCTGGTTCTGGGCGTGGGGGCAACATTAGGTTATTTCCTGTTGTTGCAGGGGCTGCGGGGATAGGCCAAGCCTTGGCAGGGGCAGTCGCAACTGCCCCTGATGTTTCTTATACCGCCACAGAGGCTTCTGGGTCCACAACGGAGAGGGCTTCGACGGGGGCGGTCGCGACTGTCGGCACCCGACCATAGACATCGTCCAGACGTTCAATGTCGTCTTCACCCAGATAACTGCCCGATTGCACCTCGATCATTTCCAGGGGAATCTTGCCGGGATTGGCCAGTCGATGGGGAACACCGATCGGGATGTAGGTCGACTGGTTCTCCGTCAGCAGAAAGGTTTCACCATTACAGGTGACTTCCGCAGTCCCCGACACCACGATCCAGTGCTCTGCCCGATGATGGTGTTTTTGCAGGGACAGCCGCGCACCGGGCTTTACCGTCAGCCGTTTTACCTGAAAACGTTGGCCCTGATCCACGGAATCGTAACAGCCCCAGGGCCGGTACACCTCCCGGTGGTTCTGAGTCTCTTCCCGTCCGCAGCCATTCAGCTGTCCGACCAGTTTTTTTACATCCTGCACCCGGTCTTTGTGGGCCACCATGACCGCATCTTTAGTATCAACCACCACCACGTCTTCCAAACCCACCAGGGAAACCAGCTTGGCCTCGGCATGCACATAGCAATTACGGCTGTCCTGGGCCACCACATCCCCTTTCAGGACATTCCCCTGGGCGTCCTTACTCTGAACCTCCCATAACGAGGACCAGGAGCCCACATCACTCCAGCCCGCGTTTAAAGGCACCACCGAGGCACGATCGGTCTTTTCCATCACGGCATAGTCGACCGAGCTGTCGGGGCAGTGGGCAAAACTTTCCGCGTCAATTCGAAGGAACTCCAGATCCCGCCGACTATTTTCCAAAGCCAAGGTACAGGTGTCATAAATATCGGGCTCATGGCGTTTCAGCTCCTCCAGAAAACGGCTGGCCCGAAACAGGAACATGCCACTATTCCAAAAGTAATTCCCCGATTCGAGAAAGCTGCAGGCCTGTTCAATTCCTGGCTTTTCCACAAACTGTTCCACCGGGAGCAGCCCGCTCACCTGCGACAGCGCCGCCTTGATGTAGCCATAGCCGGTTTCCGGGCGATGGGGCGGAACGCCAAACAACACCATTTCTCCATGTTCCGCAGCCTTGCGGGCGACCTGCAGCGCTTCCTGAAACTCGTCCTGCCCCAGAATCACATGATCCGCCGGCAGCACCAACATCACTTCATCCCGCTCCTGGGCTAACAGATACATGGCCGCAATGGCCACCGCTGGGGCTGTGTTACGGCCAAAAGGTTCCAGAATGACCATTTCCGCGCTCCGTCCCAGGGCTTGCATCTGCTCTTGGACAATAAAGCGATGCTCCTCATTACAAACCACCAGTGGCTTTTGCATGCCAGGCAGTTTCAGGCGCAGCAGGGTTTCCTGGAACAGGCTGTGTTGACTGGTTAATGCGAGAAATTGCTTGGGGAAAAGCTGCCGGGACAACGGCCACAGACGTGAACCGCTTCCGCCCGACAAAACGACGGGAATCATGGGGCATCTCCTTATCCGATTTGGTTTCAACCCTGAAACAGCACCGGCTCCATGCCGGTGCCTGAACGATTCCACTACTTCTCACTGCATCGGGACCACAGTGAAAACGTTACAAGCCAGCGCCTTTCCCTCTAGTTTATAGTTGCTCACTTTTGACAGCGAACTGCGGGTCCAGTCGGCTGACCCCGAGCCCACTCATCTTGCGAACCTGGATCTGCACACTGATCCGCTCCTTCAGCGCTTCCACGTGACTGATCACGCCAATGGTTTTGCCGGACGCATTGAGGTTATCGAGTGCATCCAGTGCAGTTTCCAGGGTTTCCGTATCCAGGGTGCCGAAACCTTCATCCAGAAATAAAGAGTCGATGCTGGTTTTGTGGCTCACCAGATCAGACAGGGCCAGGGCCAAAGCGAGACTGACCAGGAAGCTCTCCCCGCCCGACAAGGTGCGAGTATCCCGCACGGAATCGGCCTGCCAGGTATCCACGACCTGCAATTCGAGGGTTTCACCCGGGCGGCGCTCCAGCAGATAACGACCGTGCAAACGGTTCAGTTGCCGGTTGGCCAACTGAATCAGGTAATCCAGCGTCAGCCCCTGGGCAAAGCGTCGGAATTTCGCCCCGTCGGCAGCACCAATCAGGCTGTTGAGATGACTCCAGTCATCCTGAATTTGCTGCTGCTGGTCGATCTCCGCCAACAACGCGGCTTGTCCAATCCGGCGGGCCTTATCACTTTCCAGTTGCTGGCGGACTTCACCCTGCTTGCGACCCAGATCCCGCAGTTTCTCATCCAGGTCCCGACATTGCTCTGACAGCTCTTCCAGGCTCGCCTGGGTCTGGGGCTGGCTCTGCAGTTCCGCCAGCCGCTCACTGGCCTGCTGCTTCAAGGCCTCGGCCCGCTCCCGCTGTCTTTCCAGCTCCAGCTTCAACGCCTGCAGCTCTTCCCGCTCACCACCGGGCAGCAGGGCTGCCTCAAAGGCGGCTTGTGAACCAAAACAGCTCTCCGTCAGCGCCTGCTGCCAATCCTGACTGACCTGCGTCCAGCGCTGCTCCAGTTGCTCCCGTTGTGCCAACAGACTTTGTTGACGCCCCAGCAATTGCTGCACCTGCTGCCTGTAGGCATCCAGCAGCTTTTGCGCGGCGTCCAGTGCCGCTTCCCGCTGCTCAACCTGCTGGCGCATTGCCTGGCGCTCCTGGGCCACGGATTTATCGCCAAACAGTCTGTTCCGGGTGGCGCGGGCTTCCTCCAAGCTGGTCCTGATCTGACCCAGCTCCTGCAGCAGCTGTTGTTGTTGCCCGGCCAGTTCGGTTTGCCTTTGGCTCACGCCCTCACAGCTCTGTTGTAACTGGATCAGCCGACGCTGGGCCTGCTCCAGGTCTTGCAGCGTTTGTTGGTACTGTCGCCATTCCTGCTCCCGCTGGGACAACCAGTGGGCCGCCTCCCCGGGCGGCGGGTAGCGGTAGCCGAGCCGTGCCAAATCCTTTTCGAATAAGTCTTTTTCCTGCTCGTGGATCGACTGATCCCGCTGCAAGTTCTCCTGCAGTGTTGCCAGCTGCCGCTCCCTTGCCAGTAACTCCTGCCGCACCAACTCGACCTGATGCTGAAGCTGGGCCAGCTGCTGCTCAGCCCTGGACAGCTGCTCTCGGGTTGCCTGCCAGTGGCGCTGGGCATGATCCACTTGCTCCAGCTTTTGGCTCAGACGAAGGGACTCCTCCTCGGCACGAGTCAGGTAAAGGAGGGCCTCCTCAGCGTTCTCCAGCGTCAATGCCAGGCCAAGCTCGGTGCAGACGGTCTGCCATTGAAGTTGTTGCTCCTGCTGTTCCAGACGCAGCTTATCCCGCTGCAACTGGGCCTGCTCCAGCATACTTTTTAAACCACTGACCTGCTCCCGCTGGCGGTTACCCTGCTCCTCCAGCTCATCAAGCTTCGCCTGTTTCGCCGCCAAGCGTTGCTCCGTTTCCGACACGTCCAGATGCTCATAGGAGTCCACCAAGGGATGCTCTGCCGAGCCACATAACGGACAGGGTGCTCCGGGTTGTAAGCGCGCCCGGTGCTCGGCCAGGGAAATGATTTGCTGCTCCTGTTTTAAGAGTCGCTCCAGATCCTGCAGGTGGTTCTTGTGCTCCCGATACTGAAGCCGCAACTGTTCCAGCATGATCTGCTGGCTATTGAGTTCCTGCTGGCCACTCTGACAACGCTGCTCCACGCCCAACAGCTCAGCAGTCAGCCGTTGGTGCTGATCGAGCAGACTTTGCAGACGAAACCTCTGAGACTGCGTCCGTTGAAGCGTAGCCAACGCCGCCCGCAGTTGTAACTCATCCTCCCCCTGCAGCAGGGCTTGTCGCCCCTGGCTCGCCTCTGTCTCGGCACGCTGGCAACGATCCAGCTCCTCACGTGCGGCCTCAACCCGGGGCTCCAGTTGTGCCAAGGCTGCAACCTGCTGGCTGTGCCCCTGCTCTTCGGCCTGGATCTGGGTCCGTTGTCGCGCCAGGGTGGCTTCCATTTCCTGCAGTTGGCTCAATCGTGCCCGCCAGAGAGACAGGTTTTCACCCAGGGCCTGCCATGAAGCATGACGCTCAAGAAAGGCTCGGAGTTGAGATTCAGCCTGGCTCTGGCGCTCCCGCTCGTCGCTGAGCCGTTGCGCCTCGGCATCCGCCTGCTGCTTTCGGGTCTGCCATTCAGCCAGCTCTGATTGCTTGCACTGCAACTGTTCCTGTAGCTGCTGCAGCCTGTTATCCAGGGGAATAATCTGCTCCACCACCAGACTTTCCAGGCTGTCCCGCTGCTGCTTGGCCTGGGTCAGCTGCTCAGCACTTCGGCTCAGAGTGCCCTGATGAGCGGTTTGTTCCTGCTCGGCCTGCACTAGGCTCTGGCCCAACTCCTGTAATTGCTGCACCACGGCTGCCAGGCCTTGCGCTGCCTGCTGCTGTTCCTGGTACAACGGCCGCAACCGTTCCGCCGGCTCACTTTGCTCCAGCCGGGCCAATTGCTCTTGATGAGCTTCATAGCGCGCCAAAACCGTGGCCAGGCTCTCATTGGCCTGGGCCAGCCCCCGTTCGGCTTCGACCACCCGTTCCCGCCATTGTTTTTGCCCCAGTAACAGCTGATGACTGGCCCTCAACTGCCGCTCTTCTTCATCCAGCACCTGCTGCAGGCCCTGCAAGTCCCGCAACTGCATCTCACTGAGCAACTCCACCCCCTGCGCCCGGGCCTGCAGTTGCTCCAGCGTTGATTTGGCCGCCTTGTAATGCTCGTACACCTGCTGCGAAATCCGGCCATAGACCTCGGTTCCGGTCAGCTCCTCCAACAGCTCTGCCCGCTCATTGGGTGCTGCATTCAGGAAAGCGGCGAAACCACCCTGAGCCAGCAGCATGGACTTGGTAAAACGTCCAAAGTCCAGCCCGGTCAGTTCCGCCACCAGCGCCAGCTTGTCCTTGACCTTGTCCGCCAGAATGGTGCCATCCAGACGACATAACTCCACCATCGGCGGCTGCAACTTGCCATCGGGCTGGTTACGGGCCCGGCGCTGACTCCAGAAGGCGCGATAACCTTCCCCTTTGACCTGGAACTCGACTTCCGCCAGGCACTCGGCGGTATGCCGGGTCATCAGTTCATTCTGGGTGGGCGACACATTGATACGAGGGGTTTCGTGATAGAGCGCCAGGCAAATGGCATCCAACAGCGTTGTCTTGCCCGCGCCGGTAGGCCCGGTAATGGCAAACAGGCCATTGCTGGCAAAGGGCTCCTGGGTGAAGTCGATTTTCCACTCGCCCTTGAGAGAGTTGAGGTTCTTAAAGCGCAGGCTCAGGATCTTCATGACTGCACCTCCCGGGCTTCGTCCGGTGCGGCGAGGTCCGCCACGACTTGGCGAAAAGCCTGACGCAGCCGTTCCAAGCGGGCCCGATCCTCCTCGGTCTCCCAGCTTTCCTGGGCCAGGCGGCGTTCAAACACCTCGTCCACCGTCAGCTCCGCCAGGGTTTCACCGGCAACCTGCTCCAGGGCCGCCACCCGTGCCCGTCGCTCCCGGCGCAACAACAAAACCTCCACGGGCAACCCTGAGGTCAACTCCTGAATACGCCGCTGCAGATCGTTGAGATAGTCCTGGGTGGAAACTTCGATATCCAGCCAGATGGGTAATTCTCCCCGGTAATTTTCCTGAATCGCCGCCAGGGCCTGCTCGATGTCCTCCAGACTCCCCCGAATCACCTCCATGGGCTGAAACCTGGGAATCTCCAGGGCGTCAACCTTTTCCAGCCGCCCCTTCTCGAACTCCACCAGCCAGACGGATTTGCTCAGGCCGACCTCATCAAAGCTCAAGGGAATAGGCGAGCCGCTATAGCGGATATGCTCGGTGCCAGCCACTCGCTGGGGCTTATGGATATGCCCCAGGGCGATATAGTCCGCCGGAGGAAACGAGCTCGCTGGAAAAGCATCCAAGGTGCCGATATAAATCTCCCGCACCGACTCGCTAGTGCTGGCACCCACGGTGGTCAAATGCCCGGTGGCAATAATCGGCAGGGCCTTCCCGATTTGCTCCCTGAGCTTCTCGGCCCGGCTGTATAGCGCCCCATAATGATTGGCGATGGCTTGTTGCAGGGCTTGCTGCTTTTCCGTACCACTCTGGCCGGCCTGACTCAACAGCACATCCCGGGGCCGAATAAAAGGCACGGCGCAGACAATGGCTGCGGGTTCACCCTGCCGGTTATTCAGCACCAGCACCTGCTCATCCAAAACTTCCCGAACCCCGGAAACTACCTGGGCGTTCAGTTGCGCCAGCAGCTCCCGCGACTCATTTAAAGTGGCAACCGAGTCATGGTTGCCGCCCAGCACAATCAACTGGCAACCCGCCTGCTGGACATCCACCACAAAGCGGTTATAAAGTTCGCGGGCATAACTGGGGGGTGAGCCGATATCAAACAAATCCCCGGCGATCACGATGGCATCCACCTCATACTGGCGCACCTGCTCCAACAACCAGGCCAGGAAGGCGCTATGTTCAGCCAGGCGGCTTTTGCCAAAGAAATGCTGGCCCAGATGCCAGTCCGAGGTGTGAATCAGACGAAATGTCATGGGAAGGAAAATCCTGCTTCAAAGCGGTAGACGGGGTGCGCTTGGCGAGTAAGTAGAGTCCGTAATTCTAACGGATTTTCATAGATTATAGATTATTGGGGGCTCGCCAGGGCTCACTTGATCCTGGACAAGGCGCGGTCACCAAGCTGCTGCTAATCTAAGAGTCAGTTAATATTTTTGGAGAAGAGCTTATGCAACTTCAGCAACCCAAATCCAACGGTATCCTCTCTCCGCTGGGCATTGTAGCGACTTATGTGTTCAGCTCCATTTTGATGACTGCCGGCGTGGTCGTGCTCTTCTAATCAAGAGCTGCTCTAAACCGATCATTTCTCCATGAGTCTCTAATGGCATGGACGCCATTGCCCGCCATAACACCCCACGAATCGTCCCGCCTACGCTGCCTGTGAAATGGCACATGAGTTGCTGCTGAAAACTCAAGATTGATTCGTAGCACTGGCTTCAGCAAGGAGGAAGACATGGCTCGTGACTATCCCCGGCATCGATCCCCTAAACATCGGCCAATCCCCCCTCATTCCTTTGATGAGCACAACCCGGAGTCTTCCGATTGGCAGGAAGATCTGGAGCAACGCCTGGAGCAGGAGCGCAGCCGGATGCGTCATGCCCACTCCGATATTTACACCGACAACAACATCACCGGGCTGAATCAAGACGATCACCCCTACGCCCCAACCTACCACCGCGACTATTCAACAGAAGGCTACGTCCGGGACCATCCCCTGGAGTATGATCCCAACCGCGGTCGGGGCCAGGCCTACCGGCACGACTATGGCCGCGAGCAATATGGTCGCCAAGCCTATCGTGACACCTACCGCTCCGGAACTGGCTACCCCTCGTCCGGCCCCAATTACCGGGGACGAGGCCCCAAAGGCTACCAGCGCTCCGACCAATATCTGCTGGCGGATGTCTGTGAACGCTTAAGTGACGACCCCAGAATAGATGCCAGCGACATCGAGGTAAGCGTGAGCGAGGGCGAGATCACCCTGTCTGGCACTGTCGATAGCCGTGCCAGCAAACGAATGGCCGAACATGTGGCGGAATCCTGCGGCGGCGTCAAGGATGTTCACAACCAACTGCGTATTGCCCCAGCGGATGAAAGTGAGTCCGCTCAAATCAACATGTAGAGCTGAATAAGTTACAGACCTACTGTAAAGATTACAGGGCTGCGGAGTCGGCCACTCACAATGACAGCGGATTCCTGTTAGAGTCTGGACGGCCGAACTCGAAACATGGAACAAAGCCTGGTTGCCCGTGAACGGCCCGGTTTTGCAGTTTGAAGTACCGTACGAAGCACCTCCAGTAGAACAATAATGAGGAACGTACCGATGCAACCCTTCCTATTCAATACCACCCACAGCATTCTTCAGGAGCCTGGCGGTGTCCGCCGCTTGGGCTCCCTGTGCCAGGAGCGGGGCGCCCGTCGCGTCCTGATCGTGACCGATGCCGGCATCCATCGCCTGGGCTTACTCAACAATGCCCTCGACAGCCTCAGTCAGGCGGGGGTTGCCACGGAAATCTTTCAGGGCGTCGAGGCCGACCCGTCTGATCGTACCGTCTTACGCGCTGCGGAAATGGCCAAGGGAGATCAGACCGACCTGGTAATTGGCTTCGGTGGCGGCAGCTCCATGGATGTGGCCAAGCTGGTGGCCTTGCTTGCCTCCCCTACCTGTCGTCAATCCCTCAACCAGATTTACGGCGTGGACCAGGCCCGCGGTCAGCGCCTGCCGTTGATCCTGGTTCCCACGACGGCGGGGACCGGCTCCGAGGTCACCCCCATTGCCATCGTCACCACGGGTGAGACCACCAAGGCCGGCGTGGTCTCGCCGGTGCTGCTGCCAGATCTCGCCCTGTTGGATGCGGAGCTGACCTTGGGCTTGCCGCCCCATGTCACCGCAGCCACCGGCATTGATGCCATGGTGCACGCCATTGAGGCTTACACCAGCAAGCTGAAGAAAAACCCCGTGTCGGACATGCTGGCCAAAGAGGCCCTGAGATTACTCAGCGGCAATATTCTCAAGGCGGTACAACATGGCGAAGACCTGGAAGCCCGTTCCAATATGCTGCTGGGCGCCACCCTGGCTGGTCAGGCATTTGCCAATGCTCCCGTTGCCGCGGTCCATGCCCTGGCCTATCCATTGGGCGGACATTTTCATATTCCCCACGGCCTGAGCAACTCCCTGGTGCTGCCCCATGTGCTGGAGTTCAATGGGGAAATGGCGGCCCCGCTCTATGGGGAACTGGCCCCCATCATCCTGGGAGAGCGCTGCACCGAGACCTCCGACCAGGGCAAAACCCGACAGTTGATTCAAGGCCTGCAGGAGCTGATCGCCGCGCTGGATTTGCCCAGTCGTTTACGGGATCTGGATATTCCCGAAGACAGTCTGGACACCCTGGCCCAAGACGCCATGCTGCAACAGCGCCTGCTGGTGAACAACCCCCGAGCCGTCTCCGAACAGGATGCCCTGGCCATCTACCAGGCCGCCTATTGAGCCATGATCGAATCACGAGTGGAACAATGACTGAACAAACTATCCCCACCCGGCAGGACTACTTCGTTTTCCAGCCGATCACCACCCGCTGGATGGACAATGATCTCTACGGCCACGTCAATAACGTCACCTATTACTCCTACTTCGACACCGCGGTTAATCGCTACCTGATTGAAGAAGGCGGCCTGGACATCCACCGGGCACCCGTGGTTGGTTTTGTCGTGGATTCCCGCTGCAGCTACCGCAAACCCATTGCTTATCCTGACGCGATTGAAGCTGCCCTGCGGGTGGACCGGCTGGGCAATAGCTCTGTTCAATACGGAATCGGAATTTTTCGTGAGGGCGAACCCCACGCCTGTGCACACGGTTATTTCGTGCATGTATTCGTCGACCGGGCAAGCAACCAGCCCACTCCCATACCCGCCTCCATTCGTAGCGCGCTGGAACGGATCCGCGTCACGCCCAGCGCCTGAAGACAGGAGTTGAAGCCATGCTCAACAAGCAATACCCCTACTATCTGGCCAACAAGCCCGTATTCGCCAATCAGGATCTGCCCGTCTACGACAAGTACAGCGGCGAACTGGCCACGCGCGTCGCCCTGGCCGCCCCCCAAACCCTGGATCAGGCCATCGAAGCGGCCTGTGCTGCCACGGCCCCGATGCGTAAATTACCGGCCTATCACCGCCAGGCCATTCTGGAACATTGTGTCGCCCGGTTCCGGGAGCGGCAGGATGAGCTTGCGGAAGCGCTCTGCATTGAAGCCGGCAAGCCCATCAACGATGCCAAGGGCGAGGTTGGACGACTGATCGACACCTTTAAAATTGCCGCCGAGGAAACTACGCGCCTCTATGGGGAGACCATCCCCCTGGACATCAGCGCCCGATCCGCCCATTACAGAGGCATGACCAAGCGGGTTCCCATCGGTCCCTGCGCCTTTATCAGCCCGTTCAATTTCCCTTTAAACCTGGCGGCCCACAAAGTGGGGCCCGCCATTGCCGTGGGCACCCCGTTCATCCTCAAGCCTGCCAGCCTAACCCCCATTGGCGCCTTGATCATTGGCGAGGTGCTGGCGGAAACCGACTTGCCGGAAGGCGCCTTTTCCATCCTGCCCTGTCGCCGGGACAGCGCGGATCTACTCACCGAAGACGACCGGATCAAATTGCTCAGTTTTACCGGCTCCCCGGAAGTAGGCTGGGAGCTCAAAACCCGGGCCGGCAAGAAGCCGGTGATTCTGGAGCTTGGTGGCAACGCCGCCTGTGTCGTGGACCAGGACTGGGACCTGGACGATGCCGTCAAGCGCATCATCACCGGAGCCTTTTACCAGTCAGGGCAAAGTTGCATCAGTGTGCAGCGGATTTTTGCCCACGAGGCAATCTACGCCCGGCTGCGCGACCAGCTGGTGGAGGCCACTCGTGCGCTGAAAAGCGGTGATCCCAAAGATCCCGATACCTTTATCGGCCCCATGATCAGTGAAAATGAGGCCCAGCGCCTGCATGGCTGGATTCAGGATGCCGTCCAGGCGGGCGCCAAACTACTCTGTGGCGGCAATCGCCAGGGAGCCATTCTCGAAGCGACCTTGCTGGAAAATGTGGACCCTGACCAGGAAGTCTGTAAAACCGAAGCTTTTGGCCCCGTGGCGGTGTTGGCGAGCTTTAATGATTTCGAGGCCGTGCTGAAAGAAGTGAATAACAGCCGCTACGGCCTGCAGGCCGGCATCTTCACTCGCGATCTGTACAAGGCCCAACAAGCCTGGGACGAGCTGGAGGTGGGCGGCGTCATCATCGGCGACGTGCCATCCTGGCGGGTGGATCATATGCCCTATGGCGGCGTGAAAGACAGTGGATTAGGACGGGAGGGTATCCGCTGGGCCATGCGGGATATGACCGAGGAACGACTGCTGGTGATTCGGACTCCCAGCTAACTCGCGTAAGCCGAGCGGTGACTTCCCCCAACGGCGAAGGCAACCGCTCGGGTTCAATTTAGTGACCGGGTTCATTGATAAAACAACGGCACCGCCTACCCTGAAGAGTATTCACCACCTTTCCAACCTCTACATGGACGAGACGAATCAATGACAAAGACTCCCAGGAAGAACTTCTTTACCTACCTGCAGGCCCTGGCCCTACTACTCGCCACCTCACTACCGAGCCTGCAGCAGGCGGCAGCCGCCGAACCCGCCGAACTCAAAACTGCCAAACCCTATATCCTGGAAATTCGCTACGGCAGCTTTGACGCAGGTTCCGCGCGAACCTTCACCGCCGTGCCCACCGAATTCCTGGAACAGGCCGAGTCCCTCCGGATCGGAGTCAACGTACCGGAAAGCGGCTTTGCCGCCGCTGGCCCCCTGAGCTTCGCCTTCAATCTCAGCCCCCATGAGAGCCTCGATGCCTATCTCCTCGAGTATGCCGGCGAGTTCCTGAAAACCGATGGCGGAATGACCATGCGAAGCACCATACAGATCACCCCCTCGGAGTGGATTTTCCTGGGCAGTACCATGGATATGACCGTGATAAACGGCCAATCCGTCCACCAAAACCTCATGTTTGCGCTACGCCTGATTCCGAGTGTGCCCTAAGGCACACTCTGCTCCACGCGGCCTGTATTTATACCTATCCCGCAAAATAACGCTGGCATTCCCGCCTCAACCCGGTATAGTGGCTCTGGTTAGATTAATTCAGTGATAGTCAAGCTAAATCCACAAGACGTTCCTCGATTTGCTGTCCGTAGTGCCTCGTCCTGTTTTTGATTAAGTCCTATCTGTATTTTTCTAGTTGTGCCCTACAGGGCTTTGTCATTTTTTGCTAAACAGGATTCGATATGTCTAATTCTTCTACTGGCACCGTTAAGTTCTTCAACGAAACCAAAGGCTTTGGCTTCATCACCCAAGACTCTGGTCCCGACGTCTTTGTTCATTACAGCGCTATCTCTGGTGGTGGCTTCAAAACCCTGGTCGAAGGCCAGCGTGTAGAGTTCACCTACTCCCAAGGTAAAAAAGGCCCGCAAGCCGACAGCGTTTCCCCGCTGTAATTAGCCCTTCTGCAACGGTACGAAAAATTTCTGGCTAAAACCCTGCTGCCAACCGACGATGTATCACTGATAACATCAACATTGGCCTAAGGTTTAACGCTGAAATCTTTTCTCCGGCAGGATAGCAGGAAGGCTCTCAAAGGCTTTCCAGCTCATAAAATAACCGCGACTTGTTCGCGGTTATTTTTTCCTCTCAGTTTTTTCCAGACAATACTGGTCTGTCTCCACACCTTCCCGGCATTCTTCACTCGGCAATTTTCACTTAGCCTAACCGGCGTACACCTGAGAACTTATGGTTGGCGTCGAACTGGATTTCAAAGGTGCCCTGAATCCCCTCGTGGGTCAGAAACTGACGCAGGATCATGGCAGGAAACTGAATGGTGCGCCCATCGCGACTGCGGGCATGAACGGTTCGTGCGGATCCTTGATAAAGGCGCACATACTCGTCGGCGGGAATATAGAGATCCAGGATAATACTCTGCATAGCGACATTATTCCGGCTCTGGGGCAATCTGCCAAGGGCAGTTAGTGGGGAGCGGAGCACCAAGGCCCCGCTCCCGCACTACACCGGGTTAGATAGCGTCTTCGGATGTTCCGCTATGCCTGGTGCTCTGGGCAAGGTCCAAGAGCTCGCGCAAGGCGACTGAGAACATGGCGATTTCGGGCGATTTGGTGGCTTTCAATTCCGCCAGCATGCCATTCCAACGCTGAATCAGCTCCTGCTGGCTTTGCGCCCAGCTCTCAATCCGCTCCGTCACGCTGGTTTCAGAGTCGGCCTGCTGCAGAATACCCACAGTCAAGGCCCGCTGTTGCCAGTCCAGATCTTCCTTGAAGGTATCCCTGGCCAGGGACTGCCAATGGGTGGCAGGACGCAGACAGGCGATCTGCTGTGCAAACCACTGCAGTTCCAGGCGCTCGCCCACCGCAAAGAACAGATCCGCCACTTCCTGCAGCGCCACGCCGGTCTGCTGATGGGCATCCACGATACCCAGCGCGGAATACAGGTAAGGCGCGGAGGCGATCACCTTGGCCAGCTCCTCCGGCACGCCCTGTTCTTCCAGGTAGTGGTGGTGGCGGGTCCAGTGCTCCAGTTGGCTGCCCCGCAGCAAGGTCTGCCAATGGCCACTGACCTCACGGACACCTTCGGCGAACTTGGCAATATTCTCCGCCAGATCCAGTCGGCTCCGCTGGTTGCGCAGTACCCAACGGCATCCACGCCCGATCACCCGGGTCAGCTCATTCATCATCCGGAGCTGAACCTCACTCTTCACCTGGGAATCCAGGGCCTCAATGGCCGTCCAGTATTTTTCCAGATCAAAAATGTCGCGCACCACAATATAAGCCCGGGCGATGGCCGCCACACTGGCTCCAGTGGATTGAACCAGATTGTGCACAAAGGTGATGCCCATCTGGTTAACCATATTGTTGGCCACCTGCATGGCAACCAGCTCACGACGCAGACGGTGGCCCAGCAGCTGAGTCTCATACTGCTCACGTAACCGGGGCGGGAAGGCCGCCAGCAACTCACGGGCAATATAGTCATCATCGCCCAGGCCGCCTTCGATCAGCGCCTCTTTAACTCCTGCTTTTACGTATGACAGCAGGATTGCCAGTTCAGGCCGGGTCAGTCCCTGGTTGCGGGACTTACGCTCCAGAATGACATCGTCATCAGGAATAAACTCCAGGGCCCGGTTGAGCTTGCCGGATGCTTCCAGTTCATTGATCAGACGACGGTATTCCTCAATCCGCAAACCCGCCTGGGATTCAGCAATACTCAGGGCCTGGGTCTGACGATAGTTGTTCTTCAAGACCAGATCGGCCACTTCATCGGTCATGTCCGCCAGCAACTGGTTGCGTTGCTTCTCGGTCAGGTCTCCCTGCGCCACGATCTGGGTGAGCATGATCTTGATGTTCACTTCGTGGTCGGAGCAGTCCACCCCACCGGCGTTGTCGATAAAGTCGGTGTTGAGTCTGCCACCGGTCAGGGCGTACTCGATACGGCCACGTTGGGTCATCCCCAGGTTACCGCCCTCACCGACCACCCGACAGCGCAGGTCCCGTCCATTCACGCGAACCGCATCATTGGCCTTGTCGCCCACGTCCACGTTGTTCTCTTCGGAGGACTTGACGTAGGTACCGATACCGCCGTTCCAGATCAGGTCCACTGGCGCTTTCAGCAATGCGGCAATCAGTTCGTTGGGAGACAACTGATCCGCGGTAATCCCCAGCCGCTCCTTCATTTGCGGAGTGATGGCAATGGATTTCTGGGAGCGCAGGAAGATGCCACCGCCTTCTGAAATGAGGCTGGCATCATAATCCGTCCAGGACGAGCGGGGTAACTTGAACAGCCGCTCGCGCTCACGGAAGCTCAGCTCCGCGTTCGGATTGGGGTCGACAAAGATATGCATGTGGTTAAAGGCGCCCACCAGTTGGATATGGCGGGAACGCAGCATACCGTTACCGAAGACGTCACCGGCCATATCACCGATACCGACCACTGTGAAATTCTCGGAGCGGGTGTCAATCCCCATCTCACGGAAATGGCGCTCTACCGAGACCCAGGCGCCCCGGGCGGTAATGCCCATCTTCTTGTGGTCATAACCGTTACTGCCGCCGGAGGCAAACGCGTCTCCCAGCCAGAAGCCGTACTCGGCGGCCAGGGCGTTGGCGATATCGGAGAAGGTTGCCGTTCCCTTGTCGGCGGCAACAACCAGATAAGGGTCATCGGAGTCATGACGCACCACTCGAGCCGGCGGTACGACAGTCTCGCCGTCCAGGTTGTCGGTCACGTCCAGCAGGCCCCGAATGAACATCTGATAACAGGCCACACCTTCCTTGAGCCAGGCTTCCCGATCACCTTCAGGTAGAACCTTGGCCACAAAGCCGCCTTTGGCACCAGCGGGCACAATCACCGAGTTCTTCACTTGCTGGGCCTTGACCAGTCCCAGCACCTCGGTGCGGTAATCTTCCAGACGATCTGACCAGCGCAACCCGCCCCGGGCAACCTTGCCACCCCGCAGGTGGATGCCTTCCACCCGTGGTGAATAAACAAAGATCTCATACTCGGGCAACGGCAGCGGCATCTCCGAAATATCCGCCGGACGGAACTTGAAGGAGATATAAGACTTGGGCGTCTCGCCACCTTGATAGAAGTTGGTGCGCAGCGTGGCGCAGATCAACTCCACATAACGGCGGATGATCCGGTCCTCGCTGATGTTATCGACCTGCTCAAGGCCGGCGGTAATCTGCGCGCGCAGTTGGTCCTGCTGCTCCAGGCGCTGTTCCAGCGTCAGGGAAAGATCCGGGTCGAAACGGGTTTCGAACAACTGCAGCAGCAAGCGGGCCAAATCTGTTTGCGCCGCCAGTGTGCCAGCAATAAAGTCCTGGCTATGGCTGATGCGAATCTGGTGCATATAGCGCGCATAAGCCCGCAACAGAACAATCTGACGCCAGTTCAGGCCAGCCATCAGCACCAGGCGGTTAAAGGCGTCGTTTTCTGTCTCGCCGGACCAGACCCGAACCAGCAAGTCTTCAAAGCGTTGACGAATCGCATCGATTTCGATGACCCGGCCATCAAAGCTTTCCAGAGCAAAATCATGAATCCAGATGAGCCGCTCATTCCGGTCGGTGGTTTGATAGGACTGCTCGCCCATCACCCGCAGGCCCAGGTTTTCAAACATGGGCAGCACATCGGAGAGCAGCAGCCGGCTGTCTGGATTGAACAGTTTTAAATGCAGAACGCTGTCTGCTTCTTCCAGAGCCCGGTAAAAGCTCATGGCCAGCCGTCGCTCCTCGCTCAGCGAAGCCATGTGACCAATATCCAAGGCTGCCAGGCGGGGCGTCACATTGTCCTGATAGCTGCGGGGGAACGCATTTTGATAGCAGTGAAAATAGGCGCCGGCCTGCTCTTCCCCAAAGGCTTCAACCAGCGACTCCCGCAACCCATCCTGCCAGGACTGGGCAAGAGCCCGGATCTGGTCTTCCAGTTCCCGCTCATTCAGCACGCGCTGCTCAACCGGATCCACCCGCAGGGTGAACAGGGTCCGGGCCAGAACAGACTCGGAGAAATAAGTCACAAACTCCACATCGCTTGCACTCAGCTCCTGGGCCAGCAGATTGGAGATTTTGGCGCGCAGCTCCGCGGTGTATCGATCCCGGGGGATATAGACCAGCGCGGAGACGAAACGTCCGAAGACATCTTCACGCAGGAACAGGCGAATCTGCTGGCGCTCCTGAATATTCAGAACCGACAGCGCCGTGTTGTAGAGTTCCTCGGTCTCGATCTGGAGGATCTCGTCACGGGGGTAGGACGCCAGGATCTGCTCCAGTTCCCGCGCACTGTCATCGGCCAGTCCGGAGCGTTCCAGGACGGCAGCTACCTTATGACGAACGAATGGAATCTGACGGGGGCTCTGCTGGGACGCCGAGGCGTTGTAAAGCCCAAGGAAGCTATGGGCTCCAATCACTTCGCCGGCCTCGTTGAACCGCTTGACCAGCACCAGGTCGATATGGACCGGACGATGGACCGTGGAACGCTGAAGCGACTTGGCAAAGATCAGCGTGTCGGTCCGGAGCAGACGCTCACGCACCTTGGATGGTGCTTGGGCAAGATTCAGACGCAATGCGCGAACACTGTCATCTTGACGAAGACCCAGCTGAGAGCCTTCCACCAGTTGCCAAAGCAGCTGCTCGCCTTCTTTGACCAGCTCAAACTGCTCATAACCCAGGCACTGGAAATGACCCTGTTGCATCCACTGCAGAAACTCAGCGGCTTCCGCCTGTGCTGCACCGGCAGCGCCCACTTGCTCAGTCACGGTCTGCAGGTGCTGTTGGATCTTGGGGCTATCCTCAGCCACGGCACGCACACCCGCCAACACTTGTTCCAGTGCCGTACGCAGTGCCTCAAGCTCCGCGGCATCGGTATGGTGGTCGATTTCGAAATACATCAGGGCTTCCCGCTGATCTGCCGGGCAGCCGCTGTCCTTGGACAAAATACTTTGGAGTTTGCCATCGGCATCACGGTCGATCCCAATCACACCGTGCAGAATGGTATGGGCCGTTAACCCCTGGCGCTTGAGCTCCATCCGGATGGAGTCCAGCAAAAACGGAATGTTGCGGTGCAAAATGACCACGACGGTATGGGGAGATTGCCAACCATGGGTTTCCAGATCCGGATTGAAGACACGGATCTTGGGCTGGTCCGGCTTGTGCTGCTGCAGAAATTGCCAGCTGGCCACCAACGCACCATAGATATCAACCAACCGGCGATAACGGATTTCCTCAACTGGTACAGCTTCAAAGTATTCCCGGGAGAACCGGGTCAGCTGTTGAGCCAGATCCGCGGACAACCTGGCAGCGAACTCTGATTCAAGCAACTGGAGGAACTGTTCTTTGTTATCGGTGTCAATCACATTCATAACGCTTCCCGTTCAGCCGGTTTAGTAGTGTTGGGGGTCAGTGGTGTTTATCGAATACCGGCCACTGCTGGTTAACCAATAGTTGCAATTCGATGAGCCGACCACATGTAAAAGACCACTCGGTCACTTCCCAGACCAGTGAGTCATTTTCCTGGCTCATACCCGTTGGGTGGGGGTCGTGAGCGGAGGCCGATTATTACACGGTCGCCAGTTAAGGCAAGTCATCGGGGGCATTTTCAGGCCTAAAAACAGCAAATTTTGCCTCTTTTTGGTGCAAAAAACGGTCTGTCAAGCCTGTTTTTACCCTTAAGTCCCGTAGAAACAACAATTGAATTCAGGATCAACAGGGTAGCTTTCAACGCACCATGACGACGGTTATCCTCGGGTCCAAATGAGCTGATAATAAAAAAGCACAAGGAAAATAAGCCTATGCAACACCAGAAGGCCTTTCAGGAACTCAAGCAGTACCTGTCCGAGCGAATCATTGGTCAGCAGCATCTGGTTGAGCGCCTGCTGGTCGCCCTGCTCGCCGATGGCCATCTATTAGTAGAAGGCGCACCAGGTCTGGCCAAAACCAAGGCCATCAAGGAACTCTCCCGCAAAATCGAAGGGGACTTCCAGCGCATCCAGTTCACCCCGGATCTGTTACCGGCGGATATCACCGGTACCGACATCTATCGTCCGGAAGACGGCAGCTTCCGTTTCCAGAAAGGCCCCATCTTCCATAACCTGATCCTGGCCGATGAAATCAACCGGGCGCCAGCCAAGGTTCAATCCGCGCTTTTGGAAGCCATGGCGGAGCGTCAGGTCAGTGTGGGGAGCCGCACCATTGCTCTGGAACCGCTGTTTTTGGTGATGGCCACCCAAAACCCGATCGAACAGGAAGGGACCTATCCCCTGCCAGAGGCACAACTTGACCGTTTCCTCATGCACGTCAAGATCGGCTATCCCGATGCAGAGGCCGAGCGTCAGATCCTGCGGCTGAACCGTCAGGAACCCTCCCACGATAGCGCCCCCGAGCCCTTGGACCGGGTCCGGCAAAGCGATGTGTTCGCGGCTCGCGCCGCGGTCATGGACCTCTATATGGCGGAACCGGTGGAGGAGTATATCGTGCAGCTGATCATGGCGACCCGTGAGCCGGCCCGTTATGACCAACGCCTGGCAACCTGGATTCAGTACGGCTCCAGCCCCCGCGGCACCATTGCCCTGGACCGTTGCGCCCGTGCCCATGCCTGGCTGCAAGGTCAGGACTTCGTCAGTCCCGACAACGTACAGGCGGTACTCCATGACGTACTGCGCCACCGCCTGTTACTGAGTTTCGAGGCGGAAGCCGATGGTGTTGCGCCCGATCAGGTGATCGACGAACTGCTGAAGCTGGTTCCTGTAGCTTAGGAAAGCCCGATGTCCCTGTTTTTCAGACGCGCCGCCAGTGCGGCGCCCGCTTCCGTTCAGCCGTTACACCGGGCTTATATCAGCCTGGACGAACTGGCCCGGCTCCGTTTTCAGGCCCGTTCCCTGAAGCTTCGCCCTGACCGGCGCGCCCTTAAACAAACGGCGGGAATCCATCTGTCCCGGTTTCGTGGGCGGGGAATCGACTTCGCGGAAGTTCGCCAATACCAGCCGGGTGACGATATTCGCACCATCGACTGGCGGGTGACGGCCCGCCGGGGCAAGCCTCATACCAAACTGTTCCAGGAAGAACGGGAGCGTCCGGTCCTGCTCCTGGTTGATCAGTCCCTGTCACAGTTTTTTGGCAGCCAGCTGGCCTTCAAGTCGGTACGGGCAGCGGAACTGGCCGGGCTGATTGCCTGGACGGCTATTCAACGGGGAGACCGGGTGGGTGGTTTGGTGTTCTCGGACTTTGGTCGTCAGGAATTGCGGCCAGGTCGCAGCCAAAAGGAGGTGTTGCGCTTTCTGAAGCTGCTGCACGCCTTCAACCGTCAACTGAACCTGGACAAGCTCAGCCAACCGGTCAACTTCGACTTGAATCAGGCGCTGGCGGAAATGCGCCGGATCGCCAAGCCCGGCAGCCTGATTTTTGTGATCAGCGACTTTCAGGATCAGAACGAAGAGACCCGAAGGCACCTGCATCTCCTCGCCCGTCACAATGACCTGATCGCCCTCTGCACTTACGATCCGCTGGAGATCAGTCTGCCGTCGTCCGGGGTCTATAGCATCAGCGACGGACAGCAGAGTCTGCGGATTAATGCCAACGACAACCGGCTGCGCAACGCTTATCGCAACTCCTATGAAGACAACCTGAAACAACTGACAGAGACCCTGGCCAAAACCTCCATCCCCCTGATCCAGGCCAGCACCCGGGAGTCCGCTCTCGATGTGCTACGCCGTACTTTTGCCAACAGACCGACCCCATGACCGAGCAAGAACTGTTAAGCCAACTCAAGGATATTGTCGAGCCCATGCCCATTGGCTGGTGGCCCCTGGCCATCGGCTGGTGGCTGCTGGCCGTGCTGATCCTGGTGCTGCTGATCAGCCTGGGTTATTGGTTGGTGCGTCGCCACCGCCAGAACCGGTTTCGCAAACTGGCCCTTCGGGAACTGGCGAAAATCCAGCAACACTATCAGGTACAACCCGCGCCACAGGCCCATGTCGCCGCCCTCAACGGCCTCTTGAAACAGGTAGCCATCACCCGCTATGGGCGTGCGCAAGTTTCATCATTGCATGGCGAGCACTGGTGTCGCTTTCTCAGCGATCAGGCCCCTGGTGTTGATTTCATGAACGGCCCCGGGGCTTTACTGGGAAATGCCCACTATCAGCCAAGTCAGGACTTGCCCCTGGAGAACTTAACCCGGCTGGCCCGTGACTGGATTCGGAGGTGCCGATGATCGAGTTGCTCTGGCCCTGGATGCTGGTGCTGTTGCCCCTTCCCTGGCTACTCCCACGTCGCCGTACCCCGGTGGAGACTCAGGAACCGGCGCCACTGGTGCCTTTTTATGCCCGGGTGAGCCAACTGCAACGGGAGTTGGGCAGCACCGCCCTGCCCCAGCAGGACTCCCGCCTGCGCAAATGGCTTATGGCGCTGTCGTGGCTGGCGCTGGTGCTGGCCGCCTGTCGCCCTCAAATGATAGGTGACCCCATTCAGTTGGATGTCAGCGGGCGCGACCTGATGTTGGCGGTAGACGTTTCCCCCAGCATGAAAGAGCAAGACATGGTCTGGCGCGGCTATCAGTCAACACGCCTGCATGTGGTCAAGGAAGTCGTCAAGGATTTCGTCACCAAACGCCAGGGCGACCGGGTCGGGCTGATCCTGTTCGGTACCCAGCCCTATGTCCAGGTGCCTCTGACCTTCGATTTGAAAACCGTCAACCAACTGGTCGATGAGGCCATGCTGGGCATTGCCGGACGGGCCACGGCCATAGGCGATGCCGTCGGGCTGGCAGTCAAGCGCTTGCGGGAGCGCCCCGAACAAAGTCGGGTGCTGATCCTTTTAACCGACGGTGCCAATACGGCAGGAGAAATCCCCCCGCTGAAAGCGGCGGAACTGGCCGCAGCCGAACGGATCAAGATCTATAGCATTGGCATCGGCGCCGACGAGATCCTCCGTCCGGGCCTGTTCGGTGCCCGTCGGGAAAACCCATCCATCGACCTGGACGAAGAGATGTTGAAAGAAATGGCCGCCCTGACCGGTGGTCAGTATTTCCGGGCCCGCAGTTCCAGTGAGCTGGAAATGATCTACGAAGTCGTCAATCAGTTAGAGCCGGTCGCTCAGGAGCAGAAGTTCTATCGCCCCGTCAAACCATTATTTTATTGGCCTTTGGCGGCGGCACTCGGCATTAGCGCCCTGTTGGTTCTGGGTCGCGTCATCGGGACTCGCCGACGGCTCCTGATCGCCGGCCCCACGGAGGCTGAGTCATGAGTGTCCTGGGTAATTTCCACTTGTTACGGCCGGAATGGCTGCTCGCGCTAGTGCCCCTGGCCCTGCTTTTGGTGCTGGCGCAGCGCCGGGGTGTGGGCGAAAGCCACTGGCACCAGGTGATTCCCGCCGAGCTTTTGCGACATTTAATGCCCCAAGGCAACCGTTCTCAACGTAAGCCTTTATTCGCCCTGGCCCTCCTGTGGCTGGTCGCGGTCATTGCCTTGGCGGGACCGGCCTGGCAAAAAGAGCCTCAGCCACTGCAGGCCAAATCCGACCATCTGGTGGTGATTCTGGACCTCTCGCTGTCCACTCTGGCAACCGACCTGCAACCCAACCGTTTGACCCGGGCCAAACAGAAGCTCTCCGATCTTCTCCAGCAGCGCCAGGAAGGACAGACCGCCTTGGTGGTCTATGCCGGCGACAGTCATGTGGTGTCGCCGTTGACGGATGACTCCGAAACAGTCCTGGCGATGGTTCCGGCTCTGGACCCGTTCATCATGCCCGCGCTGGGCAGCCGCCCGGAGCGGGCCGTGGCCCAGGCCATCGGACTGCTGGAAAATGCCGCCGTGCCCCAGGGGCGTCTGCTGCTGATGACCGATGACATGACCTCCTCCCAAGCCTCGCAAATCCGCGCCTTGTTGAGGGGGACACCTTATCAATTGAGCGTCATTGCGATTGGCACCGCCGCGGGCGGCCCGATTCAGATTCCTGAGCGGGGTTTTCTCCAGGATAACCAGGGCCAGGTCATCATCCCCACCATCAATGAGAGGCTTCTCGAACAACTGGCCGAGGAACTGGGTGGCCGTTTTGCCAGCATTAGCCTCGACAACCGGGATCTGGACACCGCCCTACAGCAAGGCTTTCCGGAAGCGGACTATACCCAACAGGACCGCAGCCTGAACTTTGACCTGTGGCAGGATGAAGGCTACTGGCTGGTACTGGCGTTGATTCCCTTCGCCCTCTGGCTGTATCGACGCGGTGCGTTTCTGATTTTGTTTCTGGGCGTGGGCCTGCTGCCCCAGCAAAGCGAGGCTTTCGAATGGCAAGGCCTTTGGCAGACACCGGATCAGCGCGGCCAGCAAGCCTATCTGGCGGAACGCTTCGACGAAGCGGCAACGCTTTTCGAAACTCCGGACTGGAAAGGCAGTGCTCTCTATCGAGCCGGCCACTATGAAGCCGCCGCCGAGGAGTTTGCGGCCCAACAAACACCCGACAGTTTCTACAACCTCGGCAACAGCCTGGCCCAAGCCAAACAGTTTGAACAGGCCATAGCTGCCTATGAGCAGGTACTGGCTCTACAACCCGACCACACAGCAGCGCGCCACAACAAAGAGTTGATTGAGCAGTTCCTGCAACAGCAACAGCAACAGCAACA
>CAZEWG010000012.1:67483-76474 GCA_964514485.1 uncultured Pseudomonadales bacterium
GCAACAGCAACAGCAACAGCAACAAGGCGACCCGAACTCTGGTGATCAATCAGAGCAACAAGATTCCGAGAGTCAATCAGAACAACAGGATTCCCAGCAATCCCAGCCCGGCTCTTCAACGCGGCCGGAAGATGACCTGCCGGATGAGCGGGAAAGCTCCCAGCCCGAGCAACAGCCTGGTCAGGGCTCGCAGCCCGAGCCTGAACAAGGCATGCAGCCTGAAGCGCCGGAGGAGTCAGCTCAGCCCCAACCCCGGGAAACCCTGGCTGAAGACTCAACCGACCGGGAACAACAGCAGGCCAATGAACAATGGCTCAGACGGGTGCCCGATGACCCGGGCGGACTACTCAAGCGCAAGTTTGAACTGCAATACCGTGAACGCGGCTATCAGGAACGACAACCGACGGATCAACCCATATGGTAACAATGCATAAGGTTTTACGTTTCATCTCCATGGCCTGCCTGCTGTTGAGCGGCGGGCTGCAAACGGCGTTGGCCGATAGCCTGGTCGCCAGCGTCGACCGTACTGAAATCACTGCCAACGAGTCGCTGCAACTGTCGTTAACCGCCTCGCTTGACGTCAGTTTCAGCCTTAACTTTCTTAACCTGCAGCTCCCCAGCCCCGACCTGGAGCCTTTGCGGGAAGACTTTGAGATTGTCGATCAGCGCCAACGTTACAGCTTCCAGAACATCAACGGGCAAAACCGGGCCAACATCACCTGGAACTATACCTTGATGCCCAAGCGTAGCGGCACCCTGACCATTCCTCCGCTCCAGTTCAGGGATGCCCAGTCAGAAAGTATCCAGATCCGGGTTGCCGAACCGGCCGCTGGCAATCGTCAGCATGAGCCGGTCTTTCTGGAAGCCCAGATCAGTAAGAATGAAGTCTTTGTGCAGGAGCAGCTGATCTACACCCTGCGTCTACACTACCTGAACGATATCCTGGGCGGCGAGTTGAGCGCCCCGGAGCCGACTGACGCGATCGTCAAGCAAATCGACAAACAGCAGGAATACAGCCGCACGATTAATGGCAGAACCTATCAGGTGATCGAACGCCGCTATCTGATCATTCCCCAGAAAAGCGGCAACCTGGAAATCGCCCCTCAGGTTTTTAGCGGCAGCTTCTATGATGGCCGCACCCGTAACCGTCAACATCGCCAGGCCCGCTCGGACGCCATCACCGTCAAGGTCATGCCACCGCAGTCCGAAACCGGAGACAAGCCCTGGCTACCAGCCATGAGCCTGGTGCTCAACGAGGAATGGAGCCGTAACCCGGATGAGCTGGAAGTGGGAGACTCCATTACCCGTACCCTGACCATCAAGGCGCTGGGTCTGGAAGGCTCCCAGTTACCCCCCCTGCCCCGCCATAACGTGCCCCAACTGCGGCAATATCCGGAGCAGCCGGAAATCGACAGTCAAACCCATGCCAATGGGGTAACGGGAACCCGAATCGAGCGCACCGCGATCATCGCCGTTCAAGGCGGGGAAGTACGCCTGCCAGAAATTCAGCTGCCCTGGTTTGACACCGCCAATCAGGAGTGGCGCACGGCCGTTATTCCCGCACGGGTTCTCCACATTAAAGGGGCACCGGGCTCCGCCCATCAGTCGGTGGACGCCCAGGGCCAGGCATCAGCGCTGCCGGAGCCTTCCGACACGGAGCAGGGTATCCCTTCCCCCACCCTGTCAGACCATGGATTGCCCTGGCCCTGGATCAGCTTGGCGCTACTGGTCTTATGGCTGACCACCTTGGCGACCCTGTTCATCTGGCACCGGCGTTCACCCCAAAAGCCCCAGCCAGATCTTGCGGTCAGTACGCAGGACCAGGAACACCAGGCCTTCACTCAACTGAAAGCCTTGGCGGGTCAAAACTGGCAACAAGTGCGTCCGGCGCTGTTACAGTGGAGTCGCAGCTTCTGGCCCAGCCACCGGATTCACTCCCTGGCGGATCTGATGGCGCTCGCCCAGTCCCCTGCCCTGACTGAACATATACGCCAGCTGGAAGCCAGCTGCTATAGCCCACAAGGCCATGGCAGTGGTGATACCACGGAGGTGATCAAGGCCGTTGAACAGTTACGGGAAGCGAAGCAACAAGCTGCTAGACCGGACTCAGGAGAGTTGGCGGAACTTTATCCCGCGCTGCATTAGGAAAGGAATTAGCTGAACGTGGTACCAAACTGAGGCGGGTCAACGAATAGTCCTTCGTTTTCACCGCCTCAGTACGGGCTTTATCACGGATTAAACGTTAATGGTTTCCACCAAAACCGTTTTGATAATAAAGCCCACAACACCCAGGCCCAGTGCGAAGAAAAGGACCGAGGCCCCCCATTTTCCCGCATTGGACTTTTTAGCCAGATCCCACACGATGAAGGCCATAAAGCCGATCAATCCGGTCACCAAGACCATTAGTGAGATTGATTCAAATGTTTCAATATCCATAATCTCCCCCTAAATTAGTCAGCTATTATAAAAACAGTCTGACCCTAAAAGGAACCGTTGTAGGGAGAACCCGCAGCCCTTGCGGGCGGATTGATTCGGCCGCTTCAGGGGAGTCGCTCCAGGCCCGGAAATGGCTCAAGAATAGTGGCCGCCTCTGCTATTGCTGCTCTAGAACAAGAGTTGCAAAACGCTCCAACAGCCGCCCAGCCTGTGGCGTGTCCGCCACGGCGGCCAGCAACTGTTCCGGATTTTTCCCTTCTTCCCGCAATCGTGGCCCGAAGGTGGTTACATACTCCCTCATAATCTGTTCGTTGAACTCGGGATGAAACTGCACGCCCCAGGCCTGGCGACCGATCCGAAAGGCCTGGCAGGGCTCAAATTCCGTCGAGGCCAATAATTGCGCCCCCGGCGGCAATTCCACCACCGATTGGGCATGGGTCAGATGCACCTTGAATTCCTTGGGGCATGCTTGAAACAGCGCATCACTGGCAGCGGCTTCCTGCAAAGTAAGCCGCCAGGTGCCAATCTCCCGGCCTTGCGGGTGGTAATCCACTTTCCCGCCCAGCCCATGAGCCAGCAACTGGTGCCCGTAGCAAACGCCCAGCACCGGCAACTCAGCGTCAACCGCTTCTTTCAGCCACGCGGCGGTCAGCTCACTCCAGGCTTCACGATCAGACACCATGGCCGGCGAACCCGTCACCAGCACCCCTGCCACTTCGGATAAGTCAGGCAATGCCTCGCCCGCCGGCGGCTCAACCACGCGACAGAGCAATCCCAGGGGTTGAATTCGTTGGATAAACCAGTCCTCAAAGTCTCCGTGGGCCTGCTGAATACCGGCAAAGGTACTGCCTGCTTTGATAATGAGTAGCGGCTTTGAGATCGGCGCCTGTCTGAGACTCTGCATGGACTTCTCTTCGCTCATAGGTCAATGATGTTGCTCTCCGATCCGGTGACGGAGAGCTGTTGGGAAGGTTTTCTACGTTACTCCAAGAGCCCCGGCCAAATCCAGGCCACACGGGTTCAGACAACCTCAAAAGCTGTTACCTTGCCCCAGCCAGCCGATGGCGGGTATAACAAGAAATAGAAACAGGACAATGAGGAGCTTCCATGCCGCAGAAGATTTGTATCAAAGCCTGGGTTTCTGGCAGGGTGCAGGGCGTTTCCTATCGTGCTTATACCCAACGGGAAGCCCAGCGTTTGGGCCTGGCCGGCTACGCCCGCAACCTAGCGGATGGCCGTGTGGAAGTACTGGCCTGTGGTGATGAATCCCAAGTCCGGCAATTGCTAGACTGGCTCCACCAGGGCTCGCCCAACGCCCGGGTCAGTGCCGTTGATAGCCAGGCCAGCCCCTGGCAGGAACTCACCGATTTCACCACGGGCTGACCAGCCCCTCCCGGCAAACCCTGCCCCGCCGCGCCTTTACATTCAGCAAGGGCCTGTATATATTTACACTATCTGTATATCCAACCAGACCTTTCGGCTCTGTCTGCACTCAGCAGAGCCGATTCAAGAGAGCGATTTCATGATTAAACTGACCAAGCGCCAAGCCGAAGTGCTGGACCTGATCAAACGTCATATTGACGAAACGGGCTATCCTCCCACCCGTGCGGAAATCGCCACCTCCCTGGGCTTTCGCTCCGCCAACGCCGCGGAAGAGCATTTAAAAGCGCTCGCCCGCAAAGGGGCCATTGAAATGGTTCCCGGCGCCTCCCGAGGAATTCGCCTGCCCGAGTCCGAAACGGAAGCGGACCCTGGCATTCCCATTATCGGACAGGTCGCTGCGGGCCAACCCATTCTCGCCCAGGAACATATTGAAGATTACTGCACCATGCCGCCCAACTTTTTCACGCCAGCAGCGGATTACTTCCTCCGTGTCAAAGGCATGAGTATGAAGGATGTGGGGATTCTGGATGGTGACCTGCTGGCGGTTCACCGGACCAATCAAGCACAAAACGGGCAGATCGTTGTTGCTCGGATTGATGACGAAGTGACGGTAAAGCGCTTCCAGCGTAACAAGCACGAAGTGCAACTTATCGCGGAAAACGAAGAGTTCGCTCCTATTGTGATCGACCTGCGGGAACAAGAGCTGCACATTGAAGGGTTGAGCGTGGGCGTTATCCGCAAAAGCAGCCACTAAGAACAGGCATTCAACTGCCGCAGACTCCGGGACTGCCAACCCTGCGGCAGACCGCTAACCAAGCGGCTGCCGCAGAATCTAGCTATTAATCAGCAAATCATAGAATCAGTGAATCGTATGACTGGGTTGGCGGCCACGAGTGAGCATGGTCTCAATTTCGTCCGCCATGTCCTGGTTTGCACCAAGATTCGAAACGGTCTGGATCGCAGCACTGATCATCGCCCGCACCACGGTCGTACTATGTTGTTGCAGCACTTCCTGCGCCTCGCGGGAAAAGCTGATTCTCACCAACGAGTCACCATCACCATCCGCACGTTGCAATGCGTAATCACCATTGGAGAGTTGCACGATTTCTAAGTAGGACGCCGGCATAAGCAATACCTCTCGCAGAAATAGTCAGTTTTCTATCCGTCAGGCCATTCGCAGAAACCAGCCCCTCCGGGTCATGCTCTCACTGCTCCCAGAAATTACCACTCTTGGGTGCGTTCCCTGAATGCGATGACATAGTCCTTCAAGTCCTGCAACATCAACTGGTGACGTGGCAATTCTTCATCCGCTGCAGTTAATGATAGCTCTACCGGAATCTGTGCCTCCGGCTTAGCCTGGGGATTAAGGCAGGCTTCCTGCTCCCCTATTAATAACCTTAGCCAACTTTGCGGATTTTCATACAGGCTCAGCAAAGCAGATACTTCTGAATTGGTGACTCCCAGGCGTTTTTCAAGGTCTGCCAAGCTCGAAAGACGGACTTTGGTAAGATTGAATGACTCGCCAATTTCGTTAAGCAGGCCAAGCCAGGCGCCGTGCAACAGGAAAAGTCCGGCTTGACGGGCGCTTTCCTTAAGGGCGGGATTAGTACCTGCATCCGCGTTCATCAAATCAAACTGCAGACGCGCCAAATAAAGCTTTTGGTTGGTGAATGGAGCCCAGATGCCTGCCATGAATGCTCCTGTGGATACAGCCTGTTGAGACACAGGAAATGGATATCATGAGGTCTAATGTAAACTTAGCTGGCATAATATGAAACAGGATTTTCAAAAAGAACCGGCAGAAAAAACGAATATCGGCTATCTTTAGCCAACCCCAGAGAAGTATCTAGAGGTGAAACAACTCTACTCCTGATCCGGGACTAGAGTACTGCCTTCGCCAAAATACGGAAGCCATAATAGAGAACAGAGACAGCGAAGTATGAAAAAGAAGTTCTTGCTAGCCTTGTCCAATGTTTCACGGCAACGCCTGCTCCAGGCCGTGTCCGCCCTAACCCTGGGACTCAGCCTCTCAGCTCAGGCTGCAGCCCCTAAAGAGGAAGCCCAGCGACTGGATGCAGACCTCACCCCCCTCGGGGCTGAGCGGGCTGGCAACACCACCGGAACCATTCCCGCCTGGACTGGCGGAATTACCAAAGCTCCTGCCGGCTACAAAGAAGGCATGTTCCACCCGGATCCCTTTAGCGAAGACAAGATTCTCTTCACGATTACCGCTGAGAACATGGAGCAGTATGCCGACCGGCTGACCGAAGGCCAAAAGGCGCTCCTGAAGCAGTACGCACCCGACTATGTCATCCATGTCTATCCCACGCACCGCAGCGCGTCCTATCCGAACCGGATCTATGACGCCCTGAAGAAAAATGCCCAAACGGCGGAACTCCTTGAATACGGCACCGGCGTGCGCAACACCATTGCCACCAGCCCGTTTCCGATTCCCAAGAATGGCCTGGAAGCACTTTGGAACCACACCCTTCGTTATCGCGGTGAGCAAGTGGCATTCCGTAGCGCCTTTACCAGCCCATCGCCCCAGGGTGCCTATACTCCGATCGAAATGGAGTACAGCTATTACTTCACCTATAGTCAGCCGGGCGCCAAGCTGGAAGATATCGACAACAAAATCTTCTACCTGAAAACCCAAATCATCCAGCCCGCGAGAATGGCCGGCACCATGAACCTGATTCATGAAACGCTCGATCAGGTCCGCTCTCCGCGGTTGGCCTGGCGTTACCAGGCCGGCGAACGCCGCCTGCGCCGCAGCCCCAACCTGGCCTATGATACGGACTACCCCAACTCTTCCGGTCTACGCACCGTGGACCAGACAGATATGTACAATGGCGCCCCCGACCAGTATGAATGGGCCTTGCTGGGCAAGAAGGAAATCTATATTCCTTACAACGCTTACAAGCTACATTCCGGGGATCTGAAAATCGCCGACATTATCAGACCGCGTCACATTAACCAGGAACTGGCCCGCTACGAATTACACCGGGTCTGGGTGATCGAAGCCAACGTGCGGGAAGGGATCAACCACATCTACAAAAAACGGCGTTTTTATCTGGACGAGGACTCCTGGCAAATCGTGCTGTCCGAGGAATATAACCGCAACGACGAATTGTGGCGGGTATCCGAGGCTCATCTGATCAACTATTACGAAGTGCCGGTACCCTGGACCACGCTGGAGCTCACCTACGACCTCAAGAGTGAGCGTTATTTCGTGGAAGGTCTGGATAACGAACAACGCCAGCCCCTCAACTTCTCTCCCAATCTAAACATCCGGGAGTTCACCACCTCTTCCGTCCGGCGCCAGGCGACCCGCTGATCACCGGACAAAAAACGGGCGCCTTCAGGCGCCCGTTTTCATTGGCAGATCTTGCAACAGGATTCGTTAGATCCATCACGCAAAAGGCAGCCATAACAGCCGCCTTTTGTTCCCCGAATTATCCCTGGGTCAGCTCCAGCAACAGCTTGTTCAACCGGCTCACATAGCTGGCCGGATCCTTCAGGCTATCGCCCCCTGCCAGGCTGGCCTGGTCAAACAGGATCCAGGTCAGGTCGTTGAAACGCTCCTCATTGGCTTCCTGATTGAGGCGCTGCAACAACGGATGATCCGGGTTGATTTCAAAGATCGGCTTGGACTCCGGCAGCTTCTGACCCGCCGCTTCCATAATCCGGCGCATCTGCGCCCCCATATCGTGCTCGCCCACCACCAGACAGGCCGGTGACTCGGTCAGACGATGGGTGACACGCACCTCCTGCACCCGATCCTTCAACTGTTCCTTGATCCTGTTGACCAAGGGCTCAAATTGCTTGGCCTGCTCTTCCTGCTGTTTCTTCTCGGCCTCATCCTCAACCTTGCCAAGGTCCAGCGCCCCCTTGGCCACGTCCTGGAACTGCTTGCCGTCATACTCATACAGGTGGCCCATCAGCCACTCGTCAATGCGGTCATACATGACCAGCACTTCGATGCCTTTCTTGCGGAACACTTCCAGGTGCGGGCTGTGGATCGCCCCTTCGAAGCTCTCGGCGGCAATGTAGTAGATCTTGTCCTGCCCTTCTTTCATGCGGCCGATATAGTCATCCAGGGACTGATCCTGGTCTTGGGTGCCGGTGTGGGTCGACGCAAAGCGCAGCAGCTTGGCGATCTTCTCGCGGTTGCTGTAATCCTCGGCAGGTCCTTCCTTGAGCACATTGCCGAACTCCTTCCAGAAGGTTTTATATTGCTCCGGCTCGTCCTTGGCGAGCTTGGTCAACATATCCAGTACCCGCTTGGTGAGCGCATTGCGCATGCTCTCCACCGCCTTGTCGTTCTGCAGGATCTCCCGGGACACGTTCAAGGACAGGTCATTGCTATCCACCACGCCTTTCACAAACCGCAAATACAGGGGCAGGAACTGCTCCGCATCATCCATGATGAAGACCCGCTGGATGTATAACTTGAGCCCGCGAGGTGCTTCCCGCTGCCAAAGATCAAACGGCGCACGGGAGGGAACATATAACAGGCTGGTGTACTCCAGCTTGCCTTCCACCTTGTTGTGGGACCAAGTCAGCGGATCGGCCCAATCGTGGGCGATATGCTTGTAGAACTCCTTGTAGTCCTCTTCCTTGACTTCATTACGGGGGAGCGTCCACAGCGCCGTCGCCTCGTTAACGGTTTCCTCCTTCGGCGCCTCTTCTTTCTTCTCGTCCCCGTCTTCCCCGGTCGACTCCGCTTTCATGACTACCGGGAAGGAGATATGATCCGAATACTTTTTAACCAGACTGCGCAGACGCCAGCCGTCGGCAAACTCCAGCTCCTCGTTCTTCAAATGGAGGATGATGGTGGTACCCCGTGGCTCATGGTGAATCGTCTCAACGGTGAAATCCCCTTCTGCCCGGGATTCCCAACGTACCCCCTGGTCATGGCTGGCACCGGCACGACGAGTGAGAACCTCAACCCGATCCGCCACGATAAACGCGGAATAGAAACCCACCCCGAACTGACCAATCAGCTTGGCGTCTTTCTTCTGGTCACCACTGAGTTTGGAGATAAAATCCGCGGTCCCGGACTTGGCGATGGTTCCCAGATTGGTGATCACCTCTTCACGGCTCATGCCGATACCGTTATCACGAATGGTGATGGTCTTGGCGTCCTTGTCAAAATCCAGCCAGATCTTC
>CAZEWG010000013.1:0-63699 GCA_964514485.1 uncultured Pseudomonadales bacterium
AGACGGGCGGAAATCGCCTGGCCATCGGCTTTACGACCCGCGGCTTTCTCCGTTGCTGACACGATATTGTCGGTATCGGCAATCAGGTAGTTGAGCGCCACTTTGATGGCCTCATTGGCATACCAGTTGACCCCCAGGGTATGGATGCTGGCTTCGCGGTCGGCAGCCCCCGATTGCTCCACACTCAGGTCCTCATAGCGATAGAACACTTCCCAGGCGCCCAGACTGGGGTTGGATGGCTTGATGCTGTCGAAGCGGCCACCGTTGAGGCGATAGCTGCGTGCTTCACCGGTCAGGGTATAGGCCGTTTGCAGGTAATAGCCGGTGGCATCCCGGTCGGCCTGGCCGCGGCTGCCGTCCAGATTCCGTTGCAGGTATTCCCCTTGGATGGAGGCCGGGCCGAACTGATAGGCGGCTTCCAGTGCCCACACTTGGTCGTTTTCGAAACCATCGGCGATGCCAGCCCCCAGGGAGGCGCGGGCGCCGTTGATGGTGTCTTCGGTGGTGCCCCGTACACCCAGGCGGCTGTTGAGGCTGCCGGTGTCGTTGGGGGTGTTCTCGATACTGCGGGTGGCGTAGTTGGCACCGAAGTGGAGCACATGTCCTTTGGCGTTGAGGGGGGTGACCACGGCCCGCGTGACAAAGGTGTTTTTGTTGCGGCCGCTGACTTCGTCTTCATTGCCCTTTTGGCGGAAGATCCCGGCGCTGGCGTAGGCCAAATCCCCCGAGGTGCCGCTGACTTGCAGACCGAAGCCGTCTTTCTTGTCCTGGGCCCAGTCGGCGATTTCATAGATGGCGGAACGCTCGATGGCGGTGGTCCAGTTGGAGCCAGTGGCCCGCTCCAGACCCACGATCGGGTCGAAACGGCCGAACTTGATGTCAGCCAGATCAAAGCCGGTGTAGGTTACTGACAGTTCGTCCCAGCGGCTGGTGCCGGACTCACCGAAATCCAGGCTCACCACATAGTTCCAGTCGGTGAAGGCATAGCCTGACAGGGTCAGAAAGGCGCGGCGGAAATAGAACTCGTCGGCGGTCTGGCCGTTTTTGGTGTAGAGCCCGTCGAAGTTGTCGTAATCGGCATGAATACGGCCACCCACCTTGAAGCCAAAGGATTTGTCGGCGGCACTGACGTCCAGGCCGCCTTTGGTTTTGATGATCAGGTCGGGGCCGTCGGTGGTGACCGTACCGGCATGAACCTGGGCGGCAATGGCCAAGGCCAGGGTGGTCACGGAAGTCAGGGCAAAAGAAGAGCGCAGAGACATAGTTACTCCTTAAAAAAACAGCATATGGGTCTGGGTTATTGCGGTTGCGGTGGAGCTTGCGATCCACACGGCCGGCGTCTGTCGTCTCCCCGTGGTTCACGGGCTTCCGGTAGGACCGGTCAGAAAAGGAGGGCGACTGCTATTGGGTTATCGTGGCGCCAGGGGCCTGACGCTGGAGCCGAGGGGCTCTCGCGGCGGGTGGTAGCCCCGCAGGGCTCCACGCACGTCCCGGTCAATGTTTCTTAACGGTTGGGCTGAGGCGTCAGTCGCAGATAGGGCTTCACCGCCCGGTAACCTTTCGGAAAGCGACGGGCGATCTCCTCGGGGTCCTGCAGTGACGGCACGATCACCACTTCATCACCGTCTTCCCAGTTGGCGGGGGTGGCCACCTTGTGGTTGTCGGTCAGTTGCAGGGAATCCACCACCCGCAGAATCTCGTGGAAGTTCCGGCCGGTGCTGGCGGGATAGGTAATGATCAGCCGCACCTTCTTGTTCGGGTCGATAATAAACAGCGAACGTACCGTCAGGGTGTCGTTGGCATTGGGGTGGATCAGGTCATACAACTGGGATACCTTGCGATCCGCATCGGCAATGATGGGGAAGGTCACCCGGGTGTTCTGGGTTTCGTTGATATCCTCAATCCAGCGATGGTGGGACTCTACCGGGTCCACGCTCAGGGCCAGCACCTTGACGCCGCGCTTGGCGAACTCGTCCTTGAGCTTGGCGGTAAAGCCCAACTCGGTGGTGCACACCGGGGTGAAATCCGCCGGATGGGAGAACAGGATGCCCCAGGAATCGCCTAGCCATTCATGGAAATGGATCGGGCCTTCGGAAGAATCCTGGGTAAAGTCAGGGGCGAGATCGCCCAGTCGCAGTGTCATGTCGGGTGCTCCTTCAATCAGTAAAAACGGGGTAACGCCAAAAAAAAGCAAAGCGCCTGAACAGCTTTCGCTGGAAACATCATCCAAGGGGTGAATCCTGCTCAGTGCAGGTTTTTGAGGCTGAGCCCGGTTGCCGAACCCGATTCCATGGGGGATAGCGCATCGGAACCCTGGAAGCCTTATCATCACTTGGATTTGGCTTCCGTTCGTCCGGTCAGCGCTATTGCTTGAGTCTCTTCGCCTGAAGCGATTGAAAGTCATCTTACAAAAAACAAATCCGCCAACAAAGGAATAAAAAACTATTTCGTTATTCTATTAAAGAATATGATGTGTTTTCGTATCGTCTGGATTTCTCCAGAAAGCTCAGATAGTTAGGGGAATGATTGGAAAGGGTGGCGTAATGCTGTTGAGCGAGGGAGTCGAAAGGAGTCGCTGATCGGGCTTGGGAGCAGCCCATAAAAAAGGGGGCGCCGCGCGCCCCAATTTGGTCTGGAAAGAAATGAAAAGCCTGTTGCGGCTCAGAGTTTGGCCAGCGCCACCTCGGTGGATTTGACGAAGGCGATGACCTCGGAGCCGACGGTCAGCTCCAGCTCTTTCAGGGAACGGGTCGTGATCACCGAGGTGACGATGCCCGCCGGGGTCTGGACGTCGATTTCCGACAGGACCGGGCCGGTGATGATTTCCTTGATGGCGCCACGGAACTGGTTACGGGCGTTGATGGATTTGATGCTCATGTCAGTGCTCCTTCAATAAGTAATGAGAATAGATAAGTCGTGAGAATAGATTGGTGGGTTCCGATGGAGCGCCGCTTACACGGCGATCCGGTAAATGGGTAAAGGAGTCGTCGCCTCCTGCGGCGGCTCCGGAATATAAGGGTGGCGATCTTCCATGATGCGCCGTAATACCAAGTCTTCGAGTTCGGCCACCGCGGTTGCGGTCCGTAACCGGGGGCGGGGTAGGTTTACCGCCAGATCCAGCCCGATCCGACCGTCTTCCACCACCAGGATGCGGTCGGCAAGCGCCACCGCTTCCGACACGTCATGGGTGACCAATAGCACGGTAAAGCGATGCTCCTGCCACAGGCGTTCGATCAGTTGCTGCATTTCCAACCGGGTCAGCGCATCCAGGGCGCCCAGGGGTTCGTCCAGCAGCAACAGCTGAGGCCGGTGCACCAGGGCGCGGGCCAGGGCGACCCGCTGTTTCTGGCCGCCGGACAGGCGGCTCGGCCATTCGTCCCGGCGATCCCAGAGCCCGACTTCCTCCAGGGCGTGGCGGGCCAGATTGAAGCCGCGCGTTCCCAGCAGCACGTTGTCCAGCACGCTTTTCCAGGGCAGGAGCCGCGAGTCCTGAAACATCATGCGTACCTGGGAGCGTTTATCGCCGGACTCCCGAAAGTGCAGGCCGAGATAGCCGCCGGAGGCTTCTTCCAGTCCCGCCACCAGACGCAGCAGGGTGCTTTTGCCGCAGCCGCTGCGCCCGACAATGGCGACGAACTGGCCCTGGGGAACCCGCAGGTTGATGTTGTCCAGCACCTGGCGCTCGCCAAACTGTTTGGAAACCCGGTTGAGGTGGATCTGATAATCCGAGACCACAAAAGGGGCGTTCATAGGTTGGTCTCCTTCTGATAAGCCGGGTGCCATTGCAGCCAGAGCCGCTCCAGGGTACGGGCCGCGATGTCTGCCGCCTTGCCCAGCAGGGCGTATAACAGAATGGTGAGCAGCACCACGTCGGTTTGCAGGAACTCCCGGGCATCCATGGCCAGATAGCCAATGCCCTGGTTGGCGGCGATGGTTTCCGCCACGATCAGGGTCAGCCACATAAAGCCCAGCGCAAACCTCACCCCCACCAGGATGGACGGCAGGGCACCGGGCAGCAGCACGTGCCAGAACAGGGCGAAGCCTTTCAGGCCATAGCTGCGGGCCATCTCGATCAGCCCGGCATCCACATTGCGGATGCCGTGATAGGTGTTGAGATAGATCGGAAACACCGTGCCCAGGGCCACCAGGAAGATCTTGGCGGTCTCATCGATGCCGAACCAGAGGATCACCAGCGGGATCAGCGCCAGATGGGGGACATTGCGGATCATCTGCAGTGTGCTGTCGAGCAGCTGGGCACCGAGCCTGGACAGGCCGGTGATAAACCCCAGGATCAGCCCCAGGCCAGCGCCGATCACAAAGCCAATGGCAGCCCGTTCGAAGCTGGCCCACAGATGCCGGAACAGCTCTCCCGACAGCAGTAGATCCCAGCCGGCCGCGACCACGGCTATGGGCGCGGGCAGGATCCGGGCCGACAGCCAGCCGAGACTTGAAGCCAGCTGCCAGACGGCCAGTAACAACAGGGGAACCAGCCAGGGTAACCCATGGGCGGACAGCTGTTTCCAAGTCTGGTTCGGTCGCGTGGTTTCTTTCATGGCGCAGTCCTCAGGAGGCCGAAGCCGTTGTTTCGGGGCGGTATTCGTAGGCCACGACTTCCCCGAAGGGGCCAGTGAACTGGGTTTGCGCCGGGGGCTGAACCTGTTTCAGCGGCAAGTGCGGGAACAGCAGCTCGGCGGTCCGGTACACTTCCTCCAGGTGGGGATAGCCCGACAGGATGAAGGTTTCGATACCCAGCGCCTGATATTCCCGCATCCGTTGGGCCACGGTGACGGGATCGCCCACCAGTGCGGTGCCGGCGCCACCCCGTACCAGGCCGACGCCGGCCCACAGATTGGGGCTCACCTCCAGGTTCTCCCGCCTGCCGCCATGCAGGGCCGCCATCCGGCGCTGGCCTTCGGAGTCGAAACGGGCAAAGGCGGCCTGGGCCCGGGCAATGGTGTCGTCATCCAGGTGCCTGATCAGCTCGTTCGCCGCCTGCCAGGCCTGTTCTTCGGTCTCCCGGACGATCACGTGCAGGCGGATGCCAAAGCGAACGGTCCGACCTTCACGGGCGGCTTTCGCGCGCACATCGGCAATTTTTTCCGCCACCTGGGCCGGGGGTTCGCCCCAGGTGAGGTACAGGTCCACATGCTTGGCCGCCAGCTCGTGGGCAGGCTGGGATGAGCCGCCAAAATAGACGGGCGGATGGGGCTGCTGAACCGGCGGGAACAGCAACCGAGCGCCTTCCACCTTGAGGTGCTCGCCAGCGAAATCCACGGTTTCGCCCGCCAGCACCCGACGCCAGATCTGCAGGAATTCATCGGCTGCCGCATAGCGTTCGCCATGGCTGTAGAACAGGCCGTCACCAGCGGCTTCCTGTGGGTCGCCACCGACCACCACGTTGATCAGCAGGCGTCCGCCGGACAGACGGTCCAGCGTGGCGGCCTGGCGCGCGGCGGCGGTGGGCGAGGTAATGCCGGGGCGCACTGCCACCAGGAACTTCAGGCGTTGGGTGGCGGGCACCATGGCGGCGGCTACCGGCCAAGGGTCTTCGCAGGAGCGGCCGGTGGGAATCAGCACCCCTTCGTAGCCGAGCCGGTCGGCGGCCTGGGCGATCTGTTGCAGGTAGGCGAGGTCCACGGTACGAGCCCCTTGGGCGGTACCCAGGTAATGTCCATCGCCGTGGGTGGGTAAAAACCAGAAGATATTCATGGCGTTTTCCTTATCAGTGGACTTATTTCTGTGAAAGGGTGTGGGCCGGGGACGATGCGGGAGTCCAGCCGGTACCTTGTACCTGGATGTTTTTTGGAATCAGCTTGAGGTTGTAAAAGGCGTCGGCGATGCGTTGCTGCTCGTCCAGCACCTGATCGCTGATCCGGTTGATACCGAAGTTGTAGCGGCCCAGGGCAGTACGGACCACGGTGTCCGGCAGGCCGACCAGCGGCGTTAACTCGGCCACGGCGGTATCCAGGTTGTGTTTTGCCCACTGGTTGACGGTATCCAGCTCTTCCAGGACGACGTTGAGCACTTCCGGGTAGCGTTTGGCGAACGGCTCGGAGGCCAGATAGAACTGGTAGTTGCTGACCAGCCCGGTGCCGTCCCGCAGGACTCGGGCCCTGTCGTCATGCTGGGCGGCCGCGAGGTATGGGTCCCAGATCACCCAGGCATCGACACTGCCCCGCTGGAAGGCGGCGCGGGCGTCAGATGGCTTGAGGTAGACGGGCTGGATGTCGCGAATGCTGAGGTTGGCCTCTTCCAGGGCTTTCACCAGCAGATAGTGCACATTGGAACCTTTGTTGAGGGCGATCTTCTTACCCTTGAGATCCGCCACGCTTTTAATGGGCGATTGCTCCGGAACCAGAATCGCCTCAGCCGCCGGGGTGGCGTTCTCGTGGCCGATGTAGAGCAGTTGGGCGCCGGCTGCCTGGGCAAAAATGGGCGGCGTTTCGCCCACGGTGGCCACATCGATACTACCCACGTTCAGGCCTTCGAGCATTTGCGGGCCGGCCGGGAATTCAACCCACTCTACTTTGAAGCCAAGGGGGTTTAGCCGCTTTTCCAGCAGCCCCTGGCCCTTCAGAAAGAGGAAGTTGCCGCCGGATTTTTGATAGCCGACCCGCAGGGTGTTGTCTTTGACGTCAGCCTGGGCTGACAGAACCGAGAGGGAGAGGACGGTGGCCACCAGGCCCCGCCAGAAATGGGACAGTTTCATGAGTGCAGTGCTCCTTTTTGGGTTAGCGTGTTTACATGGTTGTCTCCTTCTCCCCGTATGGCGGTGGAGTCAGGCGGGTTTATAAAAAAAATCAAATGCTTAATTGGGCGTTACGGACTCGTTCGTATAACAGGTGCGGGTCCGTATGGGCCAAGGCGCCGGGCAGGCTGTCGCTAAACAGTTGGATGGCTCGGTCCAGCCGTTCCTTGAGCCGGCTCTCCAGCGTCAGCTCACCGCCAACACCGAGGGTGACCTGGCGGTCGGTAGCGTAGACCGCGTTGAAGATCTGCTTGGCCTTCAGCCCTGAAAGAACGGGCTGCAGGGCGTAATCCACCGCCAACAGATGCCCTTCCGAGCCGCCGGTGACCAGCGGCAGCACGAGCTTCTGCTCCAGGCTCCGCTCTGGCAGTAAATCCAGCAACACCTTCAGGGCGCCGGCGAAAGATGCCTTGTACACCGGTGTGGCCAGAATCAGTCCGGCGGAGTCCTGCACACTGCGGACGTAGTCTTTGACGGCTGGACTCTCGGACCGGGCATGGAGCAGATCCTCAGCGTTAAACTGGCGGACACCAATGAATTGGGTGTCTATACCCCGTTGCTCGAGAAGAACCCGGCTGTATTCAGCCAAGGCACTGGAGCGGGAATACAGGCTGGGACTGCCCAGCAGAACAGTGACGAGCATGGCTTAATCCTGAATGTCGAGGGTGGAATCAACCGCACCGGGCCATGGCGGCAGCCCGGTAGCAGGGCTGAGACTGGCCAGGGTGCGTACAGAAGTCGGGGTCGGCAAGGTCCGGCTTGGCCACTGGGCTGATTGGTGGACAGCGCCCTGAGTGGGCCAGGCGTGACGGACGTTGTGGGGATAACGAATATGCAGCATGGAAGCCTCCTTCTGATGATTCAGTTCGGCTTCCGTCTGTTCGGTCAGCGTGGTTGTTCTATTGCTCTTATCCCACTAGGGGAGAGATGGATGAATCATAAACAGAATCTTTAGGTTGATGAAGTAATAAAAAGTTAATTAGTTATTCTTTTGTAGAATATAAAGGGTATGGTATTTCCGGCTGCATGCCAGCGATGTAGGAGGTGGGTGGAAGCCCCCGAGAGTGGCTAGTGGCTGGCTCGCCGCTCCAAGGCCCGCAAGCACAGCAGGACCAGAACCAACCCCGCCAGCAGGTAGGGGCCGGCCCCAAGCACCCACATCAGGGTTCCACCCAACTGCTGGTCTTCCAGCGGGGACAGGCCCCACAACAGCCCCACGGTTTGGGCCTGTTCTGCGTAGTAGGTATAGAGGGGGTAGCGGGCAAAGGTGAGAACGGCGCCCAGAAAGCCGGTATGGATCAGGGTCGACAGAACCCACAGGGTGTTGGCTCCATAGCGCTGCAGGCTGCTGCCGCCCCGGTGCAGCATGCTCCACCAGAACAGGTGAGCGGAGAGCAAAAAGCACAGGTGCTCCATGAAGTGGACGGTGTCGTTGCGCAGCGCCCACTGGAAGGCGGCGGGGGCATGCCAGGCCCAGATGACCAGAGCATGCAGGGCAAAGGCGATGCCCGGGCGGGTGATGAGGCTCCAGATCCCGGACGAGTGACGCGCAAAGCCCCGGATCAGGAGACGTCGTGCCCGGACTGGCAGGGCCGCCAGGATGAGCGGCAGCGGCCGGGCAGCCACCAGCAAGGGTGCCGCGACGGAGAGCAGTAACATGTGTTGCAGCATGTGCGCGGCGAAACTCTGGCCGCTCAGGGCTTCCAATGGCCAGATCAATGCCAGGAACAGGCATAGCAGGGCGGCGGCGAAGGCGGTTATGCGCAGAGGTGATGGGCGGCGCTTCCAGAGCCTTAACAAGCCGAGGCTATATAGGCAGGTGCCGAGCGACAGGGGAATCAGCACCCAAGGGTCGAGTTGCCAGGGGCCTGCATGGGAGTGCCCCCCGTGAGCGTGAGCCCAGGACGGGGCGAGCACCAAGCCGACCAGCCAAGCCCGCCGGCTCATAGTGCTTGCCCTTGAAGCGAGAGCGATACCATGACGTGTGATCCATCCGTGGTGATCTGAGTCCGCTTATATAAAGGACTAGAAGCCCCAGGCTTTCAAAGGAGACTCGACTGAACGGGGGCTTTTGGGCCGGCAATAAAAAAACCCGCCGAAGCGGGTTTTTTTAGGTTGGGCCAAGATCTTAATCGAAGATCTTGTTGGGCAGGTAGGTCGCAATCTCCGGGAAGATCATAACCAGTGCCAGACCAACCAGTGACACGATCACGTAGGGGATAATCGAGGTGTAGATATCCCGCATGGTGATATCGGGTGGCACCACCCCTTTTAGGTAGAAGAGGTTGAAGCCAAACGGCGGTGTCATGTAGCCGATTTCCATGTTGATCACGAACAGGATACCGAACCAGATCGGGTCGAAGCCCAGTGAGACCACGATCGGCACGAAGACCGGCAGGGTGATCATCATGATACCGACCGGATCCAGCACCATGCCCAGCAGGAACACGATCAGCATCATGAAGATGATGATGCCCCAGGGGCCGCCCGGAATGTAGGTCATCAGGCTTTCGATCAGGGCCTGAGCGCCCATGCCTTGGTAAGCGGCGCTGAAGGCGTGGGCACCGAACAGGATCCAGGCGATCATACCGGTCAGTTTGAAAGTTCGGATCGAGGCTTCATGCATCAGGTTGAAGCTGAGCTTGCGGTACACCGCCGCTGAGATCAGAGCGCCCAGAACACCGATGGCTGCCGCCTCGGTGGGCGTGGCCAGACCGAGCATGATGGAACCCAGCACCATAACCACGATCATGATGGGCAGGATCACCGCTTTCAGGGCATCGAACTTCTCTTTCCAGCTGGGGCGCTGATCCTTGGGAATGGCCGGGGCCAGTTCCGGTTGCAGCCAGCAGCGGATGATGACGTAGGCGGTAACCAGCACCATCAGCAGCAGGCCGGGCAGCAGGCCTGCCACAAACATTTTGCCCACGGAAACACCGGTAATCAGCGAGTACAGGATCATCAACACGCTTGGCGGCACCAAGACTCCCCAACTGCCGCCGGTATTGATACAGCCCAGCGCCATTTTCTTGTCATAGCCCCGTTCCAGCATGGAAGGCAGGGCAATGGTGCCCATGGCGACCACGGCGGCGCCACTGATACCGCTCATGGCGGCGAACAAAGCACAGATTCCCAGAGTACCAATGGCCAGGCCGCCGCGAATGCCGCCGCCCCAAAGGAACATCATATGATAGAGGTCCTTGGCCACCCCGGTTCGCTCCAGCAGCATGGCCATCATGACATAGAGCGGGATGGCTACCAGGGTGAAGCTTTCCATGGTGCCCCACATCTGGGACGCCACCATATAGAAGGAGTCTGCACCCCAGGTGAAATACAGAAAAACAACCGAGACGCCACCCAAGACGAAAGCCAGGGAGACACCCAGGAACAGGAACAGCAACAGCGATCCGAAAAACAGGAGGGTCAGAACTTCAATACTCATGGGTGCTCTCCTGTGGTGCCGTGTTTATGAGTAGGAGCAGGCATCAGGTTGAGAGCAACACCGATGTCTTCCAGCAGGCGGGCAATGCCCTGCAGCAACAGCAGGAAAGCGGCCACCGGAATAGTTGCCTTGACCGGCCAGATGTAGGGGTCCCAGGCCGAGAAAGAGGTTTCCCAGGACTGGATGGAATCCCAGGCCATGGAAGCGCCGAAATACAACACCGAGCCGACGAACAGGAAAAACAGTACCGACGTGAAAATGTTGACGATGGCTTTGGTACGGTCTGAAAAATGAGAGTAGAAGATGTCGACGTTGACGTGTTCCCGATGGGCCATGACATAGCCGCCGGACATCACAATGTAAAAACCGAACAAGAGCTGGGTCAGCTCGTTGGTCCAGACGGTTGGCGCTTCCATGGCGTAGCGGAAGAAGACTTCCATGATCAAAAACAGGAACATGGCGTAGACGAGGTATGAAACCAAGGTCCCGACAAAATCGTTCAGACGGGTGATCCCGTTGATATAGGCTTGGATTACACGCATGTAAGCTCCCACAAGCACTGAATCGATTGGTAAAAGGGAAGCGGGTCCGGTAGGACCCGCTGTCGGCTAGGGCTTATCTGACTCTTGTGGAGTGGATCCCAGGCGATCCGAATGCAGATTAGAGGTAGCCGAGATCGGTCAGGAAGGCGCGTACCATTTTGACGGCTTCCGCAGCGCTGGGATGGCGTTTGGCTTCAACGTCCCAGGATTTTTGGGCAGCTTCGGTCAGACGCTTGAGTACGTCTTCCGGAAGGTCGTTAATTTGTACACCACGGTCCTTGATGGCTCTCGCCAGGGCGATGCGCTCTTGGTACAGGTACTCGTTGGTGCGGGACCAGAACTGCTCTTCCAGGGTCTGGACCAGGATATCGCGGATATCCTTGGGCAGTTTGTCCATGGCTTTCATGCTGACGATGATCGCGTCGGTGCCGGCGATGTTCAGGGCCGGTTGTACGTGGTATTTGGTCAGGTCATACAGGCCCATGCTGTCCGCGCCCTGTGCCGCACCCCAGTGAGCTGCGTCAACCACGCCGGTAGACAGAGCGGTGTAGAGCTCACTGCCGGGCAGGTAGGAGGCTGCCGCACCTGCATCAGTCAGGAAGGTTTGCATGGCGCCGGAGGAACGGATCTTCAGCTTGGTAAAGTCTTCCCAGCTGTTGATGGGCTTGCGGCTCACCAGCTCGGTGGGGTAGATCTTGTCCGTGGAGTAGTATACGCCGTGCTTGGCCGCTTGATCCTGAAGCATTTTCTCGAAGCCCAGGTGTTTGTGGAAGTACACGGTTTCCCATACGTTACGGAACGCAAAGGGCAGGCCAGAAGCTACGCCAGCCAGAGGAATTTTGTCCTGGGCATAAGACGGGGAGATGGTACCCATCTGGATAATACCGCGGCTAACGGCGTTGAAGGTTTCCCGGGCCTTGAACAGAGCGCCGTCTTCATAAAGCTGGAGCTGGAGACGTCCGTTGGTCCGCTCGTCGAGGGTATCTCTCAGGCGCTCCAGGCTGTCCTTGAAGGAGCTGCTGGAAGCCGGCCAGTGGGATTGTACTCGCCATTTGATGGTTTCTTGGGCGAATGCCGCAGGCGCGAACATCGTGGAAGCCGCAAGTGCGACCGCCGTGGTGGTCAGTGCGATTTTTTTGCGGAATTGAGATAGAACTTTCATATGAAACCCCTATTTGTTGTTTTGTGGGTGCCTATTCAGAACCAAACAGTTGTTTGAATCTGTGTTTCGCTAGGCGGTATGAAAAGCTGCACAATGAACCTTCATGCATTGAATTTAACACAGCTTTTTAATTTTTCAACGTAAAGTTTTGGTTAATATTTTTTATTGGACAGCCCAGTATGGTTTTAAGGCCGGATGCGAAACAATGCGACTTTGGTCGGAAGCTCCAAAGTCGTGGCGCGCAAACCCGGGAAAACTTAGACGTCAGTACCAGTTTAATTCTGGGCGACGCCGATGTAATGGTCCAATCGCCGGAGTTGAGCAGATGGCCGATGGCGGAAAAGCTGGGGCGTTCTGGGTATGCTTTGAGGTAGAATTGGATTCAGGCAAGTCTGTCATGTTGTGGCTCGCCCTGAGTGCGATGCAATGGAACTGTAGAAGATGCTAAGCCACCTCGTGAGTCTCTTTCAGATAAACCCGAACGCTAAGCTGCCCATGGCCCAGGCTTGGCGGGTGCGGCTGTGTCATCAGGCCGCCGCTGTTTTGATGCTGGCAACCCTGGTGGTGGCGGGCGTTGGCTACGCCTGGATCGGCTCCCCACTGTTTCTGGCACTAGGTACTTTGCTGTTAATTGTACAGTGGGGGGTGGTGCAGCTAAATCGTGAAGGGTTCCATCGCCTGGCCCGGTTGGGCTTCTGCGTCTGCAACGGCCTCCTTCTTTATATATGCTCCAGCCTGCTGGGCGAGCGCTCCGGATTTTTCCTCTTTTATCTGGTCGGCTTGGTGACCTGTCTCACGCTGTTTTCCCCCCAGGAAAAGCTGTATCGGTGGGGGACGCTGGCCTGGCTTCTGTTGCTGATGACCTTGGATGTGCTGCTGGAAGTGCGCCTGCTGACTTACTGGAATGCCAGTGTGGCACAACAGGAGGCGGTACGGTGGCTGGTGGTTCCCGGCGCTGTCGCGATGTGTGGCATGTTGTGGGTGATGCAGTCGCGGGAGGCCGAGTGGTTGCAACAGGAGAAGGAGCGTCAGAGGCTCAAGCTGGAAGCCATGATCGCCTCCTCGGATGAGACGGTTTTGGAGCTGGATGAGCAGTGGCGGCTGGTGAACCTTTGGAGTCGGGAGAAGGACGAAAGCCTTTTCGCCCCTCATTTGCGCCGCTCCCTCTCGGTGAAAGACTGGCTGCCGCCGGAGCTGGCGAGGGAGTTTGACGAGGTTGCCAAGCAGGTTCTGGCAACGGGCCTTGAGCAGCGCTTCGAGTATCGTTCGCCGTTCAGTGGCGACTGGTATCAGGCCCGCCTGATCGCGCTGCCAGTGAACGAGACCGGAGACCATCACCTGCTGGTGCGGCTGCACAATATCCAGAGTCAGCGGGAACGGGGCGCGCGGTGGAGCCTGTTGGAGGACTGGGTGCGCCATCATCCGGAGGCGATCCTGTTTCTGGATGGGGCCGGTTATATCCAATCCTGTAACCCGGCAGCGGAATCCCTCTATGGCTATACCGAAGCCGAGTTGAAAGGACAGTCTTCCTTTATGTTTCGGGGCGAGGATAGCCTGAACCTGCAGGACGTCGAGCGTCAGATTGTCGAGCGGCGGGGCTGGTGTGGCGAGTCGCGCCAGCGTCGGCGTGACGGGAGCCAGTTTGATGTCTGGATGTCGCTGACGGCTGTGCTGAACGAACAGGGGGAGCGTCAAGGGCTGGTGATGATGTCTCGTGACATCTCCGAGGCCAAGCGCCAGGAGCAGCAATTGCGATGGAGCGAGCGGCGCTTCAAGTCGATGATCGAGCATGTGCCGGGGATGGTATACGAGTGGTATACCAACGAGGACGGCAGCCAGGCCGGTTTCAGTTACATCAGCCCCCGGATCCGGGAAATTTTTGGGGTGGAGCCGGAACCGGTGATGCAGGATATGACCCTGTTAAGTAGCGCGATTCATCCGGAAGACCGGGAAGCCTTTGTCCAGTCCATCCAGACCGCCGTCCGAACCCGGACTCCATGGAACCATCAGGCGCGTTTGCTGCTGAATAATGACCCCGAGAATACTCTTTGGTTGATGGGGGCTTCGGCGCCGGTTGACTGGAATGATGAGCAGGTGGTGTTTCATGGGGTGTTAATGGACATTACCCCGGAGCGCCGCTATCGGGAGGAGCTCATGGCGGCCAAGGAACGTGCCGAGGCCGCGTCTCGGGCCAAGGCGGAGTTTTTATCCATCATGAGCCATGAGATCCGCACGCCGATGAACGCCATTATTGGCCTGACTCATTTGTTGCTGGAGGAAAACCCGCGTCCCGAGCAGGTGGAGAACCTCAGCACACTACGTTTTTCCGCGGAAAACCTGCTCTCCCTGATCAACGATATCCTGGATTACAACAAGATCGAAGCGGGCAAAATCCAGTTGGAGCAAATTGAATTCGATTTGCATGACCTGCTACGGGGGGTGAGCCGAAGCGCCCAGTACAGTGGCCAGGAAAAGGGCCTGCTGATCAGCGAACTGCTGGATCCTGACGTGCCCCGCTGGGTGATCGGGGATCCGACCCGCCTGGCGCAGATTCTGAGTAATCTGCTGAGTAATGCGGTGAAGTTTACCCACCGTGGGCGGGTCGAATTGAGCGTGCGGCGCCTGGATCAGGGCGATCCGGAGCGGGCCCTGCTGGAGTTTCAGGTGACGGATAGTGGTATTGGGATTCCCGAGAGCCACTTGGGGCGGATTTTCGATTACTTCACCCAGGCCGACGAAAGCATCACCCGCTCCTACGGGGGGACCGGTTTGGGCCTGGCGATCACCAAGGCGCTGGTGGAACGCTTTGGCAGTGAAATCCGGGTTCACTCCCAGCTCGGCGTCGGCTCCAGCTTTTCCTTCCAGCTGTATCTGCCCTATCGGCGCCAGCCACTGGAATCCGGTCCCCAGCTTCCCCTGTTGGAGCCGGTCAATCTGTCCGGGTGTCGCATCCTCCTGGTGGAGGACAATCCGGTGAACGTGATGGTGGCCGAGAAGCTGCTGCGTCGATGGGGCGCCCAGGTGGATACCGCCAGCAATGGTTTTGAGGCCCTGGAGCAGGTGCAACGGCACCCTTACGACCTGATCTTGATGGATATCCAGATGCCCCTGAAGGATGGTTATGCCGCTGCCCGGGAGATCCGCGCCCTGCACGGTGACCGCTATCATTCCCTGCCCATTATCGCGCTCTCCGCCGCGACCACGGATGATGTGTTAATGGAAACGGTACGAGCCGGGATGGATGGCTTTCTGGCCAAGCCCATCAACCCCAACGAGCTCAAACGCAAAATTTTCCGCTATGTTCGCCTGCACAGCCATTACGGGAGCTAAGGCCGATTCGCAAAGCCTTTTCCAAATTCGGTAAAATAGCTTTCTAGATTCAGTACACAAAAGTTTTCCGGTATTTCGTCCCGCGAACCTCGCTGAGTTCGCTCGCACCTGTTGGATGAAAACCCGGAAAACCGAGCCACAGGCGCTTATCTATCCAGATGCCCGGTTGGGCCTGACTGCAGTTGAGGGGAGGATCGGGTGGAAGCAGAGAAACCAATGCAACAAGACCATGAAGTGTCCGCAAATCGCGTGGTAGCCATTTATTCAGGGGGCATGGACTCCTTCACGATCCTGCACCGTCTGCTGCGGGAAGGGCGTGAGGTTTATGCGCTGTCATTCAATTATGGGCAGCGGCACAGCAAGGAATTGCAGTTCGCACGCCGCGTCTGCGCGGAATTGAAGGTGCCCCACAAGGAAGTGGACATCACCGCCATCAACCAGCTATTGCTGGGCTCGTCGCTGACCGATGATATCGACGTGCCGGAAGGGCATTATGCCGCGGAAAACATGAAGTCCACGGTGGTGCCCAATCGCAATATGATCATGTTGTCCCTGGCGATCGGCTATGCGGTATCGATCAAGGCCGGAGCGGTCTATTACGGCGCCCATGGCGGCGATCACGCCATCTACCCGGACTGCCGGCCGCTGTTCGTGGAAAAAATGAACGCGGTGTCCCAGGTGGCGAACTATGAGCCGGTGGATGTGGTGGCGCCCTACCTGTACGCCGACAAGATTCAGATCCTGCGGGACGGACTCGACATGGGGCTGGACTACAGCAAGACCTGGACCTGCTACAACGGCCGCGAGCGGGCCTGCGGCAAGTGCGGCTCCTGTATCGAGCGCCTGGAGGCATTCAGCGTCAACGGTGCTGTTGACCCCCTTCCTTACGAAACCGCCTGAGGCTGTCATGTACCGGATCAAGGAAATGTTCTACAGCCTGCAGGGTGAGGGCGCCCATGCGGGGCGCCCGGCGGTGTTCTGCCGTTTCAGCAAATGCAATCTCTGGACCGGGCGTGAGAAAGACCGCGCCACGGCGGTCTGCAATTTTTGCGATACGGATTTTGTCGGCACCGACGGCAGTTACGGTGGCCGCTACGACACCGCCGAGGCGGTGGTGGATCAGGTCGCCGAGCTTTGGCCGGATCTCACCCAGGGGACACCCTATGTGATTTGTACCGGCGGCGAGCCCTTGCTGCAGCTGGACAAGCCCTTGATCGACGCCTTTCATGCCCGGGGCTTTGAAGTGGGGGTGGAAACCAATGGCACCCTGCCGGCGCCGGAAGGGCTGGACTGGATATGCGTGAGCCCCAAGGCGGATGCGCCGGTGGTGATTGAGAGCTGTGACGAACTCAAGCTGGTCTATCCACAGCCCTTGGCTCCGCCCGAGCGCTTCCAGCAGATCAAGGCCCGTTACTTCTTTTTGTCACCGATGGCTGATCCATTGGTGCGGGAGGGCGCAGACCCCGTCAAGGAAAGGAATACCCGGGCGGCGTTGGCCTATTGTTTGGCCAACCCCCGCTGGCGGCTCTCCCTGCAGTTACACAAACTGCTGGGGATCGAGTAGACCGGGGCCGGTCACTGCCTGCCGCCGTGGATTTAGTCGAGGGTGATGCCCTTCTGGGAGCGGATGCGATGCTGCACGTTCAGGCTGCGCTGCAGCAGGGTTTCGATACGGGCCAACTGGGTTTCAATATCGGGTGAGCGCATAAAGCGCGGGCCCTGGAAATCAAACTCGATGCCATAACGGAACTGGGAACCCGTGGGCCGGGCATAACGCACTACGCCGGCGAGTTTCTCGATCTGGATCGAGCCCATATCCATCACCAGCTCCAGGGCGACCATGACGTCTTCCTCTGGCTTGAGTTCGGCTGCGGTGTCGAAGGCCAGCCCTTGCTTGTTGTAATCAAGCGGCTGGACTTCAATCCAGCTTTCGTTGAACAGACCTTTTTTGACCCGAAGTGAAGCGCGCAACTCGGCAGCGGGATAACGCCTCAGGAGTCGTCTTTCTTCCGGGGTGGAGTTCTTTCCGGCCATAGCTACCTCAAATGGACTACTTCTCTGGAATGGAGGCTGGAGACAAATGTTATTTTGCTCTGGTATAGGATGTTTATAGCTGCCAATCCGGAATTTGTCGCGCGGTTAGAGGATACTAACCTGGCAAAATGTCATTATTGAGAACTCTGCAAAAGTTTGCCAGTCGGTCTGAACCAGATTGGGGGTTCTTTGACTTTCCCGTGCCTTGAAACCGGAACCAGGCCCGCGTTATATCAGTACACCAGCTTTGACAGGGCATTTTATGACTGCTGTAAATCTTCATCATCGTGTTACCGGCACCGGCCAACCCCTGGTCATGCTGCATGGACTCTTTGGCTCCCAGGAAAACCTGGGGGCCATCAGCCGGCTGCTGGCGGAGCAGTATCAGATCCATGGCCTGGATCTGCGCAATCACGGCCGATCCCCTCACACCCAGGCCCACAGCTACCCCTTGATGGTGGCTGACGTTATTGCCTATATGGATCGCATCGGGCTGGAACGCGCCCATTTCATCGGTCACTCCATGGGCGGCAAAACCGCCATGCAGCTGGCCTTGACCCATCCAGACCGGGTGGAACGCCTGGTGGTGCTGGATATTGCCCCGGTTCTCTACAAACCCCACCATCAACAGATTCTGGCAGGATTACAGAGCCTGGATTTGGCAACGCTGGGTTCCCGGACGGAGGCCGACCAGCAACTGGCGGCTTATGTGCCGGAGCTGGCGGTGCGGCAATTTTTGTTGAAAAATCTGGTCAAAACCGGTCCCGACCGTTTTGGCTGGCGGATCAACCTGGAATCCTTAATCCGTAACTATCAGGAGATCTTGGTCGGCCAGGCGCCTCAGCCACCGTTTCCACGCCCGGCGCTCTTCGTTAAGGGCGGCGACTCGGACTATATTCAGGCGGAGCATTGGCCCGTCATTCAGGAGTTATTTCCGGCGGCGGTTATGCGTATCATTCCTCGGACAGGTCATTGGCTGCATGCGGAAAAGCCCGAGGTGGTCGCGGCGGCAGCCCGGCGCTTTTTGATGTCCTGAACGGGATTAACGTGTGTTTCGACTTCCTGGCAAGACCATGCGTGTACTGGCGAGCCTCTATCTTCGCTGCTGGATTTGTCTGGCCCTGCTAGGGGCACCTGTCGTTGTGGTGGCCCAGGATGAGCCGGAAGAGGTAAAACTACGGGTCAGCGGGGTCGGCAGTCGGCTGGAAGAGAATATCCGGGCCCATGTGGGTACCCTTTATGTCCGCGACCTGGATAACAGCGCCAGCTTGCGCTCGTCGGTCGGGACTGCCACGCAGCAGGCCTTGCAGGCGCTCGGCTACTATGACTCGGAAGTCGCCGTGCAAATCCGGCGTGATCGTGACCCGGCGGATGTGGCGGTCAGGGTACGACTGGCCAAACCGGTACGTTGGCGGGCGATTGCGGTGGAGGTTGAGGGAGAAGGGCAGGACGACCCCCAACTGCAGCAGGTGTTGGCCGAGTATCTGCCAAAGTCCGGCACCGTTCTCGATCAGGGCGCCTATGAGACCCTGAAACGGCGCCTGCAAACCACTGCCATCAGTCGGGGCTATTTCGATGCCGCCCATCGGGAACACCGGATCGAGATTGACCGGGATGAGCGCAGTGCAGACCTCTACCTGACCTTCGACAGTGCCCGTCGCTACCGGCTGGCCGAGGTGACGTTCAGCGAGACCGAGCTCAGTGACGAGCGGCTCAATCAGCTGGTGCCCTTCGACGCCGGCGACCCTTACTCCGAAGATCGCATCAATCATCTCAATAAACGCCTGCTGGACAGTGGTTATTTTGCCTCGGTCACCGTTCGTCCCCAACGGCCGGAGAACGCCGACCAGCCGATACCGGTGGATGTGCTGCTGCGGGATAACGAATCCAACCGGGTCGGGGTGGGCGTGGGCTATGGCACCGATAGCGGGCCCCGTTTCCGGTTGAGCTGGGACAAGCCTTTGATCAACAGCGCCGGCCACTCGTTCTCCTCGTCGTTGATCTGGTCGGAAATGAACCGCCGGCTTTCCGCCGAGTACCGGATTCCCGAGAGCGATCCCATCAATGACTTCTGGACCATCCAGGCGGGTTACCAGGAAGAAGAGTTTGAAGATAGCTACTACCGCACCGAAAGCCTGGGTTTTAGCCGGCAAACCCTGCTCTCCAGTGGCTGGTGGCGCAACCCGTCGCTGCGGATCCGCAGTGAAAGCGCCAGTCTGGGGGGAGGAAGCGGCGAGGATGAGCGGGTTGAGAACAGTTTATTCGTGGTGCCGGGAATCAGCTTTTCAAAAACCTCCACCGAAGGCGGTGTCCACCCTGATCGCGGCTACCGGCTGCTGTTCGATGCGGAGTTTTCCGACCCCATCCTGGGCTCGGATACCCGTTACCTGAGGCTCAAGAGCCAAGCCCATTACCTGCTGAGCCTGGCACCGCGACATCAGCTGCTCAGTCGGGTGGAACTGGGCTGGTTAATGGCCGAGGACTTCCATGAAGTGCCCGTGAGTACCCGGTTCTTCGCCGGGGGCGACCAGAGTGTGCGGGGCTATGACTACAACAGTCTGGGACCGCGCCGCCCGGACGGCACCGAAACCGGGGGCCAGTACCTGACGACGGTCAGTGGTGAATACCTGTACCGGATTTTCACCAACTGGCAGGCAGCGGTATTTGTGGATCATGGTGGGGCTTTTGCGAACTGCTGTGCGCCCCGTTTCACCGGGGTGGGCGTGGGGGCCCGCTGGCTGCTGCCGTTTGGGAACTTCCGCCTGGATGTGGCCCATGGCATGGAAGGGGGAGGGGTCCGTCTGCACTTGTTCGTGGGAGGTGTGTTGTGACGGAACAGGTTGTACCGTCTGGAACGCCAGCACCACCTCCTCACCCGCCGCGTCGCCGACTGTGGCGCTGGCTGAAGGCCCTGTTGCTGGTGGTGGTTCTGTTGGTCGGGCTGATGGCCGGCCTGTTGGCCTTGGCCCTGTTTAACGAAGCCACCGGGCGCTGGGTGTTGGCGCAGCTGCCCCGTTGGTTGCCGGCCCTGACCCTGGAACAGGTGAACGGCACCCTGGCCGATGGCCTGGAGATTGGCGTGCTACGCTGGGAGACCGACTCCTTGCGGATCGAGGCCACCCGGGTCAGCAGCCGCTGGCAGTTACGGTGCTTGCGGCAAAACACCCTGTGTCTGGATCTGTTGTCCGCACAGCGGCTGTCGATCTGGACCGCCCCTTCCCCGGAGCCGGAACCGGATGAGCCCTTTGACGGCGTCCAGCTGCCGAAAATCCATATTCCCTGGCAGTTCAATATTGGTCATCTGCAACTGGATCAGGCGGACTGGCAGCGGGGAGAGCGCCCCCCGATCCGCTTTGGCAGCGCCACACTGAGCGGTGTGATGGCCGGCAGTGACTGGGCCGTGCACCAGTTCAGTTGGACGTTTGACGATCCCCTGCTCGGCCAGGGTGAGCTGGAACTCACCGGGCACCTGTCCACGGAGAGGCGCTATCCCATTTCGGCCCAGTTGGACGGGCGCTACCGCCCGCCGGGGCCGGAGCTGCCGTTCGAATACTGGCAGCTGGGGCTGACGGGAGACTTGGCGGCGCTGGCGGTTCACTTGCTGGCGCTCCAGGATCAGCGCCCGGCCGCTGAAGCCACCGGCCTGATTGACCTGACCCGGGCCGAGCTGCCCTTGCGGTTACAGCTGGAGACGCACCAGACCGTCTCCTGGCAAGATATCCAAGTGTCCGAGGCCGATGTGCAGCTGTCGGGCAGCCTGGAACGTTATCAGATCGTTGCCCGAACCCGCCTGCAGCTACCGGAGCAGCCCCCCTTGGCCTTGGCATTACAGGGGCGGGGGGATCTTCAGCACCTGCAGGTCGCCCAGCTACAGGCCGAGGTGGAGGAGTCCCGCCTGGTTTTGCAGGGGGAGCTGGACTGGAGCCAGGGCGTGAGCTGGCAAGGCCTTTTGCAACTGCATCAACTGGACCCAGCCCCCTGGCTGACAGATTGGCCGGGCCGGTTAAGTGGTCAAGCCCGGACCCGGTTTGCCTGGCAGGAAGAAGACTGGAGCTTGCAGCTTGACGAGGTCGAACTCCAGGGCGAACTGCGCCAGCAGCCGCTGCAGTTGACCGGCGGCATCAGTCGCAGTCCGGAGAACCGCTGGTTGGTGGAGGCCGTGGAGCTGCTCTGGGGCGCCAACCGGGTGCGGGCCCAGGGACAGCTCAACAGCACCTGGGATCTGGCCGGGGAGCTGGCGATTCCGGATCTGGCTACCTTCGGCCCCGGCCTGGCGGGCGGGCTGGATGCCCAGTGGCGGTTAACGGGCACAGCCGAAGACCCTCGGCTGCAGCTGTCTGCCAAGAGTCCCCTGATCGCCTTTGAAGAGCACCGGATTGAGCAGGTGGCAGTGGAGGCCCGGGTGGCTCCCCGGACCCTGGCGGAACTCGAGGTGCACCTAAAGGCCGCCCAGGGCTTGGTTGCCGATCAGCCGGTCTCACAAATCTCCTTGCAGACCCGGGGTGATGCGGCCAACCACCAGCTGCGACTGCAGTTACAGGTCCCCGAATTTCGAGTTCAATTGGGTGCCCAGGGGGCTTGGGATGTGGAAAGCCGGAACTGGCAGGGTGTTCTGGAAGGCCTGGAGCTCGCCCAAGGCTCGGCCTGGACCTTGACCCAGTCGCAGGCCGCCGGCCTGATCTGGCGTCAGGCGGAACAGCACCTCAGCCTGGAGCCCCTGTGTCTGGCCGATGGGGGCTCCAGCCTCTGTCTGGCGCTCGACTTCCACGGCCAGGACCAGCAGTTGGAACTGGCGACCCAGATTGACCGGCTGGACCTGGCCCGGTTAAACCCGGTGCTGAAGCTGGCAGGCCTGGAGCTTGAGGTGAGAGGGACAGCGGATGGAGACTTGCGCCTGGAGGATGCTCTGGCCATGCCGAAAGTGCAGGGTGATATGCAGCTGCAACAGGTGGCCCTGCAGGCCAGTGAAGCCGAGCCCTGGTTTCGGGAGTTGGAGCTGCAGGCGCGTTTCCGGGGGACCTCGGCCGAGCTGGAGTTGAGCCTGACGGCCCCCGAGCATTTGCATTGGCGCCCACAGAGTGCTGCCCAAATCCGCTGGCAGGGTCTGGAGCAGTTCGACCTCCGTCGCAGTTGCTGGCAGGCGGACGGCTCTCAGCTGTGTCTACAGGGGGGCTGGAGCGCTGCTGGCGGGCTGGACGCGGGGTTGGAGCTGGCTGGCGACCTGCCATCGGCGTTGGGGCCGATCCTGCCGGAAGGCCTGGCCCTAGGGGGCGCGATCCAGTTGACTGCGCAACTGGCCCAGCCGAAAGGACAGGCCATGCGCCTGGAGCTGAAAAGCCTGCTGGAAGGGGGAGAGGTGCGCTTGAGTCGGGATGATGGCTCCACGCTTAATCTGCCCATTGAACAGTTGACGCTTCAGGCCGAAGCGGTTGATGAGAAGGTGCGCGGTGAGCTTGGGCTGCAATCGCCGAGTCTCGGACGGGGTGGGGCCAGTCTTGAACTGGATTTGGCCGGCAAGAAAACCCTGGCTGCCCGGTGGGAGATCAGCGGCATGCAACTGGCCCTGATCCAGCCATTTTTTCCGCAGCTTTCCGAGTTGAATGGCCAGTTACAAGTGCAGGGAACCATGGTGGGGCCGTTGGAATCGCCCCAGGTGAATGGGCTGTTTCATCTGACCGAGGGGCAGCTGGCGGGGGCAGGGCTGCCGGTGCCGATTGATGACCTGGACCTGCGGCTGGCCATTGAGAATAACCGGGCCGGTCTGGAGGGAACGTTCAGCAGCCGGGGCGGGCGCGGCACCCTCAGTGGTGAAGGCTTGCTGGATAAAGACTGGTACGGTGACATTCGTCTGCAGGGGCAGGATATTCCGGTGGTGCGCCGCCCCGACCTGGACTTGGTGGTACAGCCAGACTTGAACCTGAAAATCCGCCAGGGACAGATCTTTCTGGGCGGCAGCCTGGTGGCGACAGAAGGGCTTTTTGAGCTTCAGCCCCTCCCTCCGGGGGCGGTGGAAACCTCACCGGATGTGGTGTTTATCGACCAGCGTGAGCAACTTGAAGAAGAACGGGAACGGCCCTGGGAGATTGGCGTCAATCTCACTCTGGGGATTCGTGACAAAGTATTATTAAAGGGGTTCGGCGCCCAGGTGCGCCTGGACGGCGGGCTGAATCTCATTCAGGGTGAGACCGGGGTCTTGATCGGTCGGGGCACGGTGAACGTGGCGGAGGGCCGCTATGAGAAATTTGGTCAGCGCCTGAAGGTGAGATCGGGCCAGATTATCTTTAATGGCCCGGTCGAGCGTCCGTTCATTAGCCTGGAGGCGGTGCGGGAGACGGAAAGCGTGATCGCGGGGATGCGGATCAGCGGCCCGATTGATCAGCCGGATATCAGCCTGTTTTCGGAACCGTCCCTGCCCGAGGACACCATCATGTACTACCTGCTGACCGGCAACGCCCCGGGAACCGGCGTGGGTGATGAGCAGGCGCTGGCCAACCGCGCCTTGCTGGGCCTGGGGTTGTACGGGGGCACGCCGCTGGCGGAGCAGATGGCGGAAACCTTCGGGGTGGAGGAGTTCGATGTGACCACCAGTGGCGAGGGGGACTCCACGGCCGTCAACCTGAGTGGTTATCTGTCACCCCGTCTGTTTGTCGAGTACGGCATCGGGGTCTTCTCGCCCGTCAACACCTTGACCCTGCGCTACCAGTTGCGGCCCCGGCTGTTTCTGGAGGCGGTCAATGGCATCGAGAATATTCTCGATGTGCTGTACACCTTTGAATTTTAGGGCGGAAGAGGGCCGTTATTGGGGTGGGAGTGAAGCGGCGGACCCTGTCAGGGGCTGGTTTCCAAAATGGGTTGGGGCCTGCCGGTCACATGCCCGCCCACATAGTCCACGCCGAGTTTGCGCAGCAGCGCGACGGTATCCGGGTGCTCCACCTGCTTGGCCATCACCCGCAGGCCCAAGGTGTGACCCGCCTCGACAATGGCTGAGACCAGCACATGTTCCAGTCCATCCTGACGCAGATTGCGCACGTACATTTCATCAATCTTGAGATACTGCACCGGGAGTGAGCGCAGATAGCCGGACATGGCCAGGGTGGAGCCAAAGCTGTCGATGGCAAATTCGCAACCCAGCTGGGAGAAGCGTTCCATAAACTGGCGGACCAGGGACAGGTTGGTGGTCACCGTGCTTTCCTTCAGGTCAAAGGCGACTTGCTGGGCCAGCTGGGGCCGGGTGCCCAAGGCCCGCTCCAGGAAGCGGAGGAAGTCGGCATCCGCAATGGAGTTGGAGGACAGGTTCAGGAACAGGCGAAAATCAGGGTCCTGGGCCTCATTTAGCGAGGGCAACAGCTCCAGCGCATGCATCACGACCCAGCGGTCAATGTCAGGGCTTAACTGGTGCCGCTCGGCGGTCAGCATGAAACTGCTGGCCGGGCGCAGGTTGCCCTGCTCATCACGCAGGCTGACGGTCAGCTCGATATGGGGGGAGCCGGCGTCCTTCAACGGCAGAATGGGCTGCTCGAACAGCACCAGGTTGTCGGTGAGCAGGCTTTTGCTGATCAGGCCCGTCAGGGATCGGTCCCGCTCCTGTTCCAGGCGTTGACGCTGTTCCGGCAAAAAGATTTCATAACGGTTGCGACCATTGTTTTTGGCCAGGTAGCAGGCCATGTCGGCCGCTTTCAGGACTTCCTCCTGATGGGTGAAATCCTTGGAAACGGGAGCGATCCCGATGCTGACCCCGACGGGGATATGGTGGCCGTCACAGACGAAGTGATAGTTGTGCATGCTGTGAAGAATTTTGGTGGCCACTTCCTTGGCATCCTCGATGGTACAGTTTTCCAAAAGAATGCCAAACTCATCCCCTCCTAACCGGGCCAAGCAGTCCCGGCTGCGCATATGTTCGGAGAACATGGCACTGATGCTTTGCAGCAACCGGTCGCCGGCGTTGTGGCCGCAGGTGTCGTTGACCGTTTTGAAATTGTCCAGATCGAGAAAGAGCAAGGCATACAGGTGATTGTCCTGGGCCCGCTGAATGGCCCGCGCCAGTCGGTTATTGAACTCCTGGCGGTTGATCAGGTTGGTCAGGGCATCATGACTGGCCTGGTGAATCAGGACGTCGTTAACCCGTCGTAGCTCGGCTTCCGCCTGTCGACGGAATTCATTTTCAGACTGCAGGCGCTGGTTGATTTCCTGCAGCTCCTCGTTGAGGCGCTGGATCCGGTGCTGGGTTTTCTGACGCTCGCTGATGTCGATCATGCTGGTCAACAGCAGCATCTGGTTGTTGATACTGGCCGGGCGAATCATCAGTTCCATGGGGAATTCGCTGCCGTCCTTACGCAGGCCCCGGTACTGCAACGGCGTGGAAACAGCCGTTGGGTTGTCCTGAAAATACCAGTCCCGCTGTTGCTTGAAGGCGGTCCGAAGGGGGAGAGGAATCAGCAGGTCAATGGGCTGCCCGATGAGCTCCGTGGTCTGGTAACCGAAGGTGGAGCAGGCGATCTCATTGGCCAGCTGGATGCGTTGATCCCGGCCGGTTAAGAGAATGGCAAAGGGGGCGCTGTCGATCACTTCCCGAAACCGGCGTTCAGCCTCTCGCCGCCGCCGGTTCTGGCCTTGTAGCCGCTTGGCCAGTCGATGCAGCAGGCGTGCCCGCAGTCGGGCGATATGCATTTCCCGCATGAGCCAGCTGGCCAGGGCGGACAGGGCGATGCCGCCCAGGAGAATAAGGCCCGGAAGCACACTGAACACCTGGCTTGCTGTTTGGTTGCTGGGCCAGCCGCGAAAGTGCCAGCTGACATCATAGAAACTCAGCGTGTTGGTTTGCTGATAGTCGAGCCAGCGGTCGTCGGGAGCGCTTACCAGGCGATAAATGACTTGGCCGTTCTGGCTTACGGAGAGGTTGATATTGACCCCCACCAGATAGAGTCCAACCTGTTCCAGAATGACCCCGGGATCCAGCACCGCCAGCATGAATCCATCAGGCTGCCCGTTAGCCATCAGGGGGTAGCGGAGAATCAGTTGATTTCCACCGTCTGGACTCTGGGTGCTGCGAATGCTGGGCGTCGTGTCCCGGGCCAAATCGGCCGTGGCCTGGGGGCTTAAGAACAGATTCAGGTCTTGCTGGTAGGAGGCCTGCTGGTCCGTCATGATCCAATGGATATTGAAGTCACGATCCAGATAGGCCACGGTTTCAATAGCCGGCAGGTAGCGGACATAAGCCGCGGCATCCTGACGCCAGGCCGCTTCGGAGGTTCCACCTCCCGCACTCCAGCGTTGCGCCATGTGTTCCAAGGGTTGGCTGTGGTTTTTGAGCTGGCTGTCGACGGCGGAACGGAACTGGCTAAGCTGGAGGAGCGTCACTTGCCGGAGGTGTTCCCGCTCATTTTGGAACAGCCAAAAAGAGCCGACGGCGGAGAATAGTGTTCCGGTCAGGAATAGTAAGATCGCCCAGCGACGACCCCATCGCCGAACCCGTTTGCTCCATGCCGCCATTAGCTTCCCTTGTCGTTATTATTTGTGGCGATCTGAATACTGCTATCCAAATGCAAATGGCATTAACATGTTATACAACGCTTCGAGAGGATGACCAAGCCGTCATTCGAGGGGCTTGTCATGCCGGAGAGAAGACGTTGTGCTTGACCGAAAAGGACCGTTGCCCGTACTTTAGCGCGGACATCTTCCCCGTGTTGTAGCCGGGGTAAATTCAACAGATAGGTGTTTTGAATGGAATGGTTAAGTGATCCACAAGCCTGGGTTGCCTTGGCAACGTTGACTGCTCTGGAAATTGTTCTGGGGATCGACAACATTATCTTTATCTCGATCCTGGTGGCCCGGCTGCCGGAGCATCAGCGGCAACGGGCTCGGGTGATCGGGCTGGGGCTGGCGATGTTCACCCGGATTTTGCTGCTGCTCTCGCTGGCTTGGGTGATGAGCCTGACCACCCCCTGGTTTACGATCTTTGGTGAAGAAATTTCCGGTCGGGACTTTATTTTGCTGGGTGGTGGCCTGTTCCTGTTGGCCAAAAGTACCCATGAAATTCATAACAGCCTGGAAGGCGCGGGAGAGGACGAGCATAAGGCGCCCCTGACCGCCAACTTTTTCAGTATCCTGATCCAGATTGCCGTCATCGACATCGTCTTTAGTCTGGACTCGGTGATTACCGCGGTCGGCATGGCCGATCACGTGCCGGTGATGGTGATTGCCATTGTGATCGCGGTCGGTGTGATGATGTTTGCCGCCAAGGCCATTGGTGAGTTTGTGGATAATCACCCGACCATCAAGATGCTGGCCTTGAGCTTCCTGATCCTGGTGGGCTTTGCCTTGATTGGGGAAGGGCTGGATTTCCACATTCCGAAAGGCTACATCTACTTTGCCATGGCGTTCTCCGTGGTGGTCGAGTTGCTCAACCTGCGTCTGCGTAAGAAGCGCGTGGAGGTTCGCGAGCCGGTTCAGCTGAAGAGCCGGATGAACGAAGAGTTGATGAAGAAATAAGTGGGTGAAGTAGTAGGCTGTGCCCAAGGCTGAAATCACCGGGTGTTGAGCCGGGAGGAAGGCCTTGGCGGGCAGCGCCCGTCGGAGTGGCAAGTCAGGCTGTTTGTTGGGGGCAGGCCCTGAGGGCAGCGGTCTGGCCAGCAACTTGGCCAGACCCGCGAGACCGCGGCGCTTGATCCCGAGGGGACCGTCAGGCGCCGGGAGTCGGATTCTTAGTGGTGGTGGCTGCCGTCATGAACGTGGCCATGGGCCAGTTCTTCTTCGGAAGCGTCGCGGGTAGCGACAATTTCGACGTCAAAGTGCAGGCGCTCGCCAGCCAGCGGGTGGTTGGCATCGATCTTAACCAGCTCTTCGTTGGCCTCAATCACCCGGATGGTTTGAATACCGGCAGGAGTTTCCGCGTGAAACTGCATGCCCGGCAGAATTTCATCCACACCTTCGAAAGCGGCGCGAGGTACTTCCTGAATCAAGTGATCATGGCGTTCGCCGTAGGCGTCTTCCGGCTCAACGGAGACCTTCAGGCTGTCGCCTGCCTGCAGGCTCGTCAGGGCGTTTTCCAGTCCGGGGATGATGTTCTGGGCACCTTCCAAATAATTCAGCGGCTCGCGGCCTTGGGAGCTGTCCAGCACTTCTCCTTGATCATTGGTCAGGGTGTAGTGGATGGAAACAACGCGTTGTGTAGCTTGGGACATAAATCATTACCTTGATTCAATGTGGGTGATGGCAGTAGCCAGCCTTGGACCACTGTCGGTCGATGAAGCGCCAATCGAAGGCCGTTGTCACTACACGACAGTACTGGCAGGTCGATCACCGCATAGAAAATCAGTCTAAGGACTTAGATAGGTAAGCACAAGTTTTCCATGACCTGGGCGCAGCCCAGGCAAGTCGGGCCATTGCCGGTAAGTCGCGGGTTCATGTTGGAGTTTTGACGAGAAAACCGGGCGCTTCGGGGTTCGCTATCCGACCCCGGTCATAGTAGGATCAGGTTTTGATCTTGTAACCCAAGTGCCTGGCGAAGATCCGGCACTGTTGTTGAATATGGGCGCCCATCCATCATGACTGATTTCACCTGGGATCTGCCTAATCCCTTCACTGCCACGATCCGGGTTTCGCCGGATGATATCGACCGTTTGGGGCACACCAACAATCAGGTTTATCTACGCTGGCTGGAAGATGTCAGCTGGCGCCATGTAGAACAGCTGGGCTTTGGCTGGGAAGCCTACGAGCAGTTCGGCTGTGCCATGGCCATTCGCCGTATGGAAGTGGACTACCTGAGCGCCTGTTACGCCGGTGATGAACTGGTTATCGGAACCTGGATCACCGGCTGTGATGGGCGCTTGTGCAGTGACCGCCGCTTTCAACTGATCCGGGTGCGTGACGGCCGGACCATGCTCCGGGCCAAGGTGTTCTATGCCTGTATCGACCTCAAGACCGGCCGGCCCCGGCGGATGCCGCCGGAATACGTTGCCTTCCACGAACAGGCCCTGATCCCGGACGCCTCGATGAGCTAGTGCCTCCGGGGGCTAACGGCGAAAGCGCTCCAGAACCTGCCGTACCTGACGCAGGTAGGCTTCGCCGAACAGATTCAGATGATTGAGCAGATGGTAGAGGTTGTAGATCGGGATCCGCTGCTCAAAGCCCGGTTCCAGTGGCCGTACCTGCTGATAGGCCTGCAAAAACGCCCCGTCGAACCCACCGAACAGCCGGGTCATGGCAAGGTCGGCCTCGGGCCAGCCGTAGTAAGCGGCCGGATCAATCAGGTAAGCGCGCCCCTGGGGGCCGCAATGCACGTTGCCAGACCACAAATCACCATGTAGCGGGGCCGGCGCCTGAGTTGGAATCAGTTCCGGCAGGCGTTCACAGAGAAGCTCGACCGCCCTGGTGTCGCTGCGCTCCACTAAGCCTTGGTCCCGTGCCAGGCGGGCCTGATGGATCAGGCGTCGATCGCTGAAAAACTGATAACCATCCTTCAGCGGATCATTGGGTTGCAGGGTGCTGCCGCAATAGGTGTCGAAGGGAAATCCGAACCCGTCCGCCGGCTGCTGATGGAGGTGGGCCAGGCTTTCTCCCAGTTGTTCCCAATAATGGCTGGAACGGTTGCTGGCGGGCAAGTACTCCATCAGCAGGAAATCCGGGCCGGCGTGATACACCTCCGGCACCGCAACGCAGCCGGTCCGTCCGAGCAGTTGCAGGGAGCGGGCCTCGGCCAGGAAAAAGTCCTCGGCACAATGGGGGTTCAGCTTCACCACGAAGCACTCATCGCTTGTCGTGGTCACCCGCAGCACCTGATTGATACTACCGCCTGCCAGCCTTTCGGTCTGTTCGATACGGCCCAGGCCCTGCTGTTCCAGCCACTGTTGCACAGCTGGGGGGAGCGGTTGGGGGGAGTGTGAATGATTCAACGCCTGCCTCCTGAGGATGTTTGCCAGCCAGTGGATGGTTTGTAAGAATGGGAGACCCCTCATAATAACAACAAGGGTATCGAATGAGCTTCCGTCCCAAAGAGACTCTGACCGAGCAGGTCGCCCTGCATCTGGAAAACATGATTGTCACCGGGCAGTTACGGTCCGGCCAGCGTATTTATGAAAATGCCATGGCCAAGGAGCTGGAGGTCAGCCACGGCTCCATTCGGGAAGCGCTGCTGGTTCTGGAAAAGCGCTACCTGGTGGTCAATATATCCCGCAAGGGAACCTTCGTCACGGAACTCAATGCCAATTTTGTCCGGGGCCTGTATGAGGCTTTGCTGCTGGTGTTGGGAAATACGGGCGGCAAGCTGGCGCGACACTGGCAGCCTGCGGATATGGAACGGCTGGAAAGCCTCTACGAACGGATGAAGGGCTTTTACGAACAGGGCAATTTGCTGGGCTTTCTCGATCTGGGCATTGAGTACACCCAGGCCTCCCTGGCTTATGCCGATAATTTCTTTATTACCACCATGATCAACGACCTGTGGCCGTCGGCGAAACGCTGTAGTTTCCTGGCCTTGCGCCAAGGCATGTCGGTGATCAAGGACAACCTGGATTATATGCGCCGCTCGCTGGACGCCCTTCAGGCCCGGGATGAAGCCGCCTTGCAACGTATTCTGGAAGAGTACGCCACGCTGCAGTGCGAGCAGGTGTTGCGCTGTATTGAGCGCGCGCCCCGTACGGGCTGAAAAAATAGTTTGATGCAAGGCTTGCGGTCTCTGTCACTGCCCGTTGGGTTTGACGTACAATAGCGGCCCTGCAGTTTCCCCTGCACGATTGGGTTTGTTGGTCAGGTCAATCGGTGCTCCCTTTATGCCTTTGGCGTTTCCCTTGTCGATGATTTTGATGGCAGTGCTGCTCGGCTGTACGCCGTCGGTACGTTCCCCCTTGGCGGCTCCCGCGGACGCTTCAGCGTCTGTCTCGAAGACCGCTGACCGGATTTGTCGTGGCCCCGTCAAAGGGGTGGCGGAAGTGGTGGAGCTTGATACCAGCCAGGTCTGGTTGCGGTTTTACCCGGGCGATCAGCTGTTTTCCCTGTCCCGTCTCGACTCCCGAGTGCTGGGGGTGCGCCTTGGCGATGAGTTGCGGGCGAAGTATTGGCAGGCGTCCGGCGACGCCTGTGAAACCGCCCGTTTCGAACTTGTTGATGAAGTAATAATTGAATCCGCGGCGGTGGAAGTCGGCGGGGTGGGAGTCTGAGCGGGCACCCTGAACCACACAGGTGCCCGAGGGGCTAGAAGGTCTGGCCAATATTCAGGTAGAGGCTGGTGTTGTTCTGGCCGGCATAGCCGAACGCGAGAATAATCGGGCCGACAAAGGAGTCGATCCCGACGAACAGGCTGCCGGCATGGATCGGGTCGACATCATTGAAGCTATCTTCCACCAGCCACACATTGCCCATTTCATAGGATGCGCCCAGGTAATAGGGCATGGTTCTGCCGAAGCGGCGATAGGCCACCAGGGACACCAGGGCAGCATCCTCACCCGTCAGCTCATTCTGGTTATAGCCGGAGAGGTTCAGGAAGCCGCCGAGCCGCGCGGCGTTTTCCACGCCACCTTCCCGTCGCAGCAGCAGGGAGGCGTTGGCCCGCAGGCTGACCGTATAGCGGCGCACGCCGGTGGCCAGGGTCAGGCTGGAGTTGAGGCGGTCGTAGACCTTGTCGGCGCCGGCCGCGGGCCGGGACATGGCGTAGTTGAGATTGGCGTAGACCCCACGGGACGGAAAGTTGAGGTCATCCAGGGTGTCATAGCTGAGATCGAACTGGTACTCGCCAATCTTGAATTGCTCCCGTCCCTGGTCGTTGGGACCGACCTGGATCTCGGTGTCACCCCGGCCGCTCTCCATGCGGATCTCCGCCCGTCCGAAGTTGCTGAATTCCTTGCCAAACCCCAAGGAGCCGCTGTAACGGTTGACCCGATACTGGGCGGTGGTTTTACCGTCATCGTAATCGTTCACCACCAGGCGGCGGTAGCTGGCACGCGCCGTCACATAGTAGCTGGACTGGAACGAGAGGGGTTGATAGAACTCGGTGTAGAGCAGGGGTTCGCTGCCAATGGCGATGTGATTGACCCATTCCGCGCCGAGCCGGTTCAGGGCGGTAAAGGTATAGTTGGTGGCAATGTTGTAGTTGCTCTCGCCGTCGAAGTTTTCCTCGATATTCAGGCCAAAGCGCAGGTAGTTGGGTCCCCAGCTCTTTTCTCGGGCATTGATGACCAGCTCATTGCCGGTGGGCGTCTGATTGATGAAGTAGCCGACCTTGCCGAAGTAGCCCAATCCGTGGATGCGTCGAACATCTTCGTCCAGGGTCTTCTGGCTCAGCGGCCGGCCGACTCGTTGACGGACATGGGAACGGATGAATTCATCGGAAATATGGGAGTGGTTGTCGATCAGGATGCGATCAACCACCATGTTTTCCTGCCACACCGGGTTGAGCCGGCTTTGATAGGCTTCGTATTCGGCGGGTGACAGGCTATAACGGGTCAGTTCGTCGGTTTTGGCACGGGTGGACTCTTCACCGATGGCCAGCATTTCCGGCAAGGCCTCGAAGGCGGCACTGGAGTACGCGGACAGTTCCGGGCGGATCAGCACATCAGTGTCGCTCAGGGTGGCGATCTGGGTATCCACATTGCGGCGGGTGAGGATGTTGGTGAGCTGGTCCATCACATCCAAAACCGACTCCAGCTCCTTGTCGCTGCGCATCGGCGCGCTGATGTCCACGGCGATAACGACGTCAGCGCCCAGCTCGCGAGCCAGCGAGATCGGCAGGTTGTTGGCAATGCCGCCGTCGACCAGCAGACGGCCATCCAGCTCGACGGGCTCGAAGACGCCGGGAATCGCCATGCTGGCGTGTATGGCGCGCGCCAGGTGTCCCCGCTCCAAAGCCACTTCCTCACCGGTAATCAGGTCCGTGGCGAGCGCCCGGTAGCGAATCGGCAGGTCGTCGAAATCCATGGCCGGCAGGGCCCGGGTCATCTCGTTCAGCAGCAGCTGCAGGCGCTGGCCCTGGATCAACCCGCGGGGCAGTTGCAAGCGGCCCTCATTGAAGCCCACATCGAACTGGATCATATAGGCACGCTGATCCTGCTTGCGCCGAAACGACTGCTCGGCCCGGGGCGGCTCATCCTCAAAGCCGGTGCCGAAATCCGTGGTCAGAAACATCTGCTCGATCTCATGGGCCCGGTAGCCCATGGCATAGAGCCCCCCGGTGCCGGCACCGGCACTGGTGGCCACGATCAGGTCAATGGGAACGCGCAGCTCTTCCAGAACCTTGAGCACCCCCACATGGGCAATGCCACGGGCGCCACCACCGCTTAAGGCCAGGGCGATGACCGGTCGTTCTGATGGCTGCGCTGGGGGTTGCGCCATGACGGGAACTGCCAGACTGAAGAGGCACAATACTAGGGTTGCCAGGACGGCAGGGCGTGATCTCATTCGTCTGTAGTAGGGTCCGAAAGCCGGGCGCCGGTGGGCGCTATACTCAAGTGGCTGATGTCGGGAACGATGGCGGGTGGTTTCTCGGAGTGCTCCACCAACGTCGCCCCCACCGGAGCGAGGCTCAAGTGACTGATATCCGGTGCGGCAACCGGTGGCTGTTCGGTTTGCGGGGACATGAGGGCTCCGACCGGGGCCAGATCGATCTGAACATTTTGCAGTATTTGGTCCGCCTTCTTGCCCGCCAGGTTCAAACGACCGGTGTCGGAGGCGGGACGCTCGACCGGGGCGGCCGCACTGTTGTTTGACGGTGGCGCTGTGGGACTGGCCGCAGGTTTGGGAGCCGGGCTTGCAGCCGCTGGTGCTGGCTGGGGGCTTGGCGCGGGCGCCGCGTCGGCCATGGGCTCGATGGTGCAGATGGCACCCTGCTTACCCAGCAGCGCCTGATATTTTTGGGCGGTTTCCTGGTCCAGCTGATTACGGATGACCACCCGACGGCCACTGAACATCTGTTCGACCTGCTGGGGGCTGGCCTTGAACAAACGGGCGACATTGGCCTTGACGTCGGCGGCGGAAAAGCCCTCGGCCAGTTTGCCCTGAAATATGACTTCATAGAGGGTATCTGTCATGGTCCACCTTGTCCCTTGCCCAGGAGTCGAAATGTTATACTTTCTCTTAAATTGGGCGCAACCGCATTAGCAACCATCCGCCTTGGGCGTAAAACCATCCGGCAAATGTTATATCTGGAGTAGGGGGCTGATTTCAGGCCCGAGCCGCGAGACTTGGCATCCCCTACATTCATGTCCCCCTAGTATAGCTGCTCTGCTCCACAACGGGTGGTTGATTGGACTTGATGGGCTTCAGTGTTTAATCATTGGATGCCAAGGAGACGGGTGACCCTATGCAAAAGACCTTGATTATCATCGGTGTTGTGATCCTGGCCCTGGGGCTGCTCTGGCCCTGGCTCGGCAAACTGCCGTTGGGCCGGTTGCCGGGGGATATCGTGATCGACCGGCCCGGTTTGAAGATGTATCTACCCATTACCACCATGATTCTGGTGAGCCTGCTGCTGTCGGCGATTTTTTGGTTGTTTCCGCGCAGGTAAGCCAGGCTTTGCATTGGATGGACGCTACACAAAGATCAGTCATCATCATGACGGGAAGGGAATAGCTATGGCACTGACTGAACAGGAAATGCAATCGATTCTGGAGCATATGAACCAGGATCATGAGGATAGTCTGCGGATCTATGTCAGCTATTACGGGGGGATTCCCGAGGTGCGCCGTGCCCAGTTGCGGGCACTGACCCGCCATGAAATGAGAATTGAGGTGCAGGGTGAAGGAGTCGACTGTTTGTTGGCCATCCCCTTAAACCACCCGATAGACACGGCCGAGGATGCCCGCCGGGTGCTGGTGGAAATGGCCCGGATCGCCCGTCAAAGTCTGGCCACCGATGAAGAGGTGGGGGCCGGTTGAAAACCATCACGGAACGCTGATGGATCCATCCCGCAGGGTTGGCTGACGCCGTGCCGGGAGCAGGCGGGCTGGCACTGGCCGAGAACGGAACAGTTACTCTTTAATAAAAGGTGACAACTCTTCTATCGGCCAGCGGGAGGCTGACCCATGCGGCGTAATACCCAAATTGAATGCCCCTATTGTGGGGCATCGCAGTCCCTGACCATCAGTTGTTCCAGCGAAGTCCAGTATTACCACAAGGATTGTCGGCTCTGTAACCGGCCGATGGCGGTCTGCATCACCTGTAGCTATGAGGGAGAGCTGCTGTCGTTAGACGTGGAGCCCGATACGGTTGCCAGTGGGGTGTGATCATCGGGCCCGGTTTGCAAAAACTTGTAAAATCAGGCGGGCGGCTTTTGCTTTGTTTGTTAGATTTTGTAACATTCAGTTACGCACCGAAGGTGCGACGAACCTTGCTACAGGCCGCTCCCTATGAAAACACTTACAAGATTCGTTCTGTTATTGTCCTTGTCTTTCTCGGCAACCGCCGCTGATCACATTGACCAGGTGCTGGCCGCGCTATACCAGTCCGAGGGCGATCTGCATTACCTGGGTTACGACAGTGTGGAATATCCCCAGGGCGATGCCCACGGCATCCAGAAATACATGGTGTTGGACTTTTTCAGTCGCCAGCCATTCGCTGAAAGCGAGTTGCAGGCGAAGGTCCATGCCATCTGCATGTCCTTGATTCGTAATCAGCCACTGATTCGGAATCTGGCGGCCGCCGGCTATGACATGGTCTCCGTGTCCTTCGATGCCAAAAGCCAGTACGACTGTCTCTGATCTCCGTTTTCTTTCCCTCCAATAGGGCGGGGAGTCTAGCTCTGCGCCGCTGCCGCCTTTTCTCCCCACTGCTGCACCAAGGCGGGATACTGGGTCAGGTTTTCCTGCAAGCCCGACAGATCGAACTGGCTAACCTGCTGCTCCAGTAAGGCGGCATAGCCGGCCAGCTCTTCGGCTCGGGCCTGTTCAGCCAGTTGGCTGAGTTTTTGCGCGAAGGACTGGATCCGCTCCAGATCGCCACTGTCTTGTAGCTCTGCCCATTCCTCCTGCATTTCGCCCTGGAGCAGGCCCAGCACCTGTTGCCAGCTTTCTCCATGGGTTTCCGGTTCAGGGGCTGGAGTAGCCTTGGTGGCGGCCGGTTTCGCCTTGGCTTTGGCCTTGGTCTTGGGCTCTTGAGGCAGGAACTGGGCAACTGTTGCCAGCAACTCACCACGGCTGACCGGCTTATGGAGATAGCCATCAAAGCCGGCTGCGCGAATCTTGTCCAGATCCTGGGCCAGATTGGAGGCGGTGAGGGCAATCACCGGGATGGCCTGGGTGTCTGGCTGTGAGCGGAGCTGCTGAATGGTGGTGAAACCATCCATCACCGGCATCCGGATATCCAGCAGAATCAGGTCTGGCAGGTCGTCCCGGGTTTTTTGCAAAGCCTGCTGACCGTTTTCCGCCATGACCAGCTCGAACGGCTGGTTGGCGAAGTTTTCCCGGAGCAGGTCACGGTTCACCTCGGTGTCGTCGACGATCAGGATACGGGCCGGCTTGAACCGGTACTGACGTTTTTTGGGGGGATCGACCGGCTCGTCAATGGTCTTGCCGAGGGCCACATCAAACAGGTGGACGTCAAAGCGGGAGCCCTCGCCCGCCTCACTTTGCAGGCGAATTTCGCCGTTCATCATTTCAATCAGCTTCTTGCTGATCGCCAGGCCCAGGCCGGTGCCACCATATAAACGGTTGCTCTGGCCCTCCTGCTGCTCAAAGGCGTGGAAAATCCGGGCCTGTTGATCGCGGGGAATGCCAATGCCGGTGTCCTCCACGCTGAGCACCAGGTCAATCCGCCCGCTGATGTTCTGACGGGGCGGCAGGGCGCGGGCGCTGAGGCTGATGTAGCCTTCATGGGTGAATTTGATGGCATTGCCCACCAGGTTAAACAGCACCTGGCGCAGTCGGATCTCGTCCAGCACCAGGGCGCGTGGCAGGTCGTCGGGGATCAGCAGGCGAAAATCCAGTTTCTTCTGGGCGGCCCGGGCGGAGAAGATTTGTTCCACGTCCCGTAGCAACCGGCGAGGGTCCACCGGAGCGTACTCCATTTTCAGCTTACCCGACTCGATCCGGGACAAATCGAGAATGTCGTTGATGATGGTCAGCAGGGCCCGTCCGCCTTTCTTGATGGATTCCAGGTAGGACTTCTGCTTCTCATCGGTAATCATCACCTCCAGCAGTTCCGTATAGCCGAGCACGGCGTTCATGGGGGTTCGGATCTCATGGGACATGTTGGCCAAGAACTCGCTTTTGGCCTTGTTGGCCGCCTCCGCCGCCTGGGCCAGATGCTCGGCCTCGAGCATGGCTGCCCGTAGTTTCTCCTCGCTCTGGCGCAGGGCCTCCTCGGAGCGCATCCGCTCGGTCACCTCCCGGGACAGCTTGCGGTTCCAGTACAGGAAGATCACCACCACCACGGCGGCCACCGCCACCACACGCCACACCAGGGAGTAGTCGGTGTCCGTGACGGTGCTGCGGCTGATCCATTTCTTGTAGATGGCGTCGTGTTCTTCCTGGGTAATGGTGGCCAGGGCTTTGTTGATGATGGAGCGCAGCTCCGGCATGTCCGGGCGGATGCCGAAATGCAGCTCGTCGGTATAGGGGGTGATGCCGGTAATCTTGATATTGCCAATGCCCAGCCGGTTCACCAGATGGCTGATACTGGGAATATTGCTGACCAGCACGTCCAGCTCACCGTTGGAGACTTTCAGCAGCCCCTCTTCCAGCGTATCCACCAGGACCAGGTTGAGGTGGGGGTGGCTCATCAGCAGAAAATCCTGGGGCGCATAGCCCCGCACCACGCCCACCCGTTCATTGTCCAACTCGTCCAGGCCGCCGATAAACGGCATGTCGTCACGCACGGCGAGCACGATGGGAAACGAAATATACTGCTCCGAGAACAGCATCTGCTCTTCCCGCAGGGGGGTGATGGAAATCGCTGGCAGGGCATCCACCTCCCGTTCCTCCAGGGCGCGGAGCGTTTGGCTCCAGGTGTCCCGGAACACCAGTTGGAACTGGTAACCAATCCGCTGCTGGATCAGCTCCAGGTAATCCATCACCATGCCCTGATAACGGCCGGACTCATCCACCGACTCAAAGGGGGGCCAATGGGTGTTGGCCGCCAGGCGTAGCTGGGGGTGCTCCCGTAGCCAGAATCGTTCATAGGGGCTGAGAATGTCATTGGTCGGGCGGGGCGGGCGCAACACCTGTTCGGTGGTTTCGATGGCCAGCGCCTCCCCCCACAGACTGATCAGCAACAGCAATAAGGGCAACCAGTAGAGCACCGGAAGGCGCTTGGCGGGGAGAGTCGGTCTGATCATCATGGAAGAACTAAACTGCACAAACCTTGAACCTGAACGGATGGAATAACAGGTACATGCTGAGGCTTTTCAGGGGTGGAAGTAAAGAGCCCCGGCCGTGCCGGCCCTATTGCAGCTGGCGTACCACCTCAAGCAGCTCGCGCCAGTGGCGGATTTGGGCATCCGGCTGCCAGTCCGCCGGCCACTGAAGATCCTGAAAGTTGGCCCACACCGTGCGAAAACCACAGGCATGGGCCCCTTCCATGTCATCAATGGGGTGGTCGCCGACATGGACGGCCTGCTCGGCGCTGCAGCCGGCCCGGGCCAGTGCGGCCTGAAACAGCTCCGGGGCGGGCTTGCGTGAGCCCAGGTCTTCAGCGCAGAGGGCAAAGTCAAAATACTGCATCAGGCCAATCTGTTGGAGATTGGCATTGCCGTTGGTGATGGCGCCCAGGCGATAGTGGCCCTGCAAGGCCTCCAGTGTCGGGATCACCGAATCAAAGAAACGGACCTGCTGGCGGGCCTGGTAAAAAGCGGCAAAGGCTTGTTCGGCACCGGTTTCTGCTTCTTGGGGGGAGTAGCCGGCTTCCAGCTGGGCCAGGCGCAGGGCTTCCCGGCGCAGGGCGCTGACCCGGTGGAGCAGTTCGGGGTTGTGCTCGGCAACCCGGTTTTTGAAGAGGCGCAGCTGTTCAGGGGAGAAGTGTTGCAGCAGGCGTGGCCGATACCCGGCCAGCCATTCCAGCATGGCCCGTTCGGCGCTGAGCAGAACCGGACGCGACTCCCAAAGGGTATCGTCCAGATCAAAGGTAATCAGTTGAATCGACATGGCTCTATCTATTCTGGAGTACTGGTTTTCTTGCGTTTGGCGCGGGGGTGGGCCTGGTCATAGATCTCGGCCAGATGCTGGAAGTTCAGATGGGTATAAACCTGGGTGGTGGCGATATCGGCATGCCCCAGTAGTTCCTGGACCGCCCGCAGGTCACCGCTGGATTCCAGCAGGTGGCTGGCAAAGGAGTGACGCAGCATGTGGGGGTGCAGTCCATCTGACTGACCCCGGAGCATGGACAGCTGCTTGAGGCGTAGCTGAACGTTGCGTGGTGAGATGCGCCGCCCCCGCTGGCTGATGAACAGGGCCGTCTCATCCGGCGCCGCATGCTGGTTGCGAATACCCAGCCAGTGGCGCAGCGCTTCCATGGCATGGCGGCCGATGGGAAGCTGGCGCTGTTTGCGGCCCTTACCGGTGGCCCGCAACTGGGCGGCGTTGAGGTCGAGATCCTGAAGGTCAAGGCCGACCAGCTCCGCCAGACGCAGGCCGCAGGCGTAAAACAACTCGGCAATCGCTTTGTCCCGCACCCCGCACCAGTCGTTGTCTGTCGGGTCCAGCAATTGCTTCATCTGGTCGGCGTCCAGGGCCTTGGGCAGGCGCTTGCCGGTTTTGGGCGCGCTGATGCCCACCGCCGGATTGTCCTTGGCCAGACCTTCACGCATCAGGAAATGGTAGAAGCTGCGGGCGCTGGATAAAAGGCGCTGGATGCTGCGGCCACCCAGGCCCTTGCGGTGCTGGGTGGCGGCGAAATGGCGCAGGTCGTTGGCGGTGAGGGCATGCCAGTGGTGGATGCCCTGGGCTTCGCAGTATTCCTTCAGCTTGCCCAGATCACGCAGGTAGTTATCCAGGGTATGAGGCGAGTAGTGTCGCTCCGAGCGGAGGTGTTCGGCGAAAGCGTCCAGTTGAACCTGCATGGTGGCCGTTAACGGGTCGCCAGGGCGACGCTGGGTTCGTCCTGGCGTTCCTGAGCCAGCAAGGGCGGCAGCAGGCGGCTCAGGGAGTCGCTGATATAGGACAGAAACAGGGAGCCCATGCTGCTGTCGAAATAGTCCACATCATCACTGCCGATGGCGAGCATCCCCAGGGTGTCGTTGTAGCGCAGCGGGATCACCGCCGCCGAGCCGATCTGGGCATGGTGCTGGGGAAACAGCAAGGCTAGTTGCTCTTGCTGGAAGTGACCGCAGACCGCCTTGCGGCTGTCCAGCAGGCTGCCCAGTTGGGCCTGGGCGTCTGCCTGGGGGATGATGTTGGCGCCACTGGCCGGGTAACGGTCGGGTTCGCCAAACAGGGTCAGGCTGCAGAACTCCACCTGGAAATCATTGCGGAAACTGTCTTCCAGCACAATGATCACCTCCTCCAGGCTCCGGGCTTCCAGAAGATGGATCAGCAAGCGTTTGCTCTTCTCAAAAAACCGGTCGTTCTGGCGGGCGGTTTCGATCAGCTCGCTCAATTGGCGCTTGAACTCATCGCGCTGGGCCCGGAACAGGGTGACCTGATGGGCCACCAGGGAAATGGCGGCTCCGCTGCGATGGGGGATCTGAAGCTGGTCGACCAGCTCTTCATGTTCGATAAAAAACTCGGGGTGAGCCAACAAATAGCGGGCGACCGCTTCCGCGCTGACTTCTTCCTTAGCGTCTGTGGGGTTGGGCTGGTCGGACATAAACTGCCGGCTCCTGAAAATATTACTTAATAATCAAAAGTACCAAACTGCAATCGACAAGACCGTCGTTGCCGGGCCTTCCCTCAAGGTCAGACCCGCACCTCGCCTTCAAAGACCCGGGTGGCCGGGCCGGTCATCCGCACCGAATGACCCTCGCCGGGCCAGTGGATCTGCAAGCTGCCCCCGGGCAGTCGCACTTCCACCTGCTCTTCCAGCAGCCCCTGCAGGCGACCGGCGACCACCGCGGCGCAGGCACCGGTGCCGCAGGCCAGGGTTTCACCCACGCCGCGCTCAAACACCCGCAGCTTGATGAAACGGGGGTTCACCACTTGCATGAAGCCGATATTGGCCCGCTCCGGAAACCGGGGGTGGGTTTCCAGCTTGCGGCCCAGCGCCTGAACCGGGGCCCGGTTGATGTCGGGAGTCAGGAGTACGCCATGGGGATTGCCCATGGATACTGCACTGATTTGGTAGGTCTTGCCGTCGACCTCAATAGCATAGACGTTGGCGCGGGATTCTGCCTGAAAAGGAATTTCTTCCGGCTCAAGGCGTGGGGCGCCCATGTCGACGGTGACCAGGCCATTGTCTTCAACGATCAGCTCAATGATGCCCTTTTTGGTTTCCACTTTGATCCGCGACTTGGGCGTCATGCGGTTGTCGTGGATAAAACGGGCAAAGCAGCGGGCACCGTTGCCGCACTGCTCCACTTCACTGCCGTCGGCGTTGAAGATGCGATAGCGAAAGTCCACATCCGGTCGGCCGGGGGGCTCGATCAGCAGCAGCTGGTCGAAGCCGACCCCGAAGTGACGGTCCGCCAGCCGTTTGATTTGATCCGGACGCAGGTGGGCCCGCTGGCTGATCAGATCAACCACCATAAAGTCATTGCCCAGACCGTGCATCTTGGTGAACTTGATATACATCGGACCTTTCCTTAGGGCAGGATGCGCTCATGGGCAAAGAGGTCGGCGATGGTTTCCCGTTGCCGCACCACATGAGTCTGGTCGCCATCCACCATGATTTCCGCCACCCGGGGCCGGGAGTTGTAGTTGGAACTCATCACAAAGCCATAGGCACCGGCGGAACGTACCACCAGCAAGTCGCCGGGCAACAGATTCAGGGGGCGGTCCTTGCCGAGGAAGTCACCGGTTTCGCACACCGGCCCGACCAGGTCATAGGAGGCTTGGTGGCCATCGGTCCGGGGACGGACCGGAATAATGTCCATCCAGGCGTCATACAGGGAGGGACGGATCAGGTCGTTCATGGCCGCATCGATGATGGCGAAGTGCTTGTGGCCGTTGTCCTTCAGAAACTCCACCCGGGTCAGCAGAACGCCGGCATTGGCACTGATGGAGCGGCCCGGCTCCAGCACCAGGGTCAGTTGGCGGCCCTGCAGGCGCTGCAGAACGGCTTCGGCGTACTCCCGGGGATGGGGCGGCTGTTCATTGCGATAGGTGACTCCCAAACCACCGCCCAGATCCAGATGGCGCAGTTCAATGCCGTCGGCGGCCAGTTGATCCACCAGCACCAGAACCCGGTCCAGGGCATCCAGGAAGGGGGACAGTTCCGTCAGCTGTGAGCCGATATGGCAGTCCACGCCGACGATTTCCAGGTGCTCCAGCTCCCGGGCCCGGCGATAGACTTCCGGCGCCCGCTCGATGGCGATGCCGAATTTGTTTTCTTTCAGGCCGGTGGAAATATAGGGATGGGTTTTGGCGTCCACATCCGGGTTCACCCGCAGGGAGATCGGCGCCCGCTTGCCCAGCTCGCCTGCCACCTTATTGATCCGCTCCAGTTCGGCTTCAGATTCCACGTTAAAGCAGTGGATACCGACTTCCAGGGCGCGGCTGATTTCCGCTTCCTGCTTGCCCAGCCCGGAGAACACCACTTTGGCCGGGTCGCCGCCGGCGGCCAGCACCCGCTCCAGCTCACCCACCGAGACGATGTCGAAACCGGCTCCCAGGCGGGCCAGCACATTCAACACCGCCAGGTTGGAGTTGGATTTGACCGCGAAGCAGACCAGATGGGGAAAGTCTCCCAGGGCTTCGTCATAGGCCAGGTAGTGTTGTTCCAGAGCGGCGCGGGAGTAGATATAGCAGGGGCTGCCGTATTGGGCGGCAATCTGGCTAACCGGTACGTTCTCGGCAAACAGTTCGCCGTTTCGGTATTGGAAATGACTCATGGAGAAACTCACTCGGACGGAAGGTGGTCATCAACGGGAGGTTGGCCAGTCGTGGTCGTCTCAGCGGGCGGCTGGGGCGAGGGCGCTTGTTCAACCGTGGGCGGCGCCGGGGGCAGATACAGATCCCCCTTCTGGCCACACCCGGACAGGAGGACAAGTAGGCTTCCCAAGGCAGCAGCGGCAAGATAACGCATGATGGCAAATCCCGTAAGCAAAAGATGTACGCAGTATAACGCGGGCGGGCGGCAAACAGGAAACAGCAGCCAGGGCCGCTGCTAGGCCTGATTGGTCGTCAGTTGTTGCAAGGCCTGTTCAAGGCGTTGCTCCAGTTCCAGTTTGTATTTCAGGTACTGGGTGGTGTGCAGCTGGGACTGGTAGGGCTGCTGGCCCAGGTCATGGGGCAGCCCCAGGTCGGTGACGTAGCAGGGACAGAGGGGCCGGCCGGCACGGCGCGACCAAAGATAATGGGCGATGGCCGGAAACAGCTGGGGGCCGTAGTCCTGGGCATGGAATTCATGATCGTCCACGAACAGGTCAAAGGTCAGCTGGTCCTGGTCTTCACGATTGCCGATGGCATGGACTTCCAGATAATCGCTGATCACCCCCACCGGCGGACGGCGTTTCTGCACCTCGATGGCCTGGCCGGGTCGCTCAATCAATTCGAAGAACTGGATTTCCGGGTCGAGTCGGGTGCCTTCGTCGAGGCTGTGATGCATCTGGCGTCGGTCTTGCACCGCGCAAAGAAACCGATACAAAGGCTCGAGTAACTGCTGGGGGTCCCGACAGGTGCCGGTGTAGAAGGTCAAGGAACCCTGCTCATCGAGCACGTAGATCTCCAGGGTGCGTTCCAGATCGGTCTGAACCTCCGCGGCCGGAGGCTCGGGGACTGTGGTGGGCTCCACCAGGGACAGGTTCGGGGTCGGCCTGGATTCTTGCTGATGGTAAAAAATCTGGATTTTGTCCGGTTCGCCACGGGCGCAAACTGCCGCCAGGCGGGTGTTCTGAAACGCGTAGCGGTCCAGTTTGATGGGGCTGTAGCGACGCTGGGGAAGCTGCAGGTGGCGCAACAGTTCGTCGGTCGTTTCAAAGCCCGCAAACAAGGGGCTGCCGTCTGATAGTTGGATCACGAAGTAGCGGTTGTCGATTTCAATTACATAGCGGGTGTTTTGCGGCTGGCCGAGGCTGAACAGGGCCTGGGTCAGGTCCTGGAGCAACTGCTCCACCCGGCTGGCAATGGCGCTGGCCCGGGTGGGGCAGAAACAGTGCACGCTAATCTCCGGCATGATGACCTGGTGCCGGGAGCTGAGCACCAGGGTCAGATAATGCTTCAGGCACTGGATCAGGGTGTCGCCCCGCTCAAAGCGTTGCACGCTGAGCTCATTCCAGCTGCTCAGGCTGAGCAGGTCCAGGGTCAGCACCAGATTGTTGCGCAGTGAACTGTAGCCCAGGGCATCCGTGCGGCTGCTCAGTTTGTAGATCCCCTGGCGGGTCAGCTCCGCCATGGGGTCCACCCCCACATTCACAAACAGCAGGCAGCGTTGCGGATAGCTGTTTTGGCGAAACGCCTCCTGCTCCACCGCCGGTAGCGGGAGTGGGAGGGACTGGCGCAGCACCCCGATAATGTTTTGCAGCTCGTACAGGGACGCGGGTGTGGTACCGGCCACCAGACTGAGGCTGGTGGTAGTGGTCAATAGGCCGTTGAAGTAGCTCCAGGCCAGCAGTTCGATCAGGCTGGCGGAACGCTTCAGCACCGGGTGGAACGGGGCATCCTGCGGGGTTGGCAGGTTGCGAAACAGCATCCAGCCCGGTGCCTCGGAGCCGAGGGCCTGGCTGCTGCTATGATGAAACGCCAGCTGTTCTTCGCTGAGGTTGGGGGCGATCCCCGGGTTGATCTGTTCGATCTTGCCGGCCTTGCGCTGAAACGCGGCCGACAGCTTGCGGCCCAGCAGGTTCACGTCTTCCGCCTTGATGCTCGCCTGCTTGACGTGGGTACGGGCATACTGGGACAGAAACCGGTAGCTCTGGGTCAGCTCGTTGACCACGATGCGCCGCTCATTCTGCACCTGCGGCACTTTCCACTGCTGGCGATGGTCAAGGCGCTTGAGCTCCGGCGTCTGCCAGCCCCATTCGGCCACCAGCCGTTCCATCAACAGCCGACGCCAGTTTTTATTGTGGCGATGGGTCGGCACTGACAGGCGCTCGCCCACCTTGAGATAAAAGCTGCGCCGTACCAGTTCCAGGCGCTCGTGTTCTTCCCGCGGCAGCAGGTACTCCTCCAGGCTGCGGTAGAGCATGACGTAAGGGTCAAGCTCATCCAGGTCCAGACGGTCCTCGTACAGGGCCTGCTTAAAGCGCAGGCTCAGGCTGGGCCGGTCCGGCTGCTGGGCATAGACCTCGGTCAGCAGCAGTTTCAGGATCGACTTGTAGGGCGCATCGATGCCCTTGTAGAGCTGCCACATGCCAGCGCCGATAAACTCTTCGGGGGGGATTTTGGGGATGCCGCCCAGGTCGATGTAGTCCTGGCCGCGGATAAAGCGCTTGTGATCCAGTAACTGGGTGTAGTGCTCGTAATCGGCTTCGTAATAGACCGGGATCAGCCACCACAGCGGGCAGCTGCCGGCCAGCAGGATGCTGGTGCGATAAAACTCGTCCAGTAACAGGTAATGCTGGGCGCTGCCGCAGTCTTCGTCGTCCACGCCCGCTTGATGACGGCCCCGGCGGAAGTCCTGCTCGTTGATCAGGAAAATGTGCATTTCCTGACCCATCTCCGCAGCCCAGTCGCAGATCAGCGTGGCTTTGCGGCGCAGTTCAGCCAGTTGCGCCTGAGGCAGGTCGGGGCGATGGCACAGCCAGAGATCCATATCGCTGCCTTCGGAATGGGCCACGGTGCCGGTACTGCCCATCAGGAACAGGCTGTGGATATCGGCGACCCGACGAGGTTCGTCCCTATACTGGAATGAGCGGCTAAACCGCTGGGCCGCGGCCAGTTCGGCCTTATCCGGCTCGTATCCCTGGATGCGGTAGGGAGTCTGGTGGGACACGTAGCCCGGGAGCAGTGGGTGATTGACGTGAAACAGCAACGGCAATAGCTCCAGCACCACCTGCTGTCGCCCGTTAAGGGCGGCATGGGTGCGCTGGAGACGGCCGTGGCTGACTTGACGAAAGCGGTCGCAGATTACCTTGAGGGTTTTGCGATCAACGCCTTCGTCATAGTTGGGCTGGATAATGCGCTGGACATTCATGCCATTGAGTATAGATGTAACTGGCGAGGGCAACGATGCACCGGCGAACTCAAATGAGCGGCTTTTTCAAGACCTCCAGCTGCAAGGACTCGACCTTGGGGAGCCCAAAACGGGGCGAGGTGGGGAATGGGATCAGCTCTCCGGTGCGGCGATAGCCCCGTCGCTCGTAAAAGGCGATCAGCTCATGGCGCAAGGTGATGACGGTCATGTGCATGGTCTGTGCCCCCCAGTGCTTGCGGGCATAATCTTCGGCCTCTGCCATCACCTGTTTGCCAAGGCCCAGACCTTGCAGCCCGGGTTTGATGGTCAGCATGCCCAGGTAGGCGCCCTGTGGGGTGAGTTCCAGGTGCACAGAGCTGATCAGTTGCTCTCCCTGCCAGCCCAGTAAAAGCAGGGAATTTTCGGTGGTAATCAGGGTCTGGATTTCCTCGGCGTCGGTGCGCTGGCCATCGAGGATATCGGCTTCGGTGGTCCAGCCCTGTCGGCTGCTGTCACCCCGATAGGCGGAGTTGACGAGGGCGACAATGGCATCAACGTCTTGAACAGCGGCGGGCCGAAATGACAGGGGCATCAGGGATGGAGCTGGATTCATGCACTTCCTCGAAAACAGACAACTTGCTTGTTCACACTCGGCGGACCACTGGCCTGGAACAACGGCTGGTCAGTGGGGCAGAGACTTGGAAAAAAGATTCATCACGATCACGCCGGCGAGAATCAGCAGAATGCCGGCAATGGCCCCCGCGTCCAGCTTCTGTCCCAGAAACAGCCAGGCCACCAGCGTGATCAGCAGGATACCCACACCGGACCAGACCGCGTAGGCAATGCCAACGGGAATGGTGCGTAGCACCAGGGAGAGGCAATAAAACGACAGGCTATAGCCCACAATGACGGTTAACACCGGCCACAGTTTGCTAAATCCGTCGCTGGCTTTCAGAGCGGAGGTGCCGATCACTTCTGACAGAATGGCAACCAGGAGTAGCAGCCAGGGGTTCATGGGATCTTATCCTTACGATGATGAGTAACCCACTAGATCCTGTGGCTGAAAAAGCTCCCGGGCACCCGCAAGGCCTCAGGACTCGGGCTTGCCGGCCGAAGGCTCAGGTGGCAACCCGCTCTTGATCTGGATCTGATAGGGTTTGAATCTATCTTCGCGGATTTTACCAAGTTCAATCAAGTCATAGCTGACGTCGTCAATGGTGGCGGTGGCAGCTGTGATTTCCACCCGGGTGCCGGCCGGGAAGCAGATGTTCTCGCCTTCCACAAACTCCTCCTGATAGCGTCCGGCGGTGGTGTCTTCCAGGTAGGTGGCCAGGGTTCCCCGGTGCAAAACCTGCCCCTCGGGGTTCAGGAAATTCATCTGGATTTCCACCAGACCGGCATCTCCGCCACTGAACTCGCTGCTGATTCCGAAGCGGATCGAGCAAATGCCATGGTTGACGAAGGTGGTCGACAGGTGGCGCAGAGTGACTTCAGGCACATCCTGCGGGGGGGTTGCTTGTGCAGACACCGCCCAGAGCAGGGTGACTAAAGCGGACAGTGCCAGGGGCTTGTTCAAGGGGCTTCTCCTGTTTCTTGAACAGTGACGGAGCCGAGCGCATTAAACGATAGCTCCTGTGTTACAGGTGTCGGTTTTACAAGACTAGAGGGAATACTGCAATTTGTAACTACTGTTTGCCAGTCAGATTTGTTTTTGAGAAGCCGCTCATGAGGCAGATTAGTCTTTCTTCACCACGCTGAGTTGTCCGTCCACTTCCAAAATGGCCTGCTTGACCTGGGCAATTTCCGCCACGCCCTGTTTGCGTAAACTGGCCGACAACTCTTCCTCCGTCAGCTTTTCTTTGGCCAGGTTGCTCTTAATCAGTGTGCCGTTATGGATTAAGAGGGTCGGTGAATGCTGGTCGATGCCCCGCAGGCGAGGGAAGTAATACTCCAAAACGTTGATTAGATAACTCCAGAGCATCACCACCAGGATCATCAGCAGTACATCAGGGACGGAGCTTGATTCACCCACAATGGCATAACCGGCCAGATCGCCCACGATGACCAGGGCAATGATGTCGTTGGGAGACAGGCTGCCGGTATGACGCTTCGGAGCCAGGCGGATAATTAGGGCGATGGCGAGGTAGATCAGGGTGCCGCGGGTCAGGATTTCCCACAGCGACATTTCCAGGCGAAGCGCTTCAAGCATGGCCATGCCCCCGGTCTCTGAGGCGCACCCGCAGTAAGGGCGCCCTCAGTGTGGCTAAGGTGTGAGGCAGCCAGGGCTGCGCTTACATTTTAGGCCTGACCGGCGGACAGCCCCAAAAACCAACCGCTTTTCAGACAACTGGCGGAGGGGTTTCAGTCTTATTGGGGTTGTTGCATGGCCTTGAAGATGGCGGCTTGTAGTTCAGACTGGATCGCCGGGTTGATATCGGCCATGTAGCTGCCGAACTTTGCCATGGCCGAGCGTCCCACCGGCGAGGCATAGAATTCAGTCAGGGCATTGATTTCTTCCAGGGTGAAATGACGGGCCATGGCGTTGAGCATGATGTTTTCCAGGCGGGACAGGTCGATTTGTCCCATCACCGAGGAAAACATTTGCTGTTGGCTGGCAGGCAGCGTGGCCATCATCTTTTCGGTGATATCCGCCCACAGGGTGGTGACCGGCATGACCTCCAGATAGCGCTTGGAAGCTTCGAGCTTTTTCTCCAGGCTGGTATCGGCCGCCAGGCTCACATTGGCAAACAGGGCAAAACCAATCGCAAGAATTGCTTTATACATAAGTGGACTCTGTCTAGGGCGTTGGGTTGTCGGAGCCTGAACAGGGTGTTCAGACAGGTTTGTAAACCTGTGTAAGTGAAGCATGAAAAACCGGATAATTCCATGGGTTTCAGCTGAGCTGCTGGCTGGCGGGCGCGGTTTGTGTGGCCCTGACCCAGGGGCAGGGGGACGAGAGCGGTAGGGGCTTGAGGCCAAGAATGATACCCGGACTCGATGAGTTCTCATTATAATGGCGCGCTTGGGCAGGCGGTCCATGCTACCGGCCAGGCCTCCTGCCGCCTTTGAATGAATAGATGCCCGGGGTTTTTTTATGACTGTAATGACGTTTGTTTACCTGATTGCCGGTCTGGTGCTCTTGGTGGTTGGGGCGGAGCTTCTGGTGCGAGGCGCAGCCAGGTTGGCGGCAGCCTTCGGCATCTCGCCCTTGGTGATCGGCTTGACGGTGGTGGCCTTCGGCACCAGTGCCCCGGAACTGGCCGTTAGTGTGCAGTCTGCCTGGTCAGGGGCTGGCGACATCGCGATTGGCAACGTCATCGGCAGTAATATCTTCAACGTACTCTTCATCCTGGGCTTGTCCGCGCTGATCGTACCCCTGATTGTGTCGCGGCAGCTGATCCGGCTCGACGTGCCGGTGATGATCGGCGCCAGCCTGTTAGTGTATGCACTGGCCTATGATGGCGAGCTGAGCCGCCTCGATGGAGCGTTGTTGTTTGCCGGTATTCTGATCTATACCGCGTTTTTGATCATCAAGAGCCGCCGTGAGCAAAAGGCCGATGCCGGTGACGAATTCGCCGAGGAGTATGGTTTAGATACGCAGCCTAAACCCTATGCGTGGCTGGTCAATCTCGGTCTGCTCGTTGGTGGGCTGGTGCTTTTGGTGGTGGGCTCGAATCTGCTGGTGGAGGGGGCGGTTGCCCTGGCCCGCGCCCTGGGGCTGTCGGAGTTGGTGATTGGTCTGACGGTCATTGCAGTCGGCACCTCCCTGCCGGAAGTGGCCACTTCCATTATTGCCGCCATTAAGGGCGAGCGCGATATTGCCGTGGGTAACGTGGTCGGCAGCAATATTTTTAATCTGCTCTCGGTGTTGGGCTTGGCGGCTCTGGTGTCCCCCACGGCCTTGGCGGTTTCCGCTAACGCGATCAATTTTGATTTCCCGGTCATGATTGCCGTGGCAGTGGCGTGTCTGCCCTTGTTTTTCTCCGGATATGTCATCAGCCGCTGGAAAGGCGCGCTATTTTTCGCCTATTACGTCATCTACACCCTGCATCTGATCGTGGTGGCGACCCAGACGCCCGGTTTTGAGACTTTCCAACATGCCATGACCTGGTATGTGCTGCCGCTGACCGCCGTGACGTTGTTGGGGGTTGGTATCCGCGCCTGGCATTTACAGCGAGGCTGATCCCGGTTAACTGATCGACAGCGGGAAAACAATTCTGAGACAACGAAGATTCCCGGCTGTGGACTTGGCCGGGAGGCATTGTTTTGGCTAGATGGCCGAAAATGACAATTAAAATGGCAGGTTTGAACCTCACGGTCTGGCGTGACCCTCTCTATACTCGGCAGAGTGCATCACACCAGAAGATGCGGCCAGACACCGCAAGAGAGGAACTCATGAATCAGACTGCATCTTTGCCTGCTTCCTACTCGATTCCCGTGCGTCATATGGATTTCAACTTTGACGACGATATTCCGGAAAACTGGTTCGGCAATGACCCCTTTCGCACCTTGCTGCTGAGCGCCTTGTCGGGTACGTTCCCGGAGGGTGAGCGGTTTTTTGTGGATTCCGTGCGCCTCTTCCAGGATCAGATTACCGACCCGGAGCTCCGTAAGGCCGTGCGTGGCTTTATCGGTCAGGAGGCCCATCATGCCAAGGAGCATGGCGTGCTCAATACCTGGCTCAAGCGTCGCGGGCTGCCGATTCATAAGATCGAGGCCATGGTGGGGGAAGGGCTGGGGTTTATGCGCCAGAAGCTGAGCCCCCAACGCCAACTGGCCATGACCTGTGCTTTGGAGCACTTCACGGCGATTATGGCCGAGTTGCTGTTAAAGAATCCGGAGCTTTTGGAGCAAATGGACCCGCGCATGCGCGCGCTGTGGATTTGGCATGCCATTGAGGAGTCCGAACACAAGGCGGTGGCCTTTGATGTCTACCAGGCGACGGTGAAGAACTACTGGGTGCGGGTCTCACAAATGGCGTTTAACACCCTGGAGTTCCATTTCTTCATCAGTCTGCATTTCCTGCGCCTGTTAAACCACACCGGGCATTTGTTTAACTTGCCGCTGATGGCGCGGGGGCTTTATGAGCTGTATGTGTCACCGGGCTGGTTTCGCAAGCTGGTCCCGGCCTATCTGGCTTATTACCACCCGAACTTCCATCCCTGGCAGCGGAATAACGAGGCCGAACTGAACCATTGGCGTCAGGAGCTGGATCGGTTGCTGCTGGCCAATGGGCAGAAACCCGTTAAAGCTCAAGGCTCTATCTAACCTCCATCAACGCCGGAAACTCCTGCCGAGACCACCTGTCCCCGACCAAGCTCCGGCTTGGCCGGGGGCTTTTCATTCTGCTCAGGACTTGATCAGGGCTCCTTGATCTCCCTCGAAAGCTGGCTAAATTTATAAATATAAAAAGCACAATAAATGAGGGGTTATCCAATGACGTTCTGGCCATGGAGCAGTGAGCTTGAGGTAGGTATTGCCGAGATCGACGAGCAACACCGTTGGCTGGTTGATTTAACCAATAAGCTTCATGATGCGTTTCAAGCGGGGGCTGATGACGCCGAAATCGGCGACATTCTTGAGGGGCTGATGGACTATACGATGAATCATTTCATCGTTGAGGAAGAACTGTTCGATCGGTTAGGTTATCCGGAAACCGACGCCCACAAACAATACCATAACCGCTTTACGGAACAGGTGATGAGCCTGATCGACCGCCATGAGGCCGGCGAGGTGGTGGGGGCAGAGGCCCTGGAGCTACTCAAGAACTGGCTCACCCACCATATTCTGAAAGTGGATAAGGCCTATGTGGAGCATTTCCGGGCCCATGGGGTGGCCTAGCCCGCGACCTGTAGAAAACCTGTCTGCCAATCGCCTGCCGGGCTTCGGACGTGAGCCTCGGGCATGGCTGGGGCTGTTCCTGTCTTTGCCGACTTGCTAGTCTGTGCGCCTTTTGGCCGGGAGCCGGTCGTCTTAGGGGAGCATCTATGTATCTGGAAATCCTGCAGGCAGATTATTCAAACCCACGTCACTGCCAAGACCTGATTGAGCTGCTGGATGAATATGCCCGCGACCCCATGGGCGGGGGGCAACCCCTGTCAGCCTTCGCAAAAGCCAATCTGGCCGCCGCGCTTGCTAAGCGCCCCGATGCCCTCAGCCTGCTGGCCTATCTGGATGGCCGGGCGGTTGGGCTGATCAACAGTTTCGAAGGCTTCTCCACCTTTGCCTGCAAGCCTCTGCTCAATATCCATGATGTAATGGTTCTGAAAGACTACCGGGGCCAGGGCATCAGCCGCCGGATGCTGGAGCGGCTTGAAGTGATCGCCCGGGCGCGGGGCTGCTGCAAGCTGACGCTTGAAGTGTTGGCCGGTAACCAGGTGGCGCGCCAGGCTTATGAGCGCTATGGCTTCAAAGGCTATGAACTCGACCCGGCCATGGGGCAGGCGCTGTTTCTGGAAAAGCCACTTCGCTGATCCGCTGTCCCACTGCCCGGTGAGTGATAACAGGCGGGCGTTGGTTCGCTATTTTTTGTTCACTTGCCCTTGGCACTGTAGATTAGGTGATCATCTCTGAAGGATCGGTCACCGTATGGACTCGAAAGACTCGACTTCAGCCAGCATCGGGCTTCCGCTTTCACGACGGCAGCTGCTAGTCGGTTTGCTAAGTGCTTATACCGCCTCCCTGATTCCCTGGGCGCTGGCCCAGGAAGTGCCGGAAGAAGGGCAGGCTGCCTTTATGGCGCTCTCTGCCCTGATTGCCGGTCGCCAGACCCTGAATCCGGAGCTGGCCCGGCGCATCTACCAAGCCCTCGATCGCTCGGAACCTGATTTCGCGGCACGAACCCAGCAACTGCTGGCCTTGATCGAAGAACAGAAAATCGACCCCCTGCAGTTACAAGCCGTTCTGGATGAGCAGTACCCCCAGTTGGCGCCCATTCCCCGCAAGCTGGCCACCGCCTGGTTTCTGGGGGTGGTGGAGGTGGAGGGCCAGGCCCGGGCGATTGCCTATGAGGAAGCCTTGAATGCCGTCTTGGTCGCCGATGTGTTGATGCCCCCCAGTTATTGTTATGGCGCCTATGGGAGCTGGGCGGAACCCCCCAGCCTGAGATCGACTCGTCAACCTGAGACCCAACCCTCAACCTGAGGCTTAGAGCCATGGCCGAAAACCTATCCGCAGATTTCGTCGTTATCGGCTCCGGGATTTGTGGCGCCCTGGCGGCCTATAAACTGGCCAAGGCGGGGGCCTCGGTGATTATGCTGGAAGCCGGCCCCCGGGTAACCCGGGCTCAGCTATTGGCTAATTTTCGCAACTCTCCGCGGCGCAGTGACTGGATGTCTCCCTATCCCTTTTCGCCCTGGGCGCCCCATCCGGTGTACAAGCCCGAGGATAACGGCTATCTGGTCCAGGCCGGTCCTTATCCCTATCCCGCTGAATATATCCGGGCGGTGGGCGGCACCACCTGGCACTGGGCAGCCCATACCTGGCGTTATCTGCCCAACGATATGCGCATGCAGAGCCTGTATGGGGTCGGGGTGGACTGGCCCTGCACCTATGAAGAGCTGGACCCGTTCTACCAGGATGCGGAGGAAATCATGGGGGTTGCCGGCTCCGCCGAGGAACACCCGGAGTCCCCCCGCAGCAAGCCGTTCCCCCTGGAGCCCGTGGCCGAACCCTGGGCCATGCGCCGCCTGCGCGAGCGCCTGCAGCCGGAGTATCCGGTGGTGGGCAATACGGTGGCGCGCAACAGCCGCAGCTTTGGGGGCCGGCCGGCCTGCTGCGGCAGCAATAACTGTCAGCCCATTTGCCCGGTGGATGCCCAGTACCATGGGGGGTTGGCCGTGGATGCCGCTGAGGCCGCCGGGGTACGGTTGATTGCCAATGCGGTGGTGTACCGGCTGGAACACGATGAGCGGGACCGCATTGTCGCGGCCCATTACTTTGACCCTGACAAGCAGTCCTACCGGGTCACCGGCAAGACCTTTATCGTGGCCGCCAATGGCATCGAGAGCCCGAAGCTCCTACTGCTGTCCACCAGTGAACGGTTCCCCAACGGCATTGCCAACAGCCATGACATGGTGGGCCGCAACCTGATGGATCATCCCAGTACCTCCCTGACCTTCGATGCCGACGAAGAGGTCTGGCTGGGGCGGGGGCCGCAAAGCCCCAGTTCCATCAATACCCTGCGGGATGGCCCGTTCCGGGCGGAGTTTTCCGCCTATCGTCTGGACTTCACCAACATCTCCAGGGTGGACAGCACCACCCAGCGGCTGCTGCTGGATGGGGTTTATGGGCCGGAGTTTGAAAAGCGCCTGCGCTACAGTGCGGCCCGGGAAATGAACGTGAAAACCGTGCTGGAGGTGCTGCCCCGCCCGGAAAACCGCATCACCCTCAGCGACCGCAAGGATGCCTTGGGCATTCCCCAGCCTCAAGTCCATTATGCGATTGATGAGTACACCCGGGGTGGGGCTCAGGATGCCAAAAAGCATTTCACCCGGATTGCGGAATTGATGGGCGGGACCAATCTGCGGTTTACGGCAGATGATGCCTTCGCTAATAACCAGCATATCTGCGGCACCCTGAGTATGGGGAATGACCCGCGGACGTCGGTGTGCGACCGGTACGGTAGAACCCATGATCATGAAAACCTGTTCCTGATCGGCACCGGCGTGCTGCCCACCGCCGGCACCTGCAACTCGACCCTGGCGGCGGTTGCCGTGGGCTTTTGGACCGTGGCCCACATCCTCGAAGAACAGGCCGGCTCACAGCCTGCCAAGCGCGCCGCAACGGCTGGCTGAACCGGCCACCAAGGAGGCTTTCATGGGATGCATACCAGCGGTGAAACGTTTTTTTTGCCGCCTGATGGTCTTGGGGCTGGCCTGGGTCAGTGCTGTGGTGGCGGCGCCCGCAGACCCGGAGCTGATTCAGCGCGGCGAGTATCTGGCTCGGGCGGGCGATTGCGTGGCCTGTCACACCGCACCGGGCGGCAAGGTGTTCGCGGGCGGCTTGGAGCTGCCAACCCCGCTGGGCAACATTGTGGCGACCAACATCACTCCTTCGAAGACCGCTGGCATTGGCAATTACAGCCTGGAGCAGTTCGATGCCGCCGTGCGGCGTGGCATTCGTGCCGATGGCAAGCCCTTGTATCCGGCCATGCCGTATCCTTCCTATGCCAAGGTCACCGATGAAGATATCGAGGCGATGTATGCCTATTTCATGAATGCCGTGGAGCCGGTCGAAAGCCAGCCGCCGCAAACGCAACTGCCGTTTCCATTCAACATCCGCTACGCCATGAAGTTGTGGAACGCCTTATTCCTAGATGATACGCCTTTTCAACCGGACCCTTCCCAGGGTGAGGAGTGGAATCGGGGGGCTTATCTGGTGCAAGGGCTCGCCCATTGCAGTACCTGCCACTCGCCCCGCAACTTCCTGATGGCGGAGGATCGCTCCCGGGATCTGGCCGGCGGCGAGGTCGGTCCCTGGTACGCCTCCAACATCACCTCCGACCCGGTCAGTGGTGTGGGGGGCTGGAGTCTTGAGGAAATCGTGGTGTACATGAAGCACGGCAGTATTCCAAAAAGCCAGGCGGCGGGACCCATGGCGGAGGCGATTGACCACAGCTTTCAATACATGACCGAGGCGGATCTGCGGGCCATGGCCGTGTATCTGAAAACCGTGCCGCCGATTTCGGAAGAAGGGGTTAGAAAGCCGGTGGACAGCTGGGGGCGGGCCAATGCCGATTTTGCCAGCGTCCGGGGCGTGTCCTGGCCGGACAACCCGGATGAACTGAATGGCCCGCAACTGTTCGATGCTTACTGTGCGGCGTGCCACCAGGCTTATGGCCAGGGTACGTTCGATCGGAAAATGCCGGCCCTGTACCAGAACACGGCGACCGGACGGCTGCAAATCAATAACCTGGTGATGGTGATCCTGGAGGGGATTCATCGGGTGTCGCAGGGATATGAAATCCGGATGCCCGGCTTTGCCCATGAGCTTTCGGACCAGCAGATCGCCACCCTGAGCAACTACCTGATGCAGGCCTATGGCAACCCGGATGGGCAGACCTCTGCTGCCCAGGTGGAGCGCTTGCGACAGGGCGGCCCGGCTTCTTCCAGTAACCTGCTCCTGTTGGCCCGTGCCGGCCTGGTGGTCGGTCTGTTGGTGATCCTTGCGCTGCTGGTGTGGTTGGTCCGACGCCGGCGATCCTAAGGCGACGGCACGGGAGTGCCCTGTACGATAAAGGAGTCTGGTATGCGTTATGCGGCTTTCGCTCTTCCTGTACTGATCCTGGCTCTGGCCGGCTGTAGCCAGAATGAAGCGGATCCGGAGGACATCTCTCCTGGCGGACAGACCAGTGCTCCGGCGGAGACGGTCCCGGATTCTCAAACTGCTCCACCGGAAGATCGGGGCACGGGGCTGGGCACCGAGTTTGGTGTCGAGGGCGGTGACGTCACCGATCCGTCGACCGGCGAGGGGACAGGCACAACCCAGTGAAATGAGGTGTCAGGCGCAGGGCCTTCCGCTGCCGTTTCTGAGAGATCTTTTGGTCGTGCACAAAAAAGCGCCGGTGGAAGCCGGCGCTTGTCCTATTGGCTGCAACCCGCAGCCCGCTGTTCCCTGGGGGAGAGCCCGCCTGTGTCGGCCAGGCGTTGGCTGAAGACCTCCGAAGGTTCCGGCTTGCCGAACAGGTAACCCTGCAGGAAATCGCACTGATGGTTGGCCAGGAAATGGCGTTGGTCTTCGGTTTCCACCCCCTCGGCGGTGACCTGAAGCCCCAGGCTATGGGCCAGGGCGATCACGGCGGTGGCGATCTGGGCATCCTTGGTGCCCAGATAGATGTCATGCACGAAGCTGCGGTCAATCTTCAGGGTGTTGACCTTGAACTGACGCAGATAGGCCAGGGAAGAATAACCGGTGCCGAAGTCATCAATGGCAAGGCTGACGCCCATGGCGCTCAGGGCCGACAGTGTATCAATCGTGCGACCCACGTCCCGCATTAACATGGTTTCGGTCAGCTCCAGCTCCAGCAGATGGGCCGGCAGCTGATATTCGTCCAGTGCTTCCTGAACCAGGGCGACCAGATCCTGCTGGGTGAACTGGTGACTGGACAGGTTGACCGCCACGGGAACCGGCTCCAGGCCCGCATCCAGCCAGGCGCGGATCTGACGGCAGGCTTCATGAATCACCCACTTGCCAATGGGGACGATCAACCCGGACTCTTCCGCCACAGGAATGAAGCGGTTCGGCGACAGCAGCCCATGTTCCGGGTGTTGCCAGCGAATCAGTGCCTCGCAGCCTTGCAGGGTCAGGTTGCGGGCGTCCACCTTGGGCTGGTAGTGCAGCCGGAGTTCGCCCCGGTCAAGGGCACCCCGCAGCTGCTGTTCCAGGAGCAGCTCCCCCAGATTGGCGGTGTTCATGTCGGTGGTGTAGAACTGGTAGCCATTACGGCCATCGGCCTTGGCCCGATACATGGCCGCATCGGCATTGCGTAGCAGGATTGAGCCCGAGGTGCCGTCTTCCGGACAGATGGCAATGCCGATACTGCAGGTGACGGTCAATTCGTGTGGCCCCAGATGACAGGGCTGGGTAATGGCGGCCAGAATCTTGCGGGCAATCAGGCCCGCGTCTTGCGGGTCCTTGAGGTTTGGCAACACCACCACAAACTCGTCGCCGCCCTGGCGGGCCACGGTGTCCGTCTCCCGCACGGCTTGCTGGCAGCGTTGGGCGACCAGGCGCAACAGGCCGTCGCCAATCTCATGGCCGAGGGTGTCGTTGATCAGCTTGAAGCGATCCAGGTCGAAAAACAGCACCGCGGCATATTCATTGTTCCGCTGAGCCTGACGGATGGCTTGTTCCAGGCGGTCTTGCAGCAACAGGCGATTGGGCAGGCCCGTCAGGGCATCGTGATGGGCCAGGTGGCGGATGCGGGCCTCGGCTTTCTTGCGCTCGGTGACGTCGGAGAAGATGCCGATGTAGTGGGTGGTCTGGTTGGTGTGGTCGCGCACTGCCACGATCGAGAGCCACTCCGGATAGATCTCGCCATTGCGACGGCGATTCCAGATCTCTCCTTCCCAGTGGCCCTGATTGAGCAGATCGTTCCACATGTCGCGATAATAGCTGGGGCTCTGGCGGCCGGAGCTCAAAACAGCGGGGGTCTGGCCGGCAATGTCATCAATGCCGTACCCGGTAATGGCGGTAAAGGCCGGGTTGACGGCCAGGATCCGGCCGGTGTCATCGGTAATGAGCATGCCTTCGCTGGCATTCAGGAAAACCGTGGCATAGCGTTTCAGTTCCGACTGGGTGCGATGCAGGGTGTCGATACGTTCGCTCAGGCGGCTGTTGGCATCGGCCAGGGCCAGGGCCGTGCGCCGCTGGCGGGTGATCATCACCGCCAGGTAGCCTGCCAGGACCAGGGCCACCACGAATAACAGAATCCGGTAACCTTGGGTCTTATGCTGAATATGGCTGTAGCTTTGGCCATAGAGCGTGGTGAGAGTCTCGCCGTTGACGCTGGTCGGGACTTCCAGGATCTGGCGGGTGACGCTGTCCAGTCGCGGCTTATAGTCCAGGATCAGGGTGGCATGGGCCAGAAGGTTGAGTAATTGCTCGCGGGGTGTTTCTTCCAGAGAGGCTGCGAGGTGCTCCAACGCCTCCAGTTCCTGGCGCAGTTGAGGGGGCAGGTCTCCATTGCTGGTCAACACATAGGTCATGATGGAACGACCGAAAATGCCCACCCGCCGGGACAGAGGTGGGTCTAAAACCCCCTGCTGGATCAAGGTATTGGTGATGACCGGGAAATAGACCAGGGAGTTGCGCAAAATGGAGGTCTTGCGCTTGAAGAGGTCCACCACTTCAGCCTTGAACTGGGCGCTCTCTTGCAACAAGGTCGCTTGTTTGAGGAGTTGCTCCTGGTCTTGGTCCGTTAGGAACCGGGGAGGCCGGTGCAGGGAGGCGGTGACCTCCAGCAGCTTGCGAACCCCCTGGGTGCTCAGATCAAAATCCTGGTGCAGGCCGTACCGGCTGGCCAGGATGGCAGCATTCAGCTGGGCATCGGTTTCCTGGAGTAGAAACAGCTTCTTGGTGTAGTCGTGATGCTGCTCAATAGAAATGCTGTCGGCCTGGATAAACAGCCACACCAACACAGCGAGGGCCAGGGTTGCGGCTAATGCTAGCAAGGCACGGCGCCAGCGGCGCAGGTGCGGAACAAACAACTGGATCATGGTGGCGGTAAAACCTGGGTTCCATCGGAAATTTGGCCAGTCAAAGTGGCGAGGAAAGCAGCAATAAGCCGGATATCTTCTTCAGTCAGGTGCCGCCCCAATTGGGAGAGGCCCATGATTGCAATGGCGTCTTCCAGGCGCTCTGCCGAACCGTCATGAAAATAAGGGGCGGTGAGCACCACATTGCGCAGGCTGGGCACTTTGAACACATAGCGGTCGGCCTCTTTGCCGGTGACCAGGAAGCGGCCAGGGTCTGCGTGGTCTTGACCCGCAAATAAGTCGTTCATAATACCGAACCGCTGGAACATATTGCCGCCGACATTGACTCCCTGGTGGCAGCTGGCGCAGCCATAAGCTTTGAAGCGACTATAGCCTTCCCGGGCATCGGCATCAATGGCGTCCCGCTCGCCTCGCAGGTAGCGGTCAAAGGGCGCGTTTGGGCTGATCAGTGTGAGCTGATAGTGAACCAGCGCATCGATCACATTATCGCGGGTGATCCCTTTGGGATAAAGCTGGGTGAAGCGGATTTGATAGTCAGGGTTGGCCGCCAGCCGTTGCAGTACCAAGGGCCAGTTTGAGGCCATTTCATGCCGGTGCAGCAAGGGGCCATCCACCTGTTCGGCCAGTGTCTTCGCACGGCCATCCCAGAATAGGGCAACTTCGTAGGTGCTGTTGAAAATACTGGGCGTATTGCGAACACCTTCCGCCCCGCCAATCCCGATGGCGCGGTTGCGTCCGTCGGTGCCCGCCCGCTCCAGGATGTGGCAACTGGCACAGGCGATGCTTCCATCAGCCGACAAGGCAGGGTCATGGAAGAGCAGCTTACCCAGGGCCGAACGCTCCGGCGCCGGGTCGGCGATGGGGGTTGGCAGCGGAGAGATGGGCTCCACGTAGTGCAAGGTATTGGCCGGATGAGCAGGCACGACTAATCGCCCCGCTGACGGGCTCCTCCAGGTCAGTAGAGCCAGAAGGACGAGCAGGGCGGCTAACAGAATCAGTGCGAATAGGTAAGATGTGCGCTTTTTCACGCCGCTAGTGTATGCCAGTCGAGATTTGGTCTTTTGATGCTGATCAAAGAACGAGACATTGACATGCGTATTTAGAGGCAGCGAAAAAAACATACGGTTTGTATACAATCCGTCTCTTATCTGTATGGAGTTGGATGGATGGGAATCGTCAAAATTTCGGATGAGCTGCATGAGGACCTGCGGCTTGCGGCGACAGCCATGTCTCGTTCGATCAATGCCCAGGCGGAGTTCTGGATCAAGATCGGCATGCTGTCCGAACTTCACCCGGAGCATACCTATCAGCAGCTGTTGCGCAAACTGCTCCGGGAGAATGTCACTAATTTGCAGGAGATGGTGGAATGAATGCGGTTGTGATCAAAACCGAGGAAGAGCTGGAGAAAATGCGCCATGCCGGCAAGTTGCTCGCCCAGGTGTTCGCCATGCTGGACGACTTCGTCCAGGAAGGGGTGACCACCATGGAGATCAACGACCGGGTCGAGGACTACATTGTGAATACCCTCAAGGCCCGCCCTGCCAGCAAGGGCCAGTATGACTACCCTTATGCCCTGAACTCCTCGGTGGACCAGGTGGTGTGCCATGGGATGCCCAATAACGTCAAACTGAAGTCGGGGTCCATCCTCAATCTGGATATCACTTTGGAGCATGGCGGCTATATTGCGGACTCCTCCAAGATGTACTTGATCGGCGAGGTCGCGCCGGCGGCCCGGCAACTGGTCAAAACCGTCTATGAAGCCATGTGGAAGGGCATTGAAGTGGTCAAGCCCGGTGCCCGCCTGGGGGATATCGGCCATGCCATTCAGCGCCATGCGGAAAAGGCCGGTTACAGTGTGGTGCGGGATTTCTGCGGTCATGGCATCGGCCGTGAAATGCACGAAGAGCCCCAGGTGTTGCACTATGGCCGTCCGGGCACCGGGCTGGTGTTGGAGCCCGGCATGGTGTTCACCATTGAGCCCATGATTAACCAGGGGAGCTATCGGGTGAAACAGAAAAGCGATGGCTGGACCGTGGTCACCCGTGACGGCAAGCTCTCTGCCCAGTGGGAGCACACCGTGGCGGTGACCGCGGATGGCTACGAGGTGTTGACCTTGCGGGAAGAAGAGCGCGCAGCCCTGGGCTGAGTGCTTGGCTTCAGAGCCTGGACTCTGCCGGGCTCGACCATCAGCCCCAATCAGGAGGTTGTCGGTCAAGGGCTTATGGTGACAGTGACTCTGCATAGCCCTATAACTGCTGTTAGCGCGTGGTGTTTGTCGACCAGGCAACCGGCAGGAGACCAGGATGGCTTCCACAAGACGACGGGTACTGACGCCCATACTGCTCACCCTGGCGGTGGGAGGTGGCTTTAGCCGGCCCGACCCGGCGCAGGCGAATGGATTTGTGGATGACGCCGAGGTCGAGCTGAACATCCGCAATTACTACCACTACCGTAACTTCCTGGACCCAATCTATCCCCAAGCCAAGGCGGAAGAATGGGTTCAGGCCTTCATTCTCAACGCCAACTCTGGTTTTACCCCGGGGCCGGTGGGGTTTGCGGTGGATGTCATTGGCCAGTTCGGCATCAAGCTCGATGGCGGGCGGGGCACCAGTGGCACCCAGCTCTTGCCTCCAGGCTCGCCAGATGACGTGAGCCGCCTGGGTGGGGCGCTCAAGGCGCAGTACTCGGAAACCCTGCTGACCGTGGGGGAAACCGGCCTCAATCTACCGGTGCTGCGGGCTGATTTGGGGCGGATTATGCCGCAAACCTACGAAGGGGCGATGTTGAAGGTGCAGGAAATCGAGAACCTGACCTTCCACGTCGGACAGATCTGGGCCACCAGCCTGCGCAACTCTATCGATATGGACGAAGATCTGTCTTTTGGCGGGGCGACCAGCGACCGTTTCCGCTATGTGGGGGCGGAGTACCGGTTTAATGACGAACGCACCCTGGTGGGGCTCTGGGGTGCGGAACTGAAAGATATTTATCGCCAGCAGTTGCTGGGCCTGGAACATGAGCAGCCGGTGGGAGACTGGGTCTTTGAAACCCGGCTGGGGGTGTTTCTTGGCAATGAAGACGGCCGTGCCCGGGCCGGGTCCCGGGATAATAAAACCTATAGCGGTCTGTTTGCGGCCGGCTATGGCAGCCACAAATTCACGCTGGGCTTGCAGAGGGTGACCGGCAATAGCCCCTGGATGCGGGTCGGCGCCACCGATGGCACCAGCTCCGGTGGCAGTCTGGCAAACGACAGCTTAAACGCCAGTTTCGATAATGAAGACGAGCGCTCCTGGGGTGTGCGTTATGACTACGACTTTGCCGGCTTGAATCTCCCGGGCCTGCTGCTCACCTTGCGCTACATTAAGGGTGATAACATCACCATCCGCAGTGCCGGTGTCGAGGATGGCAGCGAGTGGGCGCGAGAGCTTCACCTGACCTACATCCTGCAGGCCGGGCCGCTGGAAGGGCTTAGCCTGAGCTGGCGCAATTCCAGCCTGCGTCGCAGCTGGAGTAACAGCACCACCAGTGACTTCAATGAAAACCGGGTGTATCTGAGCTATCCACTGTCGTTGCGTTAGCGGTACACATCATCGCTGGCGTCGTAGCGGATCAGGCGCCGGCCGGCGAAGATTGTCTGACAGTGCGTGCATTTGAACAGGGGCTTAGGGCTGAGGCTATTCAGAATGATCCAGCCGAACGCGGGCAACACCGTCAGGTAGCCGGCAACCGGCAGGTTGAGCAGGGCAAATAGGGCGCCACCTCCAAAGGTCGCCAGCAGGACCAGGCCGTTATAGTCACCACTCCAGAAAAGGGCTTTCAGCGGCTCGCCGCCCACCAGAGGATGGGCGAAATTCAGGGAGACTTCTCCCACCCGTCGTAAGGACTTCTGACAGCTCGGGCAGCGTTTTGTCATCTCAGAAGAAACGGCCCAGGAAGGATGTAAAGGGCGGCAACAACTCAGTCAGGCTCCGGTCTGTCATAACCAACCAAACTAAAACCCCACCGTTCACCAGCACCGTGCACCAGAAAATGAACTGAAAGGGCTGCTTGCGGGTTTTGTGGCGAAACCACTGTTGGGCCAGCAGGGCTCCGGGCCAGCCGCCGGC
>CAZEWG010000013.1:63799-74860 GCA_964514485.1 uncultured Pseudomonadales bacterium
GGGTTTTGTGGCGAAACCACTGTTGGGCCAGCAGGGCTCCGGGCCAGCCGCCGGCCACTTGAAACAGATGAAGCCGCGCCTCGGCAATGCGCCACTGGCCTTTCCTGGCTGCAGACTTGTCCAGACCATAGAGCCCAAAGGTGATGAGGCTCAGCGTCAGGTAGAATCCCGCAATGGCGACCGGCATCCGCCCAAACCCCACCAACGCCGCAACCACAGCCAGGAAGGCGAGCGTGACGCCAAGTGCCAGACGAAGCTTCATCGAGTGCTCACTTCAGGGAGACCTGCTGGACCCGGGCGCTTGCCTTGAGCTGGTTGGGCCAGTCCCGATGGTTGAAGACCTGTCCCTGCTCCCGGACCTTGCGGGCCTGCTGTAGCCGGACGGTGGCCACCACCCACTGGGGTTGCTCCCGCTCACCGATGGCTTCAATACCGTTGGCGGGAAAGCCCTGGTCGACCGGTGTGTAAAGCGCCGCAGCTCCCATATTGACGTCTACCGCCTCCGACCACTCCGCCTTGCCCACGGTCACGGCCTGGGCCACATGGCACTGGTTTTCCAGGGCCCGGGCCTGGGCGCCGATGCGTACTCGGTGGTAGCCGGCGTCGGTATCCGTGCAACTGGGAGCCAGGATGAGTTCGGCGCCGGCTTCCACCAGAGAGCGGGTTAAAAGCGGAAACTCCACGTCGTAACAGATGGTCACCCCGAGCTTGCCCATGGAAGTATCGAACAGCTGCAGGCTGTCGCCGGCAGTGATGTCCCATTGCTCATTCTCGAAGCGGGTCATGATGCACTTGTCCTGATACGCCATTTCGCCGTTAGGTGTGAACAGATGGGCGCGGTTGACGTAGCGTTCGCCGACCCGAACCGGAAAGGAGCTGGCCAGGATATGCAGGTGGTTTTGTCGGGCCAGCTCCCGGTGCAGTTCCAGAAACTCCGGCAGCAGTTCCTGCAAGGCAGACAACTGGCCCGGTAGAGACTTCTGCACCTCTTCGGGAAACAAGGAGGCCAACTCCATGGAGCCGTATTCCGGGAATACCAATAGCTCGGCATCCGCCTGGATACCTTCTTCCACCCACTGGTGCAGCTTGTTGCGGAAATCCGCAAACGTTTTGAAGTAATCAATGGGGTACTGGGCGACGGCGATACGACGCTGAGACACAGGCAACTTCTCCCTGGTAAGCGGTTAACGGAGTGATTTGGTCCAAAACATCATGGGCTTGGGGGACTCGGATGACTCATCCAGATCCTGCCAGCTGAACTCGGTGCAAAGATCCGGGCGGGGCTGGTAGCCGCGCTTTTCCCAGAATTCGTCCAGAGGCTGATAGTCCGCCGGGCGACGTGGATGGTCTACCGGGCGCTGCACGGCACAGAAGCAGATGGTGTCGAAACGTCCCAGGCTCCGGGCATGGCGCTCACGCTCTTCAAAAAAGCGTACGCCGACCCCGCGGCCGCGATATTGCGGCAGCAGGATGGATTCACCGCAATAGAAAATCCGGGAAATATCCTGACCTTGCTGTTCGAACGGGCGACGCAGGTCTTCCACCTCATCGGCCAGGGGCAGGGCGGTGGAGGCTCCGACCAGCTGTTCGCCATCATAGACTAGCACCGCCACGCTGTCGGGCGCATTCACATAGGTCTGCAGGTAGGCAAATTCGTAGTCTTCACTACCTTCATAGAGGTAGGGGAACTCCCGAAACACCTGGATGCGCAGTGCCGCCAACGCTTGCAAACGTTCTGCAATTTCTTTTCCTCGAACGGGAACGATACGTAGTGACCCGGCCATACCGTCTTCCTCTGCGAAAAGCGCGCATTCTAGCAGAATCATTCCCCTCCGTGGGGCCTGCCCCGGTCGTTACAGGGAGGCGATCTGCCGGTCCTGGATTCGGGACAATCCGAGCAGTGCCACAGCCGAGCCAATCAAGGCCAGGAACATATCCGACTGGGTATCCCAAGGGTCGCCCTGGGTGCCCAGGAATTCGACGGCCCCTTGGCCGAAGGCCAGGGCTGCCCACCACTCAACGAGTTCATAGACCGCGCTGACCATCATCGCGACACACAGGGAGAGAAAGGCACACATGGCCCGGTGGCTGACATAACGGCCCCGCAACAGAATCTCCCGGGCAACCAGGGTCGGGACCAGACCCTGCATGAAATGGCCGATCTTGTCGTAGGGGTTGCGTTGCAGGTCCAACAGGTCCTGCAACCAAAAGCCCAGGGGAACCCGGGCATAGGTATAAGTGGCCCCCAGAATCAGCACCAACGCATGGAGGGTGATCAGAATGTAAAGCAGGTTGGTCAGCGGGAAGTGGCGGTAACTGAGGATCAAAATAGGCGCGGCAATCAGCACCGGCGCCACTTCCAGAAACCAGGTGGGCCGGTCATAGGGGGCAATGCCCGACAGGATCAGGGCGGCCACCACCAGCAGGCTGCAGAATGCCAGCAAGCGGTGTTGGTGGAGGAGGCCAGGTGGAAACGGCGGCTGAACACTCATAACAATCATCCCGAAGGTATCGATGCTTGACGAGGTGGGGCGGCCTCAATGTATAACCTATGACCATTGGTTTCTGCGGCACATTACTGCTTTTCAGGGAGTACTACCATGGCCAAACGTATTCAGTTCAGCCGCCACGGCGGACCCGAGGTGCTGGACTACCAGGATTTTGTCCCGGCCGAGCCCGGACCCCAAGAGGTGCGCGTAAAAAACGAGGCCATCGGCCTGAACTTTATCGACACTTATTATCGGAGTGGCCTGTATCCACCGCCTGCTCTGCCTTCGGGGCTGGGCACGGAGGGCGCGGGTGTGGTGGAGGTGGTTGGCAGTGAGGTGACCAACATCCGTCCCGGCGAGCGGGTTGCCTATGCCACCGGCCCCTTGGGGGCTTACAGTGAGTACCATGTGTTGCCCGCCGAACATTTGGTGAAGCTGCCCGACTCGATTTCCTGTGAAACGGCTGCGGCTGCCATGTTGAAAGGCCTCACCGTGCAGTATCTGTTGCGCCAGACCTATGAGGTAAAAGCCGGCGATTTCATCCTGTTTCATGCCGCGGCCGGTGGGGTGGGTTCCATTGCCTGCCAGTGGGCTCACGCGTTGGGCGCCCGCTTAATTGGTATCGTCGGTTCGGAGGAGAAAGCCGAGCGGGCGCAAAGGCTGGGGGCTTGGGCCACGATTAACCGCAATACGGACGATATCCGGGCGCGGGTGATGGAGCTGACCCAGGGCCGCAAATGCCCAGTGGTTTATGACTCCGTGGGGGCTGCCAGCTGGGACATTTCCCTGGATTGTGTCGCGCCGCGGGGGCTGCTGGTGAGTTTCGGCAACTCCTCCGGCGCGGTGACCGGGGTGAACCTGGGTCAGCTTGCTCAAAAGGGCTCACTCTATGTGACCCGTCCGGTACTGGCGACTTACGCCAACACCCGAGAGCGCCGCCAGGCCATGGCTGATGAACTGTTTGCCCTGTTGGAAAGCGGTCAGGTCCAGGTGGAAATCTGCCAGCGGTACAACCTGGCGGATGCGGCCAAGGCCCAGGCGGCACTGGCAGCCGGGGAGACGGTGGGGTCGACCATCCTGCTGCCGTGAGGGCGTGACTTGGCAGCAGCGGTGTTGGGAAACCCGCTTATTGATTGCGTTCCAGAATCAGGATCACTTCCTGCATGACTTGGCGACTGGCTTCCAGCTGGGTGGCCAGCTTGTCAATCTGGGCGCGCTGCTGATCCAGGCTATAAATGGCATAGGCGGAAAACAGCGTCAGGATCATGACCAGGGACGCAACCAGACGCTGGCGCCAGAGGCTGATTGGTGGTGTCGGGGCGGGTGACGCCTCCGCTGGTGCCTCGGGGCCGGGCTCGGTTTGGGTGGCAGGGGCGTTGGGACTCGGGATCGGCCGGATCGGGGTGGGACGGGTGCGTACCGAGCGCAGCGGCGTGACATTGCTGTTGACGGCCGAGGCCTGGGCCGGTTCTTGGGCGGCACTGGCGGCGGTCTGGCGGGCGGCGGTCAGTTCATGCTGCATCCAGATCCGCTCCACCACCAGGTACAGCTCCTCGCGGTCGACCTGTTTGGTGACCACGCCAACCGCGCCCAGGGCTTTGGCTTCTTCCTGATAACGCAGGGCGCTCTGGGAGGTATACATCACCACGGGAATGTCGTGAGTGGCAGGATTGCTTTTGAGGGCCTTCAGGGTTTGAAAACCGTCCATCCCGGGCATCAGGTGATCCAGAAAGATCAGGTCGGGCCGGTAGTTGGTGAGGAACTTCAAGGCATCCTCGCCAGACTTGCTCTGCTTAACGGCAACCCCCATGCTGCTCAGCACCCTGGCCAGCATGATGCGCGCGGTTGCGGAATCGTCGACGATCAGTGCAGATTTCTCTGTCACGGAGCTTTCCTTTTGTCATACCCCTGTCACCAGACTGTGAGTGTATCCCAATTGAATTGGTGAAAATGTGAGCGGGATGTCAAAAGCTCAGTTACAAAGTTCACCCGGCCGGCTTCCGGCAGAGCAGCTCATCGGGACTCGGGCGGGTGGCTTTCAGGGGTGGGAGCGTTGAGAGCGGCCAGCCGGGGGGCTGACCGGCTCAGGACATCACTAAAGGATCTCGGTGATTTCAAATAACTGCTTGTCGCCATTCACCTCGAAGCTGATTTCATCGCCCTCGAACTTGCCGACCAGCTTCTGCCCCAAGGGGGAGCGGGGAGTGATGACGATGATCTCCCGACCTTGATCCTGAACCTTGATGCCGGCGCCATCCGGGCCGAGAAACAGCTGTCGGCTGAGTCCGTCCCGGGTTTCCAGTCTCACCAGCGAGCCCAGCACCACCGGGCCATCCAGCTCCGCCTCCTTGAGCGGCAGATTACGCCAGGCCGCAATCCCTTGCTCAATCTCCTGTACCCGCACGGCTTGGCCGTGGGCCAAATAGGCCGCCTCCAGGCCGAAGGTGTCGTACTTGTTCTCGGCAATGCTGTCTTCATGGGTGGCCGCCTCATGGGCACTGCGAACCGCTGCCTGGGCGGCGTTGAGCTCTTCATGCAGCTGCTCCAGGATGAGCTGGCGGATGTGGGACTTGTTCATGGCGTTCCGGTCCGAAAAAAGGCTGATATACCCTCAAACCAGGGTTACAGCAAGCCTGCCTTGGCCAGCCTTTCGATCAGGCCTTCGGCCAGCACCTGGTAGCCCTGGGCATTGGGATGGATCGGGTCGGCCTTCAGTTCGTTGCTAGACAACACCTGGGAGAACACCTTGGGAATCAGCAAGACCTGTTCCTCCTCGGCCAGTTCGGCATAGATGGGGGAGTCGGACAACGAGCCCAGGCTGGCACCGAAGACGGAAAATTGCGGCACCGCCACCAGGACCGGGGTCGCCCCCTGCTGTTTCACGGCTTGAACAATACTGCGCAGATCCTCTTTGACCTCCGGTGCCGGGCGCCGGCGCAGGAAATCATTGCCTCCCAGCTCCACGATCACCAGATCCGGGTCATACTGCTGCAGGGCTGCATGGATGCGCTCCCTGGCCTTCAGGGCGGTATCGCCGGGAATGCCCGCGTTGATCACTTCCCAGCCACTGTGGTGGGCCAGCAGCGTCGGGTAGTCCTCGCCCTGGCCGGCACCGGTGCCGTGGGTCACGCTGTCGCCAAAGGCCAGGACCCGGGCGCCGCTGCCCAGAGGCTGGAAGGTTGGTCCTGAGTCGCAACCTGCGACCATGAAGAAGCAAGCGATCAGTAGGGAGCGGGCGAGGGACAGAAAAGGCATGGATGACTTCCGTTTTTATCAACAACTCAGAGTCCACTATAGCCAATCTGGTCCGGGGATGCCGGGCTGAGGGTTTTTATGGCAGGTTCTGCCGCCGCCAGCGCCCTGGCGCAATGCCGGTCCAGCGCCGGAAGGCCCGGGTGAAGGCGCTTTGTTCTGAAAAGCCCAGCAAGAGCGCCACATCACTAAGGCTCAGGCTGTGATCGGCCAAATATTGCATCGCCAGTTGCTGGCGGTGGTGATCCAGCCATTGCTGCCAGCTCAGCCCATGGCTGGCAAGCTTGCGCTGCAGGGTGCGAGGGGCCATGTGCAACGCCTGGGCGGTGCGTTCCAGGGTGGGCTCGCCGTCCGCCATCAGGCGTCGCATGACCTGTTGCAGGAGTGGCTCCAGCTCCGATTCCGGGGGTAAGGCCTGTAACAGGTTCCGGGCCTGGTGGTCGAGCAGTTGCCGCAGTACCGGGTCGCGCCGCAGCATGGGTGTTTTCAGAAAGGTGGCGGGAAACCGTACCCGCACATATTCCTCGTTAAAGAACACCGGGCAATCGAAGAAAGCCTCATAAGCGGCAGCCGTCTCGGCATTCACACCATGATGAAAGCCCACTTGGGTCAGGCGTGGTGGGCTCTCCAACTGGCGTTGCAGAAAGGTCAGCAAGGCGGCGATGGCGGTACCATCGCCCAGCTGGCCTAGATCACTGGTGCCCTGGGGCCAGCGGACTTCCAGTTGATCGCCAAAGCTGACCACTTCCACCAGGTTGAGGTTGTAGAACAGGCGCTCGTACCGCTGATAGGCTCTTAAGGCATCCCCCAAGGTGTCTGACGCCAGAACCAGATAACCCAGCACGCCCACATGGGCGGGCGTCACGCCGGCCCCAATGGCCAGCTCCGGCGCCACCCGGTCCGGCACCAGGGCCACGGCCTGTTCCAGGAGCGTCCGCCAGGCCTGTGCCGGCACACTTTCCTTCAGGGCCCAACGTGCCAGGGCAGCGCGCAGCTTGATGGCGGCCAGCCCTTCTTTATCCAGCCAGTCCCGTAACAGCCCGGTCCAGGCGCCAGTAACCCGTAACATCCAGATCGTCCTTTGGCCCTAAGAGTGGCGTGTATTGTCAAAAATGCGACTTATAACGTCAATAAATGGATGGGTGTTGATGAAAGAATAGCCTATAGGGAAAGCCGCGCCTGGACGATGGCGACTGTCTTGCCGTCGGCAGGTCAGGTACTCGAAGCGATGATGGATGTATAAGGAGAAGCCATGATCCTCGTTGAGATGCTGGACGAAGTATTTCAAAACAGTGGCCTGTTGCCGCTGTGGCAGGTCATGCGTGACTGGCTGGCACTGGATGAGCGGCAACTGATCTTCATGGTGGCCACGCCGGTCTTTATCGGTGTGGCGCTGTGGGAATATCGGCGGATCCGCCATGACCCAAAACTGATGGACACCGGTGAGGCCGTGCGCAACTTTGCCCTGGGGGCGGGTTATCAGCTCACCGAGCTGCTGTTTGCCGGGATTATCGCCTTTCCGGTATATGCCTGGCTGTATCACCATCGCCTGCTGGATCTGGAATTAACCTGGCTCACCGGGTTGTTGACCTTTGTTGGGGTCGAGATCTGCTTTTACTGGATGCACCGGGCCAGCCACCGGGTTCGCTGGTTCTGGGCGGCGCATGTGGTGCATCATTCCTCGGAGCGGATGAACTTCTCCACCGCCATGCGCCAGAATGCCACCAATATCTTCAACGGCAACTGGGTGTTTTATCTGCCCTTGGCCTGGATCGGCTTTAACCCGGTTTGGATCGGCATCGCCTACGCCTTGTCGCTGGTCTACCAGTTTTTTATCCATACCACCTTGGTGGGGCGCCTTCACCCGGCCATTGAGTGGCTGTTCAACACGCCGAGCCATCATCGGGTGCATCATGGCCGCAACCCCGGTTATATCGACCGCAACTATGGTGGTGTGCTGATTATCTGGGATCGCCTGTTTGGCACCTTTGTGGATGAGGATGCCCTGGACCCGCCCGAATATGGCATTACGAACCCCGTCCCTTCCAAAAACCTGCTGACCCTGTGGACCCATGAGTACCGGGATATTTTTCGAGACATGCGCCAGAAAGGATCACTGTGGACACGGTTGCAGCATCTGTGGCGGCCTCCGGAGTGGGAGCGTCCCGCCAGGGTAGCACGTCCTGATCTGCCCGGCTTGGGTGACAGAACCGGGCCGTCACTGGAATGACCGCACGAGAGAGTCGTTAGCTTCAAAAGCAAGAACGGGTCGACTGGGGTACACTGCTGGCAGAATTATCCAGCCGTTGCAGTAAACCATGAGGTCGACCACCATGCCGTCATCCCCGGACTCTCCCCGCGCTCGCTATCAGGCAGCCCTGGCCCAGGGCTTTGTGCCTGACCCCGCCCAGGAGCCGGCAGTGGCGGCACTGGAGCGCTGTTATCAGGCGTTACATGGGCAGGATCTGACCGAGCCACCCCGTGGCGTTTACCTGTGGGGGCCGGTGGGGCGGGGCAAAACCTGGCTGATGGACCAGTTCCAGCAAAGTCTGCAAGTACCCGCCCTGCGGCAGCACTTTCATCACTTCATGCGCAACCTGCACCAGGAACTGTTTCGGCTGACCGGCACGCCGGAGCCGCTGGCGGTGTTTGCCGAACAGCTCGCCGCCCGCTATCGGGTACTGTGCTTTGATGAGCTGTTTGTCAGTGATATTGCCGACGCCATGTTATTGGGGGGCGTGTTCCAGAGTTTGTTTGAACGGGGTGTGGTGCTGGTGGCCACCTCCAACCAACCCCCTGAATCCCTGTATGCGGACGGATTCAATCGGGAACAATTCCTGCCGGCGATTGCCGCACTTCAAGAACATATGGACGTGATCCAATTGGCGGGGGCTCAGGACCATCGACTGCATCAGCGGGGTGAGCTGCAACGATACTGGGTGCGAAGTGAGTCTGACGCAGACCGGTTTGCTGCGCTGTTTCGTCAGTTAACCGGCGAGGCGGCACAGTCCTCTGAGCGGTTGGTGAATGGGCGTCGCCTCTACCTGCAGGGGGCGGCGCGGAATGTGCTGTGGACTGATTATCAGAGCCTGTGCGAGCAGCCGTTCGCCGCGCTCGACTATATCGCCCTTTGTGATCAGGTAACGGCGATTCTGGTCAGCGGGGTTCCTGATCTCAGCGCGCCGCCGGCCGAGGTGAAAATTGCCCGGGGGACGGAGGATGGCGCCTCCCGCGTGGTGGCCGGTGACCGCCAGCTCCAGGCATTGTCCCGATTTGATGACGGCGTGCGGCGCTTTATCGCACTGGTGGACGAGTGCTATGACCGGGGTGTTGCGCTCTATCTGGAAGCGGAAGTCCCACTGGAAGAGCTTTATACCGAAGGGGCATTAATGTTTGCCTTTCAGCGAACATTAAGCCGGTTGAGGGCGATGCAGTATGAAGACTATGGCAAGACCTGAAGGCAGGCCCTGTTAACAAGGCCTGCCGTTGCGATCAGAGCAACTCTTTGCGCAGCTCCGCCGGGCTCTTGGGAGAGAGCAGGCCGGGTGCAATGTCGAACAGGGTGCGCGCCCCATATTCGCCTTTGCGGTGGAGGCGGAATGCCGCGCGAGCATAGGCCACCAGCACACTGGCGGTGAACTCGGGGTTGCTGTCCAGGCGCAGGGAAAATTCCATCACCTGTTTGTTGCCCTGGCCGCTTTCGCCGCTGCGAATCACGAAACCGCCGTGGGGCATGGCGGAGTGATCCCGGCGCAGCTCTTCCTCGGAGATAAAATGCACGGTGGTGTCATAGTCCGCGAAGTAGTCCGGCATGGTGACGATGGCCTGTTCAACCGTCTGGGCATCGGCGCCTTCTTCCAGAACCACATAGCACTCGCGCACGTGCTTTTCCCGCGTGCTCAGTTGCGGGCGCTCGCCGGAGCGTACCCGGTCCATGGCTTCGGTGGAGGGGATGGTGTACTGCACACCGCCTTTTACGCCCGGCACCCGGCGTACCGCATCGGAATGGCCCTGGCTCAGACCCTTGCCCCAGAAGGTATAGGTTTCACCGTCGGGCAAAATAGCCTCACCCAGCAGACGGTTCAGGGAGAACAGGCCCGGATCCCAGCCCACTGAGATAACCGCCGTGCGGCGTGCGGCATGGGCGGCTTTATCCACGGCGGCATGGTATTCGGGAATCTTGTTGTGGGTGTCGAAACTGTCGACCGTATTGAACAGCGCCGCCAGAGCGGGCCCCTGGTCGGGCAGGTCATTCTTGGAGCCGCCACAGAGGATGAGGACGTCGATTTTGTCGCGAAACTGGGCCACGGTATCCAGGGAATAGACCGGCACATTCTCGGTGAGGGGCTGCAGATCGGCGGGATCACGGCGAGTGAAGATGCCTACCAGTTGCATATCAGGACAGCGCGCCAGGGCCAGCTCGACGCCCCGGCCAAGGTTGCCGTGGCCAACGATGCCGATGCGGATCTTGTCAGTCATTGAAACTCCTCAAGTCAAAAGCTGTGTGTTGGAAGATCGGGGCCCGCAGTGTACTTGCAGTTGGAGTACGTCCGATGACCTGCTCTAGAGGCTATCGGCGGTTGCAGCAACAAGCAGGGGGCTTGGAGTGCGGAGTCTTCCGCCTAGGTGGTCATCCTATCGAAATTTGAGGTCAGATTCACATTCTGTTGATGGGAAATTTAGGGAATCCGACGGCTTTGTGGTGCCGGTTTCTTCACCGACCCTGTGGTGTTTGGACGGCCCCAACGCTGGGCCGTGCTTAGATCGAGCAGCTTGAATGCCCCGGCTATCAAGCACACCATTAATGAACCCGGTTCGCGTTCATCAATCGGCAAGTCAGGGGGCGCAAGCCATGGATGATTCTCTCTACCCGCCCATAGGCCCGCAGATCGCACGCAAGCGTCATGATCTGGCACCCAAACCACTGGAGGCGTTCAAGGCCTTTAGCGCCAGTGTGTTTGCCGATGGCGCACTGCCGGGCAAGACCAAACAACTGATCGCTGTTGCGGTGGCGCACGTGACACAATGTCCGTACTGCATTCGGGGCCATACCCAGGCGGCTCTGAAAGCTGGTGCGACTGAGCAGGAAATTATGGAAGCGATTTGGGTCGCCGCGGAGATGCGCGCTGGTGCGGCCTACGCCCACTCTACCTTGGCCATCAATGCCATGCTGCACGAACACACCACATCTGATTAGATCATTCCCACCGCCACTTGGCTTTTGCCGCTTCCGGCAGTGTGGTTTTTGACCAGAGCGGTTCAGGATATCCCTGTTCTTTACATTAAGGGAGATGGAGCTTCATAACTTCATAAAGGGAGG
>CAZEWG010000014.1:0-70935 GCA_964514485.1 uncultured Pseudomonadales bacterium
AGCCACGCCAGGCAGGACCAACGCATATTTTTTGGCCCGATGCCACATCTGCACTGCCGCCCGGTACTGTCCCAAGCCTTGATAAGCCAGGCCGTAGGCGTATATCGCAGCGGGAGAGGCTTCACTCCGGACCCGCACCTTCTGTAAAAAAGTCATGGCCTTGCCATAGTCTTCCGCCCGCAGCGATAGCTGGCCGGCACTCAGATGGATTTGGTCACTGAGAGCCAACCCTTCCGGCGAGGTATTGGTCATCGCTCCGGCGACTCGCAAAGCGACCAGCGCCCGGGACGGATCCACATCAAGCTCTGCATATTGCATCGCCAGGTTATAGTAGCCATAGGCGGTCCAGAGGGAGTTTTGGCCCATCCGCGCCAAAATTGGCGCCACCTGCTGAAGATGCCCTTGATGCATCAGGCTCATGGCGAGATAGTAAGAGGCCTCATCGCGATACTCGGCGGGAAGCTCCCCTCCCAGTTTTCTGAAGGTATCAATCGCTTCCTGCCACTGGCCCTGCTGATAACTCAACCTGCCCCGGTATAGTCGGCTGACTTCGCGGATGGCGGGCTCCCGGTTGGTAAAATCAAGATGCTCGAGAATGCCCTGGGCCTGTTGAAACAGGCCCAGATGCAACGATGACTCAACCGCCAGCAGATGGTTGAGGTTATGGTATTTGTTGGCAATGTGAGTGGCCCCGGTATGAGTGCTTTCCAGCAGGTTCAGGGCCCGGAAATGATCGTTGTTATAGATGTGATAGAGCGCTTCTTTATAGAGAAGATAATCGGCACGACTCTCATCGGCCTGCGCCACGGCAGCAAACAGCATTGCTGCCAAACCGCCCACTAAAACGCGCAGTATCCTGGCTGCCGGATTCTTGTGCGAGGTCATCGGCATACCTGCCTATTTGTATTCCCGAATTAGGAAATCAGGAAGGTTGGCAGCATTTCTGGAATCCTGCACTACCAACTCAACCAGCTTGGCGCTGTGTTGCTTTTCCAGGTCGTAGGACACTTGCTGGCGATAATAGCGGTCATCGGCACCCCGGCCGTTAAATACCGCCTCAATCCGATGACTCCCCGCCCCCAGGTTCCCCATGTAAAGCCGCTGGACACCGCCCCGGTTGAGGGCATTGATCTCCCGGTCGGAATAGAGATAGGTGGTGGCCAGGCGCCCGTTCACCTTGAGCTCGACGGAATCCAGCTGAAAACCACGCTTGCTATTAATAGCAAGGAATACAACGATCTGACTATTGGCGGGATAGAGCAGTTCTTCTTCCAGCTCAAACAGTTCCCGATTCAAGTCGATGACCTGTTTTTTAAGAGCTGTGGCCCGTTCTTCAACAGACGACGCCTGAGCCGTCAGAAAAAGGGGGGCTGCCAAGCATAGGAGGAAAAAAGTGAATCGTGTGACAAATCGGTCCATGATCACGGGTCTGCCTTATTCTTGTTTAGTCTGCCGGACTGGAGTGCCAACATCATAGCACTCCAGTCCTGATGGGATGTGAACTCAATTCACCAAATCCACAACCAGCTTACTTTTAACTGGCCTGCAAAACGCGACTACACCTCACTTGCTGAGGTATTTCATTCCCTTTTCCAGCCCTTCCAGCGTCAAGGGATACATGTGCCCGGAAACCAGTTGTTTGGTGATCCCCAAAGAGCCGCCGTCGCCCCAGTAGTTTTCCGGCAAAGGATTCAGCCAGATCACCTTGTCAAACTTATCGGTCACCCGCTGCATCCACACCGCGCCGGCTTCCTCGTTCCAGTGCTCAATGCTGCCACCTGGCTGCGTTATCTCGTAGGGGGCCATACTGGCATCCCCAACAAAAATCACCCGGTAATCGGAGCTGTATTTGTGCAGGATATCCCAGGTCAGAGTGGTTTCGTTCATGCGGCGAATATTGCTTTTCCACACGCTTTCATAAATGAAGTTATGGAAGTAGAACGACTCCAAATGTTTAAACTCACTCCGCGCCGCGGAGAAGAGCTCTTCACAAACCCGGATATGGGGGTCCATGGAACCACCTACGTCCAAAAACAGCAGCACCTTTACGGTGTTGTGGCGTTCCGGAACCATCTTGATATCCAGATATCCGGCATTACGGGCGGTACTGCGGATGGTATCGGGTAAATCCAGCTCTTCCTGGGCACCCTGGCGGGCGAACTTCCGCAGCCGGCGCAGGGCCATCTGGATATTCCGGATCCCAATGGTAATGCTGTCATCCAAGTCTTTGTAGCCACGCTGCTCCCAGACTTTGACCGCGCGCTTATGTCGGGAGTCCTTCTGCCCGATGCGGATACCTTCCGGGTTATAACCATCGGCCCCAAAGGGAGAAGTTCCGCCGGTGCCAATCCATTTGTTCCCTCCGGCATGCTTCTCTTTCTGCTCCTCCAGACGTTTCTTGAACGTCTCGATCAGCTCTTCCAAACCGCCCAGGGACTGGATTTTGGCCTTTTCTTCTTCCGTCAGGAAACGTTCGAACTCGGCCCTTAGCCATTCCTCTGGAATCATCTGCTCCAGGAGCTGATTCAGATCCTCCAAGCCTTTGAAATAAGCCCCAAAGGCCCGGTCGAACTTGTCAAAATGACGCTCATCCTTTACCAGACAGGCCCGGCTCAGGTAATAGAAGTCATCCATGTCGGCAAATACGACGCGCTTCTCAAGCGCCTCCAGCAAGTCCAAAAGCTCCCGCAAAGAAGCGGGAACCTTGGCTCGGCGTACTTCCAGAAAGAAGTCGATCAACATAACCTTTTCGCCTCGAATACCTCGTCTCAACCGTTACCGGGTTGCATCGGCCCCGACTCCGGGGCACCTCTCAGCAGCTAACGAAGCCGATCAGGACTTGCGACGGGTCATAAATGCCAGACGTTGCAGCAGATGAACATCCTGCTCATTCTTCAACAGCGCGCCATACAAGGGCGGAATGGCCTGTGCCGGGTCGTGATTGCGCAACACCTCCGCGGAAATCTCATCAGCCATCAGCAGTTTGAGCCAGTCCACCAACTCTGAGGTGGAAGGCTTTTTCTTCAGGCCGGGCACCTTGCGAACATCAAAGAAAATATCCAGGGCTTCCCGCACCAGGTTTTTCTGCACATCCGGGAAGTGAACCCGAACAATATTTTCCATCGTTTCCTTGTCCGGAAAGGTAATGTAATGAAAGAAGCAGCGGCGCAGGAAGGCGTCCGGCAACTCCTTTTCATTATTACTGGTGATAATCACAATCGGACGGGTCTTGGCCTGGATGCGTTGCTGGGTTTCGTAAACATAAAACTCCATCCGATCCAGTTCCAGCAGCAGATCGTTGGGAAACTCGATGTCCGCCTTGTCAATTTCGTCGATCAGCAGCACCACTTGGCGATCCTGCTCAAATGCCTCCCAAAGCTTGCCCTTCACGATATAGTTGCCGATATCGTGAACCCGGGGATCGCCCAATTGGGAGTCCCGCAACCTGGAGACCGCGTCATACTCATAAAGCCCTTGCTGGGCCTTGGTGGTGGACTTGATATGCCAGGAAATCAGCGGCACATCCAGTGCACGGGCCAATTCTTCCGCCAGCATGGTCTTGCCGGTGCCCGGCTCCCCCTTGATCAACAGGGGCCTTTGCAGGGCCATGGCCGCGTTGACGGCCATTTTCAAATCGTCAGTCACAACATACTGGTCGGTGCCTTCGAACTTTTTCATTCGCTATGCCTCGTAGAAAATCTGGCGGCTCGTGCCCGCTTTCATATACAAAAACAGTGGCTTGAAGATAAGATCAACCCAGTTAAACGAGCGTTTGAATCTGGTGGCAGTATAAACGTAGGCTCAGGCGCTCACAACCGAGGCGGTCGGGATCAAGCTTTTAGCAGAGTTTGATGGAAAACCAGCCTGTTATCTGCCTTGCATGGAATTTATCCCAAAATCTCGTTATGTTTACATGATTGAGCAATGGGTAGTTTTGAACCTTCGCGTTCAACAGCAAGGCTGCCTGCAGTATCCCCCAAGGAGATCCATTTATGTCACGCCTCTATGAGGACAACTCGCTTTCCATCGGTAATACGCCCCTGGTCCGTCTGAACAAGATCGGCAATCGCAACATCTATGTCAAAGTGGAAGGTCGCAACCCTTCCCATTCGGTCAAGTGCCGTATCGGTGCCAATATGATTTGGGATGCGGAGAAGGCGGGCAAACTGAAGCCTGGCATGACCATCATCGAGCCCACCAGCGGCAATACGGGTATTGCGCTGGCCTATGTGGCAGCGGCTCGGGGCTACAAGCTGATCCTGACCATGCCATCCAGCATGAGCCTGGAGCGCCGCAAGGTGATGAAGGCATTGGGTGCTGAAATTGTCCTGACCGAGCCGGCCAAAGGCATGAAAGGGGCGATCGCCAAAGCAGAAGAGCTTCTGGCCAGCAACCCTGATCAATACTTCATGCCCCAGCAGTTTGAAAACCCGGCGAACCCGGAAATTCACGAGCAGACGACCGGTCCGGAAATCTGGAATGACACTGATGGCAAGGTGGATATTTTCGTCTCAGGTGTCGGCACTGGTGGCACCCTGACCGGCGTTTCCCGCTACATCAAGAAAACCCAAGGCAAGGCCATCCTCTCGGTGGCGGTGGAGCCCACGGCTTCTCCGGTCATCAGTCAAACCCTGAAAGGTGAGGAGCCCACCCCCTCCCCCCATAAAATCCAGGGGATTGGAGCCGGCTTCGTACCCAAGAACCTGGATCTGTCGATGGTTGACCGGGTAGAAACCGTCTCCAATGAAGACGCCTTTGCCTACAGCCATCGCCTCATGCGGGAAGAAGGCATTCTGTGCGGCATCTCAGGTGGTGCTGCCGTCGCGGCCGCGGACCGGCTGGCACAACAGCCCGAGTTTAAGGACAAAATGATTGTAGTGATCCTGCCCGACTCCGGTGAGCGCTACCTCTCCAGCCCGCTGTTTGAGGGCATGTTCAGCGAAGCAGAACTGGTACAGTAAGGGTTCGGCCTTGGTCCGGCTCCCCAGGCAGGAGCCGGACCGATACCAGCGGTTCAATTCCTACAACAACCGCTGCACCAAGCAGCCGTCCTTGAATACCAATAACTCTCCCGCCTGCATGGACTGCCAGGTTTCATCACGGGTAAGCGGCTCGGTCGCAATCACCGTAACCACATCATTGGGTGTCGTCACCTGCTCAAAGTCCACCGTAATGTCTTGATCATGCAAGGTCGCCTTGCCGAAGGGCGAACGCCTGGTAATCCAACTCAACTTGGTTGAGCAATAGACAAACAAATGCTCGGAGTCGGAAAACAACATGTTGAAGACGCCCCGCTCCCGCAGCCTGTCGCAATGGCCTTTGATAATCTCAGCCAGACGCTCGGTTCTCGTCGCCTGCTCCTTGCCCAGCTGATCCTTGATGCCACCCAGCAACCAGCAAAAGGCGCGCTCGCTATCGGTGTTTCCCACCGGACTGAAATGATCCGAGACCAGATCCTCATAGGAGGAAAGCTGCCCGTTATGGGCAAAGCTCCAGATCCGCCCCCAAAGCTCCCGGGCAAAAGGGTGGGTATTTTCCAACCCAACACCACCCACATTTGCCTGGCGGATATGGCTGATCACGATCCGGCTTTTGATGGGATAGTCCCGTACAAAACGCGCCATCTCCGACGAACAGCTGGGCTGAGGGTCGCGGAACTCGCGCAATGAACGGCCTTCGTAAAAGGCAATGCCCCAGCCATCTTTGTGAGGCCCGGTTTCTCCACCCCTTCGAATTAAGCCACTAAATGAAAAGCAGATGTCGGTCGGCACATTGGCGCTCATTCCGAGAAGTTCACACACGACCCGACACCCTCATTGAACCAAACACACCACTCACAGGTTCCACCACACGCGCTTTTGACAAGATGACCGCAGCCAGCGTTCACGGTCAGACAGGCTTATTGTCCGTCTCATTATCCCGATCCGACAAGACCTCGGTATCCGAAATATCCAGGTCTTCCATTCCGAATTCTTCTTCATCCAGAGCGGCCAGCAGCTGGTTTTCCGCCAAAATCGCATCGGCAATCTCTTCAGGCGTGCGGGTATCCACTTCCTCTGGCTCGTCGTCCACGCTGAACATCCCGGGCTCCTCGTCGCTGCTCGGCTGTTCCGGCCAAGACTGCAGCTGAACGGATTCTGGTTCAACCAAGTCCGGCTCAGCTAAACCCGGCTCCACCCTTTCTTCAACTTCCGCAGCCTCATCCTCTTCCATGACCGGCGGTTCAGGCCCAGGTTCAGATACCTGCACCTCGCTGCCAGCTACTCCCTTGGATGTTTCTTCAAGGTCATCCGCTGATGCCCTGCGGGATCTGAGCCACAGCCCCAGCCCGATCAGCAACAGCACGCCGCCGAGGCCCGCCGCCGCCCCAACCACAATGGCCATCCGATTGGTTGGAGGCGACTGTATGGCGGGCTCGTCCCGCAGACGTTCGCTCGGCATGCCTGTCTTTTCCTGGACTAGCGACTCAACCGGGGGCAGCTCCGTGAATTCCGGTGCTTCCGCCGACACAGAGGCAGGCAATATCGCCTCTGTCACTTCAGCGGTTAGCTTGCCAACTTCCTCTTCATTCAACACCGAGCGGTACTCCCCGACTCGACTTGCCTGCCGGGGAAAGTCCAGACTCAGCGGGCCAGGTCGAAAGTTGAAAGCCTGTCCACCCTCCACCACGCCATCCAACGCCAGTTGCGCCTGATAGCGCCCCTCTCCGCCAAAAGGTTCGATCTCAAGCCCCCAGCGTCTGGCTTGGGCTTCATAGGACAACGGCCGGATCACTTTGCTGCCATCAGGACCATTGATGCTCACTGCCACCTGGGTACGATCCACCAAAATACGTTCACTGCGCGGGATCACCACCAGCCGATAGTGATCTCCCGCCCCTTCCAACTCCACGTCAATCGGCGGATTGAGCTGAATCTGCTGGGCAAAGTGACGCCGAAATGTTTTACCGTCCGCCGTGACGCTGACGGTATAGCGTCCGAGCTCCGGTAGCCCCTGAATCACGTCACGATAGAAGCCGTCCGCGGGAGGCTGTTCAGTGGCGGAGATACGTTTGGTGCCCGACAGGTCCAGTTGATTGCTAATCGTGACATCCACATCAACGACACTGAGAAAGTCTGGCGAAGTAACCCGCTCTTCCCCTTCATAGAAGGCTGCGGTCAGCTCCAAAACATCCCCCGGGAAGAAGTTGGCCGGCAGGGGTGACACCCGCATGGTCAAGTCGGTGACCAGTGTCACTCGGCTTCCCTCCTGAATATCCGCCTCCAGTTTCCATTCACCGTTGCTTGGCGCGGTGACGGTAATCAACTCATAGCCGCGGTCCTGATACCAGCGGACAGACGGGGGATGTTCCCCGTTTTGATAGCGATGCCCGGCCGGATCAACCAATTTCACCGCGGGTGCTCCATCCTCCACAAAGGCCAGCACCGTAAACTCCTGAACACTGGCATCAATGCTGAAAGCATTGTTCTCAATCGGTGCCTGTTCCGCAGGGACCGCCTGATCCAACGCTTGCAAAAAAATCCGGCTCAATGTCTCGGAGCTTTCCGCCACCGAAAACAGGCCACCGGTTTCAAGGGCCAAGGACCTCATCAAGCTGGTATCGGCATTGCGGGAAAGCGCAATGGTGTGCAGGCGCGCACCGGAGCGCTTAATCGGCGTCAACACTTCACTGAGAATCCGGGCCCTTTCCCGGGCGTTGGTCTCGGGCTCTTCGGAAATATCCACCATGCCATCCGTCAGCAGAATAAAATGGACACCTTCTCCGGAGGCGCCGGCTTTCAAATCCGTTGAGGCGGCTTCCAGAACACCCCCAATATTGGTAAACAACGCCACCGAACGGATCTGACCTACCTGGCTGACGGCCCTTTCCCGCCAAGCGCCGTCCACGGGAGCCAGAGGCACCAGCGCATTTACCATCCGGCCAAAGGTCCAGACCCCGGCACGAGAACCGTCCGGCAACATCCGGGCGACCAAACTCAAGGCCGGACTGCGCAGGTTGTGGGGATCGTTTTGTTTCATGCTGCCGGAGATGTCCACCAGCAACCGAACTTCAGTGGGGGCGACGTTAGAGGGCTGTTCGGCAGCCTGAATGCCAGGGACGCAAAATGCAGCGGCCACCAAAACGATGAGGGAAAGGCGTGAAATCATATGGTTTCCTGCAACGATACGGCCTGAGCTAAGGCCTTGACCCGATACAGTTATAGCAGCTTTTTCAGCCACCTGAGGCAAACGGTCAGAGTTTATGGCGGATTGGACGGAAGAGCGCCGCAGGCAACTCTTCCGAAAAGCTCCCTTACCTCTCTAATCCGGGGAGGATGTTTGTAGCAGACGGCGAAACAAGGTTTCCAATAGCAGCACGCCCAATAAGGCAACCAGCGCCAACCCCAGCAATATTCCCGCTTGAATGGCCAACTCCATGTCACCGGTCAGTGCTTCATAGGCGAAAACCAGAGTCGCTGGCGCCAGGAAGCTCTCTGAAGGCACCGAGGCCGCGGGCGTAAACAGCAGCACTGCCAGCAGCGCCTTCATGAAACGCCTCACCCCACGCCAGGGGATGCGCTGGAAAACGGGCCACATCAATCCAAAAAAGCCAAGCGCTGAGAGCAGATACAAACCCCAGGCGATTTCATATTTATATTCGATCAACATGTTTAACCTTTGCGTTGAACAGTGCGCTGCTTCATTCGGTGCGCCGACGGGCCCAGGCCTGCTCGGCGAGAAGCCGCATTTCCTGCATATAATCTTCAGCGGGCGGCGGCATTTGCAGATAGAAGCCTTTCTCATCAATACCGGCGAGAACATCCGTGGCAGAGACCCGGGAGAGCTTCCGGTTAGGCAGCAATGGCATGTCCATCACATGTACGGGGGTGCCAAAGTGCTCGATCAGTGGTGCGGGCACCTGGCTCAGCCCTTGCTTCTTATCCACGTAGAGATACATTTCATCCCGGCGCGGGCTTTTATAGATCGACAGGATTCGCATCGCTCTGCTCCGCTATAAATTTATTGATTTCGTCCAACAGTGGCTGATTAAGAATTGGCGCGCGCCAACCCTTAAGGGAGATAGGCAACTGCTCCAAAGGCCGGTGCAAGACCACCTGGGTGGCCAGCTCCTCAATCTGACGTTTTTTAATCAGTAACGAATCCGGCACCTGAAGTTGCTCTGCGATCACCCTGACCCGCTCTCGAATACACTGAAAGAGGGCCTTGCGCTCTTTTTCCAGAGGTTTTGGAATGGCTTCAGCGGGCTTCAGCGCCGCCATGGTTTGGGATTGGCGGACCACTTGAAGAATCGGCTCCCCAAGCTGCTTTAACTGACGATGAGTAATGCCGGGGATCTTACTGAGCTCAAACACAGTTTTCGGCTGCTGCTGGGCAATTTCCATCACCACTGCATCAGGCAACACGTGTGACCGGGGCTGGTCCCGTCGCCGGGCTTCTGCTTCCCGCCAGATACACAGCTGTTGCAACACTCTCTGCCGTCCCCGGCTAAGCCGCCAGGCTCCCCGGAGCTTCTGAAAGTAAAGGCTGGGATCACGCCCTTCTTGGTAGTCCTGGATCAACTCCGCACAGGTCTCGGCAAAAGGCTCCTGCATTCCCTTGGCCTTCAACTGCTCGTTAAGCGTCCGATACAGCGGTAAAAGAAAGTGAACATCGGCGCTGGCGTAATGTATCTGAGACTCTGTCAAAGGTCTTTGCAACCAGTTGGAACGAGTTTCCGAGGCCGGCAATTGCTGGCCCAGCTCCATTTCCACCAGTTTTTGATAACCTACCGACAGCCCCTTGCCGGCAAAGGCCGCGGCAATTTGGGTATCAAACAAAGGCTGGGGAAGGACACCCAGAAAGTACTGGAACAGCTCCAGATCTTCGCTGCCGGCGTGGATCACCTTGATCACCCCCGGATCAGCCAGCACCCGCCGCAAGGGCTCGAAGTCCGTTACCTTGAGGGGGTCGACCAAGACCTCGCCCTGGCTGGATGAGATCTGGAACAACCCGGCCTTGGGATAAAAAGTCTGGGTACGGATAAATTCGGTATCAATGCCAATCGCGGCTTCTTGCAGCCAATGCTCGGCCCATTGGGCCAAGGCTGCATTGTCCTCCACCAGGCTGGTTTTAAGTGTAATCACGGGAAATCCTAGTTAGCACGAAACATCAGCCCAGGGGTTTACGGCCCTGGAAAGCATGAGACAGGGTTCCGCCATCAATCAGGCCCAGCTCTCCCCCCAAGGGAACACCATGGGCAATGCGTGTGACCAAGACCTGACGGCGACGCAGAAGTTCGGCAATGTACTGAGCGGTGGCTTCACCTTCAACGGTGGGGTTGGTGGCCAGAATCACCTCGGCGACTGCGAGGCGGTCCACCAGTTCCAGCAGGCGATTCACCCCGATTTCCTCAGGGCCGATGCCGTCAATCGGAGACAAATGCCCCATTAAGACAAAGTAGCGGCCACTGAAAGTGCCCGTTTGCTCAATGGCCAACACATCCGAAGGCGCTTCAACCACACAGAGAACCTGAGTGTCGCGACGGGGGTTGTCACAAATCCGGCACAATTCAGACTCGGTAAAGGTGTTGCAGTCGCGACAGCGGCCCACCCCTTCCATGGCGGCACGCAACGCATCCGCCAGGGTGATACCGGCGGGCCGATCCCGTTCCAGAAGGTGTAAAGCCATACGCTGCGCTGATTTAGGCCCGACGCCCGGCAGTCGTCGCAGCCCCTCAATCAGGCGATCAATCAGAGGACTAAACGTCATAATACTGCCAGGCCCTGCTTAGAACGGCATTTTGAATCCAGGCGGAATCCCCATGCCCGCGGTCAGGCTGGCCATTTGGTTGCGGCTGTTTTCTTCAATCCGGCGAACGGCATCATTCACCGCAGCGGCAATCAGGTCTTCCAGGATCTCTTTGTCTTCCTGCATCAGGGACGCATCGATCTCCACCTTTTTTACATCATGACGGCCATTCATGGTGATTTTCACCAGGCCCGCGCCTGACTCGCCGGTCACTTCAGCCTTGGCCAGCTCTTCTTGGGCCTTTTGCAGCTGTTCCTGCATTTTCTGAGCCTGACGCATCAGGTCTCCCATTGAACCTTTCATATTGCTTCCTCTACTTTTCCAATCTCAATTCTTCAGTGGGCTCAACGTGGTTTGATGGTGTCTTCCAACACCACGGCATCAAAAGCCTGGACCAGCGCCGCCACGTGGGGGTCGGCTTTGATTTCTGCAACCGCCTGGGCCTGGCGCTCGGCCTGGAGCCGGCGCCGATACCGGGCCGGGCTTTCCCATTCGGCTTCGCCCACGATAAATTCCACATTGAGCGGTGCGCCCAGCACCGTCTCTAGCGCCTGAACAATCCGTTGGCGATGGTTTTGATTCAGTAAATCATAATGCCGGGCATCCATCACAAAAACCAAGTGCTGCCCGTCGACTTTCTGCACAACCGCCTGCATGGCCAGGTTTTGTGTCAGGCCGGTTAATCCCAGACGATCAATAAAGGTCACCCAGGGTTCATTAGCCAACAAAGGCCCTTCATCAGAAGGTCGTACCGGAGCCTGGTCATCCCCAGCCTCCGGCTCAACGGCCGGTAGGGAGGTTTCAGGTGATGCGGGTTCCGCCACCAGCTCCACATCCTGGCCCATCAGAAACTCGGCGTAGTCCGCCTCGGCTTCCGGCGCAAATTCTTCGTCATCATAGGCATCGATGGGCGGGCCATCATTAAAAGCGGCAGCCGCCATTACCGGCACGGTATCTTCAGACGAGGCCTCTAGTTGAGTTGCCGGTTCTTCAGACGCTGCCGGTTCCGCAACCGGAGCTTCAATGCTCACTTGTGGCTCTGCCGTCCCTTCACTCACCGGCACAGCTGGCGAAGGCGCCGCGGACGGTGCAGCGTCAACAATAGCTGAAGCGCTCTCCACGGGAGAGCTCGGCGGAGAAGGTTCAGACTTTGGGGGCTGATTGAGCTCCTCTGGTGTCTCTGTGGCTTGGCTGGGTAATGGATGAGCGGGTGCCGGTTCTGTCACCTGCGAGTCCACAGTAGCTTGCGCCGCCGGCTCTGAAACAGGTAACGCCGTCGGGCTTGGCTCTTGCTCCTCAGTGGTGCTTTGCACCTCCGGTTGTGGCGCTTGGCTCAACTCACTTTCGGGCATCTGGGCGCTAGCTGGAGATACTGCGGGCGCGGACTGCTCCGGCGAAGTCAGTGCCACCGGCTGGGGCTGCTGCGTCGCGTTCGGCATAAACGCCAACATCCGCAAAAGGGCCATCTCAAAGCCGGTCCGTGGGTCAGGCGCCAGACTCAGATCCCGCCGTCCCTGAATCGCAATCTGATAAAACAGCTGCACATCTTCCGCGGCGAGACTGCCGGCCAATTGGCGTAGCTGTTCCTGATCACCCTGGCTGTTATCCAAAGCCCCGGGCACGGTCTGCTCCACCGCAATCCGGTGCAACAAGGAAGCCATGGAATCAAGGGCATGGCCATAGTTGGGAGAAAATTCCGAAAACTGTGCCACCAGCTCCAAGAGCTGAGTGCCATTACGTTGAGCCAGTGCCTCCACCAGCCGGACAACCTGCCCTTGATCCACGGTGCCCAGCATGGCGCTGACATCACGGGTCAGCAGCTGGTTACCGCCAAAGGCGATCGCCTGGTCGGTTAAGCTCAAAGCATCGCGCATACTGCCATCGGCAGCCCGCGCCAAGAGCCAGAGCGCGGGCTCTTCAAAGGCAAGACTTTCTTCAGTGAGAATGCGCTGTAAGTGCCCGACAATGCGTTCGGGCGACATGTTTTTCAAATTGAACTGCAAGCAGCGGGACAACACCGTCACCGGCAGTTTTTGTGGATCCGTGGTCGCCAGCAGAAACTTGACGTGAGACGGCGGCTCCTCCAGGGTCTTCAACAAGGCGTTGAAACTGGAGGTGGAGAGCATGTGGACTTCGTCGATCAGGTAAACCTTGAAGCGTCCGCGGGTCGGCGCATACTGGACGTTCTCCAGCAGCTCGCGCATATCCTCCACTTTAGTGCGGGAGGCCGCGTCAATTTCAATCAGGTCGACAAAACGCCCTTCGGCGATTTCACGACAGGCGCCGCAGGTGCCGCAGGGCTTGGACGTAACACCCGATTCACAGTTAAGACATTTGGCAAAGATACGGGCAACGGTGGTCTTACCAACCCCCCGCGTCCCGGTAAACAAGTAGGCATGGTGCAGACGGTCCTGATCCAGCGCATTGACCAGCGCCTTCAGAACGTGTTCCTGCCCGACCATTTCCAGAAATGACTGTGGACGCCATTTGCGTGCCAGTACCTGATAACTCATGAATGATTGACTGCGTCCCGTTAAATCATTGTCTTAAATTGGGATAACGATAGCACGATCTTTGACTGAGCGTCAGCAAAGCATCACAGAAAAGCGCTGGAGGATGGAGAAGCAGGAGAAATTTGGAGGCGACTCCTGCCAGCCACACCCCGGCACCCAAATCGGCCACTGTGGCTGCTCCCTTCCGGGCCTGACCAGGTTCGCGGCGTATTGTTGCGGGGGGACCGACAGGAGCCACCATGACGTGTAGCCACTGGGCCAGCCCTCTTTCAAAGGCGCGGGGATAATAACAAAGATGCCCGTGAGGCACAAGTGAAACCGCCGGGACGGCCGGCGGCTTCAAGGTGGTTATGCGTTTTCGATATCAATGACCCGCCCTTTCCTGGGTTTGGCATCGGCATACTTCTCTACCGTCAGGGTCAATACACCATTTTTAAAACGGGCTTTGATCGACTCGGGGTTGGCATTATCCGGCAGGTTCAATACACGCTGGAAAGTACCATAGGAACGCTCGATCCGGTGGTAGTTTTCCTCTTCACTTTCCTGCTCGTATTTTTTCTCACCACGAATGATCAGAACATCCTCCTCCAACTGAACCTGGATATCCTTCTCATCCACTCCCGGCACTTCTACGCTGATCACATAGCTCTTATCGTTCTCGGCGATATCCACCACGGGCTTGAACAGACTGTTCAGACCCGATGGCTGTGCCAGAAGCGACGGCATGTTGAAACCAAAGCCCCGGAAGGCTTCATCGAACATCCGGTCTATCTCCCGGTGCAGGCGCATCAGGGGAAAGCCAAACTCATCATACCGTTGAACCGGTAATGCAGACCCTGTACTGACCTGGTTGCCTTGCTGTTCCTGCTCTTTTTTAAACCAGTTCCAGGGAGACCATTTCTTTTTCATAATGACACCTCCTCATCAGTTCTGGATACCTAAAGAAGACCTGTCCATCAGGTTTTAGGTCGGCCGCACGGCCAACTCACCAGTTCAATTCCAGCGACCAGAGCTTTCGGTTGAGGCACCACAACGGCATACCGCTGAACCGCGGCGTGAACTGTCACATCCTATGCATGGTCACCGAACTCGTCGACTAGAGCTGGCCACACAGTCCATTTATCAGGCTAGCAGCTATAGCCTCGTCGTAATTGATGGGGATCAAAAGAAAGATCTCAAGCATCTACCTGACAGAAATCGCCGCCCGCTACAACGGCATGCCCGACCGCCTAACGCCCGGCCAGGCATGGGAGACATCAAGATCAGGTTGGCGGATCAACCAGCTCGCCGGTGCTGCCATTGCGACGGAACCAGCCGGCAATACTGCATCTCAGCTGGGCCGTGGGCGTCACCTCATGAGGGATCATTTCGCTCAGGAAGCAGACCAGGGTACCGGACAAGGGCATGATCTGACTCACCAGCGTCCTATCGTCGGAGTCGTAGATGTTCAGCAGCCCCCCATCCTCTTCCCGCCAGTGGGGGTTAAAATAGGACACGACCGTCACAACCCGGCTGGAACGTCCACGAAAGGCATCCAGATGGATCCGATAGAAGTCGCCGGGTTCGTAGACGGCGTAATGGGCCTCCAGGTCGAACAGGCCCAAAAACAACTCCCGATTGATCTGCTGGCGCAGCTCTGCCATGAGCTCAAAGTATTTTCGCTGGGCCGGGGTTGCCCCTTCCAGCCAACAGATTTTATCGCGGCGAATGGCTTCATTCCGCTGACGCTCCTCTACGGGACCGATACCGGCTTTGCGGAATTGATCCTGTTCATGATAGCGCAGCATTTCCGCCCGAAGCTCTTCACAGAGTTGCGGGTCAAGGTAGTCGGGAATAACGGCCCAACCCTGGCTCACCAAACCTTCGACAATAAGGCTGTTGTAGTGTGCCGAAACATGACTAGTTACCGAAAGTTCGGTTAGCAGGCCAGTGCCGATAGGCAGCAACTCGCTTTGTTGCATATCCATTGAATCCTCCAGAAGTGGAGTGATGGAAACGGCCTTGAGGACGGGACAGCCGACCGGCCGTCCAAGACCGCAATTATATGCAAGCGTCTGGCTCGGAAAATAGCGTTTTTTTCTAAATTTTGCAGGCTAGCAACTCGGCCTCCAGCTGCCGCCAATCTGCCCCCCCATCCGCTGCAATAATCTCCAACCTCCCTTCCTCCATTGGCTCCATTTCCTGATCCGACAGGACTCCATCGCTGAGATTCAGTACCCGCCAGCCATGATCCGTTGACACCACGCCCTTGGCCCGGGCCACATCAAGGCCATACAGAAATGACAGCAACGCCTGATAGTCAAACCGCACCTCCTGCCCAAACCGCCATCCACATCGCCCCGGCCCCTCACCCTTGCCTTCATAACGCCGCCAGGCGTCTGGCTCCAAAGGCATGGCCATCTGACTCAAGTCCAACACCGTTGAAGGAGTTAACGCCGCCTGGCCGGCATGGGGGTGAGGTTTTTCGGCCTGAAAGGCCTGGCTACTGCAATGATCCAGCCATTCCAGGGGAACCTCACCCTGACGGATCAGGGCAGCGAGTGCCTTGCGGGGGCGCAAGGACTCCACCCAGCGATGAAAACCTTGACGATCTTCATCCGTGAGCAGGTCATCCTTGGAGCCGGCAACAATATCCGCCAGGTTTAACTGGTCCCGAAAGCCAATATGGCTGGTATAACGTGGGTCCATCAGCTTGCGAGGATCCACCAGCGCCACGGTCGCCCGCACCTCCAGCACCTGGCGATATTGCTCGGAGCGCAGCAGATCCAGCACCCGAGCGGGATGCCCAAGCCCGGAGGGCTCGATCAATAAACGGTCGGGTTTTTCCTGGGCAATCAAGCGGGTCAGCGCCACCTGCATCGGGACGCCGGCCACACAACACAAGCAACCGCCCGGAACCTCACGGACCACGGCGCCCTGCCCCTGCAGGATGGCACCATCAACCCCCACCTCACCGAATTCGTTGACCAATACCGCCCAACGCTCGGCATTGGGCTTACGGCGGAGCAGGCTTAAAATCGCGGTCGTTTTTCCCGCCCCTAGAAAACCGGTGATCAGGTTGGTCGGAATCGGTGTTTTGATGGCCACAGATGATCTCGTCTAGCTGAACTGATGGCCGCCCACCATACCAGCCTGGATCGGACAACGGAATCAACTCCACCGATGAAACCTGAGACTCAGCGGTGACGCACCTTCACGGGGATTTTTACTGGATGATCCAACCTGGCAAGCAACTGGCCGTAGCACGCTGACCCGACCGTTGCACTCACCACCAACACGAAGAAAAATACCGCCTCGAATTCCATAGCCATATCACCCCCGTCGACCGCCAGCCCGGCCAAGACTTGACCAAGCACCACTCTTTTATGGTACAGAAGGCTCTGTGAAAAGACTTTCCAGTGAGCCAGATGGGTTTTCAGCCGAAGAAGTACACCGCCCGGCCCAAGTTCCCCATTGCTTTAAAGCGGGTTATTGGGCCTGGGAGGAACGCAGAAGGGCGCTGAGGCCGGAGGCCCGTAGGGTTTGTCTTTGCACCGCCTGATTCACCAAGGACAGTTGAGGCCCGGCCAGGGTAAACCAATCCCGCGCCCGGGTAATGCCGGTATAGACCAGCTCGCGGGTCATCACCGCGCCCATCTGATCGGGGATCATCAGTAGCGTGTGGGTGAACTCGGAGCCTTGGGACTTATGCACCGTCATGGCGAATACGGTTTCCACCTCGGTCAACCGGCTGGGCAGCACGCGCTTTACGCCGCCATCAGCCAGCGCAAAGAAAACCCGTAGCCTGCCACCATCCATGGGATCGCCGAGGGTAATCCCAATGTCGCCATTCATTAGGCCCAGGCCATAGTCGTTGCGCGTCACCAAGACCGGGCGCCCTTCATACCAGGCCCGCCCTTGGGGAGCAATCAGCCCGGCTTCTTCCAGAATGGCCTCTACCCGACGGTTCAGGCCTTCTACGCCCCAAGGCCCCTGACGCAATGGAGACAACAACTGGAACTGCCCAAAGCCGTTTAACACCTCCCGTGCCCAGGCATCACAAAGCTCCGGCGTTGGCTGAGCCGGGCGCTGGTGACGGATAAGTTCCAAATAATGCCGGTAGCCCAGGGGCGCAGCCAATGGATTGCCACGAGAATCCAAACGCCCCTCAATCTGACCAAACTGGCCGGCGTCACCCTCCAGGATCAGTCGCCGCCAGCTCTTATCGGTTTCCTGGGACAGCGTTAATCGCCCTATATCCGCAAAGCCTGTCGACCAGACGGCTTCCATGACCTCCACGTCACCCTGGTTAACCGCCTGAGCCAGGCGACCGATCCCGCTGTGGGCATCAAACCGGTGGCTCTTGCGCAAGAGGGCGATGTGATCCGCAAGCTCTCCTTGTTGCCCCTGCCAGTCATTTAAATCGTAACCGGTCTGCTCTTTCAGCCACTGCACCAAAGTGGCACTATAGCCGGGCTGGTCCGCCCCGCGACACAGCTCACCGAGCACCGCGCCGGCCTCCACGGAAGCCAGCTGGTCTTTATCCCCCAGCAGAATCAGCCGCGCCTTGGGGGGCAACGCTGCCAGTACCCAGGCCATCATTTCCAGATCCACCATGGAGGCTTCGTCAATCACCAACAGATCCAAATGCAGGGGGTTACCCCGGTGATGACGGAACTGCCGACTGTTCGGAATCGGGCCCAGCAGACGATGCAGGGTGCTAACCTCGGCGGGAATATGGATTCGTACCCGCTCGTCCAACTCATCCAAGGCGCGGGTGATTGACTCGGTCAGGCGTGCCGCGGCCTTACCGGTGGGTGCTGCCAACCGAATCCGTAACGGACGGGCCTGCTGTCCATTCAGGGCCAGCTCTTGCAATAACCCCAAAAGGCGTACCACTGTCGTGGTTTTACCCGTGCCCGGGCCGCCGGAAATCACAGTAAAAGATGCACGCGCAGCCATGGCAGCGGCGACCATCTGCCAACTAATCTCCTCCCGGGCCCGCTCCTGATCGCTACACAATGGCGCAAACAGATGATCCAGTTTTTCCGCCAGCCCAGTGGGGGGCTCGACTTCCGTGGACAAACGGGCCCGGATGGTTGCCGCCACATCCTGTTCATATTGCCAGTAACGACGCAGATACAGCCGACGGCCGTCCAACACCAGAGGACAGTCTCCCACCCCCTGATCCACTAACGGAGATTGGGCCAGGGCATCCCGCCACTCGGACAGCTCCAGCCCATTCACAACCTGGGACGGCAACAGCACCCCCGCGGCCACCACCGTCGAATCAGGCGGAATCGCCAAAGCCTCGTTCGCCGCCTGCAACACCTGGGATAACGCCAGGCAAATATGCCCACGCCCCAGCTGATGACTGACCAGCGCGGCGCTGAAGAGGGTCAAGGGATCAGCATCTGGTTCATGCTCATGGAGAAACTTCACAAAGGCACGATCCAGCTCCCTCAGCCAACCCAGCTCCACCCACTGCAGCAACAAGGTTTCCAGGTTTTCATGGGTCAACACAAAGCTCATGGCTGGCCTCCCTGTAGGGCTCGACTGGCAAAAAGACGGTCCAGCGCATCAATAAAACTCCGCGGTGGGCACAACCGATAAACGCCACTGCCATCACTGGCCACGCCCCGCAAAAACAGGTACAACACGCCGCCGAAATGACGGTCATAGTCGTAGTTGGGGATTCGGGCCCGCAACAGTCGATGGAGCGCCAGGCTGTATAGGGCCAGCTGCAGATCGTACCGGTGCTCCAGCATCGCGGCCTCCATTGACGCCGGGGTATAGGCCGCGGTATCCGGTCCCAGCCAGTTGGACTTGTAGTCTGCCACGTAGTAGCGGCCGTCATGTTCAAAGACCAGGTCAATATAGCCCTTCAACATTCCATTCAGGGTTTGGGGAAGCAACTGGGGCCGACGCTGGCCGGGGGCCACCTGCTGATGGAGCAAACGGTCCAATTGTTGGCTATCTGTCTGAGTGACGGAAAACCAGAACTCCAGCTCGGCTATGGCCCTGGTCGTATCCAGTTGGCCCAGCGCCAGGCTGCTCCCGTGGGGCAACGGCAAAGGCGTATCAAGAAAGCCCAGCAGCCACTCCAGCAAGGGTTCGGCCCAGTCATCCAGTCCGCGGGCGCGGCAGCGACGGGCCACCTGATCCTGCAGGGGTTCCGGCGCCGACAACAGCTGACTGAAGCCCTGCCGGGTGGCCCACTCCAGCAAACCATGCAAAAAGATTCCGGCTCGCGCACCTTTGGGGAACCGATGCAAGCTATGCTCTTCTCCGCCGGGCTCCAGAGGTCCGCCTTCCTGGGCATCCAATAACAACTCTTCGGCCACTGCCTGGGCGGCGGAATCTTCCGCCAGAATCAGCTCTGCCTCGGCAGGATCTTCAGCCAAGCCACCGAACGGGCTTGTACCCTCTTCCTCGCCCTGGGCCATCCGTGCCCCGGCGATCACGCCACTGTAACTGGTAATCCACCAGGGCGTGCCCGCACGCTGCACGGCTTGCCGGGCAGGCTCCAACTCTGGCGCCTCTATGATCGGTTGGTACTTGTAAGTGGTAGCCTCGGGCAACTTCTGAATGGCGATGCTTGTGCTCTCACCTTGCAGGCTTTTCAGGCAAGCAGTCAGTATTTCGGGCTCCAGCCGCTCGCCCCCATTGAGTATCTGCCCCAGGGCTGAGAACCTGAGCTGGCAGGAATAGCTGTTCTTGTTTTGCTTGCCCAAGGGCGAAACGGCCAACCAGCAGGCGTGACGGGCACGGGTAACCGCAACATAGAGCAGCCGCAAATCTTCAGCCAGACGCTCTCGATCCGCATAGGCCTTGCCTTCATCAGTCAACTCGTAGTCGAAGCAGCGCCGCCCGGTCTCATCATGATAACTAAAGAACAACCGCCCATTCCGGTCCACCGGGCGGCTGGTGCCAATAAAGGGCAAAAACACCAGGGGATATTCCAGCCCCTTTGATTTATGGATAGTCACCACCTTGATCAGCGCCTCATCACTTTCCAGGCGCTGTACATAATCCTCGCTGCGGCTGTCCTTGGCTTCTTCGATACGCTCCTGGAAATAGCGCAACAACGCCTGCTCACCATCCAAATCAATGGAGGCCTGCTGAAGCAATTCACCGAGCTGCATCAGGTTGGTCAGGCTACGCTCTCCGCCGCTCTCTGCCTTTTGCAGTAAACGGGCCGGCAATTGGAAGTCGTCCAGCAGCCGGGTCAGCATGACCAGCAGCCCCTTGCGCTGCCACAAACGCCGATAAAGCAGAAACTGCTCTACCCGCCCCTCCCAGTGCTGGCTATGGTCACTGGCGGTATCCAGCTCGGTGAGCGGCATATCCAACGTGGGGGATGCCAAGGCCACACGGAGACAAGTCTCCGACTCGGGTTGGTTGACTGCCCGCAGCCACAACAGCAGATCCCGCGCTTCCGCGCTGTTATAAACCGACTCCCGATCGCTGAGATAAGCACTCCGCAAGCCCCGCTCCGACAGGGCCTGGCGAATCGCCTCAGCCTCGGTACGGTCACGAACCAGAATGGCAATGTCGGAAGAATGCAGTGGCTGAAGCACACCCTCGTCGTCAAAACCGACCCGTCCCTCGGAGGCCCCCTGCAGCAATTGCACGATCTGGCTGGCCGTCACCGCCGCCATATCGGAGAGGTAGGCAGTCTTGTTACGAGGGTCCAGATCATACCAAAAGGTCATGGCCGGTAAAGCCTGCCCATCCACCACGAGTTGCTCCCGGCGCCCCTTGGCATTCACCGGGGTAAAGGGAATCTCATCCTTGAACAGGAAAGCCCCTGCCTCCAGCCGATCGGCGTGCTTGAACAGCGTATTGACCGCATCAACCAGCCCATGGGTGGAGCGATAGTTGGTGTCGAGCGTAAAGAACTTGCCTTGGGTATCCCGACGGGCCTGTAAGTAGGTATGGATATCAGCCCCCCGAAAGGCATAAATCGCCTGCTTGGGGTCACCAATCATGAAAAGTCCAAGTCCGGGCCGCCCAAGATAAAGGGTGCGAAACATCCGATATTGGACCGGGTCGGTATCCTGGAACTCATCGATCAATGCAACCGGGTAGGAACGACGAATCGACTCAGCCAATACCGGCCCATTAGGCCCCTGTAAGGCCGCATCCAAACGGCGTAGCAGATCATCAAAGGATAATTCCGCCCGCCGTTGTTTGGCCTGCTCAACCCTTCTTTCGCACCACGCCTTGGCATGCCCGAACAGATCCGGTCCGATCTCCGGCGCTTGCTGACAACAGTCAACCAGGTCAGCGATGGCCTGGAACGCCTCAAGCGTAGGGGGCTCGGCTTTTTTGGTCAGTCGCAGTCCAGTGGCGCTGAGTTTGCCATGGCGCTCGGCTTTGAACAGATCCTCCCCGGCCGCCCAGGCGTGCAGCTCGGCAAGCAGCTCCCGGGTGGGCTCGGGCTTGTGGCTTGCTCCATGTAGCCAGCCCTTCTCCAGGGCCTGTTCAAACCAGGCGTCAATCTTGGACGCTTCGCTTAGCCATAGACGACGGCTCCGTTCCTGCAACTGGCCATACTGCTCCGACCATTGACTGACCGCCTGCAGAAACTCCAGGCCGGCGTCCGGTTTAGCGGCTAAATCCGGCCATTGACGGATACTCGCGGCCAAGCTGTCCGGGCAGTCCACACAAGCCAGTACCTGACTCAATTCTTCACCGGCGAGCGGATAAACAAAGGTCCGCCAATAATCCCGCGCCGCCTCCTGATAGAGTTCACGGTCATCCGCTTCCAGTCGCAGATTGAACCGGGAGCCGCTATCAAAGGCATATTGACTGAGCATGCGTTGCGCCCAGCCGTGAATGGTATGCACCGCGGCCTCGTCCATACTGCTGGACGCCAGTTCCAGGCGCCGCGCCAACGCCGGCCACTGGCTTTCCGGATAAGAGTCGCGCAACTCCTGCAACAAGGGATCCCGGGGGGCATTGGGCAGTGCCCGAAACACCAGCGCAGCCTCCGCCAGGCGTCGGCGAATACGATCCCGTAACTCTTCCGTGGCGGCATTGGTAAAGGTCACCACCAGAATGTTCTGGGGGGCTAGCGGGCGAGAAAAGGCCGCCTCGCCGCCATGCTGCAATACCAGTCGCACATAGAGCGCTGCAATGGTATAGGTTTTTCCGGTACCCGCACTGGCTTCAATCAGATGGGTTCCCTGCAGCGGAAAAGACAGCGGATTGAGAATGTCACTCACAGACGCACGCCCTCCGCCCCGGCCATTTCAACATCGATTACCTCTAATTCCGACAGCGCCTGATGAAGCGGTCCATATATCCCCAGGGCCAGCCGTTTGAAATCCTCATTCCAAAGTGCTTCCAGAGAAGGCCAGCAACGGGTTAAGGCGTAGCTTTCCTCCCGCTCTCCTGTTCGGTTAAAGCCGCCTTCATAGATCTCCCGCAGCTTTTCGGGAAGCTGGTCCTGCTCCAGGTCCGCCTCATCAAGCCACGCCATGGCGGTATTCATAGCCAGCGGCAGACAAGATTGCAGGCCTTCGTACCACGCCTTGCCAAGGGCAATCAGATGGCCCAGCGCCTGTTCCTGAGGCATAGGCGGAAGCCGGTGCAAACCATCGGTGACCACCAACACGCTGGTGAGGTTCAACCCCTGTGCGTTGCCCGCCAGATGACGCACCCACAGCCCGGGAAAATAATGAAACTTCAACAAGGCGCGGTCGCCCTGCTTGCCCCGATAAAGTTGGCTTGGCCGGCGCTCCAGCCGCACCAGATCACCGTTGGGACCTCGATACAAGTCACCCAGCCAATCCTCAACCCGCAGATTCAAATCGCCCTCGCTCAGGGTCAGGCGTACCTCCTCAAGATCGACGGCCTCCGGCCATAGCTGACAGGCACGCTCCCAGTTTTCCAGAAGCTGGCAGGCAGGTTCCAACAGGGCTTGGGCCACCCGCTCCGCTTGAGCTCCGATCGGCAGAAGCCCCCGCCGCACGAAACGTTGCAAAGTGCTCTGCAGCACGCGGTCCCGTTGTGACTCGGGAACCTGCAAGGCTTCCTCAACCAGCTCACGGGTCAGGCTGTGTCGCTGCAGGGCATCCAAGACAAAGGGTTCATGCTCCTCAACGCTGGACTCGGCCTCCTGAAACCGAACATGGAGCCGCTCCCGGAAGAACAATTCTGCCGGATGACGCATAAAACGCTGCAAATCGCTAAGAGTCAAAGGCTCTTCCGGCTGCCACAGCGGTAACCCTGGCTGCTCTGCCACCGAGGCCTGCTCGTGAACCTGACGCCATTCCCGACAAAATGAGAACAAGCGCGGGTCCCGACCCGGCGCAAAATACGCTGGGCTAAACGGTTGCAAGGGATGCAGGACACTGAGGTGTTCCACAAGCTGGCGAGAATCCTCGGCCTCGCTTTCCAGACGCCAGCCATTATCCAGATAGTCACAGAGCTGGGCGACCAACACGGAAGGGGTACGCTCACTGTTATCCCGCTCGCTGCGGGCAATATAGCTGATATAAAGTTGTTGGCGCGCCGACAGCAGCGCCTCCAAAAACAGATAGCGGTCATCTTCTCGCCGGGTCCGGTCACCGGGCCGGTAGTGTTCCGCCATTAAATCAAAGTCCATGGGAAGACGTTGACGGGGATAGTCACCATCATTCATTCCTAACAGGCAGACGACCTGGAAGGGAATGGAGCGCATTGGCATCAGGGTGCAAAAATTCACCATCCCGGCCAAAAAGCGCTGGGAGAGACCGGTTTCCTCAAAATTGGCCAGCAAGGCATCCCTGACCAGATTAAGCGGCAGTGTCTCTTCCAGACGGGCCTGATCACAGGCCTCGAGCCATTCATCCAGCAGATCGGTAAAGCGATCCAGCTGAATTAACTCTTCGCTGTCGGTGGGTTGTAAGCAGTCCTCCACCAGCTCCCGCAGCAACAGGACCCAGTCGCCCGGTGATCGTACCGCGGACAGCTGGCGCCAATAATGATTCAGCACTTCCAACACCCGCGCCAGACGCCCCGCACTGGCAGCTTCCAGCCCGCCCAGATCAGCAAAAGGCTCGATCTCTCGCCAGGCTACCGACCCATTGGCATATCCCAACAGCATACGTCGCAGCCCAAACTGCCAACTGTTTTGCTCCAAGGATTCCGGCAGTTCAAACCCCGCCCGGTGAGAGGCATGCAGGCCCCAACGGATCCCACTGGCCTGGATCCAGCGCTGCAACAGCGGCAGGTCGTCCAGGGGAATCCCGAACCGGTTCCGAAACGCCGTAATGTCCAGCAAATCCATTAGGTCGCTGGTGGTAAACCGGGATTCAGGCAGGGATAGCAGCCGCTCTAACGCCAGCAGCAACTGGCTCTGGCCTCTCTCGGGCCTATCGGCGATGGTGAACGGAATGTAACGGGGGTCATCTTTTTCCAGCCGGCCAAAGACAGCTTCAATATGGGGTGCATAGGAGGTGATATCCGGCACCATCACGATAATGTCACGGGGCTGTAGTGCGTTGCCATCCCGGTTGAACAAATCCAGCAGATGGTCCTGCAGAACTTCGACTTCCCGCTGGCGACTATACGCCAAATTAAGCCGGATCGAGTCGTCAGTCCTGGCGATCACCTCCCGCAGCTCCGGCGTCAGGGGCGTCGGTGCCAGATCCAGTATGGCCTGCTGAACCATCTGTAGGAGTAGAGGCTGTTCGGGATTCAGTCGATCACGGAAAACATCGATCTGCTCGGTGCTTTCCCGGGCCTGGTCATAACCATAAAGCAGCCCGATATAGTCTCTCCCCTGCTTCCCCCAGGCGGCCAGCAAAGGATTGACGGCGCTGTGGAGCTGCTCTTCCGGAACCCCAATCAGGTCCGGACGAGTCCCATGACGGTGATGCTCGAACCGTAACAGTTGGCGCTCCTCAATAATATCGGCCCAATAGTAGCGACAAGGATTGTGCACACAGATCAGTACTTGGGAAAACCGGGAAATCGCCTCCAAAGCCTCCAGAATCTGGGTCGGCAAGGAAGAAATCCCAAACACCACGACCCGGCGTGGCAGCGAACCCACCGGCTTCTTACCCGAGTTAAGCGTCTGAATAAACTGATGGTGAACCGCCGCCCGGGAGCTGTCCCGGGCCTCCTCTGAGACATCGTCCAGGATGCGCCGCCACAGCTCCGGCTGCCAGCGCATATTTTCCGCCAGTGGTATCGCTTCACCGCGGGCATCCCTTAACTGATCCCGTCCCTCAGCCCAATCGGCCAGCCAGTCGGCTCGATACACCTGATATTGATCAAACAGATCCGCCAACCGCTCCGCCAGCTGAAAGCGCTTGGAGATATCCGTGGTGTCGGCAAGATAGTGGTCTAACGAGACAAAGCGCGAGTCCTGCAGACAGCTGGGCAGCAGCCGTAACAGACGCCAGGTCAACCGGGTTTTATCAAAGGGCGATTCCGCCACCACCCGGTCTTCCCCCAACACGGCCCGATAGGCCTGCCACAGGAACCGGGCGGGCATTTGCATATCCATGGCCGCGGCAATGCCACAGCCGTCATCTTCGGCGAAACGCTGACGCAGCCATTGCGCCATGCCGTTGCTCTGCACCAAAAACAGTTCATTTTCCAGGGGGCGAAGCGGATAGTGACGTAAGTGCGCCATAACCAACTCCCGGAGATCCTCCGGATGATTGGCATGCAAAATGGAAAGTCCGGGAACAATGTTGATTCCCGAATCCGGCAATTGGCCCATAAGCCCCCCATGAAACGACTAACAGAAGCGTAGACGAGGATGAAGCTTATGCAATTTACCGAAAGGATGCGACAGGCTGTTACGGGACTTAACGAGAATTACCTTCAAACAAATTTCACTGTCCTGACAGGCACCAAGTCTGCTAACCGCTTCTCAATGCCCGTCAAAGTCGGACCGAACTGTAGCAAAGCATCCGCTTTGGCTGGATAAACTAATAGGCATTAGCGATGTAGTAAGCAACGGAGCCCAGCACACCGCTGATACCCACCAGCATGGCGACAACCCCGCCTTTGGTGGCTCTTGCAGCAAAGCCAAGGGTCATCACCAGCAGGCTCACGGCGACCACTGCCAACATCATCTTGGTTAAAGAGTCCATCACTACCTCATAACAACGGATATATCTCTGATTACCATAGATAGTGCGGTAGCAGATGACAATCGATCACCCCTATTTATAAGCGATTGATTGATCTAGACCAAAGAATCCGTTGCCACATCAATAATGACCTTGCGCAACCATTGATGGCCGGCGTTATGGTGGAGCAAGGGGCTCCAGGCCATTTTCAGCTCAATAGGTTCAATGGGAAATGGTGGCTCTTTCAACACCAGGCGATCGTCCAGGCTGTTCAGCTTGGCAACCCGGCTAGGCAAGGTGGCAATCAGATCATGCTGACGGGCCAAGAGCACCGCCACCTGATAATGTCGGGTGAAAACGCTGATCTTGCGCTTGACTCCAAGTCGCACCAGGGCTTCATCCACCCAACCGAGACGCTGCACATCTTCTGGATTCACCCCGACGCCGACCCCAAAGCCGGTTTTACTCACCCAGATATGACCAGCTGACAAATAGGTGTCCAAGGTGAAATCATCAACCAACGGGTTCTCAGCACTCATCAGGCAGGCAAAGGGGTCCTGCCAAAGGGTCTTTTGGTGAAATGACTGAGGCATGGTGTCAAAACGGTTGATCGCCATATCCACCCGCCCCTGCTCCACATCCTGAAAGGTGACGTCACTGGGAGTCAGCACATCCAGGGTTACGTTGGGTGCCTGTTTGCGCACCACCGCCAAAACATCGGGGATCAGGGTCGATTCGGCGTAATCACTGGCCATAATCCTGAACACTCGACTGCTGTCGAGATCAAAGTCCCGGTCTGGCTTGATCACTTTTTCAATGTTGAACAGGATATCGCGGATCGCCGGCTGAATTTCCAGGGCCAGTTCGGTGGGCGCCATCCCCTCGCTGGTACGCACCAGCAGCGGATCATCAAACAGACTACGCAGCCGCTTCAAGCTGTTACTCATGGCCGGCTGGGTGATGCACAGCACATTGGCTGCCTTGGTGACATTCAGCTCACGCAGCAGCACGTCCAAATGAACCAACTGGTTCAAATCAACTTTGCCCAAATCCATCGTCTACACCTCTAGAGACATCTGGATTGGATTCTATCATTCATCGTATAAATAGGAATGAAAAAATAATTAACCCCCATGAATAAAATAGCTACAACTATTCATCACTCATAAAAAAAGGGAGCGGATCACTCCGCTCCCTTTCTTTTCACCATGGCAGGCTAAAGCCTGCCGGAGAACCAGTCTTAGATGTTGTCGAACTGGTTCATGGTGTTGTCTTCGCCGGAAGCTTTCAGAGCAGCTTCACCTGCGAAGTATTCTTTGTGGTTGTCACCGATGTCGGAGCCAGCCATGTTCTGGTGCTTCACGCAAGCGATACCTTGACGGATCTCTTGACGCTGAACGCCTTTCACGTAAGCCAGCATGCCTTCTTCTGCGAAGTAGCCTTTTGCCAGGTTGTCGGTAGACAGCGCAGCAGTGTGGTACGTCGGCAGAGTGATCAGGTGGTGGAAGATGCCTGCTTCGCGAGACGCGTCCTTCTGGAAGGTCTGGATACGTGCATCAGCTTCTTCACACAGCTCAGAGCCGTCGTAATCAGCGCTCATCAGACGGTCGCGGTCGTAAGCGGAAACGTCTTTACCTTTAGCAACCCAATCGTCGAACACTTGCTGACGGAAGTTCAGAGTCCAGTTGAAGGACGGGCTGTTGTTGTAAACCAGCTTGGCGTTGGGCACAACTTCGCGGATGCGGTTGACCATGCCAGCGATCTGACCAACGTGGGGCTTCTCGGTTTCGATCCACAGCAGGTCGGCACCGTTTTGCAGGCTGGTGATACAGTCCAGAACCACACGGTCTTCGCCAGTGCCTTCTTTGAACTGGAACAGACCGGAAGGCAGACGCTTGGGCTTGAGCAGCTTGCCCTGAGCCTTGATCACAACGTCGCCGTTTGCGATGTCGTCTGCAGACTCGATGTACTCGCCGTCCAGGAAGCTGTTGTACAGGTCGCCCAGATCGCCCGGCTCTTTGGTCACAGCGATTTGCTTGGTCAGACCAGCGCCCAGGGAGTCAGTACGTGCAACGATTACACCGTCGTCAACACCCAGCTCCAGGAACGCGTAACGAACTGCGTTGATCTTGGCCAGGAAGTCTGCGTGAGGAACAGTTACTTTACCGTCTTGGTGACCGCACTGCTTCTCGTCGGAAACTTGGTTCTCGATCTGGATACAGCACGCACCAGCCTCGATCATTTGCTTGGCCAGCAGGTAAGTTGCTTCTTCGTTACCGAAACCAGCGTCGATGTCCGCAATGATGGGCACAACGTGAGTTTCGAAGTTGTCGATTTGGTTCTGGATTTCCTGTTCTTTGGCTTTGTCGCCAGCCTTGCGGGCTTTGTCCAGCTCAGTGAACAGCAGGTCCAGTTCGCGGGCATCAGCTTGACGCAGGAAGGTGTAGAGCTCTTCGATCAGGCCGGAAACCGCAGTTTTCTCGTGCATGGATTGGTCAGGCAGCGGACCGAACTCGGAACGCAGAGCTGCAACCATCCAGCCAGAGAGGTACAGGTATTTTTTGTTGGTCGTCTTCAGGTGCTTCTTGATGGAGATCAGCTTTTGCTGACCGATGAAGCCGTGCCAGCAACCCAGAGACTGAGTGTACAGGGAAGTGTCGGCATCGTACTCAGCCATGTCTTTACGCATGATGGCTGCAGTGTACTTGGCAATGTCCAGACCAGTCTTGAAGCGGTTCTGAAGACGCATGCGCGCTGCGTATTCCGGATTAATAGCGCTCCAGGCGCTGCCGTACTTCTCTTTCAGAGCGGCAACGGCTTGGATCTCTTTTTGATATTGAGACATGATGTCTGATTCCTATAAGAAGACCACTTAAGGGACCACCCTAGGCTGAGCAGAACGCTCCGCGTCGGGCAATCATTTCAACACGCCGCGCATTGTAACCAGATCAACCCAATAAATAAAATTTATAAAATACATATCCGCTATCATTTCGGTGAATAGATCAATTTCTGACGGGACGATGAACTTTCCCTTACAATGCGAGCACTTAGTGTGAAACTCCCTGCGGCACTCCATCCTTCCAAGCCACATTCACCTCGCAGCCAAGCTGGGAAGTACACAATAGTCAGCAGAGCCAACCTTCCGGCAAAGCCAATGATCCGTTGAGCAAGAGGCCTATGACCCCGACACCTCCCATAGAACAACACCCTGCCGTTGCAGAGTTCTTCAATCGCCATGGCCGGATGCCGATCATTACCCACCTGACGGACACCGATCTCTACAAGTTCACCATGCAACAGTCGGTGCTCCACCAGTTTCCCGACGCTGATGCGGAATACCGTTTTAAGTGTCGCACCCCGGATGTGGACCTCCGCCCACTGGCTGAGGAAATCCAACGGGAGCTTGAGCACTTGTGCCAGCTACAGTTCACCGACCAGGAGCTCGCCTTTTTGGGCTCCCTGCGTTATATGAAGAAGGATTACATTGAGTTCCTGCGCATCTTCAAGCTGCGCCAGGCCTTTGTAAAAGTTGACCCCTCCGGGGATCAGCTAGCCATCACCATCAAAGGCCCCATGCTTCATGTCATGCCCTTTGAAATCTATCTGCTGGCCATCGTCAATGAGCTTTATTACCGCCAGTTCGCCTCTCCCCAAACCCATCAGGAAGGCCTGCGACGGCTCCATGAAAAGATTCAATTAGTTCAAGATCACTTTAGCGCCCCCAACCGGCCTGCCGGCTTTCGCTTTTCGGACTTTGGCACCCGCCGGCGGTTCAGCCGTGAATGGCAAAAAACCGTGGTCAACACCCTGGCCCGAGAGCTCTCCGAATATATGACCGGCACCAGCAATGTATTCCTGGCCATGACCGAAGGGCTCCTACCCCTTGGCACCATGGCCCATGAATATCTTCAGGCCCATCAGGCGCTACGGTGCCAATTGGTTGACAGCCAAAAGGCGGCGCTGGAATCCTGGGTCAAGGAGTATCGGGGGGATCTCGGCATTGCCCTGACCGATGTGATTGGAATTGATGCCTTCGTCCGCGATTTCGATCTTTATTTCGCCAAGCTCTATGATGGTGTTCGCCATGACTCAGGAGACCCCTATGTTTGGGGCGAGCGCATGATCGAGCACTACCGCTCCCTGCGCATCAACCCTCAAACCAAAACCCTGGTCTTCAGTGACGCCCTGACCATGAGCAAGGCGCTGGATCTTTATGAATACTTTCGGACCCGGGCCAATACCGCCTTCGGGATCGGCACCCACCTCACCAACGATACCGGCCCTCAAGCCATCAACATCGTGATCAAGATGGTTCGACTCAATGACAAGCCAACGGCCAAGCTAAGCGACAGCCCCGGCAAAACCATGTGCGACGACCCAATGTTCATCTCGTATCTGAAGAAAGTATTCCAAGTTACTGATTAGGCAGATTTTAACAGAGCGCACATTGAACAAATAAAAAGGGCGGCAACGCCGCCCGGAACTGATTAATGAGTCGTTTTTCGGGCAACCAGGAGTAACTCTGGAGTACGCTTGGCGCCCATGGCACGGGCCAGACCCAACGCCGTCACCCCGTTAACATCTGCCCGTTCGATGTCGGCGCCGCGGGCCAATAAAAAGGACACCGCCTCAACCTGATCAAACATTGCGGCGTACATCAGCGGTGTTTTGCCATCACCACTGACGCCGTCCACCTGGGCGCCGCCCTCCACCAGAATCTCCATCATCGCCACATTGCCCTTAAAGGCCGCGCCCGCCAGAGGCGTCTGCCCGCGGTCGTTCGCTGTCTCAGGGTCTGCCCCCTTGTCCAGTAACAGCATGACGGTATCTGCATGACCCTGATAGCTGGCCAGCATTAGCAAACTATCGCCCTGCTCGTTCATCAAATTGGCCGGCAGTCCGGCCCGGAGTAAACGGGCCAAGTCCTGGGTATTGCCAGTGCGGGCAAACTGAAAGGACTGCTGGGCGATCGCCAGGGCGTGCTCGTCATACACATCGTCCTGAATCGGGATTGCATAGGCTACTTGCATCTTAAAAACCTCGACTGTTGCTGGTCCAAAAGAGCGGGATTAACCCGCTCTCCCGGCACGTTTCCGTTCCACGGCCTCTGCGACACGACGTCCGTAGTCTGCATCGGCATTACTGAGATAGCCGATCACCCGCTCAACCACATCGACCCGTTTGACCTGTGCCAACCCGTTAGCCAGGTTGTTGACCAGGCGCTGTTTCTCGTCTTCCGACATCAGACGATACAAATCGCCGGCCTGGACAAAGTCGTTGTCATCTTTGTGATGGACCTGGTCGAAAGCGCCAGTGACACCGCTCACGGGCACGCCCCCATACAACGCCTCGTTGGTTTGGACCGGTCCATCAAAACTGTTGGGCTCATAGTTGGCGCTCTTACCGCCGTTATCACCTATACACATGAAGCCATCCCGGCCGTAGCTGCCGATTGGCCGCTTCACACCATTGGGCGCATTAACTGGCAGCATGGTGTGGTTGATGCCCAACCGGTACCGATGCGCGTCACCGTAGGCGAACAACCGCGCTTGCAACATCCGGTCAGGAGATGGTCCGACCCCCGGTACAAAATTGGCCGGCGTGAAAGCCGCCTGTTCCGTATACGCAAAGTGGTTGTCTGGAGCCCGTGTCAGCACCATCTTGCCGACCTCAATCAGGGGGTAGTCCTTCTGGGACCAAACCCTGGTCAGGTCAAACGGGTTAAACCGATAGGTGGACGCCTCCGCAGCCGGCATGATCTGCACTTTCAAGGTCCAGCTTGGATACTCACCGCGCTCCAAGGCTCCATAAAGCTCGCTTTGCAGATAGGTTGGGTCTTCCCCACCGATCCGGGCGGCTTGTTCAGAGGTCAGACATTCAATGCCCTGATCGGTCTTGAAGTGGAACTTCACCCAAAACACCTCCCCCTGCGCATTCACCCATTGAAAGGTGTGGGAGCCGAAACCATCCATCTTGCGCAAGCTCGCCGGGATACCACGATCACCAAACAACCAGGTGAACTGGTGTGTTGCCTCCGGCGAGTGGGAGAAAAAGTCGAACACATTCTCGGGCTCTTGGCGGTTCGTATACGGGTCCGGCTTCTGACTATGAATGAAGTCAGGAAACTTGATGCCATCCCGGATAAAGAACGTTGGCGTGTTGTTGCCGACCAAGTCCCAGTTCCCGTCTTCGGTATAAAACTTCACCGAAAAGCCTCGTGGGTCCCGTTGGGTATCCGCCGCTCCCCGGGAGCCGGCGACCGTCGAGAAACGGGCAAACACCTCGGTACGCTTACCCACCTCAGACATCATTTTCATCTTGGTCCACTTGGCCACGTCCGGGTTGGTCACTTCAAAATACCCATGAGCCCCGGTTCCAACCGCGTGCACGACCCGCTCGGGGATTCGCTCACGGTTAAATCGAGCCAGTTTTTCAAGGAGGTAAGCATCCTGCAGCAGAACAGGTCCGTTGACACCGGCGGTTTGGGAATTCTGGTTATCAGAAACAGGTGCACCGGATGCAGTAGTCAGTGTGGGGCGCTTTTCCATGGGAATCTCCAGATGATCGTTTAGCTTCCCCTCCACTATAGCTTCAAGGCATCGCAAACCAACAACCAATTAGTTTTATCAATTCAATAGCCGTGATCTATAATGGAAACGTGCTATCAGCTTTGCGCGTCGATTGTTGTTCCTAACCGGCAATAGCGCGCCACCAGCTGCAGTCGGCTCCAAACTGGCCAGAGCGCGGTATTAAGGAGAATCATTGACCGGGGTCAAATTCGTTTCCGGTACACTGGCTATCCTGAACCTAGACGGAACTAACAGATTTTTATCTGTCTCCACTGGATGGACCTCGGTGTAGCTATTCAGGTGTCCCTGATCAAGACAATGCTGGTATGCCACACTATTGACGAAACCACTGATCAGAGTGTTCCGAGAGGTACAATATGAAAAAAAGTACGCTAGGGTTGACGATCGGTATCGCTCTTGGCATTGGAGTTGCCGCTGCACAGGCTTCGACAGTGCGTAATGAGCCGATCCAGCCGATTGAGCCTGCGAAAATCACCGCTCCTGACAAAGTTGAACTGGGCAAGCAGCTCTTTTTCGATCCGCGTTTGTCCATGTCCGGTATTATTTCCTGTAATACCTGTCACAACCTGTCCTTTGGCGGCGTTGATAACCTGAAAACAGCGATTGGCCACAAGTGGCGTCCGGGCCCGGTTAACTCCCCAACCGTGTTCAACTCCAGCTTGGCCATTGCCCAGTTCTGGGACGGACGTGCGGGTGACCTGAAAGAACAGGCCGGCGGCCCGATCATGGCAGACGTGGAGATGGCGATGCCCCATACGCTGGCGGTCGACGTTATCCAGTCCATTCCCGGCTACGTGAGCCAGTTCAAGACTGTGTACGGCACGGATAAAGTCGATATCGACAAAATCACCGATGCGATCGCAGAGTTCGAGAAAACCTTGGTGACGCCGAACTCCCGTTTCGACCAGTGGCTCAAGGGCGACGATAAAGCTCTGACCAAGGCGGAACTGGAAGGCTACCAGCTGTTCAAGAACAGCGGCTGTGTCGCCTGCCATAACGGTCCCGCTGTTGGTGGAACCTCCTTCCAGAAGATGGGTGTTGTAGAGCCATACACCTCGACCTCTCCGGTGGAAGGCCGTTCTGCAGTGACTGGTAAAGACGCTGAGCGTTTTATGTTCAAGGTTCCGACCTTGCGTAACGTTGAGCTGACCTACCCATACTTCCACGACGGTGAAGCTGCTACGCTGGCGGAAGCCGTGGACGTGATGGGTCGTCTGCAACTGGGTCGTAAGTACAGCGACGACGAAATCGAGAAGATCGTTGCATTCCTGAAAACCTTGACCGGCGACCGCCCGCAGTTCCCGCTGCCGCTGCTGCCTGCCTCCAGCGACGCGACTCCGCGCCCGGAGCCGTTCAAGTAACAGGCAACCCACCCGTGAAGAACCCGGCCCCGTGCCGGGTTCTTTGCTTCTTGCCCTATGATTTCAACATGTTGACCGTTAGATTAAAGACATGATGTTCACAGCAAGGCGCTTCTAGCGCCCTTTATGATCCACCCAGAGCCCAAGGCTCACTCACAGGAGCACATCATGACTTCAGTCAAAGCTATTTATATTCCCCCCAAGGGAGGTCTGGACAAGATCAGCGTGGAGACTTGTCCCGTTGTGCCCCCAGCTGCCGGCGAAATCACGGTACGCATCCGTGCCAGCTCCCTCAACTTTCATGACTATGGTGTAGTGACGGGCATGATGGGGCCGCAGGAAAAGCGTATCCCCATGTCGGACGGTGCCGGGGAAGTCACGGCCGTTGGCGAAGGCGTGACCGAGTTTCAGGTGGGAGATCGGGTAGTCAGCACCTTCTTTCCCGATTGGCAAAATGGCGAATTCACCCAGGATGGTTTCAGCCGGGTTCCCGGTGACGGTATAGACGGCTTTGCCCGGGAACAAGTCACCATGCCGGCCACGGCTTTTACTCACATCCCTGACGGCTACACGGATGCGGAGGCGGCCACTTTGACCACGGCGGGTCTAACGGCATGGCGCGCGCTGATGGTCGATGGTGACTTGAAGCCAGGCGAAACGGTTTTGGTGCAGGGCACCGGTGGCGTGTCTGTGTTTGCACTTCAATTCGCCCGTATGGCAGGCGCTCAAGTGATTGCCACTTCATCAAGTGATGAGAAACTGGAGCGCATGGCGGAACTAGGCGCCAGTCACCTGATCAATTACAAGAAGGATCCGGAATGGGGTAAAACCGTCCGGAAGATCACCAATGGCCGGGGCGTGGATCACGTCATCGAGGTTGGCGGCCCCGCTACCCTGCTCCAGTCCATGATCGCCGCCCGAATTGGCGGTCACATCGCCTTGATCGGCGTCTTGAGCGGCATCGACGCGGCGTTGCCGGTGCCACTGGCTTTAGGTCGCCAACTCAAGTTACAGGGCCTGATCGTGGGCAGCCGCCAGCACCAGAAGGAGATGATTCGCGCCATTGAAGCCAATGGCATGCGCCCGATTATTGATCGTCACTTTCCCCTGGAACAGATCGCCGACGCGTTCCGCTATCAAGAAAGCCACAAGCACTTCGGCAAGATCTGCCTCGATATCTAGGCCGGGACTTTCAGCGGGCCATTCGGGACGTTTCCCGGATGGCCCCCTGCTCCTAGCATTCCCCACAACAGGAAGCGGTTTTACTGGGGTGCATTGGGAAGCCGGCCCTCCAACACTTCCTCAGCCTTGGCCTGATAGTTGTGCACGGAACTGGTCCACTTGCCCCACACAGTTGGATCAATCCGGTCGCCATTTTTTCCCAGTTGCTTAAGACGCTGCTGGTCCTCCCCGGTGAGTACCTGACGGGGCAGCGGCTCCAGATGACGCACATCGTCAGCACTCAGGCCAATCATCTGCCCGACACGAGCGCCATAGTCGTCGTGGATGAGAAACAGGTGCCACAGCATACGCTCCTGCACATCCCGCTCACACTGATTCAAGGCATCGCCAATATTCTTCACCAGATCGTCCCGTTCCCAGTCCATCATGGTGTTATATCGGCCCCGTGCCTGTACATAGTCGTTACGCCGCTCAATCACGGATCGGGTCAGTTGCCCGCGGATTTCCGGAGGGTTGTTGGGCGGTTCATCGGGTGCGGTCCGAAGGCCCCGATGAATACTGGGCTCATAGTTGACGTGGGGGTTTTGATCCGGCGGGATGTCCCGATAGTAGGACATCTGCCCGCCCATTTGGTTGGTCTGTTGTCTGGATTGCTTCGGCCGGTTGATCGGCAATTGCAGATAGTTGGGCCCCACCCGATAGCGCTGGGTATCGGAATACGAAAAGGTACGCCCCACCAGCATTTTATCGTCCGAAAAATCGAGACCATCCACCAGAACCCCGGTTCCCATGGCGATCTGCTCATTCTCATTGAAGAAGTCACTGACATTCCGGTTCAGTGTCATTACCCCCACGTGCCGAAGCGGGAACAGATCTTCCGGCCAGATTTTGGTGTCATCCAGAGGGTCCCACTCCAGTTCCGGGTGATCATGGTCCTCCATGATCTGCACGTACAAATCCCACTGGGGGTAGTTTCCTTTTTCGATGGATTCATACAGATCCTTGGAGGCAGACCCCAAATCATGGGCCTGAACCTTCGCCGCTTCGGCGGCGGTTAGGCTTGCCACCCCGCAACGGGGCATGAAGTGATATTTCACCAGGCAGGTATCACCCTGAGCATTGACCATTTTATAGGTGTTCACCCCAAAGCCTTCCATGTGCCGGTAACTGGCCGGGATTCCCCGGGGGCTGAACAGGTGCGTCAGCATGTGCATGGATTCCGGCGTTTGACTCATGAAGTCAAAGATGCGATTCGGCTCCTGTCGGAAGGTCACCGGATCCGGCTTCAGAGAATGGATAACGTCCGGGAACTTAATGGCATCTCGAATAAAGAAGATGGCCAGATTATTTCCCACCAGATCCCAGTTACCTTCTTCCGTATAGAATTTCACCGCAAAGCCCCGAGGGTCCCGGGCCACTTCCGAAGAGTCACGACCACCAATCACCGTTGAAAAGCGGATTGCCAAAGGCGTCTTTTTACCCGGCTCCTGAAACAATTTGGCACGTGTGTATTTGGAAGCCGGCTCGTCACCAATCTTGCCGGTCGCCTCCAGCTCGCCGTAGCAGACAAATCCCCGCGCATGTACCACCCGCTCCGGTATCCGCTCCCGGTCAAAATGGCTGATTTTTTCCAGGAAATGATAATTCTCCAACGTGGCTGGCCCACGGCTACCCACGGTTCGCTGGGATTGGTTGTTGTAGATGGGGTGCCCTTGCTGATTGGTCAGAATCGGCTCCCGAGCGCCCTGGTCTTTAGACTCGCTCATAAAAAACCTCCCTACTTTTCTCTCACCGAGCGAGACGCTCCGCCGCCTCGTCCGCTCCCATCATTCGTGCCAGCAACGCGGCAGTCATCCCCTCTCTGGACTGAATGCCGGGGTCCGCGCCCTGCTCGATCAGCCAGTCAATCATGGGCATCCGCGCAAACATCGCGGCGTACATCAAGGGTGTTTTGCCGTCTTCACCGCAACCGTTCACCTCAGCCCCACCCGACAGTAACGCTCGCCCGGTCTCCACGTCGCCCTTGAAAGCGACTGCCTGAAGGGGTGTCTGACCGCGGTCGTTGACCAGTTCCGGGTCGGCACCAAAGCTCAGCAGCACTCTCACCAGATCCGCCTGTCCGTGATAGGCCGCCAGCATCAACAGGCTATTCCCCTTTTCATCCCGAAGATTCGGCACCAGCCCCATGTGCAGCAAACGCTCGACCTGCTCACTGTCACCGGAGCGCACCACTTGAAATAATTGCTGAACCATTCGGTAGGATTCATCATCCAGCTCAGGCCGGTGCTGAACCTCCTTTTGTAAGGCCATCGCCACTCTCCGGAAATTGATCCTTCACGTATGCTAGGGTTGGCAGAGGGAACTGCAAAGGCGGGGCCTGTCAGGCACCCCGCTCTTCGCACAGACCGGAGATCACTGAAGCGAGGTGGTTCTCTGCGGCGATGTAAAGGTCGAGGCGGCTGCTTGCATTAACAGCTCACCGGCAATGGGAATTTCCAGCCGGGCACACTCCTCCTGCAGGTGCTCGAGCAACTGACGGGCTAGTTTTTCCTCATGTTCAAGCTGACGCTGAACGGAAAGCTTGATGACCAAGGCTTCCGGGTCAGTATAACCACGGGTTTGAGGGAGCTCTGTTTGCAACATTTGTATATCGCGATCAATCTGCTGACGAAATCGCTCCAACTTACTCAAGTAACGGGTGATATCCTCAAGCCGGTCATTCCATTGTTTTGCCTCAACGGGCCGGGTTTCGCGCATTTCTGCTACTCCATACGAGGTTGAACAACACCTTCCTAAAAGGCCCTCCAATTATAAAGATGTCATGGTCGTATGCCTGGGAGATCACTCAGGGCGGGGAGTTTCTTCGAAATGAAAGAGTAACAAGCGGTGCAGGCTGCCAGGACTGGCTGATGTGTGAGAGCTTGGCTGGTATGCTGGGGTCCAAATAAAAAGCCTGCAGTCAGGAAAGCATCTTCCCAAACTGCAGGCTTTTGTTGACCCCAGGCTCAGTTAGGCGGGTACACCATCCTGAACGGAGCGGGAGGCCGGTTTGCTGGGCAGGGAGTGGCGCAGGATACGGCCGATTACCTGTCCAAACTGACGCCAGATGGAACCGGTATTGTAATGCTGGCCATAGCGGGCACAGATTTCCTGCACTTCCTTGGCCATTTCCGCGTAGCGGCGGGCCGGAATTTCCGGAAACATGTGATGCTCGATCTGATGGCTCAGGTTACCGGACATGATGTGGAACAGCTTGCCGCCAGTCAGGTTGGAAGAGCCCCTCAGCTGACGAAGATACCAGTGAGCGCGGGTTTCGTTTTCCAGCACGGACTTGGGAAACACCTCCGCATCCGCCGTGAAGTGGCCGCAGAAAATAATGGTGAAAGTCCACACATTACGAATGCCGTTGGCGACCAGGTTCCCCAGCAGTACCGGCAGGAAGAAAGGACCAGCCAGCAGCGGAAACACCACATAATCCTTCAGCAGCTGACGGCGGATTTTGCGCCCTACCGGAATAAAGTCTTGTTTCAGCTGGGCCTTGGTTTTCTTACCCTTGAATACATGGCCCAGACGCAGGTTCTGGATGGCAACGCCCCACTGGAACAGCAGTGCGAACAGAATGCTATAAATCGGCTGGAACAAATAACCCGGCTTCCAGCGCTGCTCTGGGAACAGTCGCACCAGTCCATAACCGATATCTTCATCCATTCCGCGGATATTGGTGTAGGTGTGATGGCGGAAGTTATGGGTTTCACGCCAGTTGTCACTCGTGCCAACAATATCCCACTCGTAGGTTTTACCATTCAAGTGCGGATCCTGCATCCAGTCATACTGACCGTGCATGACGTTATGGCCCAACTCCATGTTTTCCAGAATTTTGGAAATACCCAGCAGCAAGGTTCCCAAGATCCAGGCGGGGGGAAAGGCACCGGCAAACAACAGCACACGGCCGGCAGCCTCGGTATAGCGCACCGCCTTCACGATCCGACGGATATAGCGAGCGTCTTCTTCGCCCAGGTCCGCCTGGACCCGCGCACGCAGAGCATCCAGCTCAGCGCCAAATTGATTGAGCTCATCAGTGGAGAGCGTTCTGTTCTGGACTCGTTGAGTCATTATTCTCAGATCCTTTTTTCTAAATATGTCTTACAGGTCGAGCGTTAGGTCGGTCTCAGCACTGCTGATACAGAGTCTGAGGGCCTGATCCGGTTCAGCTTCCGTCTGTCCGGTCATCAAATCCCGAGTAGTACCGCCCGTTTTGTTGCAAACGCAGGTCTTGCAGATACCCATCCGGCAGCCATAGGCCGGCTGGATACCTTGCTCCTCAAGAGCTTTAAGCAGTGGCTGCCCCACAGGCACTGTGACAGAGCGGCCCGTGATCGCGAGCTGAACCTGAACGGACTCCGCCGCGCCCCCGCCTTCTCCGCGTTCCACGGTTGCTGGAAGCGAAAACGCCTCCTCTTTAAACTGCCCCGCTTTTTCTTGCAGTGCGGAACGAACCGCCGCGACAAAGCCCGCGGGGCCACAGGTATAAACCGTTCTTTCCGCCAGATCAGACACCAGTTGTTCAATCTGCTCCGCGGAAGGTCGCCCGGAAAACTCGCCCTCTAACAGGCTGGCTTCCCGAGTCAAAAAGACATGCACCTGGAAACCTTGCTGGGCCTCTGCCAGTGCTTTCAGCTCCGCGCCAAAGCACAATTCCGCGCGGGTACGAGCCCAGTAAAGCAGGACGGCATCTTTAGCCCGTCCCTGGGCGGCCAGAGCACGAACCAGGCTGATCAGCGGGGTAATCCCACTACCGCCTGCGACAAACAGCCACTTGTTACAGCTGCTGTTGGCCAGAGTCATTTCCCCAAAGGCCGTGCCCAGCTCAACAACATCCCCCACCTGAGTGCGGGTGCAGAGCTGGGTACTGACCTTGCCCCCTTCCACCCGCTTGACGGTGATGGCCACGCGCCGGCCGTTACCTGGAATACTGGTGGGACTGTAGCTGCGGGTCAGCCGCACACCGTCCACTTCCACCGTGACGTTTAGGTGCTGGCCGGGCTGATACCCTGCAAAGCGCCGGTTAGACTTGAGCACCAGGGTCACGGTGTCCTTCGCTTCCACACGACGGTCGACCACTTTGGCCAAGGTGCGCTCCCAAGCCAGGGTGGGACTGACCTTACTGGCCCAGAAGTCGAACACATCCGGTGCCACAAAGGATTTGAGCAGTCGGGAGAATGAAAAACGTTGTTGTGAACTCACGAGGCAACACCTTACCTATTGCTTAGCGACCTTATTATACACATGTATATACAAGCGTCATCAGTATACTTACTAAAATTTGACGTATACTTGTCTGCTTCACAGTTCAGTCGACCAGTTAACAAATGCAGGACCATGCCAAGCCATTGGATGATCAATCCAATGAAGAAAACAAAAACCCGCCGCGCCCCCATCAAGGACGTAAAGCGGTCATCAGCCGTGACGATCTGATCGATGCAGCTCTGAAGCTCATCGGCCCACATCGCAGCATCTCGACGTTGAGCCTGCGTGAAGTGACCCGGGAAGCCGGTATTGCGCCCAATAGCTTTTATCGCCATTTCCGGGATATGGACGAACTCGCCATCGCCTTGATCGACAAAGCCGGCCGTTCTCTGCGTAAAATCATTGGTGAAGCCCGTAAACGGGCCAGCCCTGAGCGCAGCGTGGTACGTTCATCCGTTGAAGCCTTTATGGAGCAGCTCAATGGTGAAGAACGGTTCCTGCATGTGATGTTGCGGGAGGGTACGGTTGGCTCCGATGCCTTCAAGCAGGCCGTGGAACGGGAGCTGAACTTCTTCGAAGAAGAACTCCGCGTCGATCTGATCCAACTGGCCGAAACCAATAACACCGGCATCTATGAGCCAGCCCTGGTTGCCAAAGCCATCACGCGTCTGGTGTTTGCCATGGGGGCGACTGCCATGGACCTTCCTCTGGAAAAGCGGGCCGAAATCCAGGAACAGATGACCACCATGCTACGAATGATCGTGGTAGGCACTCAAACCATGGCCCAAAGCGACAACATACGTCTGTAGCCCAACGCGCCTTAAACAAAAAAGCCGGGCCACAGCGGGCACGGCTTTACTTGAAGGACAGCACAGACGGGGAGAAAGGCAACAATCCCGAGCGGAGTGCCACCCCAGGAAGGCTTCGATAATCCGCAGGAATTAATTCAACCGGTTAACCTGAAGAAAACTCCCCCGCTCCAGACACCATACCCGCCCTGCTCCGGCACCTCCTCCACCAGCGTCGCCAGTTCGTAGTAAACGGCACGGGATAACAAGGCCTCCAGCCGCCCTCTCACTAACACATAAGGCGCCGGCTCCCGGGTTTGCGGGTCTTCTTGCACCCGCAGCGAATGGCTGGCATCAATCCGGACCTCATCCCCCACATTGGTGGTGATATAAAGGTTTTGATCGCGGCCGGCGCCCTCTTTCCGCAGCCCGACGGCGACAAAGGGTGCGTCCTCTACCTGGATACGCACCTTCTCCACCGGTGTCACCAGATAATACTCGCCATCCTCTTCCTTGCGCAGAATGGTGGAAAACATCCGTACCACCGCATCCCGCGCCATGGGTTCACCCTGGTAATACCATTGCCCATTGCGCTTGATGACTATATCGAGGGTTCCACTGAGGGACGGATTCCACTGGTCAACTGGTGGAAGATCCTTGCCCACCATGGTTTCGATATCTTTTAGCAATCGGGCAGGCCCTAACCCACCTTTGTCTGTCGGTGCCATGATCTCTCCTACCTATTGCAAAGATTGCTATAAGCCACGAGCCCATTCCGGCCTGAGGCGCACGCTCTCAGGTTGATGAATCGCCTGATCCAGTTGGGCCAACATGGCCTGCTTATCGCGACCCAACTCGCCTTTCAACACCAGATAGTTGGAGGCATGGTCGCTGCGAAACACCGTACGTTCCAGCTCCAGGTGCTCGATAAAAACCCTCATCTCCTGGAACAGCTCCTGCTGTTCCGGCAACTCAAACTCCGGATAGTGACTTCTGATCCGCGCTTCGCCCATGGGGAAAGTGACCACCAGGGTGGACAAATAGTCCGGTTGGGCTTCATTCATCAACCGGGCACTGTTGATGGCATGTTGCCGGGAGTAGGCCCGCCCGCCCAGTCCGTTCAAAATCATGACCGAGCTGCGCAGCCCGGCCTGACGGATCTTTTGCAAGGCTTCCAGGCAGCTGGCATAGCTCTCGCCTTTCTGTACCTTTTCCAAGACCAGATCATCGCCCGATTCCACGCCCACGTAGAGCAGGTCCAGCCCAAGCTCGCGAAGCTCTTGCAGCTCTTCCACCGTTTTGTTTTTCAGGTTACGGGGCAAACAGTAGGAAGACACCCGCTCCAGCAGCGGAAAGTGCTCCCGCAATAGCTTCAACAACTCTTTCAGGCGGCGTACCGGTAATACCATCGCATCCCCATCCGCCAGGAACACACGGCGTATACCGGGATATGCCTGCTGCATCCGTTGGAGATCCCGCAGGATGTCCTCATCCTTGCGAGCCCGGAACTTCTTTTGGGGCTGCGTATACATTTCACAAAACGTACACTGGTTCCAGGAACAACCATTAGTAACCTGGAGAATAAAAGACCGGGCTTCACTGGGAGGCCGAAACACCGGCTCAATGTACTGCACTGGAAACATTTACCATCTCCTGGTGAAAAAACTTCGATTGCTCAACATTATAACCAGATTCCAATCACAACGGCGCAGTCCCGCCAGCGCCCTTCTGACCTCAATGGATGAAGAATGATGGACTTTCAACACGAGTTTCCCCTAGACCCTGAGCTTTGCTATCTCAACCATGCAGCCGTGGCCCCCTGGCCCGCCCGAGCCGCCCAGGCAGTGAGTGCCTTCGCTCAGCAGAATGCGACCCAGGGCGCACGCTATTATCCGGAATGGTTAAAAATCGAAACGGAACTGCGTCAGCGACTGCAAGCCTTGATTAACGCCCCCCATTGGCGCGATATCGCGTTACTCAAAAACACCTCGGAAGCCTTGTCCTTTGTCGCTCAGGGGCTGGACTGGAATCCGGGCGATCAAATCGTGATCACCGGAGATGAGTTCCCGTCCAATCGGATTGTGTGGGAGGCCCTGGCCAAACAAGGCGTCAAAGTGGTGGAAGCCGACCTGCACGGCGACGACAGCCCGGAAGAGGCGATTTTGGATGCGACCACCTCCGCGACCAAATTGGTCTCGGTCAGCTCGGTTCAATATGCCAGTGGTATCCGCCTGAACCTGGAATATCTGGGGCAGGAATTAAATCGCCGTGGCATCCTGTATTGTGTCGATGCGATTCAAAGTATTGGCGCCCTGCAGTTTGATGCCCAACGAATCGGCGCAGACTTTGTCATGGCTGACGGCCATAAATGGATGTTGGGGCCGGAGGGGCTGGCCCTGTTTTATGTGAAGCCCAGTATACGCAACCGGCTGAAGTTGATTGAGTACGGTTGGCACATGGTGCAAAACCGGGGCAATTACGACCTCAAGCACTGGTATCCCGCGGAGGATGCCACCCGTTTTGAGTGCGGCAGCCCCAACATGCTCGGCGCCCATGGGCTCAATGCCAGCCTGTCGCTGTTGTTAGAGGTCGGCATGGATCAGGTGGAAGCGCGCCTTCAGCACAATATGTCCACGCTGATAGAGGCGCTATCCACCGTGGATGGCATCCGCTTTCTGTCACCGCGCTCCCCGAACGAACGGGCGGGCATTGTGACCTTCGACATTACCGGAATCCCCAGCAACAATCTTTACCAAGCGCTCATGACCCGGGGCGTCATCTGTGCCTGTCGAGGGGGCGGTATTCGCTTCTCGCCGCACTTTTACACCAGCGAGAAGGTCCTGTTACGGGCGGTGGAGATCCTCAAGGAGTTGATCCGGAATAAGCGTTAACTCTCGACAGCGGTGGCCATGGCGAGGATCAGGGCTGCAGGCTGCGGATAATCCGGCCACAGGCCGGCGCCCAGGCCTCGAGTTCCAGAATCAGGATTTCGCTGGTGGCAAAGGGATGGGGTTCTTTCAAGTCACCTCGATCCAGCAAGCTGGCGAGATAACCCAACAAAGGTTGGTGGGCCACCACCAGAGTGTGCCGGGCTACGTGTGGCGTCAGCGCCTCCAACGTGGCCGAGGGCGATTCATCCGGTGTGAGGCAATCATGCTGCTGTGCCACCATCTCAAGGCGTTGCTCGGCTTCCGCTGCCGTTTGGCGGGCCCGTCGATAGGGGCTGACCAAAATGCGGTCAATTTGAGGCGCCGTGGCCAGCAGTTTATCCAGCACCCGCCGATTCGCTTCCCTACCCCGCTCTGTTAACGCGCGCTCCGGGTCCGGGCTGGTCCAGGCCGCTTCGCCGTGGCGCATCAAATAAAGGGTATAGGGTTCAGTCACGGGTTAACCTCCTTTCTAACGGGCAATGCTCTATTGCCCTCTGGGCAAAACAAACTCCACATCGCTGCTTTGCTGACGCAACATCAACTGGTTGCTGATTTCATTGATCGAGCGACCCTCGTGCAAAATGGCGTAAAGCCCCTCAACCAAGGGCATGGTGATTTGCATTTCCTGGGCCTTCTCCCGCACCAACTTGAGGGTATTGATCCCTTCTGCAACTTCACCCAATGACTCGACCGCCGCTTCCAGGGTTTCACCCTTCCCAATGGCAAAGCCAACCCGGTAGTTACGGCTCAGTGGCGAGGTGCAGGTTACAATCAGATCCCCCACCCCGGAAAGCCCAAGGAAAGTCATGGGGTTGGCCCCCAGGCACACCGCAAAACGGCTCATTTCCGCCAGGCTACGGGTAATCAACATGGCTTTGGTGTTCTCGCCCATCCCCATGGCGGCGGCCAGGCCGGAGATAATCGCGTAAATATTCTTCAGCGCACCCGCCAGCTCAACCCCGTACATGTCGGAATTGGCATAGACCCGGAAATAGGAACAACCCAAGACTTCCTGGACCCGGCTGCGCACAGTGGGGTCCGGGCTGGCGATGACCGTGGCGGTGAGCGCTCGACGCCCGATTTCCTTGGCCAGGTTAGGACCGCTCAACACACCGATCGCGGCGGCGGGAATTTCTTCCCGCAGAATCTGGCTCATCAACTTGAACGTGCCCGGCTCAATGCCTTTGGTGGTGGACACCAGCACCTGCTCAGGGCTGATATGGTCTTTGACCTGCTTGACCACGTCCCTGACTCCCTTGCTCGGCACCGCGACCAGAATGAGCTGGGCACCGTCAACACAGGTGGCCAGATCGGTGGTAGGGACAATGGTGTCGGCCAACCGGCAGCCCGGCAAATATTGGGTATTTTCCCGCAGGGTTCTGATTTCTTCAGCCCGGGCGGCATCTCTCAGCCACAGCCAGGTATCATAACCATTTTCCGCTGCAATATTGGCAAGCGCTGTTCCAAAACTACCGCCACCGAGAACGGCGACCTTGGCCTTTTGAGTCATTAATGTGGATTCCAGAGCATCAGACAATCGGTTTTCCGACGGTCATGTTAAACCGTAGCGCAATCGGAGCCAAAAAATAATGTCAGGCGAGAGGCCTTTCAGTCAGCTCCATCGCATTCGAGGGCGGCTACCAAATCTTTAAACGCTGTACGATTTTGCTCGTTCAGCTCCATCAGGATGCGATGGGCGGCGAGTACCTTTTCACGAACTTCGGTTTCGGTCGCGTCCAGGATCGGCAACTCGTTGAGCTGCTCCATCTGGGTGGCCGCCTGCTTGACGATAATAAAGATATGGTCGAACCCCATGGAAAGAATCAACCGGGTCACATCCGGGTTCGTGGAGATGATGGTTGGCAACAGGTTGCTGCGGGCCTTGGTGAAAATAGCAATTTTAGCCAGGAGCCCCAGGCTGGTGCTATCCAGCATTTCAGCCTCGGTCAGATCAATTACCACCGTCCGAAATGCCGGGTCAGCACTCATGGATTCGATGATGGCGTCCAGCGTCGAACAGAGGTTCAGCCGGATTTCGCCAACGAACTTGAGAATATAGACGCCTTGCTGCTCGGCTTGCAGGATTCTATAGCTGGACATCATTGTTAGCTGACTCAGTAATGGTCATGATTGCAATATCGTCCGGAAGTTCTGAAATATCCTTCAGTCCGAATGCCTTTTCGAAACCTTCAATGGTCATATCGGCTTGAGCCACTGTGTTCAGTAACTCCTCTTCCTTGCCAGCGACCGTCGGTGATTTCAGTACTTCCAAAATGCCGTCCGAAAACAGTACCAGCGAAAACTGCGGGGGCAGTTCAATCTGGTAGGTGGCGAACTCCACAGAGTCGAACAGCCCTACCGGCATGCCATTTCCAGACAGATATTCAGTTTTGTTCCCAACCTTCAGTATGGGCATCGGCAAGTGAGCCCCCAAACTGTATGTGAGGGTTCGGGTGGACATATCCAATAACCCGGCAAACATCGTCAGGTGCTTATCCAAACCCGTTTCCAGCAGTTCCCTGTTGACTCGCCGCAACAATCGCTGCGGACTCCGCAGCTTTTCATTGGTGCGTCGTTTCAGGTTGCGCTGCATACGGCTACTCAGGTTTTTCAGCAGCACCGTCACAAACGCTGACGACGCCCCATGCCCGGAGACGTCGGCAAGATAAAAAACAACATGGCGTTCGTCAATTCGAAAATAGTCTAGGAAGTCGCCGGTCAAATAAAGAGAGGGTTTGATCAGACGGTCAAACTGAATTCCGTCGTAGTAGGCCTTCCGTTTCGGAAATAACTTCTGTTGCAGGTAGTGTCCGGCCTTTTGGTCCGCCCGCAACTCATCCAGGTTGCTTTTGAGGCGCTGATTAAGCTCCTCCAGCTCCTGCTGATGACGTTGGCTTGAGCGCTGCAACCGGACCTGCCCTAGTTGACGACCAACGGCTTCCTGCAAGGGGTCAAGATCGGTCAGGGGCTTGATTACATAATCGCTGGCCCCTGCTCGAAGGGCATCAACGACCTGTTCAGGGGTTTCCGGGTGAGACACCACCACAATCGAGGTCGGCTGGGACTGCTGTTGGGCGTAGCTGGCGAGCTGGCGGACTTCTGGCGCTGGCAAGTCACATAACACCAGCTCTGGTGCGGCGTGGGATAGCTCCCGCTGTGCGTCCGCCAGATTATGGCAGGTCAGCACTCGGTGGCCGCTTCGCGCCAGGTAGTCTGCAAGAGTTTGCTGTGCAGCAACATCCCGGTCCACGATCAGAATAGTGTCATTCATCACATCAAAGTCCGCCGCGAATTGAGCTTCACGGGATCAAACTGCCGGCCAGTTCAGTGCGACTATCGTTCAGTCGCTGTCTAGCGCCTTGTCTCCACTCCCTCAGACCGAGTATCGCGCTGATGGAATTGGAGCGGGACAGGTTAGCTGCCCAAAGGATACGAAAGTAAAATAGAAAGGCAAGCAAATGATGAGCAGCGCCTTGCATGCGATTGGGCAACCCTCTCCCGAAGCGGTTACTTTAGGTTTAGCGGATAATCAGGGTTGCCGCAAGTTTGCCCACCTTCACTTGATTAGCCTTGCATTTTCGAAAATTCATAGCACATATTAAGTAATGCCTGTCAGAGGCTGGACAGCCCCTTTACATCAAGGCGTACCCCCTCTGGTTTCGGGCCATCACGAACATCCTAGAGAGTCTTCATGACGAATTATCTAAATGACTTGCTCGGCGCCTATGATCGTTTGATCATGGACCCGGTGCATGGTGGTATTTCCCTGTATGCCCATGAAGTACAGGTCATTGATCACCCGCTGTTCCAACGCTTGCGATTTATTTGCCAAAACGACATTCTTTCCCTGGTTTTTCCAGGCGCCACCCACTCCCGCTTCCTGCACAGTATCGGCACCATGCACACGGGCGGGCGCATGTTCCGCACCATGGTGGCCGCCCATCTGGCAGACCGGGGCCGAAAGGGTCAAAGTGACCTTTCCGTGGAGTCTCTGCCGGCCCTTGATTACGTGCACAAGGTCACCCGACTTGCCTGTCTATTGCATGATTGCGGCCATTCAAGTTTCTCCCATCAGTTCACCAAGGCCCATAGCATTCATGAGCTCCTGTCTCAGCCGGGCCGGTTCAGCCAGCTCTGGCAAGACAGCTCGCCCGGGGCACTTCCGCCCTCCTCCCTGTTAGAGGAGCCGGCCACCCTGGAGCACGAGCACTATTCAGTGCGTTGCGCCTGGCAGATTCTTCAGGACATTGAGGTGTCGGATTATGGCATTGACCCGGTGGACGTCCTGGGGGTGATGGAAACCGCTAACTTTGAGCCCAGTGACCAGTTCCGCCAACATGCCGACAGCTTCTGGCATTTCATTTCGGGAGCCTCCCCCACCGCGGACATTGATAGTGCCGCGCTGCTGAAAAAGCTGATTTCCCTGATCGTGTCCGGTGAGATCGACGCGGACCGGGCCGACTATATGCTGCGGGACGGCTTCCATTCATCGGTCACCATCGGCGGGTTTAACCTGGATCACCTGCTCAATAACCTGCGGGTTGGCTGGGCCACCGACACGCCCTGGCTGGGGCTGGCCATCACCGCCAAAGGCTTGGGTGCGCTGGAGGACTTCGTCTACAGCCGCCATCAGATGTACCGGAAGGTCTACGGCCATAAGACCTCCATCGGCTTTGACTGGCTGTTGCGACGCGCCATCGACGAAGTTCTGGAAGACCAGGACTGTCGCGACTACGTCGATGAATGCCTGAAAAACATCCACGAGTTCCGTCACCTGACCGACAACTACTTTTGGGAGCTGTTTCGCCGCAAGTCCAAGCACTCAGAACAAAGCTTTGCCCGACGCCTGATCGATCGTCACAAGCTCAACCACCTGCTGACTCGGGAAAACCTGGACTCAAACGAAATTGAACAAGTCCGTGGGGAGCTGGCGCACCACTACCGGATTGCACCTGAAATGGTGGTCAGTTGCACGTTGCGGGCACGGTTTTCCAAGATTCAGGAACACTTTAACGACATCCGGGTGCTGGCCAAGGATCCGCTGACCAAGGCAGTGTCCCTCAAGCAGATTACCGAGGTGAGCCACTTCTTCAGCAAATTCTCTGACGGCACGATCACCCACTTTTATTTACACCCCCAAGTGGACCATTTGGTAAAAGCAAGTTCACTCTCGCCTTGAACTTCACTCCCTAAAAAAGAGAGAATCCCCGGTTTGCTCCCAATGGGCCAGTTGCTCTTTGGGGGCGTCGGGAAATTTTCATAGTCAAATAGTAAAGGTATCCGTGCGGCATGAGAGTTGTTTCCTTCAACGCCAACGGCATTCGTGCCCGTTTTCACCAGTTTGAGCAGTTGGTAAAGGATTACCGGCCCGACATTATTGGTATTCAGGAAACCAAGGTATCGGACGAGGAGTTTCCGCTGGAGTTTCTGCAAAACCTGGGCTATCACGTGGAGTTTTTCGGACAAAAAGGACATTACGGTGTTGCGCTGATGTCGCTGACACCCCCGACTCATGTGGTGAAAGGCTTTCCTCATGACGATGCGGACGCCCAAAAGCGACTGATCGTTTGTGAGTATCAACACCTGGGCAAAACGGTCACGGTGCTCAATGGCTACTTCCCCCAAGGGGAAAGTCGCGACCACCCCATCAAGTTTCCGGCCAAAAAGGCGTTCTACGCTGATCTGAACGAATATATCCGTAGTCAGTGGTCACCGGATGATCACCTCATTCTGATGGGTGACATGAACATCTCTCCGGAAGACAAGGATATTGGGATCGGCGAGGCCAATGCCAAACGCTGGCTACGCACCGGCAAGTGCAGTTTCCTGCCGGAAGAACGGGAATGGCTGAGCCTGCTCCAGAGTTGGGGGCTAAAAGACACCTTCCGGAAACACTATCCGGAGGAAAGCAATCGCTTTAGCTGGTTCGACTACCGTAGCCGCGGCTTTGAGCGGGATCCGAAACACGGCCTGCGGATCGACCTGATTCTGGCCAGTGAGTCCATGTACCAGCGTTGCACCAACGCCGGAATTTCTTACGATATCCGGGCCATGGAGAAGCCTTCGGACCACTGTCCGATCTGGGCAGACTTCGACCTGCACGACTAATCGGCCCGTCAGTCAGGCCTTAGTCAGCTCATCAGTCAGGCCACAATCGAAGCGAGTTGGTGAAGCAGCCACTCGCTTCTGCTTCCCTAATTGTTATAATCCAGGCAAGCTGGGCGCCAAACCCGGCCTTCTCCCGTGAAATCAGCGGCGCCTGGATCGTTCGTCAGTTCACGGAATAGCACACGGACAGGTGCCTCAGGGAGTTTTTCAGGCTGCATGAAAACCAGAGACCGAATACTGCACACCAGTTTGCAGTTGTTCAACGAGCATGGTGAGCCGAATGTCACCACCTTGCAGATTGCCGATGAACTGGATATCAGCCCTGGAAATCTCTATTACCACTTCAAGAACAAGTCGGAAATTATCGACGAGCTGTTCGCGTCCTTCGAATCCCACATCAACACCCTGCTGGATGTGCCCGAGGATATCGCCGGCATCGACGACCAATGGCTCTTTCTTCACCTGGTGTTTGAGGCCATCGGCCAGTACCGATTTATCTATCAGGACCTGGTCAACATCCTGAGCCGTTATGACAAGATCCAGCCCCGTTTCAAGCGAATGCTCAACCGGAAGCTTTCCGCGTCCCGCAGTGTCTGCCAAAGTCTGGCCCGGCAAGGCATCCTGCTGGCCAATGCAGACGAGCTGGAGGCCCTTTGCCAGAACATCGTGCTGACCATCACTTACTGGATCAGCTTCGACAAGGTCAAAAACGTGCTAAATGGCCAGGAAATGGACGTCGGCCGAGGGGTGTATCAAGTCCTTGCGCAGATTGCCCCCTTCCTGCGGGAGGAAGAGCGCCGCCAGCTGCAAGCGATGGGCGAGGCATATATTGGTTAGCGCCGAGATCTGACCGATCCCGGCTGCCAAGAGGCAAACCCCAGGACCTGAATTAGCGATCCTTTTGCTTGCGCAACTCTTCCAGGGCCCGGCTGAGCTCCTCCACTTTCTCGGACAAGGCATCCAGCTCGGCCTTGGTGGGAATATTCAGCCGGTGAAGTGCTTGGGAAACCCGCTGATCGAAGACATTCTCCAACTTATCCCAAGTCCCTGTGGCTTTGCTTTTTACCCCCACCACCGTGTCTTCCACCGCCTTGAACTGTTTCTCAACCGCGTCGCGGGTTTTCATTTCAATCTCTTCGCCTTCCTTGACCAGTTTGTCAAAGAAGCGACCGGCATCTTCTTCAGCCTTGGTATAGGCACCCAGCCCGGCAAGCCAGATCTGACGAGCGGAATCCTTAATCTTGCGGGACAACTGGGTTGCTTGTTCCTGCTCGGAATCGTGCTTTTGTTTTGCCATGGGCTATCAACCTCAAACTATGCTCAATGTTCGCCGAGAAGCGGGACCTTTCTGATCTGAAAGGCAGTGCTGCCAATGCTATCATGGCTCTATGCAAAACCCTATGCGAGAAGCTTCCAGAGCAACGCAAACAGTGGCGTCACAGCTTATATTGGCTAGTATAGGACTGAAATAACGCCTAGTTGGGAGAGTCCGCTTTTGCGCTTGCAGTTAAATACCAGCAACCTGAAAGAAAGCCGCCAGGGACTCTGGTTTCTCATTGATTTGTTCATGCTGGGTTTGCTGCTGTGTAACCTGATCTGGTTAATCTTCGATTGGCTGTTCGTCTCGGAAGGTTTTCGCGACTTTCTCGCCGCCTTCAATCCGCAACTGGTGGAGGCGTATGCTCCCATCCACCGTAACTTCTTTTTTTATGATCTTTATTTTGTCGCGGTTTTCCTGACCGAGTTTCTGGTGCGCTGGGTCCACGCCATCCTGACCCGCGAATACAAGCGTTGGTACTTTTACCCTTTTGCCCACTGGTATGACCTGCTGGGCTGCATTCCGGTCACCGGATTCCGGTTTTTGCGAATGCTACGGCTCATTTCGATCGCCTACCGCCTGCACAAATACCAGATCATCGACTTCACCAGCCTTCGGGTTTATCAGTTCCTGCGTTTTTACTATGAGGCGTTGATGGAGGAAATCTCTGACCGGGTGGTGATCAAGGTGTTGTCCGGCACCCAGGAAGAGTTGCGCAGTGGTTCGCCACTGCTCCATCGAATCCAGCAGGAAGTCCTGCTGCCGCGAAAGCCCCTGTTGGTATCCTGGCTGTCTGAGCGGGTGGCCCAGGCGGCCCAACAGGCTTACCTGCCCCATAGTCATCTGTTACAGCGTTACATCGCCGGACGGCTGGATCAGGCACTGCGCGACAGTGAGGATATTAAACGCTTAAAGCTCATCCCGGTGGTCGGCGCAACCCTGTCGACCACGTTGGAGCGGGCCGTGTCGGACATTGTGGTGACGACCATCGACCAGATCCTGCGGGATCTGGCCTCGACCGAAAACCATCAATTCATTGAGGATTTGACCGAGATTTTCCTTCACGAGAAGCCTTATGAGAAAAGCCATCAGAGTGAGGAAATCATTCAGGCTTGTATCGAGCTTCTGGATCTGGTCAAACAGCAGGTTCGGGTCAAACGCTGGCATGGGGAGCTTGACCCCAGCGAGCCCGGCCCGGATATCCGCCCGTCGCTTTAACTCGGCATGGCGCACCTTCAAGGTACGCCTTAGCCCTCAACCAGCACCAAACCCGCCGGCAGCGACTCGCCGAACAGGCTCCCCTGATCTTCCTGATCCAGTTCCACCACGTTGCGCACCAGTTCAATCCAGCGCTCGGATGCCTTGGCCTGGCGCAACCGGGCACACAGCTGTTCCCGCAACTCCTCATCCAAATCCAGGGCCCGATCACCGGTCTTACGGGCGATCAAGGTGGCAGCTAGGGCAGCGACTTTTTGCTTGCGCCAATCCACTTTCAGCAATTCATCAAGCCAGGGCTGCACACTGTCCGGGGGTAACACCTTATCCAGGGAGGACGAAAAAGGCAGACGTGCGCCAAGACGCCCCAGCGCCCACCAGGTATGGGGGCTTTCTCCCGGCTTGCGCAGTCGCTCCATCAGCCAGTTGCCGGCCTCTTGCTTCTGGGCCACGGACAGCTCTTCCAGTGAGCCCAACAGCCGCACCATGTCATCATAGGCACGCTGGGCCAGTTCCGCCTGCCGTTTGCGGGAGCGGGTATTGGAAGGGTGCAGGTAGTAGGCAATATCTTCGAGAAGCGCCTGCTGTATTTCCACCGATAATCCAGCGGACACACGGCGCCACATATTCCACCACTCGGCCCAGACCGCCTGCTCAGAGGCGTGATGAACGCCCCGGCGATAGATTTCCGCCAGCTGCTGCTGCCGTTCCGGGTCTGCCGGATGCCCTTTACCGGGGCGGGCACAAAAGCCAATCCAATGCAGCCAGGCTCTTTCATACCAAGGGCTGCGCTTGCGGGAGTCGGCCATGCCGAGCAGCAAGTCCGCCATGGCGCGAATATCCACCAGCGCCCACTGCTCCCGCTCGCCCAATTGCTGCTCAAGCCCAGCCCTCAGTTGCTTAAAGCCCTGACTATCCTGCTTGGCCGCCTGGAAATAAGCCTGCAACGCATCCAGCGCCTCCGCCAGTTTGGGATGGGACCGCTGCTGACTTTCCACCGGCTGGGGTGAGGTTGCGCCGCGGGTCTGAAACTCCAGACGCCAGACATTCGCGGGGTTCGCCACATCCTCACAACGAAGCTGCAGCACACCGACTTCGGTAAGCTCCGCGGTGAGCCGGACTTCAACCTCTGCCGCTGCTTCCTCCGTGCCCAGTTTGACCACCAGGGGCGGCAAGGGATGCCAGTCTTCGGCGGGCGCCTGCACTTCACCCAGGGTCCGAGGCGCATCGGCTCTGGAGGTGGCCACTCGGAAGCTGACCAAAGCACCGGTCGTCAGCCGGAAACGGCGGTTGTCCAAGGTTTGGCGCACCGCCTCAGGTGTCCCCTTGGGCAACAGGCAAACACCGGCGGGCTCGCCCGCTTCCGTTTCGGTCAACAGGTAATAGTGGCGCGCACTCCCGCCGCCCACCCGGGCGAACAGCCCCTGCAAGGCCAGGCCGTGCACCACCGCACCAGTCGCCACGGCGGTATCTGCCGAGGCAATGGTCAGCTCTTCCACCGGTCCGCTTCGCCAGCCCTCGAAGATTTCCATCAGATGACGACGAAGTAAGGCACTGTTAAACGGGCCGCCGTTGAACAGCACCGCATCGGGAAAGCCGGGCGCGGCACTTTCCGGTTGCCGCGGAACATCCTGGCGCAGAAAACGTAAAATATGCCGGGTAATCGCCGCATCTTTTTCGTAGGGCAGCCCGGCCTCCACCAGAGCGGCGCTCATACGTGTCAGATCCGCGTTCCAGTCCAGACGCGGGAAGAAACTATCCAGCAAGAAACTGCGAATCCGGGAGGTTTCCAGGCGCGCCGTGCGGGCGCCGCCAATCAGTTTGCTGCCACTGCCCAACAGCGTGATACTCAACTCATCGGGGGCTTGGTCACTGAGACAGGCTTCCTTGGCCCGCCGGCTTTCCTCTGCCAGTTGCAGCAACCCCTGGGGAGACAGTCTGCCCCCCATCGAGGCTTCGGCCTGCCAGGCGATCGCCAGATCCATATTGTCGCCACCCAGCAACAGATGATCCCCAACGGAGACACGTTCCACGGCAGGCACTTCACCCGGCCGCCCGGTTACCTTTAACAAGGTGAAATCACTGGTGCCGCCCCCTACGTCGCAAACCAAAACCCGCTTTTCACCCTGCATCCGGGCAAAGTGTTCACGATGCTCCCAGAACCAGGCATAAAAGGCCGCCGTCGGCTCTTCCAGCAATCGCGCCACCGGCACCCCTGCAATCTCGGCAGCCTGCAACGTCAGTTGGCGGGCATCCTCGCCAAAGGACGCCGGCACCGTCAAAATCAGGTATTGATCCTTGAGCGGATGATCAGGATGATGCCAGTCCCAGCACTGTCTCAAGTAACGCAGGTAACCGGCCGTAGCCATCACGGGGGAAACTTTGGAAACTTCAGGGTCCGCGCCCCAAGGCAGGATCTCCGCCTCTCGATCCACCTGGCTATGAGACAGCCAACTCTTGGCACTGGTGACACTTCGCCCCAGGGTTTTACCGCTGAGCTGACGGGCCAGCGCGCCTTGAATCAAAGGCGCAACAGGTTCGGGAAGGCCGTCATCACCCCGGCTCCAGGGCAGCGCCAAATCCTCCGGCCGATATTCTTCCGGGTGAGGATGATAGCGACAGGAGGCAAACAGCGGCAGTCGCGCCACCTCGCCGGGGGCGACTAGCTGATCGATCGGAAACAGACGAGGAATCGGACTCGCCTCACGGGTATCCGCATAGGCCATGGCACAATGGGTGGTCCCCAGGTCAATCCCGATCAGATAACGGAAGTTATTTTGCATTGAATCAGCGCTGCCTTACTGAAAACTCTACATCCCAGCGCTTACCGGTGCGCTCTGAAATTGCGGCCAGGCGCAAGGTTCCGGTTTCTGTCACACGCGACTCCAGCAGCACTTGTTCCACCTTGCCACCCGCCCCACTGTCTTCATCGCTAAGAGTGACTTCAATGGGCTCGAGCTCTTCCAAGTCATCGCCCCAAACCTCAAACATGGTGCCGACATCGTCGCGGCGTGTTGCCGAGGAAAAGAACCGGAACTGGGCTGGCTGGCCCACCACCACGCCAAAACTTTGCTGCTCGAGACGGGCCGACTCCCCTTCTTCCATACCAAAGGGCGCCACACACAGCGCCATCAAAGGCGGCTCGAATCCGGGCACCGCCGGCATGGAGGATTCCACCCCCACATAATAGCTGTTGGCCAAGCCAGCTTTGACCCGTAGCCCTCCTTCCTTGCGCACCGCACCGTACATGGCGGCGCCACGGGCCACGGCCAAATCGAGATCGGCCCCCTGCAAGACTTCTATGGTTTGGCCTTCTCCACGCAACCAGTGGTTCAGATTGGACTGCAGCCGCTCTACCAATACCTGCGCCTTAAATACACCACCATTGATTAAAAGCTTGGTCGGTGACGCGGCATTAGCGCGTTGACTGGCTATAAAAGCGGCCAAATGACGACTAATGGCCGCGTCTTGGGCATAAGGCAAGCTGCGGGTGGTCAAGGCGGCCCGCATGCGCTGCTGCGGTTGGGCATCGGCCTCTACTTGAGGGAAGAAACCTTCCAGTAGAACACGCTCTAATTCCTCCCGTTCCAACTCAGTACGGACACTGCCGCCAATCAACGAGGAGCCCCGCGAGGGAACCACCAATGGCATGGCAGTAATGCTGGGGTCTGCCAGCATCTGTTCCTTGGCTTCCCGACAGCCATGAGCCAGGGCGAGAACCTGCCATTGATCCAGTTGGCGGCCTTGCTGAAGCAACTTCTGCCGTACGGCATACGCCAGGGCCAAATCCATGTTATCGCCACCCAACAGAATGTGATGGCCCACCGCCACCCGTTGCAGGCTTAACTCGCCTTCTTCTTCCGCCACGGCGATCATGGAGAAATCACTGGTGCCGCCGCCGATGTCTACCACCAGCAAGGTATCACCCACCTGGAGCTGGTCGCGCCAGCTCTGGCCTTGACCGGCCAACCAGGCGTAAAACGCCGCCTGGGGCTCTTCCAGCAGGGTCAGCTCTTCAAAGCCCTGGGCGCGCGCCGCTTCAACGGTTAAATCCCGCGCCGCCGGGTCAAAGGAGGCGGGCACGGTAATGGTAATCACCTGTTGCTCCAAGGGGTCTTCTGGAAATTTTGCATTCCAGGCCTGGCGTAGGTAATTCAGATACCGGGTTGTGGCCTCCTGGGGAGAAAGCTTGGTCACATCCTCTGGCGCCTCCAGGGGCAAAAACGCCTCACGGGCGTCCTGCATATTGTGACTCAGCCAGCTCTTGGCGCTGGATACCAGACGTGCGGGTGTTTTACTCCCCAGTTGCCTCGCCAGCTCTCCAAGGATCAGACCGTCGCCCACTGGCCAGCCAACGCGGATATCCTCTGCAGTGAATTCCTGGGGATGAGGCAGATAGATAAATGACGGCAAAAGCGGACGCTCAGCCAAATTGCCCGGCGCCACCAGCTGGGGAATCGGAAGGACTTGTACCGTACGCTCGGCTTCCGATGCCGTTAAATCCTGATAGGCCACCACACAGTGGGTGGTCCCCAAGTCTATTCCGACAGAATAACGCGCCACGTTATACCTCCACTTCCGCGGGAGCCAATACCTGAACGTTATGCCCAGAGGTCAGCTCCGGCAACTGGATACGGGTGACTTTCCAGCCCTTGTGCATCAACACGCCGTTAAAAGGACCCTGTCCACTGACCCTGCCGGTCAGATGAATTTCAGCCGGGTCATAGCCTGACTGAACAGTCACTTGGGACTGCTCCTGCTCGGCCATCACCGGTGCCAGCTCAAGATACTGCTGCAGCACCTTGCGACACCCACCATGCACGACCCGCGCCGCGGCGCCAATGTCTGCATCACCATAGTGAGTCACATCTTCTTGCAGGAAGTCGATCAGTCTTGCTTCCTGCTGGAGCAAGCCCAGCAACTGCAATACCGGCTGTGCCTTAACGGCCTCATCCACTTGAGTGGGCGCTGCAACGGTTTCGGGGGCGGGCTCAGTAGCCAGGACCTTTTCAGCCACCACGATCTGTTCAGCCACGACAACCTCTTCAGCAGTCCCGGTCTCGCTAACCGCGGCCTTCGTGATCTGGCTCTTCTCACCGCCAGCCTTCTGTTTGGCATCCAGCTCAGCGACCTGACGCGCAAATTCCGGTCTGACCAGCACCAGAAAGAAATACCGAAACGCCCACAGAAAACGCAGCCAGAATCCTGGATGTTGTACGCTCATATTTTTCCCTTTCGTTTCATGCAAATGCGCGGATAATATCATAACTGCGACAATCCACGCGCCATCTCGATAGCACCTTGAACCTCTGATATTGATGACTTATTAGGTATACTGGCACGGATTTGCCGCCGCTCGCTTCCAAGGATGTAATTTAAGGATAATAAATGAAAGTCAGAACACTACTTAAGAAGTGGCTGGTTTCGGAAGAACTGAACCAACAGATGGACAAAATACAAAAACCCGTGGGCAGTCTCGGCTACGATCCCTGGGGGTTCAATGTTGAAGCAGCTAAAATTGCCGGCGCCATCTGCCGTCCACTCTACGAAAAGTATTTTAGAGTCGAAGCCCATGGGGTGGAGAACGTCCCGGCCGAAGGGCCGGTGCTGATTATCGCCAATCACAGCGGACAGTTACCGCTGGACGGCGTTTTGATCGGCTACGCCATTGCCACCCGAAAAAAGGAACCCCGCCTGCCTCGCGCCATGATCGAGCGGTTCTTCCCTACCGTTCCTTATCTGGGCAACTGGCTGAATCAAATTGGTGCGGTGCTGGGCGACCCGGTCAACTGCGCCAAAGTGCTGGAGCGAAAAGAAGCGGTCATTGTGTTCCCGGAAGGAATTCGCGGTTCCGGCAAGCTCTATAAAGATCGCTATAAACTGATGCGCTTTGGCAACGGTTTCATGCATCTTGCCATGAAATATAACGCCCCGATCGTCCCGGTTGGCGTGGTGGGTTGCGAGGAAACCATCCCGGCCTTCGCCAATATCAAACCCCTGGCCAAATTGCTGGGCATTCCCTATGCCCCTGTCGCCTTGCCCTTTATCCTGCCGGCGAAAGTGATTCTGCATTTTGGCGAGCCCATGCATTTTGAATCAGGTGATGTCACGGAAGACGAAATCACTCGCCGTGTGGAAAGCGTCAAGGCCGCCATTAGCGAACTGATTGACAAAGGACTGAATGAACGGAAAAGGCTGTTTTAATGGACAATAAACCGGAAATTCTGATCACCGGCGCCGCCGGTGCCCTGGCGCAACAAGTCATTGCCCGCCTGCGCAGCCGCTACCGGATTGTGGCTGTGGATTTTCGTGAGCAGGCTTATTTGGGGGAAGACACCTCCAGCTACCGCATTGATATCGTCAAGCGGGATTTTGAAGACATCTTCCGCAAGCACCGGATTGAGGGGGTAATCCACCTCGGACGGCTCATCACCTCGGAAGACAACCGGATGCGCCGTTATAACGCCAACGTGTTAGGCACCCAGCGCCTATTGGACCTGTGTAACAAGTATCAAGTTGGCAAGGTTGTGATCCTCTCCACCTTCCACGTGTATGGCGCCAATGCCTATAATCCGGTGCCCCTCAATGAGTCCGCGCCCCTTAAGGCCGCAGGTCTGACCATGGACCTGGTGGACTCCGTGGAACTGGAAAACCTGGCCAATATCTATCTGTGGAAGCACCCCAATCTCAACATCCACATTCTGCGGCCCTGCAATATCGTCGGCCCCGGCGTGCGCAACACCATGAGCACCCTGCTATCCAGCAAGTACTCCCCGGTACTGACGGGTTTCTCACCCATGATGCAGTTTATCCATATTGATGATATGGCGGATGCCATTGAGCTGGCCTTTATCAAGAATCACCCGGGGATTTATAACGTCGCCACGGACGACTGGGTCGCCTATCAAGAGGCTTTGGTCGCTTGTGGCTGCATCCGTATGCCACTGCCTTCCATCCCCCCCATTGTTCCCAAACTGCTCAGCCAAATGTTGGGGCTTCGCTCTTTCCCACCGTTTCTGGTGAATTACTTCAAGTATCCGGTCATTCTGGATACCCGCCTGTTTACCCAGACCTTTGGGTTTCAGCCGAAAAAGCCCCTGCACGATATCTTTCAGTATTACGCCGAGCAGAAATAACATGGTCCTTGGCAGCGCCCAGCGCGCTGCCTTTTTCCGCCCGCGCCCTTCAAGCGAAGGCATTTTACGGCGCCCACACAGGTCCCAGCGGCTCGCTACTGTTTAATTAACCTGAACCCATCAGTTCGGATGATGTTAATGCGCCTGCTGCTGCTCTGGCTCAGATACTGGATCATACTTTCCTGGCCCCAATTATCAGGCGTCCAACAGCGGCGCGACCACCTGCGGCGCCGTCCGGAATACCGGCATAAGAAAAGGATCGTGCGCAAAGTCTGGCTGATCTCGGCCGCCACCATGCTCTTTAACCCAGTGCTGCACATTATTCTCCCCGTTGCACTGTTGACGACTTTCCTGTCCTTTAGCATTCTCGACGAATGACCTGAGCAAGGGCATTGAGGCGGATTTTTAGCCAGAATACTTGCAGCCTTGTCGGTATCGAGCAACAATGCCGTCTGTATATGGCCGGAGAACAGGGGCCCCAACTTGGAGTGCCTGGCTCTTTAAGAGACCCGCCAGCCATATCCTCCTTTATACCCAATATTGAACGCTTCTAGATGGAATCTGAGCTGAACAGCTGCCAGCAGGTTTTTCCCTGTCACTCACTGTATGAGGGGCACCGGATCAATCAAGCTGTCATTCAAGTGTCACCAAGGAGATGGGTGCGTGGATTCATTCCTGACAAATCTTAACATCGGCTTTGGCACCATCAGCCACGCCACGGGAACCCTCACCTATACTCTGGCCGCCATCTTGCTGGCGCGCAGCTACCTCAGACGCAATACCGACCGCGCCTTGTTTCTCGCCTGCACTTTTACCAGCCTCTGGCTGGGGGCCCTGACCCTTCAGGCGTTGATTGAACTGCCGCCTTTTTATGTCCGCTATGCCCTGGAAATCATTCGCAACGCCAGCTGGCTGGTGGTGATGTTTCTAGTGTTGGGCATCGGTCTAACCCCTGCCCGTAGTGCCAATCGAACCCAGTACTGGATCAGCCTGTTTTCCTGCCTGTTGCTGTTGTTTTTGTTTCTGGCGGGCTTCGTGCGGGGCATCTTTGAAATCAGCCTGGTGGACGGTCGCACGCTCCTGATCGCCCAGATCAGCTTGTCCCTGTGCGGAATGGTCCTGCTGGAGCAAATTTGGCGCAGCGCAGCCGGCTACAACCGCTCCAATATTCGCTACCTGGCGACCGCCATTGGCGCCCTGTTTACTTATGACTTTTTCCTGTACTCCGATGCCCTGCTCTTCAACCAAATTTCGTCCACTTTGTGGGATGCCCGCGGGGCGGTAAACGCCTTGGTCGCCCCATTGGTTGGCCTGACGCTGGTCAATAGCCGCCGCCAGCCCATCGAGGTCCAGGTCTCCCGCCAGCTGGTGTTCCATACCAGCGCTCTGCTGGTGGCTGGCCTGTATCTTCTGCTGATGTCCGTCGGGGGCTACTACATCAAGTTTTTTGGCGGTAGTTGGTCTGAAGGGCTCCAGGTCCTCTTCTTCTTCGGCGCGCTGGTGCTCTTTGTTGTCTTGGTCAGCTCCAGCAAAGTGCGCGCCCGCTTGATGGTGTTCATCAGCCAGCACTTCTTCAACTATAAATATGACTATCGGGAAGAGTGGCTAAAAATCACCCGGATGCTGACCGCGACCGACTCTAACGAAGACCTGGCAGAACGGGTGATCCGGGTGTTGATGAGCGTGGTGAAATGCAATTCGGGCGCCCTGTGGCTCAAGAACGAGGACAATTACTACAGTGTTCTGGCAACGATGAACATGCCGGGCGCTCGCCTGCCCGACCTGGAGCCGGCTTGCTCCTTGATTGAATACATGAGCCAAAGCGACTGGATCATTGACCTGCGCGAATACCAGCTCAACCCCAAGGCGTACCGCTCTCTCACCATTCCGCCCGAGATCAGAAATGCCGAAAAGCCCTGGCTGATCGTGCCCTTGTTTTTAAAGGATGAACTTTATGGCTTTGCCCTGATCGGCTCGCCCCTGACTCCCGTTGAGCTGAACTGGGAAAACTATGACATGATCAAGATCGTCGCGCGCCAGGCATGCAGTTATCTTGCGCTGTCTCAAGCCCAGGAACGGCTGGCCGAAGCGAAACAATTCGAAGCCGTCAGCCGCACCTCCGCTTTCATGGTCCACGACCTCAAGACGATGATCGCCCAACTATCCCTGCTGACCAAAAATGCCAGCCGTCACAAAACCAATCCGGCCTTTGTGGATGACATGATCAAAACAACCGAGCACACGGTGAACAAAATGAATCACCTGCTGCAACAAATTCATAATCCGCCCAAAGACATTGATGAAGACCAGTTGTACGATCTGACCAAACTCATTCTTGAGGTGGTGCAGACTCATTCCAAAACCCTGCCCGTTCCCACCTTGGATAACCCGCCGGAAATTCCGATTATGGTTCGGGTTAATCCTGACATGCTGATCACCGTGATCGGTCATATTGTTCAAAACGCCAAAGATGCCACCAAGAAACAAGGCAAAGTCCATGTCTCCATCAGTCTCAATGGCGGTTTTGCGGAAGTGGACATTCAAGATAACGGCTGCGGGATGAGTGAAGAGTTTATCAAGCACCAGCTGTTTAAACCCTTTGAAAGCACCAAGGGCCTGACGGGAATGGGCATCGGCGCCTATCAGTGCCGGGAGTACCTGCGCCGGATTGGCGGATGTATTGAAGTGACCAGTCAGCCCGGTATCGGCACCCGATTCACACTGAGAATTCCGATGGAGTACGCACAACCACAGGCTGAATTAGCAAGTATATAATTACTTACTGAGCCCTGTAGCAGGGCCCAATGCTTTTTGGCGGGCAGGAACTGATTGCTAGTTGTGTTCACTACTGACGCTGGTACTATAATAAACACTTTTCCACTCTTTTCACCGGACACTGACTCGCTCCATTGAAGGTCGCGAAGACGGCCAGTCACCCGTTAAGGAAAAGGATGCGGCAAATCCAGGGAATATAAGGATCAAGCAAGACCGTGAAGAAAAGACTCTTAATTGTCGAGGACGACCCGGGTCTTCAAAGCCAGATGCGCTGGTGCTTTGAAGATATCGATGTGTATGTCGCCGACGACCGCGAATCAGCCCTCTCTCACCTTCGTCGCGTCGAGCCTCAAGTCGTAACTCTCGACCTTGGCCTGCCGCCAAACCCTGGCGGTACCTCCGTGGGGTTTGCCCTGTTGCAGGACATCCTCACCCTCGCACCGCTCACCAAGATTATCGTCGTGACCGGACGGGAAGAGCATGCAAACGCGGTCAAAGCCATCGGCATGGGAGCCACCGACTTTTATCAGAAGCCTGTCGATGCCGACATCCTAAGCTTTGTCGTCAACCGGGCTTTTCGCCTGTACGAACTCGAACAGGAAAATCGTGAACTCAGTCGTGGCCAGTCCACATCCCGCCTGAAAGGCATTATTGCCTCAAGCCCTGCCATGCTGGAAATCTGCCGGACAGTCGAAAAGATCGCCCCGGCCGACGTGACCACCCTGATCCTGGGTGAAACCGGCACCGGCAAGGAAGTGCTGGCCCGGGCCATTCATGACTTAAGCCCCCGTGCTGCCAACAATTTTGCAGCCATTAACTGTGCTGCGATTCCTGAAAACCTGTTGGAAAGCGAGCTCTTCGGCTATGAAAAAGGCGCGTTTACCGGCGCCAGCCAAATGAAGAAGGGTAAGGTGGAACTGGCCAATGGCGGCACCCTATTTCTTGATGAGATCGGTGATATGCCCATGGCCCTGCAGGCCAAACTCCTCCGGTTTCTTCAGGAGCGCGTCATCGAACGTGTTGGGGGCGTGCGTGAAATTCCCGTGGATGTCCGGGTGATTTGCGCCACCCACCGAGACCTCTCCACCCTAATCGAAGAAGGAACTTTCCGGGAAGACTTGTATTACCGGGTCAGTGAAATCACCTTGCACGTCCCGCCACTCAGGGAGCGCTCCGGGGACGCACTGGTCATTGCTCAGTCTCTTCTGAAAACCTTCACCAAACAGATGGATCGGGGCATTGTCGGTTTCAGCGACGATGCCATTCGAGCGATCCAGCAATACGAATGGCCAGGTAACGTCCGCGAACTGATCAACAAGGTCAAACGGGCAACCATCATGTCGGAAAACCGCAGAATTGCCGCTAAGGATCTGGAACTCGAAGGCATCGTCGACAGTGGAGATCATGTTTTAAATCTCCGTCAGGTACGGGAAGAAGCCGAGCGCCAAGCCATTGTTAGAGCCTTGCAGACCGCCCAATACAACATGGCTCAGGCGGCTCGTTTATTGGGGGTGACCCGCCCCACTTTGTATAACCTGACAGACAAGTACAACTTGCAAACACCTTGAGGGATCTTCCGCTAGTTCATCAATCATCGCGCTATCACAACAAGCACACCGCCGCCTCTGCCCATACAAGACGCAGGGAGGCTCAGCTTCTGCCATGTTGGATAGCTCCGGTATCATCCCTGAAGTTAGAACAACAATTTGGCGAAAGCAGTAACGGATTAAGCCTTTACCCATAGGTGCGACAAAATGACAAAAACACCAGGATTCAAAACGATACTTTTGGCAGCCTCTATTGCTCTCGCAGTGACAGCGTGCAGTGACACCGGCTCCCAACGCGCGATGTCAAAAGATCAGGTCCAGTTTCTCAACCATTTGGACCAAGCCAGATTTTATCAAAAACAAGGCCAGCTAAGGGCGAGCTTTCAGGAAGCGGAGAATGCTCTTGCCCTGAATCCCAACAGCATGGATGTGCAGTTCCTCATCGCCGAAAACATGTTGTTAGCAGGCGATGTCCGCAACGCCGAACGGCACTATCGTCATCTGGGTGAAGCTTCACCAGAGGCCGACACTTCACACCACAATCGCGTGATCCTGGGGCTGGTGAAGACCCTCACGATGCAACGCAAGACCCAGGAAGCCCGGGCAGAGCTCGCCAAACTGGACTCACCCTCCCAGGAGCACCAGGTGGAAGCGCTGGTACTGCAAGGTGAAATGGCCCTGGCGGACAACCAGCCGGAACAGGCCAAACAGCATTTCCAAAACGTCAGGGAAGTAGCCCCAGACAACCTGAAAGCGATTATCGCCCTCTCACGACTGGCCGCTTCTGAAAAAGCCACCGAGACCGCTGAGACCCTGATTCAGGAAGCCGAGCAGATCAACCCCAATGACCCGGATCTCTGGCTGTGGAAAGGCAATTACGCAGAAGCCCAGAAAGATTATGCGCAAGCCGAAGAAGCCTATATCAAGGCGCTGGAAGATATTGGCCGCTATGACCTGATGACCTACCGCAAGTACCAGACCATCAACCGTTTGGCGACGGTACTTCGTGCCCAGGGCAAGATTTCCGAAGCTTTTGTCTACGAAGAAATTCTCGCCAAGTCAGCCCCCGGCACCATCAAAACAAGCTATGAGGCCGCCCTAAACTTTTATAACGAAGGCAAACTGGATGAAGCTGCCGAGGAGCTGGAAAAAATTCTGGCACAAACTCCCGGCCACAAAGACAGCGGCCTGCTCCTCGGCGTCATCCGCTATACCCAGGGAGATTTTGCGGCGGCGGATGAACTGCTGAGCAGACATAGCGCCGAAGGCGCCTCTCCGGCGATTCACAAGATTCTGGCGGCGACCAAGATCAAACTCAACAACCCAGAAGAAGCCATTAGTCTCCTAAACACCTTGGATGAACGAGACCAGGATCCTGAACTCCTCTCGCTGCTGGGCGTTGCTTCCCTCGCCTCTGGGGAAACCCAGGAAGGCCTGGACAAAATCGAGCGGGCGCTGGCTCTTCATCCGGAAAATATCGAACTGCGCCTGCGTCTGGCCCGCTATCATCTTGCCAGCCAACAGCCTGAAAAAGCCATTGAACAGGTGAACCTCGTCCTCAGCCAGAATAAAGAGCACGAAGACGCCCGGCTTTTGTTGGCTTCCGCCTATGTTCATGCGGGTGATGACCAGAAAGCCGAGAACTATCTGAAAACCTGGTTAAAGTCAGCCCCCGGCCATGCCGCACCTCTCAACGCCTTGGGCTCCATCGCACTGCGCAAAGGCAACGAAGCGGCGGCACGGGACTATTTCCAGCAAGCAGCCAAGTCTGCCGCGTCAGACCTGACGCCATTATTAAACATGGCACACCTGGAAATCCGTAACTCAAACTGGAGCGAAGCACAACAGTGGACCGCCCGCGCCCTAGAACAAGACGCTGAGAACGCAGCAGCGGTTGCGACGCTACTTCGTTTGACGGAACCCGCTGAAAGCCGGGAAGCGGCAATCAAGCTGTTTGAAGAGATCCGCAGCAGCAACTCAAAAGCCGTCAACATTCGCCTGGCTCTTGCAGAGATCAAGGCGTCCGAGGGTGATATGGAAACCTCGGACCGGCTCATTGCAGAAGCCAAGCAGGCAGCTCCCCAAAATCAGCGGATTGATCAGCTCCATCTTCGCTTCTATACGACTGCGGCCATCAAAAAAATCAGCGACGGAGACATTCCGGCTGCCCGACAACTGGTCACCACCGCCCTGCAGAAAGATTCAAACAACGTAGAGTTACAACTTCTGGCAGCGCGCCTGGAATTGCTTTCCAACCAGCCAGAACGGGCGCTTGAACTGATTCAAGCCAGCAAGAAGCAATTTCCTGCTGAAGCCTCGCCCCTGGAGCTGGAAGGCGACCTATACAGCAGCCAAAACAACCACCAACGGGCGCTTGCCGCTTATCGTGCAGCCTGGGAGTTACAGAGCTCCCAGAGCCTGGCCGTTAAAATGCACCAGACCCTACGTAAGGCAGGCCAGCTCCAGGACTCGCTTCAACCCCTACACGACTGGCTCAGCACCAACCCCAACAGCCACCAGGCTATGGTCCTGTTAGCCATGGCGTATCAATCAGACGGTGCCGCGGACAAGGCCATCGCCCAATATGAAAAAATCAAGGAGGTGCATCCTAACGATGCCATCACCCTGAACAACCTCGCCTGGCTCTATCAAGAAGCAGGTCACCGTGATGCCTTGCCGACCGCTCAAGCGGCCTATGAGGCAGCCTCCAATAATGCCGCGATTGCCGACACTTATGGCTGGATTCTGTTAAAGAACAATAAGGTCAATGAAGCGTTGGCGGTGTTGGAAAAAGCCCATCAACTGGCACCCAACACTCCAGAAATTGCCCAGCACCTGGCCGAGGCCTATGAAAAAGCTGGCCAAACGGATAAAGCCAACCAGCTTCGTACCGAGTTTACCAACTAGTTCAACAAATTTACGGTTGTAAATTGATAGCCTGCTTCCCGCTTTGGGGAAGCAGGCTTTTTTGTATTCGCCCTCCCCTTCCTTCGCCTCATAGAAGGCGACGTTCATTCCCTGTCTCGGAAAAGTAGTCAAATAAAAAATCTGGCACGCTTTGCAATAGCATCTGCTACGTGACCAGAACGACGATAAGCGAAATGCCAAAATATAGCCGCAGGCACTTAGCAGCGGTCTCATAACTATAGCGAGCAGCTTTCGGGCAAGGCGGGCGGAGCACCGGCGCTCGGCGTATTGGAGATACGTGAGCCGCTAAGCGTAGGCCCAACGCAGCCTAGAAGTCGCACAGTTGGTTATAAGACTGCTATTTAACTAACGCCTTGCTTTACCTCGCGACTGGTATTCGTAAAAGGAAGATGGATTCTAATGTCCAAAAGGAACTTTACTTGTTCAATGCGTCCGCTATTGAATGCTTTTATTTATATTTCTCTTCTGTTTTTCATCACTGGCTGTAAAGAAGATAACTCCAACTCAACACAGACTGCTGACACCCATCAAACCCAAAACGACAAAGCCTTGTTGGAAAACCATCGTTTGCTCAAGGTGTCTGGCGTTGCCATGAAAGGCACCATTATTAATGGCGTCGTTACTCTGTATGGCCTGGAGCAACAAAATGGTTACTATCAAGTTTCGGACCAGCCGTTAGGGAATACCCGGACTGATCAAAACGGGCATTATAATTTGGAGGTTCAGATTCCACGGCACAACCAAGGCGTCATCGTGCGAGTCAGCGCGGACCCATTTACCACGATGATTTGCGATGTTCCCATTGGCTGCAAAGGCACCTCCCGTAAAATCAACTTTGGCGATGCGCTAAGCTTGAATCTCGACTTCGAGATGTTCGCCAGCCATACAGCAAATAGTAATGCCATCGAAGTCAATATCACTCCGCTTTCCCACCTGGCCCATAAATGGGCAGAAGCTCAAAACGCGGGACTCAGCCCCGAAAACATCACGGCTGCACATCGTCATATCGAAACCTTATTTGATCTACCTGCCAATACCTTGGCAGCAGCGCCCATTGATCTCTCCAAGCTAACGCAGTCCAGCTCAGCCTCGTTGGAACAGATTCAATATGGACTGGTCGCTGCCTCATTTCAGGCGCTTGCCGATACCTCACCCTGGGTCGATATCGTTGATTTATTAAGTAGTGCCGGTCAGCGCATTGCAGAAACAGGCACCCTCACTTCCGTCAATCTCGGAGCCTTACCGGAGGTTTCCCGCAGCGATCTATTTTATGCGGCCCAGCATATTGCTATGGAGCTGGCCACCAGCCTTTCGCCAACATCGACTTCTCATAGCCAACGAAGTGTCTCTACTCAAACTCTGGGACGAGCCCAGATTATTGAGCACCTGAGGCAACTAGCCAGCTCTTATGGAGCGTCCACAACTCGCCTGTTGATCAGCAGCACCAATCAAGAGCCATTGCGCATCACCTTCCAACCTTCGTCAGCCAGTATTCAGGAACAGGAATCATTGACCCTGAATGTCAATGCACTCGGAAGCGAACCGATACGCTATCAGTGGCGTAAGGATGGTCAACCGATTCCCCAGGCGACCTCCGAGCACTATGTGCTCACAGCACCAACCACCCAAGATTCCGGCCACTACGACTGCATCGTCAGCAATAATGATGGAAGCATTCTCTCCAAGGTTGCAGTTGTTGAGGTCAAACCACGTGTCTCTCCCCTGCTGACCTGGGAGCCACCTACCGTCCGACTAGATGGAAGCCCATTACACCTTTCTGAATTGAGAGGGTACCGGATTCTTTATGGACTCAGTAAACAACAATTGGATCGTCAGGTACTAATCAATGATCCTTACACCACCCAATTCAAACTTTCTGGTTTGCAAGGATCCACTTACTTCTTCGCTATACAAGCTATTGATGAACAGGATAATGAAAGCAGCCTTTCAGAAGTCATAAAAGTGACACTTTAAGAGGGCTTGTCGAAAATAAGATACAACCCACTGATATTGCAGTTTTTTTTATTTTGTTATGAATCGTAAGGAGGGCTAGCCCTCCTTTTAAATGTCAACTAATGTAAAAACCAATCGGCAAAGCATGGCCCTGCTCTGCCTATAACAATCACACCGGGCCGTTCATAAAACCCTGCTTCGAACAACCCAAATAACAAGAAGCGACTTTCATAAAGGATCATCAGTAGGCTGACTTTGCCCGTCTACGTGCCATAAAGCCCGGAACTCGCGCCCTGTTAGCCATCGCCCATTTGAAAGTAAACATCTATTAATTTTTCACCTTTTGAAAGGATACGCACGATTTTCGGTACGAGCGTGCCTTTTTGCCCATGGTTCCATTTTGCCAATTCACCGGCCTTTTTTAGTTTTGGGAACAACAAGCATGAAACAAACTCGACTTTTAGCCACTGCCATCATTGCCACAACTGCAGTGACCGGCTGTAGCAGCATCCAATCCCCTGGCACTGCCCTGTCGCCAAATAATTTGCCCGCTCCCGCAGCGGCAACGAAAGAATTTAAGCAAGGAGTCGTTTACCGCGACTACTGGCTCAATGTCAGTGGCGAATCCGTAGACGCACTTCGATCAGATGCACGATTCCCGGCCAAGCCCGATGGATTCGATGTGTTGACGAAACTGGAAGGTCCCATTAACTGGGGCGACAAATACGGCGCCCGGGTTCAGGCTCTGGTAACCCCACCCAGCAGCGGCAACTACACCTTCTATATTGCCAGCGACGATTATGCGGAGCTTTGGCTCTCATCCGACGCACAGCCCGGCAAAAAACAACTCATCGCCTCCGTACCTGGCGCTACCCGCATCGACCAGTGGAACAAGTATCCACAGCAGATCTCTGCCAGTATCAGACTGGAACAAGGGAAAAAGTACTATCTTGAAGTGGTTCACAAAGAACACCTTTACGATGACCACTTCAGAGTCGCTTGGGAAGGACCTGGCACCAGCCTCCAAGTAATTGGCGGCCAAGCTATTGCCCCCTATCTGGAGGGAGCGCAAAGCGGTGCCTCCAGCGATTTCGTCAAAGGCTATACCTCTGGCTATCGCGTCGGCTATGACGACGGAAAGCACGGCTTTGACTTCGCCCCCGGTTACCCCGCCAAGGACACCGATAACGATGGCCTGCCTGATAACTGGGAAATTGTTATGGGGCTTGACCCCCAGAATGCCGCCGATGCATTAAAAGACAATGATGGCGACCTGCTCAGCAATTATGACGAGTATGTCCTGCGACTAAACCCGCTGCGTCCGGATACGGACGGTGATGGGCTGCCCGATGGTTATGAAGTCGCCTATGGACTCTCCCCTCTGGATCCTTCGGATGCCAGCGGTGATCTGGATGGCGACGGCATCTCTAATCTGGACGAGTACAAAGCGAAGACTGATCCGGCCGATCCCAAGTCCATACCCGCTGTCAGCGCCAAA
>CAZEWG010000015.1:0-69053 GCA_964514485.1 uncultured Pseudomonadales bacterium
ATGCCGGTGAAACCATCTCCGTTCGGGGTGGGGATGCTCGGGGGAGCCAGTTGGGAGCAGTAGTGGCTCAAACAACTGGATTGGCTGCCACAACTATTGCGACAAACACCTCACTGACACTGGACAACACCGGGTTAGATTTCACTGCCAACACTGGCGGTACCGTGATCGTCAATGGTGTAACCGTCACCCTTACCTCAGCCGCACACGGCGATGCCGAGGCCCTTGCCGGAGCACTTGCAGGGGCTATTACAGCTTCGACTGATACCGCTTTGGACGGTATCAGTGTTGTTGCTGACGGTGACTCCTTGGTCTTCACCAATAACCTTGGCACCCCGGTATCAGTTGTATTCTCTCTTACCGATGGTACCGACACTTTTGATTCCACGGAAAGTATCGCGGCTGCTGAAACTCTCGCCGACAAGTTTGCAAAGCGAGAGAGCGTCACATTCACCGCTGACGTCAACGGAACGGAAATCGACATAGAGAATGCCACTTCCTTGCAGGATGTGCTGGCCAAGATCAATGCCCAAACACCCAATACCGGCATCTCGGCTTATCTGAATGCCTCCAACACAGAGATCTATTTCTCATCGGAGCAAGGCACCGACTTTAGCGTCACCCTCAGCCTGGACACTGACGGGGATGGCACTCTCGACGACCTAACACCTATCACGGGCGCGACAGCTGACAACTATATCTCCCTAAATGATATTGATATCAGCACCAGCGAAGGCGCGGATCTGGCTCTAATCGCCATCGACTATGCCATCACTGAGATCAACAGCTTCCGGGCTGACTTGGGTGCGATCCAGAACCGCTTCGAGACCACCATTGCCAACCTGAGCACCAGCGTGGAAAACCTCTCGGCGGCGCGCTCCCGGATTCAAGACGCGGACTTCGCTCAGGAGTCCGCCGAACTGGCCAGAACCCGGGTATTGCAACAGGCGGGCTTGTCGGTACTGGCCCAGGCCAACGCCAAGCCGCAGGATGTTCTGCAGCTGCTGCAAGGCTAATTCTGGCCGCATCCTCAAAAGCCCCGACTGGTTCGGGGCTTTTTTATTTCGAGCATCAGGGATATTGCGGGCCTGAGGGTATAGCCGGCGAGGACACGCAGGTTCGCCCCTACCAAAATATTCTCCCTTTCTTCTCAAACCTTCCACTGACAGGAAAAACTGGCACAGTATTCGCTTACCTACTTGCAAACGTCAAAAAACCGGAAGAGGTTTGCCATGTCCAGCCATCAGGCCAAACTGAGCCAACACGAAGTACAACTGACTCAGGCACAGCAGGCAGTGTTAGCCCGCAAGCTGATTGAGGCCAACGAACATTACCGCCATTCCAATTCGGTTGAAGCTGACCTGAATACCCGCGAGTATCATCGCCTACAGGCACAAATGCTCGCGGAGGAAGTGGCCGGGCAGATTCCCACCCACACCGGTGCTTTGAATCTATTGGGGCGAATCAGCCTGGACAATGGGGATCTCAATGACGCCGTCGGCTACTTGCTGGCCGCCATTGAATCGGCGCCGGATAACACCAACGCCTACATGAACCTCGCCTACGTCCGCCTTGCCGCTCGTGATTACGACCAAGCGGACGCCCTGTTCAACAAAGTTCTGGAACTGCAGCCTGATAATGCCCAGGCCTACGCAGGTGTCGCCCTGATTTTCCTGCGCCGCCAGGAATATCTGGGTGCCTTCCTGCGGCTACGGTCACTGGCCGCCAAAGGCTACACGCCGGCCTATTGTCGCAAAGCGCTGTTCGACGCCGCCCAAAATCTTTGGGCGGATCGTTATGATGCGGCGCTGGATCAAGACCTACAGGAATACTATAGCTGGCATGACCAGGATGCCTTTCAACTGGGCTATCTAACCTGCAGCCTGCTGGTTCACAAATACAATCTGGGAGCCGATCCCCAACTGGATCTGGACAGCCTCGCCCAGGACCCCTTGCTGCTGACGGCCCTGCAACGTTCCCTGTTGCCCAACACGCTCGTTGAAAAGATGCTGACGCAGTTGCGGCTCAGCATTCTGGTGGAGGTCTTTGAAACCCGGAACCTGCGAGACTCCCTCCAGCCCCTGGTCTGCGCCTTGGCCCAGTACACGGCCCGCACCGGCTATGCTTTTGGGATCCAGCCGGATGAGCAGGTTCTGCTTAACGAGCTCCATCTGGACCTGCAAGAAAGCCTGAGCATTCGAGGCTGGCAACATGGCAATGTAATTGGCGCCCTACTGCTCATTGCCATGTATGAGCCGCTCTATACGCAGCCTTATGCCTTTCATCTACTCCGTGATGAGCTGACAGAATGGCCGGCGGCCGCCCAGCCCGTGCTGAAAGCCGCGCTGCATGACCTGGCCGAACAACATCTGACGGAACATGAACTCAAAGGTAGCCGTGGGATTGAAGAGCTGGCTGCTACGCCTGTCGTGCGCGGCGCAGCTCCCAAATGGGAAACCCTGGGTGCCCATCCCCAGGCGGATTACCGCCAGGCGCTGGCCCGGGAGCTGGGCGGCAACTATCTGCCGGAGGCCGCCCCAGACGAGCCGTTGCGAATGCTGGTCACCGGCTGTCGCAGTGGCCAGCGGGCTGTCAGCCTCGCCCGTTTCTTCGTCAATGTGGACGTGGTTGCGGTCGATCCCAATCCGGACAACGTGGTCTGTGCCGTGCAGGCCAGCCGCCATTATCAATTGCACAACATGAGCTTTGCCTGCCTGGGCGTCACTGACATTCAACCCACCACGCCCGGCTTTGATGTCATTGAGTGCGGCACGGCCCTGGGGCAGCCGGAACAGATCATCGCCAATATGCGCCATCTCACTCAATTACTGAGCCCTGAAGGCGTGATTCGCTTTACCTTCCCCCGTCGGGCGGGACGGCTGGAAATCGAAGACGCCCGCGCCAGCCTGATGCGAAACAATATTCTGGCCACCCCTGAGAATGTCCGGGCCGTCCGTCAGGTCATTATGGAAGAAGCGGCGTTGGGAATGTGGCAGGATATTGTCGCCAACCCTGACTTTTATACCCTGCCCGGTGCCCGGGATCTGTTGTTTGCCCTGGATGAACCCGCGTTCAACCTGCAGGAAATCCAGCAAATGCTGAATGAGGCTGGCCTGGAATTTTTGGGCTTTGTAGATCTGGACCCCATGAGCCGCCAACGGGTGCAGGCCCTGAACCCCAAGGATCTGCTGGCTTGGCATGCTCTGGATGAAAGCCCTCTGTCGCCATTCCATGGCAGCTATGAGATCTATTGCCGGAAAGCCGTTTAGCCTCCCTTGGGCAAAGCAGATACCCCCCCCTTTGTAACATCTCCCCCCTTTGTAAAGGGGGGCAGGGGGGATTTCCACCGAGTACCCGGAGGCATCAGACGCTGGCTGTATTGCATGTTGCAAGATATTAGCCGCACAGGAATATACGCCAGCCGGCGTGTCTGTCAGCACAGATGATGTCTACTGAAATCCCCGCCTAACTGGACGGCTTTATTCCGCTGCCTGCCCTCGGTCAGCACCCAACACCGCCCGACGGCGCTTTTCCTGCACAATTGCGTTCAAACTGAACAGCCCCAAGGCAGCCCAGATCAGCAAAAAGGTCATCCACTTGGCCTGGGAAATCGCCTCCCCGTAAACCTGTGTGGCCAACAAAAACATCATACTGGGCGCGATGTATTGCATAAAGCCGAGAGTAGTGAGCTGAAGCCGGATCGCCGCCGCGGCGAATAACATCAGCGGAATCGTGGTGGCGGGCCCGGCCATCATCAGCAGCACATTCAAGGTCCAGGCATTGGCTAGCCAATCGCTGGTGGAGCTATCCGCGATCACCGTTAGATAAACCAGGGCCGGCCCCAGCAACACCGCTGTTTCCACCAGCATGCCGGTCAGGGAGTCCACTTTGAGTTGTTTGCGCAGTAAAGCATAGAGCCCAAAGGAGATGGCCAGTGCCAGCGCCACCCAAGGGAGGCTGCCAAACATCACAAGATCCAACCCCACACCGATCGCTGCCAAGACAATCGCCAGGGTCTGCAAGCGCGACATCCGCTCTCCCAGAAACAGGAAACCGAACAGCATGTTAACCAGGGGATTAATGAAGTAGCCGAGACTGGCTTCCACCATCCGCTCATTGGCCACCGACCAGATAAACAGCAGCCAATTGAAGCCAATAATGCAAGAGGTCAGGGTCAGAATGCACAGCTGGCGAGGATTGCCCAGAAGGCTACGCAATTGAGCGCCACGCTTTAAAACGAGAATTAAAACCGCGGTAAAAACAAACGACCAGAGAATGCGCTGTCCCAAGACCTCCAAAGGAGGTACATGGGCAACACTTTTAAAGTAAACCGGCATTACGCCCCATAGCAAAAACGCGCTCAGGCCATAAAAAATGCCCTCGCGCTGCGATTGGGAATCACTGCTCACGATGGAAGTCCTGTCAGATTGACGGCGAAAGATGGCCAGGTAGAACGGCCGGCACCTGGAACAACGAAGTCAGGGGAAGTTTTTCTGGTGGCGAATCACCTAACCTGCCCTGCAGCCGAGCCCTCTATTCTGAACGTCATTTCAGCTAGTGGGTATAGGGACATATCGTCATAACAACTTGTCATAACGGGACAGTTGTTAATGTCCTAGTCAGCCACTAGGATATAGGGCTTTTCCATTCAGCTCCTTCAGACCATGTCCATGATTTACATCAAGCGCGTGCTTCGTGAGTTGTCAGCCCTGTTTGGTGTGGAATCCAACTCCACCAGCCATGGTGAAAAGTGGATCTCCTCCATTGGAGCCCTGCTGGGCATCCTGACGGTGTACTGGGCCTCCCAGTGGTATCTGGATACGGCCGGCATCATGTTGATGGTGGCGTCGATGGGGGCTTCTGCCGTGTTGCTGTTTGCCGTCCCCCATGGGGCCCTTTCGCAACCCTGGCCCGTCTTGGGGGGCAACCTGATTTCTGCGTTTGTAGGGGTCACCTGCCAGCAACTGTATCCAGATCACCCATTAACACCAGCGCTTGCCGTGGGGCTTGCCGTTGCCTGCATGCACTACTTCCGTTGCATGCATCCGCCGGGAGGTGCCACTGCGCTGTCCGCGGTCATTGGCGGGCCGGAAATTGCCGCGATGGGTTACTCTTACCTGATCACCCCCATCCTGGTGAATGTGCTAAGCATCCTGACCATTGCCATCCTGTTTAATGCCCTGTTCCCCTGGCGCCGCTATCCGGCCCACTGGGTCAGACGCCGCCAGGCAGCTCCCGCCACTCCCCAGCCCTCAGTGCCGGTTGCGCTGACCCAGGAGGACTTCACCGCGGCGATGCAAAAGCTCGACTCCTATATCGACATCACGGCCGAAGATCTGGTTGAGCTGGTGGAACTGGCTTCTGAACATGCCCGCCAAGCCAGCTCCCATCCTGAACGCATTGAAGTGGGCAAGTACTACAGTAATGGTCAGGCCGGCTCACGTCGGATCATCCGCCAGGTCACCAAATTACGAAAAGTTCCAGGACGCACCCAGATGCTGGTGTCGTACCGAACACTTGAAGGTAGTGGCAGTTCCGATGTCCGGGTTTGCCCTTGGGAAGAATTCCAGCTTTGGGCGAGAGATGAGGTCATCGACGATCAAGGTGAATGGGTGCGCATTCCGTCTCCCAAAAGAGACAGCGATCCCGAACTACCTGCTGCGATGGCTGAAGCCAGCTAAATTTTGACTCGACTTATTTTTAGCCCGCTGATTAAAGTGAGATCAGCCTGGGTTTATTTCCCGTAAAAAACTCGTTGGTCGAGTGGCTCAAGCATGACTTGCCACCTCGATCAGCCTTCGGGAATTTTACGACTATCCCCTTCCGTTACACCGACCGTCTCTATTTTGAGACAACCCATAGTATCCATTTACTATCGTTGCTAACGCTTTGCCTTGGCGGTGACACACTGTCTCTTTATATTTTGGTGACAGGTATTTCAGTTATCAGCCAGTAACAAGGAGCAGTTATGAGCAAAGCACTTCATACCTTACCATTTATTTCTGTTATCAGTGCATCACTGCTATTGAGTGCCTGTGGAGGAGGCGGTGGAAGCAGTAGCAACAAGGACCCGGAGCAGCCCGCTCCACCAGTTACCTCCAACCTGGCTTCTCCCACCCCAAACGCCAGTCTGGCCCCGATCCATCACAACACCTACAAGATTGCATACACCACTGAAAACATCATCAAGTTTGCCCAACTCTGGTCCGATCCACTGCTGACCAGTGCCAGCTTTGGCTCAAACAGCAATCGGGCAACCAATAGCCGCAATGTCGTCACGGAACCCACGTCGACTGACTGCCCGTTTGGCGGCACCGCCCGCCAGGAAGTTTCCGGCGATAACAACACCAATACGGTCACCCGAACCATTACCTACCTGGACTGCAAGGACGCCGCCGCCACGGCCAACGGCATGGTGAAGATGACCTCCTCTCTGGGACAGCTGGGCAACAATCTTTATATTCCAGCCCAGGTGGCCACCTTTCAGGATTTCAATCTCGCCTCGGAGGAAGAAAACCTGACCCTGAACGGTGAAGCCCGCTACCAGACCAACAGCCAAGACAAAACCTTTACCCTGAACCTGTCCATCCAGGACAATTTAACCGGTCAGGAAATCAAAGCCAGCGACATCCGCATCACCGCTCCTTTTGCCAGCCTGCTGGTCGATCACTTCTACCGCTTCAGCATCACAGGCAAAATGCATTTTGCCGATGAGGGCATTCTCGATTTCAACAAGACCGATCGGGCTTCCAGTAAGCTTCACATCCAGGGTAAAAACGGCACCTCCCTCACCCTGGCAGCCGTCAACATCGACGCCGGCCTTAAGCAGGCGATGCGCCGGATCACGGCTGATACCGACGGTGATGGTATCGCCGACCGTCATGCGCTGATTCCCTGGCTGCTGTACTACCCCAAAGGCGAGAATACCGCCTCGCCGGTCGCGGTCATCACCCCCGCCGATCCTGTCACCCAAGTCGGCACGCCCCTGGAACTCAGCGGCGCCAACAGTACTGATGAGAATTACACCCCGCTCGCTTTCCACTGGCAGCTTTCTGCTGCAGATGCACAGCAGGCGACCCTGACGCCAACCAATGGGGTCACCACCCAGTTCAAGGCCACCAAACCGGGCACCTATGAAGTAACGCTCACCGCCAGCGATGGCTCCCATAGCCATAACGAAGTGGTTTACGTGACGGTACAGTAACTGTAAATAACAGTTAACCAGATTGGGCAGCCGGAATCCGGCCGGCTGCCAGGCAGATCCACCCTCTCCCCGGTAACAGCCAAGCCGCCATCCGAGCCCCTGCCTTGTTCCCCCCACCCCGCAAGATTACGATGATTCATTGATTGCAAAACATTTTCATCAGTGTTCATAAGCGTTACGACTAGTTCTTGAGTCGGGTTAATTCGTTGCCCGCACAAAATGGCAATACGTATTCCAAACCGGCAGTCGTGGTATCTATATGGCGAAAGGAGCTCACCTCATCGATAGCCCCTGGGACGTGGCAACCAAGGATTGCGCCTTTTTTCTCGACTTTGATGGCACACTTGCAGACATTGCCCCCCAACCCGACCTGGTCAAGGTTGATCCCGAACTAGTTCAAATCCTGCAACAACTTCAAAAGGCGTGCGACGGTGCCTTGGCGATTATCAGCGGCCGGGCCATTGCAACGATCGACCATTACCTTCAACCCCTTAAAGCCGCAACCGCAGGTATCCACGGGGCCGAATTCCGGTTTGCCGATGGCACCTTGGAGCGCGCGCCAGTATCACAACAGGATCTGGCCCGGGCCAAACAGCTGGCCCAGGAGTTCGCCGGCAAGCACCAGGGCGTCTTGTTCGAAGATAAAGAAATCTCCTTTTCCTTACACTTCCGCCAAGCCCCCCAATTTGAAGGCCAGGTCGAGGCGTTTATGACCGAGCTGGTACCCGCCCGGCTTTCCAGTTATGAGTTGCAACGGGGCAAGAAAGTGATCGAGGCCAAGCCCCAGGGCTGCAATAAAGGAGAAGCGATCCGCAGGTTTATGGCCCAGCCCCCTTTTAGAGGCAAGCAGCCCGTCTATGCCGGCGATGATGTCACCGACGAGGATGCCTTTGGCGTCGTCAATGCGTTGGGGGGGCTGTCCGTCAAGATTGGCGAGGGAGAGACTCAGGCCCAGCTAAGACTCCAGTCTCCCGCTGCACTCCAAAGCTGGTTGCAAAGCCTGCTCACACCGGACACCGCCACCCGGCCCGCTAAGGATAACAACACTACAGGGAGAGTCTGCTCATGAGTAACCTGGAACTGGGAGTGGTCGGCAACTGCTCATTTTCAGCACTGATCAACCGCCAGGCACAGATTGTCTGGTGCTGCATGCCTCGCTTTGATAGCGATCCGATCTTCTGTTCATTGCTGCATGGCGACACTCCCGACTGTCCCGACAGCTCCTTTTCCATTGACCTGCTGGATTACAGCCACAGCGAACAGCATTACATCCCCAATACTGCCATTCTGATCACCACCCTGGTGGATACTCACGACAACGCGGTGGAAGTCATGGACTTCGCCCCCCGGTTCAAGCAATACGGCCGCACCTTCCGCCCGATCGTATTGGTGCGCAAGGTCAGTGCAATCCGGGGAGCCCCCCGGATCCGGATCCGGGTGCGCCCAACCCATCTCAACGGCCTGGAACAACTGCAATGCTTTGAGGGTAGCAACCACATCAGCTACCTGTCCGGCGACCGGGCCGTTCGCTTGACGACCAACGCCTCGATCACTGCCATTAAAGACGAACGATCCTTTGTTCTGAACCGCCCCTTGGCGATGATTTTCGGGCCTGATGAAGCGCCTCGGGAATCCGTGGCGGAAGTGGCCTCCAACTACTTCACCAAGACACTCCATTACTGGCGGGATTGGACTCGGTACCTGGCCATTCCGTTTGAGTGGCAGGATGCGGTGATTCGCGCAGCCATCACTCTCAAGATCAGCGCCTTCGAAGATACCGGCGCCATTATTGCCGCTCCCACTACCTCGATTCCGGAAGCCCCCAACAGCACCCGCAATTGGGATTACCGTTATTGCTGGCTGCGGGACGCCTACTTCACCGTACAAGCGCTGAACCGCCTGGGTGTCACCCAGACCATGGAGCGCTACCTGGAGTTTATCGTCAACATTGTTGCCTCCGCCGAAAACGGCCAGCTCCAACCGGTGTATCGGGTCAATGGCGAAGAAGAAATGGTGGAATACATCGTCGAGCACCTGCCCGGCTATCGAGGCATGGGGCCGGTGCGCATCGGCAACCAGGCCTATGAGCAGATTCAGCATGATGTCTACGGGTCGGTCATCCTGGCCGCCACTCAAATGTTTTTCGACCAGCGTATTTTCAAACCCGGCGATGCCAAGCTCTTTCAACGGCTGGAAGTGCTGGGGGAAACCGCCATCCGCATGCATGACCAGCCCGATGCGGGCCTGTGGGAACTGCGTGGCAGCAGTCACGTGCACACCTTTTCATCGGTGATGTGCTGGGCCGGCTGTGCCCGGCTGGCCAAGATCGCCCGGCACCTGGGCCTGACGGACCGGGCTGACTACTGGGATCACGCCGCCCAAGGCATCCACCGAACCATCCTGGAACAGGGCTGGAATGAGGAACTCAACAGCTTTGTCTCCACCTTTGGCGGCCGGGATATGGACGCCAGCCTGCTGCTCCTGCCGGAGCTGGGCTTTATCGACTCCAAGGATCCACGCATGATCGGCACCGTGGCACAGATCGAGAAACAGTTGAAACGAGGCCGCTATATTTTCCGCTACGTGATTCCGGATGATTTCGGCGAGCCGGAAAACGCCTTCACCATTTGCAGTTTCTGGTACATCGACACCATCGCCGCACAAGGTCGCCTGGACGAGGCACGGGATCTCTTCAATGAACTTCTGGCACGCCGCAACTCCCTGGGCCTACTGGCGGAAGACCTGGACATCCGCACCGGCGAACTATGGGGGAACTACCCCCAGACCTATAGCATGGTTGGCATCATCAACGCCGCCATGCGTCTCAGCAAGCGTTGGGAGGAAGCATTATGAAGCGACTCGTCGTGGTTTCGAACCGGGTACCTGCGGCCAAATCCGGCACAGGTGCGGGTGGCCTGGCAGTCGGAGTGATGTCTGCACTGAAAACCTCAGGCGGGATCTGGTTCGGATGGAACGGGCGTACGGAAGAAAGCAACAAGCCGACTGAAATCACCCGCAAAGGCGCCATCACCTTTGCCACCCTTGGACTGACCAAACAGCAATACGACCAATACTACAAGGGCTACTCCAATGCCACCCTCTGGCCCCTGTTTCACAGCCGCCTGAGCTTCGTGCATTATGACCGGCAGGAGGAACAGGGTTATCGGGAGGTCAACGAACTGTTCGCCGATCGCCTGCTGCCCCTGTTAGAGCCCGATGACATCCTCTGGATTCATGACTATCACCTGATTCCCCTGGCCTCCATTCTGCGAAGTCGGGGCGTCACCCAACCGATTGGCTACTTTCTTCATATTCCCTTTCCCCCCTACGATATTCTCCGCGCCCTGCCCAACCACATCGACCTCCTCAAGCAACTCTGCGACTTCGACCTGTTAGGGTTTCAAACCTCGAACGACGTACATAGCTTTCAGGAAAGCATCGAACGGGCGCTCCATGGCGAGGTTTTGAATAACAGCCTGATTCGAGCGAATGGTCGTGAACTGCGAATCGGCGCCTTTCCCATTGGCATTGATGCCCGCGAGGTCGCCGCAACCGCCGCCAAGATGCGCACTTCACCGGAGGTGCTCCGCCTGCAGGAAAGCCTCAGCGGACGGGCCATGATTCTCGGCGTTGACCGTCTGGATTACACCAAGGGGATCGAAGAACGCTTCCAGGCCTATGAAACTTACCTAAGGCGCCATCTCACCGACAGCAAACCGGGAGTCACCTACCTGCAAATCGCGCCCCCTTCCCGTGACGATGTGATCGACTACCAGGAACTCACCCGAACCCTGGAGCTGTCGGTGGGCCACATCAATGGCCAATTCGCCAAGTACGACTGGGTACCTTTGCGGTTTTTGCACCGCGCCTTTAATCGCAAGCTGATTCTGGGATTTTGCTCCGTGGCCCGGGTCGGCCTAGTGACCCCTTTGCGTGACGGCATGAACCTGGTGGCGAAAGAGTTTATCGCAGCCCAGCCCCCCGAAGACCCGGGCGTGTTGATTTTATCGCGCCTGGCTGGGGCTGCTGAACAGCTGGAGGAAGCCCTCTTGGTGAACCCCTACGATACCGATGGCATCGCCGACGCCCTGGATCAAGCCATCCGCATGAGCCTGTCGGAGCGTAAAGAACGCTGGTATAGCCTGATGAGCAAGATCAAACGCCATGATATCGATGACTGGCGGGAGCGTTTCCTGGCGGAACTGGACTCAGCACCCCAGCAGCCCCAACCAGTTACCAACGGCGTGGAAGCCCTCGCCGCGCACGAACGCCTTTATTGAATCTCTGACAGGTGCGGCCTCTTTCAGCCGGGGCCGCATCAACCGCTCCGCCGACCATGCAGGTCGGATTCTGTCTTGAGCGAGATTCCCAGTCCCGTTATCATACCGCCCTTACCTTTCTCGCCCCGGTGGCACAGCTGGATAGCGCATCCCCCTCCTAAGGGGAAGGTCACAGGTTCAAATCCTGTCCGGGGCACCATTCTTTACAGCGGCTGAAGTCATCGGTGGCTGGCGCACACTCTGAATGAGACTCCTACCAATCAACCTGCCGGGCTTTAAGCATCCCGCAGCTCTTCGGCCATCTCCGCAGGGCTGATCACCACGCCTTCTTCGTCCCCATTGGGAAATACCGCCAGCAAGGTTCCGTCTTCCTGCATTCCCGGCAACCAGCGGGTGATCCAGGTTTCCAGGTCAATGGCCTTGGGGGTGCAGTCCGACCAGTCGTCGTTGATCCAGAGCGCCGCGAAGTCCGGGTGGGGCCAGATGGGGAAGCACTCGTCGCCTTCGGAAGAGACCACCGCCCAGCCTGACGGACTATACAGGCTCCAGACCTGCCCGTTCTTGGCCACCTGAGACATCAGGTATTGATAACGCTGCTCGGCAGGCATCCGTTCCACAGACTTGAGTTCTTGCGGACTGAGAGTGTAGGTCATGTCGATAAGTCTCCGTGGAACCTGCTCGGTTCCTTTACAAACCGCCACTCGTCAGCGACGGGGTTGCACATTAGTGTCTATTTTGGGCTGCTGATTTGATACCGCAAACCAGCCACCCATGAAATCTGGCAGCAACCGCGCCCTTTGTCCATTTTAAAAATACGGATTAGTCAGCTTGAACAGTATTTTATATGCGATGACTTCACACGCTCTGCACCAACGAGTCCGTTCAAGGAGTTTCTGAAGCAGGAAAGTTTGGTGATGGCGAGCCAATCGGGCAGGTCTGATCCTGCCCAACTTTTTCCGATATGGAGATCAAGATGGTTCGTAGAAAGCACTCCGCAGTTCGTCACAATAATTATCATAAGATACTGGTGTGTGTAGTTCTGGGCTTGGCGGCTATTGGTATCGCACTCACCCCTCTTGAGAATGCGCCACAAACCGATGAAGAAGCCGCTACCAATCGCGACCTCGATCCGCTGCCGGGCTATGGCTTTACCAGAGAGCTCACCACCCCCATGGGGAATACCCGGAAGGCTGCCACCACAAAGCCCATGCCCGGACAAAATACCTTACGACTTGAGCACCAGTCCTTCGTGCTGGAGCCTTTCAACGAGCCCGCTCTTTTACCCGATCTCGAACACCTGCTCGCCAGCCCCATCTCCACCTGGAGTATTCTCAAGACGATCTGGCGCCTGGATGGCACTCCCCATCTCACAGTGCGACTGAACAGAGGAGATGCGATGGCAGACCTGCCATTCTTTTCCGCTATCTCCCAGGCCCCCACCAAGTCCGCTACCCTGCCAAACGGCCAACGCCTCGCTGGATTTCGGGTTTTATCTCAAAGCCTGACGCTAAAACTTGGCGCCAGTTGCACCTTCTGTCAGACAAGTGGGGGGCTGGAGCCCGTCGTCAGTCCGGACAGCTCTGCGAGCCACGGCCTGAACTGGGGGCTCTTGATGGCCATGACCGACCTCTCCCAGCTCACCACGGCAGAGGCTGCGTCTACCGCCCACCTCTACGAAGGTTCGCAGGAAATCACCAAACCGGAATTGATGAAAAGCGCCGCCAGATTCCCTCTACCACTGTGGCCAGTGGGGGCCTATAGCAAACCCTGGTAAGAAACCAGTTGGCCCGCGGGAATCAGTTGGCCTAAAGAAAGTGGGTGCGGATTATTTCCGCACCCAACCATTGGAATAGATGTAGTGACCGGGACGGGTCTTTTCGATGGCCTTTTTGCCAGCAATCGCTTCCACATTGGAAATGCTGATGCCGTTTTTACTAGCCAGGCGCTGATACTCCGCTTTGCGTGCTTCGTTAATCAGACGCACGATCTCCGCGGCATTTCCCTGAGCCTTGACCACGCCCAGATAACCATCGGGCTGCTCACCCACCAACCCTTGCTCCTTGGCCTGATCCAACCCTGCCATGGCATCCTGCAGGCTCAGCGCCCACGCTGGAGTCCCCAGCAACAGCAGGACCATCGCGACGAAAACCGCCCTCATACGATTTAGCTGAAACATGGCATCCCCTTAAAACAAGCCACTGGACTCACTGAACAACTCGTCCAGCTCTCGATCCACTTTAACGTAAATTTCATGTTCAATCTTAACATTAAGGTTAATGTTGATTGGCTCGCTCGGCATTTCCATTTTGACCGTCGGTGTGCAGGCCATCAGCAAAATGGACATTAAAACCCCGAGCAAGGGGCGTACTATCACCATTGAGTCTTCCTCGATCATGGGCTCTTGGTTGCCTGACGCTTTCTCAGCGCCTCACTAACGCGGTTTTTAACCGTGTCACTCAGATTGCTAGCCATCTGCAGGCTAGCCAATAGCATGGGTAGGTTTTCCTCCAGGTTGATATTGAGATGAACCGGCGGACTCTCTCGCATTTGAGGGTTTTTCCCCTGTAACCGAACCCCCAACTTTAACTGTCCATCATCCTCATAGGTGATCTCGCTGGACAGTAGGGAGTAATGAAAATTTTCCAGCACTTCAGCCAGCAGTTCCATACGCGCATCATTCACCGCCAGTCCCTGGCTGTATCGCAGCACGCCACCCGGCGGACGGGCATGTAAATTCCCCTCAGCCATGGAAACCCCTTGGCGGGAAATCATTAGAGGCAAGTTTCCATCCAGGGTTCCTTGTCCACTTAAATCCCGCGTCGCGTATAGCTCCAGAATCCGGGAAAGATCGACACCCCGAATCAGCAAAGGAAGCGGCACCGGCTTGTCTGTCAGATCAAAGTGAACCGGCTCCGTCCACACTCGGCCCCCCAACAAGCCCAATTCCAACCGGCGTAGTGCCACCATTCCTTGTGACAAATCCCCGCTGGTGCTGGCATAACTCCCTTCGATCCACAGGGGCCCCAGATCCAGCCCCGCATTAAGCCGCTCAACTTGCATGGATTGGCTGGTTACTTTGACCTGCTCGCCCTGCATCTGGAACAACAAGTCGGCGGACAGACCGTCGATCAGCATCCGGTCATAAATGCCCCCCAAATCCCGCAGATGCAACTCGGCGTTCAGTGCCAAGGCCTCATCCTCCCGGGGGAAGACGACTCGCCCCCGGGCAGACAATTTGCCCCGGCTAATCTCCAAAAGTTCCGGCCATGGTTTGAGTATAGCCGGCAAGGGGTTGGCGGCCAGGAAGTAGAGACTGTCAACCGCCCAGTCCAGCTCCATCGGCTGATCTGGCCGGTGCTGAAACCCGTATTCAATCGCCAGGCCGGACTGTGCCTGGGCTTGCCCCTGAACACTCAGCCCGCCCTGGCCATACTCCAACCGTCCCTGAGCCTGCCAGGACTGCGGATAAAGTTGCTCCTGAATCAGACGGCTGGTGACCAGATTTAACTGACTCTGCAACCGAGACATGCCTCCCCCGCCCTCGATCACAAACTGAGCTGGCTCCAGCCGTGCCTGTTCCAGCGCGAGCTCCGGCAGCTCCAGTCGCTCGGCGCTGAGCCAGGAGGTGGGCTTAAACTCAACTCGATAATCCTCCTGCCGCCAATGCCCCTGGGCCTGTAGCTCGAGGGTGGCATTTTGCAGGCGCACCTGGGGCGTAAAGCTCACCTGAGGGCTCTGGAGTCGCAGCCAGGATTCCCGAACCTCCGCCGCAAACGGCGCCGTCAAGGACACCACAACCCCTGCCCGGCCCTCCCCGCTCAACTCGCCCAAGCTCTCCAGCCACAGCTCCACAAGCGGCCGGGTCTCTGCCAGGCCCCGCCAGTCACCCTGACTCCGAAGCCGGACCTGGACAGGCCCCGGGTCCAGTCCCTCAAACTGCTGGAGAAACTCCACCCCCGGCAATCGGGCCAGCCTTCCTTCGGCCTGTAACTGGTAACGGCTCAACTGCCCTTCGCGCACCTCCAGGTCCAGCGCCAGCTCTCCCCCGGTGAGCTCGACCAAAGGAACCGAGCCCCCCGGCGCCAACTGCCCCGCCAGGGCCAGCCTTCCCGTCAACGCCTGTTGCAGGCCTCCCGGGCCCAGTTGAGCAGGCAGCTGTAGATCCCAGGTGCCACGCACTTCCATTGCCGGCAAGGATTGGAGCGCGGTTGCTTCCCGCAGCCTTGGCTGCCATTGGGCGAGCCATTCCAATAGCCAAGGCTGGGCAATACCACTCTGGACCCGCAGATGCCCTTGCATACTCGTCATGTCATGAGGGGCCTGCTGAAAGGAGCCTTGCCCCTGCACCACCGGCAAACCATCCAGCTCAACCTCCGCTTGCCAAGTCGCGTGCTCGCCCATCATCCCTTGCAGATTGGCAGTGACCTCGTGATCAAGATGAAACAAACGGATTTGTAGCGAGGTGATTTGCTCTTTAACGGAGAACTGGGCGGTGCCAGATAATTGACAGCGGCCGTCTGCACAGGGCAACACCACCTGCAATTGATCGACAGAAATTTGACGAGGCAGCCAGCCTGGTACGGACCAGCCCCGGGGCGCCAGCTTGCCATCGGCGCCCCAAGCCTCCCCGGAGGCGGCGCCAGACTCCACTGTGACCTGTAGCTGTTGGGCCTCGACCGCTCCCAACCGGGGCAGCCAGCCCCCTTGCCACTGCCAGCCCAGATGAACCGTCCGTGCCTGAACCACCAGCCCCTGTCGCTCCTTGGAAGTGCTTCGCACAAAAGCCAGCTGCTCCAGGATCAAATGATCCAAAGCCCAGGACTGAACCTGGATGTCGAGCTCCTCAATCCCTTGAACCTGAAGCCATCGTTGCAGATACCAGCCACCGGCCAACAACAGAAGGACTGCGCACAACACCAGTATCAAGACGCTCCACAACAACCAGCGCCAGAGGCTGCGCACGGAGGATTGAGGGGGAGGAGTCACGGGCTGCCCGGCCGGGGCCTGACTTGCCGTGGGAGAAGACTCAGTCATGACCGTCGAGCCATTGCCATGGAAACACAAGATTTCACCAGGTGCCTGGGCCTCACCGGCCGATCGCTGATTCTTGAGCCTTCGCTTAATGGCCTGTTTTTTGCTTGATTCATTGAAAATGACAACCGATTGACGGACGAGAACATGGAGTCGCTAGCATGAGCCTCATCAGCCCTGAACGCCAATACGCGATCAACTATGAAATCTCCCGGGAGGCGCCCGCTGCGCCGACCCCGTCCAAGACGGCGAAACAAACCGCGAAAGTTCCTGAGTCCACGGCCAGGATCCTGCAGGATGACCTGGTCACCCTACAGGGACAGGCACCAGAGCGCCCCGTAACCAGCAAGATTCCTTTACAGGATTTCCAAACCAGCGTAGGTCAGGATCAGGCGATGATTCAAGCCACACTGCGTAATAAGCTGGCCGAGTACGGACTGCGCCCCAACACCAAGGCCGAAATCCTCCGGGACGGACAGGGCATGCTGCGCCTCATGGCGAATGCCCCTCAGGCGCTGCTGTCACAGATCAGCCAAGACCTGAACAATAACGGGGAGTTTCGGGCAGCTTTCGCACGACTGAGCCAAAACCAGCCCACCCTGGACTATGTCGCCAACGTCAAAAAACTGTCATCCGCCTACGGCAGCGCCAACAAGCTCTTTAACAGCCTGGTTAGCACTCATGGTGACAACAACAGCTTGAGCGACATTGCCACCCGCTACGACAATCTCAAACAAGCGCTAGGGGGTGAGCTCAAAGCGCAAAACCCGGTCCATTCCAGTTACCGCTTTGTCCTGAACGCCTGACGGGGTGTCAGCCTCCAGTCAAAGACCAGGGAGCACCTCACCCCGCTTGTTAGTCAGTGGTAAATGGCGTCGGATCCCCCTTGCCCTCACGGAGAATCACTGGCGGGTCAACCGTCAGGTCCACCACGGTGGTGGGCTCCAACCCACAAAAACCACCATCAATCACCAAGTCTACCTGGTATTCCAGTAGATCACGGATCTCATAGGGATCGGTCAGTGGATCGGTCTCGTTGGGCATCACCAGCGTTACGCTCATCAGGGGCTCCCCCAGCGCATCAAGCAATGCCAGGGCAATGGGATTATCCGGAATACGGACCCCAATCTGCCGCCGCTTCGGGTGCAGCAAGCGGCGGGGCACTTCGGATGTGGCCGGCAGAATAAAGGTATAGGGGCCGGGGCTGTGGTTGCGCATCATGCGATACTGCTGGTTGCCCACCTTGGCATACACCGAAATTTCAGAGAGGTCCCGGCACATCAGGGTGAAATTGTGCTTGTCATCCAACCGCCGAATCATCTTGATCCGATCACTGGCGCTCTTCTCGCCAATGCGGCAGCCCAGGGCATAGGCAGAGTCGGTCGGATAGGCGATCACGCCACCTTCATTGAGAATGTCCGCCGCCTGCTTGATCAGCCGGGTTTGCGGGTTGACGGGATGAATCTGGAAGAATTGGCTCATTGGGAATGTCCTGCATGCTTGGAACCGCCCATGCAGTTGGGCGAGGCAGGCGCTTCCCCATTGACCTCAGCCCACTCTTCCGGGGTATAAGGATGTAACGCCAAGGCATGGATGCCCGACTGCATTTCCTCAGCCAGAATGCCATAAATCTGCTGGTGACGCGCCACTTTACGCTTGCCTTCAAAGGCGTCGCTGACGATCACCACTTTGAAGTGACTCTCCGATCCGGGCGGCACGGAGTGCATATAGCTCTCATTCACTACATCCAGATGCTGCACAGGCAAACCCTGGGTCAGCTTCTGCTCGATACGTTCTTTCATGGACATCTAAACGACTCCCTGGCGTGGCTCGGGAGAGTGACGGACTCTCCCGAAACATCTAAAGCTTTTTCTGCATTATATATTTACTTACCGGCTTGTGCGGCCTTTCGGGAAAACATTGTCGTACAAAAAGTGACGCTTTCTCATAGATACTTACACTGGTAACCGCTGCTAACCGACTTTTCCCTTAAATCCAGCTAAACTAAGGGGCTGAAGCGTCCGACTCTGGAACCCTATCGGCCGCCGGGGACTAGAGCAATACGACTCAATCACCAAGAAGACACGAGTTTGCCCTATGAAAGTTGCGCTGCTGGAAGATGACCCTACGTTGGCGGAGTCCCTCTGCGGCTTGCTGACTCAGAACGGCCATCACTGCCATTGGTCAGCAACGGGCAGTGAATTCATGTACCAAGTGACCCATGAAAGCTTTGACCTGCTGATCATGGACTGGCAGTTGCCAGACGCTGACGGCATCGAACTCCTGAAGCAGCTCCGTAGCCAAATGGCCTGGCGGGTGCCGGTGCTGTTTCTCACCCAACGGGATACCGAGGTCGACATCATTACAGCGCTCAATGCGGGCGCTGACGACTACATGGTCAAACCGGCCCGTCCCGGCGAACTGCTGGCCCGCCTCCAGGCCCTGGTCCGCAGGGTGCGACCAGATGAACAGCCCGGCGAAGAGCAGCATTACGGCCCGTTTATCATCAACAAGAAAAAGCACACCATCACGCTGCATGGCGAGCCCCTGGTGTTAACCGACAAGGACTTCGACCTGACCGTCTTCATGTTCGAGAACCTGGGCCGCTTGCTGTCACGCAAGTTTCTGCTGGAACGTATCTGGGGCGTTTCCAGTGAAATCAACACCCGCACGGTGGATACCCACGTGAGCAGGCTGCGGCGCAAGCTGGGAATCAAGCCGGAAAATGGCTTTCGCATCAAAACCATTTACCAGCACGGCTATCGCCTGGAAGAGGTCGACCCTTCCAATGGCGCCGAGTCCGAGTAACCGATCAACCCCGTGAGCTGTTTGAACCGAGCCCCGGCGAGGGCTGATGAAGAAACCGACAACGGCAGTAACATCCAGGCATGGCCCTAGTTGCTGGAAAGGCCTGAAGTAGCAAGCGATGGATTATATGTTGACGCGTAGTTTAAGTTTTAGCTCTGTTAGACACTCCACACTGGCTGTCGCCCTGCTGGTGTCCGCCTCGCTGTTGTTGCCGCTGCAGTCCGCCCAGGCTCAGGCCCGAGATACCGCTCAAGCCAACAATGCCGAAGCAGGCAATGTCTGGATGTATACCGTTCGCCCCGGTGACAATCTGGGCTCGATCACCAAGGCCTACCTGGACTCACGCTATTCCTGGCACCAGTTGATGCACTATAACCAGCTGCAAAGTGGCACCGATCTCCCGGTCGGTTCCGTGCTGCGCATTCCCGTGGACTGGCTGCGCCAGCAACCCGCGCCGGCCCTGGTGCAACAAACCCAAGGCACGGTCCGTGTCCGCCGTGCCCGTCAATCCCAGTTCCAGCCCTTAAAAAATGGCCAGGCCCTCAACATCGGCGACGAAATTCAAACCCTGCAAGGCACCGCCTATATCCATTTTGCGGATGGCTCCAAACTTCAGCTTAACGAACACTCCACCCTGATCTTCAATACCCTGACCCGTTATGGCAACAGTGGCATGGTCGACACCCGCACCCGCTTGCTGAATGGCTCCCTGTCCACCGAGGTCAAACGCCAGCAGCAGGGTGACCGGTATGAGATCGCCACGCCGTCTGCCGTTGCAGCAGTGCGGGGTACCGGGTTCCGTCTGGCAACCGACGCTCACTCCACCCGCACGGAAGTCACCGATGGCGTGGTGCAGCTACGAACGGACAAGCAAACCATTTCGGTAGCGGCAGGTTACGGGGTCAGTATCAGCGGCTCCCACGTCACCCCACCGGTAGCCCTGCTGGCCGCGCCTGCGCCTGACCAGCCGCCCAGCAAAATCGACCAACTCCCCTGGACCCTGAATTGGCAACCCGTCGCTGGCGCCAATCATTATGTAGCCGAGCTTTATCAGCAGCCGGAAGGCACCAAGGTTCGTCACCTGAAACTGGACCGGGCCAGCTGGACCTTTGAGCACCTGACCAATGGCGACTATTCGCTGGTACTACGGGCGGTGGATGCCCAGGGCTTTCAGGGCATGGACTTTAAAGCCAACTTGCAGATCGACATCCGCGCCAAGCCCGCCCATCCCATCAGCCCCGCGGATCAGGAAAACTCCGAGGAAAGCCAGCCGCTGTTCCGCTGGCAGCTGCAGCAAAGCGGCGACTTGAGCCGACTGGAGCTTGCCCGCGATCCCGAGTTTACCCAACTGGTCAGCCAAAGCTCCTTTGCCAACAGCACCCAGGCCATTCCGCCCCAGCGCCTGACACCGGGCCGTTACTTCTGGCGTGTCGCCACCCTGGCAGGCGGCACCCATCTCAGCCACAGCCCCGCCCGCGAGATTCGCATTCACGGGGATATGCCGAAAACCAACATCATTGCCATTAACTACTATCAGGACCAGGTCAAGCTGTTCTGGAACAGTCTGGAAGAAACCAGTGAGTTCATTGTGCAGATCGCCCGTGATCCCCAGTTCAATGACATCCTGCGGGAAGAGCGTGTCTCGCAACCTTATGTGAGCATTCAGCTCCCGAAAAAGACCCGTTATTACGCCCGGGTCAAAGGCGTTGCGGAGGAGTTCTACCAGTCCGAATTCAGTGACGGCCGCGAGATCCAGCTCCCTTGATTCACCTGGCCACAGTCATCGCCCCATGACGCCGCTGAGCACTCTTTCCCGTTCCGGGCGCTGGTTGCAGGGCGCCCTGCTACTGCTGGTCATGGTGCTGCTGGTGGCCACGGATGCCCTGCGTCGTCTGGATCTGGTGGTCTATGACCAATTACTGCGACTGTCACCGGAACGCATTCAGCCGGAGCTGGCCATCATCGCCATCGATGAGGCCTCCCTTTACGAGCTGGGACGCTGGCCCTGGCCCCGGGAATTCCATGGCCAACTGCTCCAGCAACTCAAGGCCGCCCAGGTACGGGCAGTGGTGCTGGACGTTCTCTTTACCGAGCCCGACCTCCAACACCCACAGCACGACCGGCTTTTAAGGGACCGGATGGAAAAGCTGGGGCCAGTCATCCTCCCGCTCCACCTTCATTACCGGACTCCAGGCGCGCCGCTCAGTGAAATCCTGCCGCTGCCGGAGCTGACCGAAGCGGCAGCGGGCCTGGGGCATGCCCATGTGGAACTGGACGACGATGGTATTGCCCGGGGCTTTTTCCTCCACCTGGGCACCGGAGAAGCCATGTGGCCCGCCCTGAGTCTGGCCCTGCTGGAGCAGCTCCATCCAGAGCAGGCCCAAACCTACCGACGAAGCGATACCCGCCAGGAGTCGGCCTGGTCCCGGGTTGGCAGCGACTATCGGCGCATTCCCTTCGCAGGCCCGGCGGGCACTATCCCGACCTACTCCTACCGGGATGTGCTGACCGGAAAGCTACCAAGGGAGTTGCTCAAAGACCGGGTCGTGTTCATTGGCGCCACCGCCGCCGGTATGGGAGATGTACTGCCGACCCCTTATTCCGGCCTGGCCGCTCCCATGCCCGGCGTGGAAATCCACGCCAACATCTACAACGCCCTGGTGCAGCAGCGCCTGATCAGCAGTCTTCCGACGCCGGTACAGTTTGCCCTGGCCTTGTCCTTTGTGCTGATTCTCCTGGCGTTACTGCCCCGGCAAGCGCCAGGGCGCAACCTGCCCTTAACCCTGGCGCTGGCCACCGCCTCCCTGGTGCTTTCCCTCGGTCTCCTGCAGCTTCTGGGAGTCTGGTTCGCCCCAATGGTCACGCTGGCCGGTCTGACCCTCGCCTACCTTTCGTGGAGCTGGCAGCGGCTCATTTCCCTGAACCGTTTTCTTGGACAAGAAGTGCAGCGCTTATCCCAGGAGCCAACCCTGCTGCTTTCCCAGCAACCAGCGGATCCCCGGGATTGGACCCAGCAGGTCGTGCGCCTGCTGGAGCCCGATAAATACCGACTGCTGTGCAATCATGAAACCCTGGCTGGCAACCCAGACCTGCTGCCCCCCTCGGAACCACTCCCCCTTCAGCAATGGGTTACCGTTGGCGATAGCATATGGCTGAACCTGGGTCGTTGGGCCAATCAGCCCTGGCTGCTTGGCCTCCATTGGCGGATATCCGAGGGGGCAACCCCACCGTCACAGGAGCAGTTGCAAAGCTTCGTTCAACTGCCCGGGCCGGCAACCGTTACAAACACCTCTCGCAGCGCCGCCGAGCAGTTGACCCTGCGCATCCAGCAGGTGCGCCAGGGCATTTCCTCACTGCGCCTGCTGCGCCAGTTCATTGGGGAAAGCTTCGATCACCTGCCCGGCGCGATCCTGGTGGCCGATGGGCTGGGCCAAATTCAGTTTACCAATGCCCAATTCCAGCACTGGTTTGAGCCCGGTGAAAACCACTCCCTGCTGGACCTGCTGGCGCCCTATCCGCCCCAGTCCGCCCAGAACTGGCCCGGTCTGATCCGTCAAGTGCTCATCCTTGAGCAGACGGCCACCACCAGCCTGCGCGTCGCGGATCGGGAAATGCTGGTTCATATGCACCCGTTCACCGTCAGCGGCACACTGAACCATGGCCTGATTGCCAGCTTCTCCGACATCAGCGCCGTGCGGGAGGAACAGCGCCGGCGACTGGAAACCATCGACTTTGTTTCCCACGACCTGCGCTCTCCCCTGGTTTCCCAATTGGCCCTGTTTGAACAGCTGGCCCAGGCCAGCCCGGACCAACTGCCCCACCTTCTGGAACGGGCCCGACAATATAGCCAGAAGAGCCTGGAGCTCGCCGACCAGTTCCTGCAACTGACCCGTGTGGAAGCGGCGGAAACCATTACCGTCTATGACTGTGACCTGCTGGCGATTCTGGAAAATGCCGTGGAACAGACCCTCGATCAGGCCGCCAAACAACAGATTGAGATCCAGATCTGTGAGCAGTCCGAGGAAGCCTGGATGAGCGGTAACGCCGAGCTACTTGAACGGGCCGTGGTGAACCTGCTGACCAACGCCATCAAATACAGCCCGGCCCATACCCGCGTTGAGACCCGTGTTTATCTGGATTCCGGGCAGGCCTGCCTGGAAGTTGCAGATCAGGGGATCGGCATAACCCGTGATTCCCTGACACAAATCTTTGAGCGCTATCGCCAAGCCCCGACCCTCAACCAGCAACGAGTCACCAGCGCCGGCCTGGGACTGCGCTTTGTGAAACTGGTGGTGGACAAACACCAGGGTCAGATTGATGTGCGCAGCACGCCCGGTGAAGGCAGCTGCTTTCGACTGCGCTTTCCCTTGGCGCCAGAACCTGTCCCACTCGGTGACGCCTGATCGCCTCCCCAAACCTATAAAATGCCCTGAATCGGCCAGTGGCGGGTTTTCTTCCACATATGGGAACGAAATACCACGTCGTGGGCGCGCAGGTTGCTTTTGGTCAGGTCGGCAATTTCTTCCACCTGCTGACGCACCTCACCGCGATTGCGGCCATGGAGGGTGACCATCAAGTTATAAGGCCAGCCCGGCTGACGGGGTCGAAGAGAACATTGGCTCACCAGGGGCAAGGCGGCGATCGCCTCCCCCACCTGATCGATCGCCCGATCCTCAATATCCCAGATACTGATGCCACAGGCCCGATAACCGGCACGACAATAGTTGGGAATCCCGGCCACCCGCAGTAAAACGCCCCGATCGTTCAAGCGCTGCATTCGAACCAGCAGCTCATCCTGGCTAATGGCAAGTTGGCGGGCCAGTTCCAGGTAAGGCCTGGAAACCAGCGGCAAGCCCTGTTCTGAAGCGGCTATCAGACGCCAATCAAACTCTGACAGGGCGGTGGCGGCGGGTTCCGGGTTGGATCTCACTCCATGCCCCTGATAAAACTCCTGCAGACTATGCAGGTGGATGATGGTATAGCCGGTTTCCGCCTGTAGTTGCCGATGCAGGCGCTCCTTGGCCGCCAGCCCCGGCGCCGTCAGGGTAAACCAGAGATTAAAGTGATGGCGGCAGCTGATGAGATGCACCACTTCGGGAAACCGGCTCAGAATCTGTTTGATCCGATCCGTATCCTCTTCGGCAACAGACATCGCCAGCAACGAGAGACCTCGGCCGAAGGCTTCCGCAAAGTAGACGGGGCCGAGAAAACTCAGCAATTGACGGGATTTCAATTCCTGAAGCCGCTTTAACAACCGCTCTTCGGAGATTTCCAGCCGACCCGCAAGCTCCAGATAAGGCTGCTCCACCAGGGGCAACCCCTGCCTGACGGCTCGGATAATGCGTCCGTCCAGACTACACTCAGACGGGCAGGAACCAGGGTCCAGACGGCTCATGAGCACCTCCCACCGACTCAACTGCGATCATTTACCCTATCGACCATTATAGGGAGCGCTCGCAGCCAAGCCGGGGTGCCCTGCCGTTGTGGATCAGGCGGAGTTTTGCATCAGCAGGATCAGCTTGCTCACCGCCTTGCCAAGATCTTCTACCACGGCCGCGTCATCGCCAATCAAGATCCACTCCCGGAAGCTGTCCTGGGGGTCATACAGCCAACAGGCGCGGCGTTGGCGATCACAGCCGTAACGCACATAGGGATCAACCCCAAAGACCTCCCGCCGATCCAGGCTCACCACCGCTTGTCCCTGGTCGTCATAGGTGGTTTGCTGAATCTGGAGAATACCCTTGGCGCCCAGGCTGACCTGATACCGGGTGCCTTCCCGCTGCTGCGGGGTGATCAAGCGAGAGGGTCGATAGGGCGCGGCGGTGAGCAGACTGTTAATGTGCTCAACGAGGGCATCTTCTCCCCGTTCCTTCAGATACAGCTTACGCAGGTTTTCCACATAGTCGTCGGAATAGACGCTTTGCTCGGCTTCTTGCCACTGGATGGCGGCTTCCCCGGCGCCCTGGGCTGAAGCCGCAGTGCCCGACTCCTCGATTTGAGTCAACAGCTGCAGGACTTGCCGGTAATGCTCTCCATCCCGCCCGGTTTGTCGGACATACTCTTCCAACGCCCCCTGGGCCTGATCGTGATCACGGGCCTGCCAGGCCAGCCTGCCCTTGTGGAAGTAATACTCCGCCGGCAGTTTGATCTGGAGCCGCTCCATCTGTTCCAGAGCCTGGGCCGCCCGGCTGTAATCACCGGATGACAGATAGTTCTCGGTGGCCATCAACAACCGATCCGCTTCAATCTCCGGGCTCAGCGCCCCAACCGGTTGCCCCGCGATGCACAGCACCGCCAGAACTCCAAGATGGCGACGCCACCCTTTCCGAACTGATCGAAACCACATGCCCAAACCCTCCTTGCACAGGGGTTAAGTGCGGGTTGAAGAGACAACCCGCCGATCTATCAGCGCCAACCCTTTGCCGGCGCTCTTCAATGGATAGGTTTTACCCTAGTCTGCCCGCCCCATAAAGCGCCGCTCCTCGGTGTGGATGCGCACTTTCTCGCCGGCTTCCAGATATTCAGGGACCTGAATGACCAAGCCGGTGGCAAATTTGGCGGGCTTGGTACGGGCACTGGCCGAGGCGGCCTTCAGCGCCGGGGCGGTTTCCTGAATTTCCAGCTCCACCGCCTGTGGCAACTCCAGGCCGATCAGCTCATCGCCCACTTTCCGTACCTGCAACCCTTGGATCTCTTCGGTAATGAACGGAAGCTCGTCTTCCAGGGCATCTTTTGAAAAGGTGTACTGGCTAAAGTCTTCCGTGTCCATAAAAATATAATCGTCGCCATCGATATAGGAAAAAGTCACGGGATGACGGGTCATTTCCACGGTAGAGACAATGTCGTCCCCCTTGAAGCGTTCCTCATGCTTCAAACCGGTTTTAACATTGGTGAAACGTATTCTATAGAGCGTGGAGGCACCCCGGGCGCTGGGACTGTTCACCTCAATATCCCGGATCAGCAACAGCTGGCCATTCAGCTCCACCACCTCACCACGTTTCAATTCATTCGCTCTTGGCATACCAACCTCTACACAATTGAAATGTCTGGATTGTATGCCTGGCGATACCGGGCTGCCTAGTACCTCCTGTATCCTGTATGCTGCTCCCGTTTTTAGGCATGACTCGACTAAACTGAATCGGACTCATTGGAGACGCCATGACTAAACCTTCCAGTATCGGCCTGGTACTCACCGGGGGCGGCGCCCGTGCTGCTTACCAGGTCGGAGTGCTCAAGGCCATCTCAGACCTGATGCCGGGGCTGCAGCATCCTTTTCGGGTGATTTGTGGCACCTCGGCCGGCGCTCTCAACGCCGCGGGTCTGGCCAGCGGCGACAACTTGTTCCGACACAATATCGCCCACCTGGAGCACCTCTGGACAGAGATCAAGCCGAGTGACGTGTACCGTTTCGACGCGTTCAATTTGACCCGACGGCTACAGCGGCTGATGCCCAGCCTGCTATCAGGAAAGAGCGAAGAAGCCCCCGGTGCGATCCTGGACAACCAGCCGTTGCGGGAGTATCTGAGCCGGGCCCTGGACTTCGATGTCCTGACCCACAACATCGAGCAGGGCCACCTGGACGCCGTGGGCATTACGGCCTGTGGCTACACCAGCGGACAAAATCTTTGTTTCTTCCAGGGCCACCAGGATATTCCCGCCTGGAATCGAACCCAGCGCTTGGGCGTGCGCTGTACCCTGAGCCTTGACCACCTCATGGCTTCGTCGGCGATTCCCACGCTGTTTCCCCCGGTCAAGATCCATCGGGAGTATTTCGGCGACGGCGCAACCCGTCAAATGGCCCACATCAGCCCGGCCCTTTACCTGGGGGCCAGTCGTGTGCTGGTGATCGGCGTGAGTGCCAACCGCGTGGTCGCCCCCCGCCGCAAACAGGTTTATGCCGTGCCCACCGTGGCCCAGGTGATGGAAAATGTCCTGAACGGACTCTTTCTCGATACCCTGGAGTACGATATCGAACGCCTGGAACTGATCAACCAGTTGCTGGAACTTATCCCCGAGAAAAAACGGGCCGCAGCCGGCCTGGATCTACGACCGGTGGAACTGGTTCATATCTCACCCAGTCAGGCGATTGATGATATTGCCGTTAAGTACATCAATGCCCTGCCCCTGATGCTGCGCCGCATGATGGGCCGCAGCCTGGAAGTTGGAGAAGGTGGGGTGAGCCTCGCCAGCTATCTGTTGTTTGACAAGAACTTCTGCCGGGAGCTGATCAAACTGGGTTACCGGGATGCCCAAGCCCAAGCCAAGGAGTTGCAGCACTTTTTTATGGAGAATTCCCAGCAGGCCATGTCGATCGCCCGCTCCAGCTGAGCGGGCCAAGCCGGCCCTCTAACTGTTCCAACTCTGGAACATGACTTAATTTTAAGTCACTTTTTTTTACAACTGCTGGTTGGCAGTGTTAAGTCCCCATAACAGTCTGCTTTTATGGCACTTTTTTGATCAGTCTCGCGAAAAAGCCATCATCAATTACCTTTTTCGCTTTCAAATCACTTAGTTACCATTTGCAAACCGTCGATAAAGTTTACTCCGTCTCAGCTTACACTCATCCTCAAAAGGAAAGACTCTCCTATTTTCAATGGGTTATGGGTTTGGCCCAAAAATTGTACAGCCCCTATTGATTACTTAGGCTACCCCTAGGCTGAACACCTCGTGGTTGAGTCTCACTCAAAGGATGGAAACAGTATGGATAAGAAGCTTAAGGTTATGTCGTTCTCGCTCCTGGCACTGGTAGGATCAGTTCAGGTGGCTAACGCGGCTTTAGTGGAAGAAGCCTTACCCGACAACGCCTACATTACACTCAATGGCATCGACTGGGCCTGGGCCAACCCCCAGCCCGCCACTTCTGAAGGATCAACCTTTACTCTCGATTACCAAGAACAATTTGGTTGGCGCCTGCCTACGACTGAGGAACTGGCCCAGGCGCCCACCCCCTTTGATTTTATTTTCGAGGGAGCCAATGTCCCTCTTGGCGGCACCGACCCCAATAGCGGGGCGACCTTTGACTCCCCCAATGAGCTGCTCACTGGAGATGGCGCCTGCGCCACGCCATTTTTCGATACCATACTCACCACCTGTCAATGGGACGACATGGTGACAGCGGATGGCACCATCTTCCCTTGGGCGGGTCAGAATGATGCGGACAACTTCTCTGAGCAGTTGGTGGTGCGCCTGGGCGACGATCCCGGTCAACCCGTGCCTCCACAACCCGAACCTCCGGCGCCGGAGCAGCCCGAACCACCCAAGGAGCCCACAACACCGCCCTCGGCAGAAGTGCCCGAACCAGCCACCCTGGGGCTGATCGGCCTCGGTTTGGCCATGTTCGGGCTGCGTCGCCGCCGTTAGTTCTTAGCAGTCTAGAGCCTAAGTCATCCGTAAATGTCCCGGCTTCGGCCGGGGCTTTACGTTCAACGACCTCACCGCTCAAAGCACCCCCACAAAAGAATTTGTCCGCTTCTCAGTGTAACTTTAGAACCATGGGGCAACAGTGATGGATTTTCTTGACTCAAGGACGTCAGGTAATAGCAGCGGTGACCTTCAACCTCGACTCTAGCAACCAGCAACAGCTTGTCCGGCTCGGCGGGCACTGGACGATTGATCAGGCTGATGCCCTGGAGCAGAAGCTCAAACAGCTCAAGCTCAACCCCCGGCAAAAGGTGGTGATTGATAGTCAGAGAATCGAGAGCCTGGACTTTACTGGCGGCTGGCAAATCATGCGGCTATTCGGTCACCTCCAGCAACAGGGGCTTCAAGTGGAATTAACCCCCGATGAACGGCTCGACTTGCTACGGGGCCTGTTACACGATGGCCCGTTGGAGCCGGCCCCGGCCCCCGGACCGGCCTGGTGGAGCAAGCCCATCACGGTGCTCGGGCAATGGAGCTCCGCCAAGTACCAGGACATCGGCTACATTCTGATATTCCTCGGCCGCGCCGTCATGACTCTGTTGGGCAGCCTGTTACAGCCCCACAAGCTGCACTTCGGGGCCATCTCCCAGCAAATCTATCAGACCGGCATCCTGGCGATTCCCATTGTCTGCCTGATCGCCTTTTTGATCAGCATCGTCCTGGCTTACCAGGGGGCTCATCAACTGAGCCAGTTCGGGGCAGACATCTTCACTATTGATTTGGTGGCGGTCTCGGTCTTGCGGGAAATGGGCGTCCTGCTCACTGCCATCATGGTGGCCGGCCGTTCCGGCAGTGCTTTTGCCGCCCAGTTGGGTGTGATGAAAATCAACGAAGAAATGGACGCCATGCGCACCATTGGCCTGGACCCGTTTCGGGTCCTGGTCGTGCCCCGCATCCTTGGCCTCATTATTGCCCTGCCCCTGCTCACGGTACTGGCAAACTTGATGGGGCTGGCAGGCGGTGCCTTGCTCTCCAGCCAGCTCCTGGATATTCCCCTGGAGCAGTTTTTGGTACGGCTGGAGGAAGCAGTCGTTCTTTCCACCTGGTGGGTGGGACTGATCAAGGCCCCGGTGTTCGCCTTCATCATTGCCTTTATCGGCACCCTGCGGGGCATGCAGGTATCGGGCTCTGCCGAGCATTTGGGACATCAGACCACGGTGTCCGTGGTGCAGGCCATCTTCCTGGTCATTATGGCGGATGCGATTTTCTCCATCCTCTTCTCCCAGTTGGGCATCTAGAACATCGGAGGTCTGCAGAACCATGGAGCAAACCAGCGCATCAGACGCCATCATCCAGGTTCGCCAGGTGGTCAACCGTTTCGGCAGCCAACTGATCCATGACCATATTGATTTGACCATCCGCCGGGGTGAAGTACTGGGGCTGGTAGGTGGCTCAGGTAGCGGCAAATCCGTGCTGATGCGCTCGATGCTGGGGCTCCATCAGCCCACCGGGGGACAGGTTGAGGTGGAAGGGCTGGATATCACCACCGCCCCACCCCAAGAGGTGAGCCGGGTTCGCTACCGGTCCGGCGTCCTGTTCCAAAACGGCGCCCTGTTTTCCTCTTTGAGTGTGGCGGACAACATCCAAGTTCCCATCCGGGCTTACACCTCCCTCTCAACCCAGCTATGCCGCGAACTGGCGTTGCTCAAAATGAAGATGGTGGGGCTCTCCGCCGATGCCGCCAATAAGTTTCCATCGGAACTGTCCGGCGGCATGAAAAAGCGCGCGGCCCTGGCCAGAGCGATTATCCTGGACCCCACCCTGCTGTTTCTGGATGAGCCCACGGCAGGACTGGATCCAATCGCCGCCGCGGAGTTTGATGAACTGATCCAGTATCTGCAAAAACACCTGGGCCTGACGGTCGTGATGATCACTCACGACCTGGATAGCCTGTTCCGGATCTGTGACCGGGTGGCCGTGCTGGTGGATCAAAAGTTGGTGGTCGGCACCCTCGACGACCTCCTGGAGCACCCCCACCCCTGGATTCGCCGCTATTTTCATGGCCCTCGCGCCCGGGCGGCAAGGCAGAGCCAGACAACCAATGGAGCAAACCGTGTTTAAGGACAAGCATTACCTGGCCGTAGGAGTTTTCGTGTTAGCGGTATGCTTTCTGGGGGGCTACTTTGTCTATTGGCTGGCGGTCGCCCAGGAGCCCCACGACATGCGACGCTATGTGGTTTACTTTGAAGACAGTGTCCGGGGGCTGACCAAAGGCAGCCAGGTCCGTTACAAGGGGCTTAAGGTCGGCCGGGTTCAGGATGTGCGCATTGCCCCGGATAATCCCTACAAAGTGGAGGTGACCCTGGAGGTCGAGCAAACCACCCCGATTCTCAGTAACACCCGGGCCAGCGTGCAAATGCAGGGGGTGACCGGGCTTTCCTATATCGCCCTCAACCACAGCGACGCACCCGGCCACGCAGTGCAGTACCCTCGCCAAGGCGTCCCCGAAATTGACTCCACGGAATCCGGTTTTGAACGCCTGCTAGAGAGTGCCCCCCGCTTGATGAATCAGGTTACTGAACTGACTCGCAATATCAACGAGCTGTTTAACGAAGAAAACATCGCCCGCATTGCCAACACCCTACACCATGTCGAGCAGGCATCAGCCCAACTGGAGCCCAGCCTGACGGAATTAACCACCGTGCTGAAACAAACCACGGAAGCCCTTGAACAGATCACCGCCGTCGCGGAAAACCTCCAGCACACCAGTGAACAAGCCCGCCCTCGTATCATGGCAACCCTGGAGCATTTCGAGCAAACCTCCCAACACCTGTCCCAGCTCAGCTTTCAACTGCAGCAACTGGTGGTTGATAATCAGGAAAGTATCTCCGAGTTTCTGCAATCCGGCCTGCCGGAATTCAACCAGCTCATCCGCGAAAGTCGCATGACGGCCCGGGAAATCCAGTCTCTGGCAGAAAGCCTGCAACGCAATCCCAGCCAGCTGATCGTCCCCTCCAATATTGAACGCACGGAGATCGAGCCATGAGTGTCCGGCTTCTGCTCACCAGCCTGTTGTTGCTATTGGCGGGTTGCGAAACCATCATCTCACCGCCGCCCGCCTCCCAGCTCTACGGCTTGCGCCCCCTGCCGGCCCAGCAAGACGTCGGACACCCCCTGCCAGTCAATTTGATTGTGCCTCGCCCAAGCGCCAGCCCGGCCCTTGACCGGGAATTTATTGCCCTGCACAAGGCCGACAACCAGCTCGGCTATTTCGCCCGGGTACGTTGGACCACCACCACGCCGGAGCTGGTTCGCTTTTTCATCATCGACAGCGTACAAAACCAGGATCTCTTCCAATCGGTCACTCCTGATTCCCGCTTTGCCCAGAGTAACTACCAGTTGGAAATTCATATCCAGGATTTTCAGGCCGAATATTCCCAAGACCGTACAACACCGGAGGTCAACCTGACGCTGACCTTTATGCTCACCGACATGGCCAGTCGCCAACCTCTGGCGACGTTTGTGGAACGAGTCCGCAAACCCATTGCGGAAAACCGCCTCAGTCTGGTGGTCGAGGGGTTTCAGTCTGGCATGGAGCAGATCACTGGCAGCGTTATTCACCAGATCGCCTCCGCCCTTGAAGAACACGCCCTTGAGTGACCTCCCTAAACTCCCCTCTCCTTAAAAATCAGGCTCCCGAAGGTTTCCCCGGCGGACTTGGTAGCAGGCTCTGCCAATAACATCACAAACTGTAACGATTGGCATTTATTACTAATAATCTCGTCATTCATGCCATGTTGTTAGCACTGGGAGCATGCTACTTATGCACTAGTAACCAGGATCGCCATGCAGGAAGTGGGCATCCGTTACGTAAAACAACTATAACGGAGCAATAATAATGACCAACAATAGTAACAAGGGTAAAAAGGTCCTGCGCTTTCTGGCCACGATTGGCCTGGCTGCTGCCATGACCGGTTGCGGTAAACTGGGCTATCTGCTCAGCAACGATCGTGTTGCTAACGCCGACAACAACGATGTTCTCTTCATCGGTGACTCTATCTTCGCTCTGTCCGGCAAAATCCAGGACAACCTGGAAGCCAAAGCCGGACAAACCTTCCGCCGTTACACCATCTCTGGTGCACAACTGGTTGGCGGTTTTGTCGCTCCTTCCGTGCCCCAGCAGTTCGCCATGGCCAAAGCCGATAACCCCCACATTAAAACCATGGTGGGCGATGCCGGCGGTAACGATATTCTGATTCCCGCCATTGCTCTTGATCCCCACAACTGCCGTACCCAGTGGTACCAGTTCGGCCGTCTGAGCAACAAGTGCAAAGCATTCATTGATGATCTGTATGTGGCAGGCGTGGACTTCCTGAACGACATTGGTCAGCAAGGTGTGGAAAACGGTGTTCTGGTAGGCTACTACTACGTGAAAAACGGCCTGATTCCCGTGGCTAACCTGAAAGAAGCCGTTGACTACGGCAACACCATCCTGTCCCGGGCCTGCGCCAACTCCACCATTGATTGCGCATTCATTGACCCGCGCCCTGTGATTAAAAACCAGGACATCATCTTCGACGGTATTCACCCCGCCGACAGCGGTTCACGCAAGATCGCCGATCTGATCTGGCCGAAACTGCAACGTCTCCTGTAAGTGTCCCAGGTGCGGCCAAACGGCCGCACCTGTCGTTAGATCATCAGTAGAACCACTCCATGAAAAACGCTAAATCCGTATTCGTGCTGGTGCTAGTCGCGCTCGGCGTCACTGGTCTCCTCTATGGCTATGACCATTACACAAAAGTCGAAACAGACTCACAGCCATTCAGGACAACAACATCCCAGGCACCCCTTAACGCCAAGAGTCCTACTCAGCCCCTGGTCGACCTCAATCCCCAGAGTGATCTGGTCAAACAGCTCGCCATCCAATATCTGGAGCGATACGGAGAGTCTATCCACCATCCAGGGACCCAGGCCAAACTGTATAACGAGTGGCAGGAGCTCTTGAGAGATTATCCGGAGCAAGGCCAATGGCTGTTTGAAGCCGCTATCGCGCTGGCCTTCCCTGAATATCGGGATGCCATTTTGTCGCTCATGGAACGTCTTGCTCTTTATCATCAGTGGCTCGACGACAACTACCTGAGCCTTCAACGGATGGATATTCTGGAAAGCCGGGCCGCCATCTGGCAAAAACGTGAGGAACTGTTCGGCAGTGACGCGGAGTTGATCTGGGCCGATGAGCAAACGGCGCTGAATCAGCAGCAGGAAGCCATTCATGTGGAACTGCGGCGGCTGGACCAGGCCCACCACCTGAGCCCCGCGGAAGCCGCCTCTCAGCTACAGAACGCCGTTGATGAAATCTACCGGGAAGGTTTCGCCCGTCAGCTCATCACACCCGACGTGGTAGCCACCGCCCTGTTTAGCCTGGATTCCGTCCAGGCCCAACTGCAGGCATTGCCGGAGGAAGAACAGCAAGCCCAGCTCAACGCCCTGCGCAAGCAACTGGGCATGCCTGACGATGTGATTGCCCGACTGGAAGAACAAGACCAGCAACGCAATGCCCGCTGGAAGCAGGGCTACCAATACATGGCCGAGCGGGAAGAGCTGGCCCGACAATTCAGTGGTGAGCAGCTGAACCGGGAACTGGAAGCACTGCGTGAAAAGCACTTTGGTCGTGCAGCCAAGACCATTGCACAGGAAGAGGCGGAAGGTTTCTATCGTTTTAACCGTCCTCGTCGGCTGGGGCTCAACTGAGCCCCTCCTTAACCCACCCCTAGATTCCTCACCCACCCGAGCTATTGCCCCAAAAGCCCCGCGAGCAATACCCCTCAAAACCAGAACTCTATAATGCCTTCACTCTGCACCAAAAAAACCACAGGCTGCGTTCAGGCGGGGCCATGTGGCCGATCCACTTGTTCAGCAAGGAGATTGACATGGCCACCCACGACCCATACAAGCGTTTGTCCAAGGACGACGCCGTGGTACTGCTTGTGGATCATCAGTCCGGGCTTATTTCCCTGGTGCAGGACTTCTCGCCCGGCGAGTTCAAGAATAATGTGCTTGCCCTGGCCGCCGTGGCTCAATACTTCCAACTGCCGACGATTCTGACGACCAGCTTTGAGGACGGTCCCAATGGGCCGCTCGTTCCCGAACTTAAAGAACAGTTTCCGGAGGCGCCCTACATTGCCCGGCCCGGACAGATTAACGCCTGGGACAATGAAGACTTCGTCAAGGCGATCAAAGCCACCGGCCGCAAGCAGTTGATCATCGCCGGCGTTGTCACCGACGTCTGCGTGGCCTTTCCGGCGTTGTCCGCCGTTAACGAAGGTTATGAGGTGTTCGCCGTAACCGATGCCTCCGGCACCTTCAACGAGGTGACGCGTCATGCCGCCTGGTCACGCATGGCACAGGCCGGCGTACAACTGGTGAACTGGTTCAGCGTAGCCTGCGAGCTACACCGTGATTGGCGAAACGATGTCGAAGGGCTGGGCACCCTGCTTTCCAATCACATTCCCGCGTACCGCAACCTGATTACCAGCTACACCGCCCGCAAGTGACTGACGCAAGCGTCTTCAGAGTGATCAGTTTGAGACCTGGTCTTGTCGGCAATGCAAAAGACTAGCCTTGCATGGGGCAGGAGGCGCACTGCAACCAGCCTGGCTCATGGCCATCCGTCATGATCATGGACACACAGGAGCTTCACACGGGAGAGCAACAAGCATTCTGGTGCTTGGGTTCGCAGCGGATTAACGCAAAAATCTATCGCGATGGGAAGTATTCGGCGGTTACCGATCCCAAGGCTAGAAAAGAGAAAGCTTTAAAATAAAGAAATGGTCGGGACAGAAGGATTTGAACCTTCGACCCCCAGCACCCCATGCTGGTGCGCTACCAGGCTGCGCTATGCCCCGACAAAAAGACGCTGAATTGACTAACTCAGCGGGTGCGAATATTACATGATCCCAATCGGTAAATAAACCTCTTCGTGCGTTTTTTTGCTAAAAATCCACTTTTAAAGCAAAGCTGTACGTTTTATCGACAAATATCGGTTAATTACCTCAACCCCCAACTGCTCGGGGGTCACATCCATCACCAGCAACCCTTCCGCCTGTAATTGCTCCTGCAACTGGCGGCGGCGAGCCAGATAGGCAAGGGTACCGGCATACTCCAAGGCCCCATCAAAATCCCTCACCTGCCGCTGACGGGCCTGATCCAGTGCCTGCTCACGCAGGTTCGCCAACAACACCAAGTGCCTTCGACGCAGCAGCCGGACACTCATCAGCAGATCCTGGGCATCCTCATCGCGCAGATTGGTCAGAATCACCACCAGAGCCCGTTTGTGCTGGCGACTCATCAACTCCTGAGCGGCCCGGAGATAGTCACTGGCGTGGTTGCCCGGGTAAAGATCATAAAAGCCGTTCAACAGCTGATGGACATTGCTGGCGCCTTTTACCGCGGGCACCCAACGGGTGCTGTTGCCAAAGCTCATCATGGAGACCGAATCCCCCTGACGCAATGCCACAAAAGACAGCATCAAACTGGCATTCAACGCCTGGTCGAAATGGCTCAACTCGCCATCCTGGGTACGCATCCGCCGCCCGCTGTCCAGCATCAGCACTACCTGCTGATCCCGCTCATCCTGAAACTCCCGGGAAATCAGCTGCAAACGCCGTGAGGTTGCTTTCCAGTCAATCTGGCGGATGGAGTCATCCGGGCGATACTCCCGGAGCTGATGAAACTCACGGCCCTCGCCCCGGCGGGGTCGCTGGCGGACACCAAGCTGAGCGATATGATGCTCCTTGGTCTGCAACCCGAGCCCGACCACCGCGGCAAAATTGGGGTAGACCCGCACCTCGGTCTGAAGCGCCATCCGATGCTGGATTTCCCACCAGCCCCACTGGGAATCCCGCCTGATTTCCAGCCCGGCAAACGTCGCCAGACCGCGCCGTAACGGCCGCAAACGATAGCGCAGCTCGCTCCATTGGCCAGGGTGCAAGGCCACCTGGTGCGGCATGCCTTCCACGGCGCAAGCCTCGGGATAAAAGTCATAGATCTCCAGCCGGGTTTCTCGCGCCAGTTCATGCTGCAGCCGTAGGGCCACCTCACTCCACTGCCCCAGCGCCAGGCTCCCCGCGTGGCGCCGCTCCACACGCACCGGCGGAATCTGGCGGGAACGCCAAAGATCCAGGCCGGCGATGAGCACCAAGCTGATCACGGTGATGACTAACAGCTGGGTCGCGTCGCTCCAGCCGGGCCACAACTGCTCGGCCACCGCGGCCACGCCAGAGAGGACCAGGATCAGAGCAATGAGCGCTATGAGGCGCCGACTCGGTCTAAACTTCATGGACGGGGGGCATCCACCTGCTCAAGGATATCCTCCAGCAACCGGTCCACCGGGATGCCCTCAATTTCCATCTCGGCGCCCAACAGGACTCGGTGCCTGAGCACGGGCTTGGCGACTTGCTTAATGTCATCCGGCAAGACGAAATCACGCCCCTGAATCAACGCCGCGGCACGGGCCGCCTGAATCAGGCCAATACTGCCCCTCGGCCCCGCCCCTCGGTTAATGCCCTGCCAGTCGCGAGTGGCACTGACCAGTCGCACCGCATACTCCATAATTTGCCGGTCCGTGGTCACCATCCGGGTCTGCTTCTGCAACTGAAGGATTCCTTCAGGGGTAATCAAGGGTTGCAGCGCCGCCAGGTAATCCTGATCCCTCACCACGCCCGTCACCCTTCGGACCAGTTCCACCTCGTCAGCCTGGACGGGATAGTCGATGCGGATCTTGAACAGGAAGCGATCCAGCTCCGCTTCCGGCAATGGGTAGGTTCCTTCCTGCTCTATAGGGTTTTGGGTGGCCAGCACCATGAAAGGCTGTCCGACGGCAAAGGAGCGCCCTTCAATCGTGACCTGATGCTCCTGCATCACCTCCAGCAGCGCCGCCTGGGTTTTTGCCGGAGCCCGGTTAATTTCATCCGCCAGCAGCAGGTTGGTGAAGATGGGTCCCTTGCGGATCTCAAACTTACGCGCCTCCATATTGAACAACGCGTGACCGGTGATATCGCTCGGCATCAGGTCCGGCGTAAACTGGATCCGGGCAAAGCCGCCATTAAAGGTCTTGGCCAAGGCTCTGACCAGCAGCGTTTTGCCCAGCCCGGGCACCCCCTCCAGCAATACGTGGCCACCGGCCAGCAGTGCGATTAACACCTGCTCAACCACTTGATCCTGCCCGATCAGCACCGATTTGAGGGCCAGATCAATCTGCCGCACCAAGGCAGCTCCCCCAAAAGGCTGGCCTGGATCAACAGTCGTTACGGATGCATGGGAGTCAGTCATAGGTTGTTCCTTATGGTTTGCAGATCCTGCACATAATAGGTCAAGCGGGTTTCATCTTGAGGGGTTGCCGTCATGGCCTGCGCCACCACCGATTCCGGCAAGCCAGTGAGACGAGCAATTTCTTCATAGCGCCGGGCTTCGGGCCAAGCGCCATAGCCGGGCACACGTTGCGTCAGCCGGGTCTCGATCTCCGCTCTCAGAGGCTCCAGCAGGCTCGTGACTTGGCGATGGCGCCAGAGAAAACGGGCGGACGCCTGAATATGCTCCATAAACCGGCGGCGCTGCCCGGTCTCCTCAACAACCACCGGTCCAAAGCGCACCCCTTGGCGCCAGAGATAAAGCAATACCAGCGCCAGTGTCAGACCCAGGCTCCAACCGGCATGCTGCCACAGCAATTGCCACAACGAGGTGGCCTCTTGATTACGCAAAATACGGACAGACTGCCCATCGCCCACCAGTCGCCACAACAAATAGGCGTTGTCCCGACAACTGATATAGGGGTTGGTCCATAACCGGCTATCGGCCAGCAGGGTCACTCGCCCAGCCCCATAGTCAAACTGCGCCAGGCGTGGTCCACGATGATCGCTGAGCACCAAGGCGTCCTGAGCCTGCTCCAGCCGCAAAAAGCTCGGCTCTGGAAAGCCTACCTGTATTTGCTCACCACCTGGCATGAAACGCACCGCTGCCGGATCCATCCAGGAGCCGCAATCCGACGCCAGCCCTAAAATGGCATCGATGACTGTTGCCTGGTTTGTCCTGGCAGTGGGACGTGTCACCTCGACACCGAAGAAATCAAACAGGTAGTCCGCGTCGAGACTTTCCGGGCCGCGGTAGGGGTTCTGGCCCGTCATGATCAACAGGCCCCCATCCCACACCCAATTCAGCAACTCCTCGGCCTGGTCTCTTGAGAGCGCACCATAGGCGTCAATCAACCACAGGACCTCACCCTGCTCAGGGGCCTGTTTCAACTGATGCAGCCCCATTTCATTCCGCACAGCCCTCCCTTGGGCCTGTATAAACTGCTCCGCCGCCAGGTAGGGATTACGCTTGGCCGCTGCGGTGGGCTCCGCCCCCTGATCAAGCTCCACCCATTCCATCCGCCATAGCAGCCAACCGAGCCCGGCCAGCAGGAGCACTCCCAACACGCGCCAGAATTGCCGTTTCATGATGCTCTTTCCGCCTCCGAAAACAGCAACTCCCAGCTCTGGCAAAGCGCTTGCACCGCCTCTCCCGGGGGAATCCGGTGCCCATAGGCCAGATCCTGCCAGATGCCGGTCAGATGGCGGCAGTACTCAGTCAAGGCCCGCTCACCTCGCGCCTGGACCTTGAACAAACAATCCTGTTCGGTATCGCTACTCTGAAACTCAAATCCTTGTTGGTGGATCAATCGGCTCAGGGTGGCCCGGTACAAAAGCCCCACGGCCTCCCGGGACTCGCCTTGCTGCCACAATCTCCAAACGGCTGCGGAGACCTGCTCAGGCACACTGGACTCCCGAACATCCAGGCCAAACAAGGTTTCCGGCGGCGCCGGGCGAACCGGAGCCCGCTGGAAAGCCGCCGGCAGAAAACGTCCCAACCAGCTGGAATAACGCAGCACCACAAAAACCACCAGGATGATCAGCAACAGCCATCCGGTCCATTCAATCATCCAGGCGAGATTTACCACCCAATCCAAATTAAGATCGGGCCGCGGATTTGGCTCCGCCTCCTTGAGATCCGCCAGAAACTTGGGCACCTTGATGGTTTTCCGCTCCCGCAAGGCCTCGCTCTGAACGACCTCCTGGATGCTCTCGCGAGCCTCCTCCGGAGCAAGAGAGACCGCCCGTGAACCGATCAACTCACTGACGACCTCCCCATCATCACTGGCCCATACCGGGCTCGCCGGCATCCAGGCAGCCAGGCACAGGCCAGCCAGCACCAGAGCAGAGACCTGACTGGCAACGGCCCGTCGCGTGACCAGTCGGCGAAACACCAGCTCAATATCCCAGCCTTCCAGATGAATCCGCCGGTTCAAGTACAGGGCAAAACCACCCGCCACGTAAAAAGGCGCCACCAATGCCATGGCCAGTAAACAAAAGATGGAAAACAGCACATCTTGTTCCATCAGCTCGGTAAAGTACGATTCGGCCTCTACGGTCGGTACCAGCATCGATAATGTCGCCATCAAGGCCAACACTAGCACCATTTCCAGATGACAGCCGATCCAGGTCAGCCAGAGCGATTGGGAATACTGATGACGGTGCAGCAACTCCATCCGCTGCCGCCGGGTTTTACCGCCGGCCCCTTCCAGCAGGATCAGCGGCAAGTCATAGGAGCGGCTGGGGCTCAGCCGGCGCCAGGTAAGAGAGGAAAACCACTGGGAGGACATCATGGCCGGCAACGCCCGCAACGTTTCTCGCAGGCTTGGCACCGTGCCGAATACCGCCCGACTCACAATGTATAACTGCGGGCGTTCAAACAGGGGCTTTAACCACCAAATCAACCAGGGCAGCCACTCGTTAGGAACAGGCAATAGCCACAACACCAGGGTGACGGGCACGGCCAACACCAGCCAGGACACGCACAGTGGCCACCACCAGGCCCGGGCCATATGCAAGCCAAGATCCACCGCTTCCCAGGGGCTGCGCGGGCGCGCCACAAAGGCCATATTCTCAAGTTTCATGCATCAGGCCTTTGGCCAGAGGACGGACTCCGCCCGCTGAACCCCAGATAGAACAAGACGAGGGACCAAAGCAGCGCACCGACTCCGTACTTCACCGCCGGTGCCAAACTGCCGTTCGAGGACCAAAAAGCCTCGATAAAGGCGGCCATCAGCAACATCAGAATCACGCCATACATCAGGCGGATCCCCGTCGCCGCCGCGGCCTTCAAGGACGCCAGCCGGGTCAGCTGGCCGGGCACCATCAGGCTATAGCCCAGTTTCAGCCCTGCCCCGCCGGCAATCCCAATGGCCGTCAGCTCAAAGGCGCCATGACCGATTACAAAGGAAAACAGAGTTTGAGGGTAACCCAGATTGGTAAGATGCCCCGCCACTCCGCCGAGCAAAAGGCCGTTGACCACCAGGGAAATAATCGACCCCAGCATCAACACCAAGCCACCGGCGAAGCAGCGAAACGCCACACTGATATTGTTGTAGATGTAATAGCCGAACATCATGAAGTCTGAATCAGACTCCCGGTCTCGCCCGATATGTTCACTGCCGGGGTCATACATGCTTTCAAAGCTCATCACCTGGGCCGGATCCATAAAGCTATAGATCAGATGGGGCGCCAGCTGCAATACGATAAAAAACAACAGTGCCGGAAGATACATCAAGCCAAAAGCGGTCCAGATAAAAGCCTGCTCCTGACGCACCAGGCGGGGGAAGTCCCGGGCCACGAACCGGCCCCAGCCGCTCCAGAACCCGGTTTGGCGAACATACAGCTGATGGTGCCCGCGCAACACAAGATCATTGAGCTCATCAATCAAATGGGCGCTGTAACAGCGTTCCTGGGCCAACGCGAGAAACTGGCAGACTTGGCGGTACAGCCCGGGGAAATCCGCCAGCTCCCCGGCCACCGCCTTGGCGGAGCCCCGTTCCAATTGGCTTAACAGGCCTTCGAACCGTTGCCAGCGATCCCGATAAAGCAACTCAAACTGTTCCTGCTTCATCGATACCTGCTCAACGTTTTCCGGCCAGTGATGCCTGATGCCTGCCCGTCAGGCCATTGGCAACCCGCTTCAAATAACTGACCGCGGCTTCATCTTTAAGCTGGGTCAGCGGGGTCAGGAGATTAGCCAGTTCTGCCTGGCGCTCAGTGGAGAGGGTGCCCGACCGCTCAGCAAAGCCAATCAGTGCCCGCTGCTCATCCAAGTCCAGCGGATAGGGCAACACCTCACTGCCCTCGACCTGAAAGGCGGGAGGCGCCGGCTTTTCAAAGTCGTAGACCACCCAGGTTCCTGCCGCCAGGTCACCCACCCGTTTGAACGCCCGGTTGCCCAGCATGCAGACCAGGCCCAGGCTATAGAAAAAAGGCAGGAAATCGACGGTTCTCAGCAGGTTACGCACCATGGACCCGGAAAAGGTCACGGGAGTGCCGTTATCGTAGAGAACCCGGAGTCTCATGGCTTTCTTGCCCGGCGTCGCGCCCCGGCGGAACACTTCAAAGAAAACCGGATAAAACCATTCCAGGAGGAAAAAGAACAGAAAATACAATCCCTTGCCAACCAGCCCGAAAAAGGCCAGCACCAGGGAGAGAACCGAAAAGATCGTGAGCCGGATCAGCCCGTCAATGAGATAGGCCAGGATACGAGCTCCTGGCCCAGCGGGAGTCAGCAGTAACTCAACGCCTTCCGGCGTTTCGATAGCTGCTCGATTTTCCAACATCCCTGGATACATCTATGAATGAGATTCCAATACAGCCAGCCAGGCAGCTGAGGGTCTAAGGCCGTCCCAAAACGTCCAGGACCTCTTCCAGCTCCACAATCATCTGCCGAATCAGCTGCTTGGATTGACTGCTGTCATCCCTGCTTTCGCTGCCAGACAATTTCAGCTTGGCGCCGCCAATGGTGTAGCCCTGATCGTACAACAGGCTACGGATCTGTCGGATCATCAGCACGTCCTGGCGTTGATAATAGCGGCGGTTACCCCGCCGCTTGACCGGTGCCAGCTGGCTAAACTCCTGCTCCCAGTAGCGCAGCACATGTGCCTTGACCTGGCACAGTTCGCTCACCTCACCAATGGTGAAATAACGCTTTCCCGGGATCGGAGGCAATTCATTGTTGTGGCTGGGTTCCAGCATAAGCTTCCACCTTTGCCTTTAATTTCTGACCGGGGCGGAATGTCACAACACGACGAGCGGTAATGGGGATTTCTTCCCCTGTCTTGGGATTTCGGCCCGGTCGTTGTTTCTTGTCTCTCAGGTCGAAATTACCGAAACCGGAAAGCTTGACTTGCTCGTTATGGGCAAGAGCATTCCGGATTTCGTCGAAGAAAGCCTCGACCATTTCCTTGGCTTCGCGCTTGTTCAAGCCGACCTCTTCAAACAGACGTTCAGCCATATCAGCTTTGGTCAAAGCGGCCATAGCTAACTCCTCAACAATGCACCGAATTCTTTTTCCAGTTCCCTGATCACCGCCTCAAATGCCGCGGTAATCTCCTCTTCCTGCAACGTACGCTCGGGGTGCTGCCAAACCAGTCCCAACGCAACGCTCTTTTTACCTGCCTCGATATGGGCCCCTTCATAGACATCGAACAGGCGAACCTGGGTCAGCCACTGCCCTGCCACCTTACGGGCCAGAGCTTCGATCTCTGCAAAAAGAACCTGCTTATCGACGACCACCGCAATGTCGCGGCGAGTCCCGGGATACTTCGAAAATCCCTTGAATGATGGCAACTTACCTTCGGTCACCTGAGCTAAGCATAGCTCAAAGATAAACACGGGGCCATTCAGATTCAACGAATTAACCACGGCCGGGTGTAACGCCCCCACAAAACCCACCAGCTCGCCATTGCGCTCAACTCGCGCGCATTGGCCCGGATGCATGGCCGGGTGAGTGCCAGGCGCGAAGCTGAAACCGCTGCCGATCCGTGCCAGCAACGACTCCACATCTCCCTTGGCATCGTAAAAGTCGACCGGGATCGCCTTGGCCGTCCAGCTTTCCGGGTCGCGGCTACCCGCAACCAAACCCGCCAGCATGGGCTCCTGGGATATTTTGTCACCTTCTTGCAGAAAGCGTAGCCCAGTTTCAAACAGACGTACACGGCTTTGCTGACGATTCTGGTTGTAACGCAAGGCATTGACCAAGCCGGGCAATAAGGATACCCGCATGACCGACAAGTCTGCCGAGATCGGGTTCGCCAAGGCAATGCCTTCTACCTCTGGGAACAGCGCCTTTTGCAGCTGCGGGTCCACAAAGGAATAGGTAATGGCTTCCTGATAGCCCACCGAGACCAGATGCTCCTTGAGCTCCGTCCAGGAATGGCGAGTTTCGGGAACGGCCTGAAAGCCCAATTCCACCTTGGGTTTGGTCACCGGCAGATTGTTATAGCCACGAATCCGCCCCAGCTCTTCGATCAGGTCCACTTCCCGTTCAATATCGAAGCGGTAGGACGGCGCACCCCATGTCCAGCCGGACGCGGTGCTTTCTTCGAGCGTTAGTCCCAGCCGGGTCAAGATATCCTCGACCTCTTCACGGGTGAAGCTCATACCCAGCAGCTCTTCGGCCCGCTGATGGCGCAAGGTCACATGCCGTGCCACGGGCAGCTCCTGCTCGGCGACCACTTCAATCAGCTCGCCCGGCTCGCCACCCACAATGTCCAGCAGCAGCTGGGTGGCCCGTTCGGCCGCCTGACGTTGCAACTGATAGTCCACGCCCCGCTCAAAGCGATGGGACGACTCGGTATGCAGGCCGTATTGACGGGCGCGCCCGGTCACGGCCAGGGGTGCAAAAAACGCACTTTCCAGCAGGATGTCACGGGTTCCCTCGGCGACGCCGGAGTGCTCGCCCCCCATGATTCCCGCCAGAGCCAGCGGCTTTTGATGGTCGGCAATCAACAGGGTGTTATCTTTCAGCTCAATGGTTTGGCCATCCAACAAGGTGATCTGCTCACCGGAGCGGGCCATCCGGACCACAATGCCGCCTTGAAGCTGGTTGAGATCAAAGGCGTGCAACGGCTGCCCGAGCTCCAGCATCACGTAGTTGGTGACGTCCACCACCGCATCAATACTGCGCATGCCGGAGCGACGCAGGCGCTCTTGCATCCACAGCGGCGACGGACGACTCAGGTCCACGCCCCGAATCACCCGACCAATGTAGCGCGGGCAGGCTGCGGGGGCTTCCACACGAATATCAAAACGATCGGCAATCCGGGCTGCCACCGGCTTGATGTCCGGCATGTTCACCGGCAAACGGTTCAGCACACCCAGCTCCCGGGCCAGACCGGCAACACTCAAACAGTCGCTGCGGTTGGGGGTCAGATCAACGTCGATCACCGAGTCGTTCAGGCCCAGGTAGTCGACCACGTCCTTGCCTAGTGGAGCGTCGGCCGGCAGCGGCATCAAACCGTCGGATTCTTCCGCCAGGCCCAGTTCCTGCTCGGAGCACAGCATGCCCTGGGACTCAACGCCCCGCAGCTTGGCCTTCTTGATCTTCAGACCACCGGGCAACTGAGCGCCCAGGCGGGCAAACGGCACGCGCATGCCGGCCACCACGTTCGGCGCGCCACAGACCACCTGATGAGTCTGCTCGCCATCAAACACCTCACAGACACGCAGTTTTTCCGCATCCGGATGGGGATTCACCGCGCGCACTTCAGCCACGACCACGCCACTGCAGTCGCCGCCCACGGGATCAACACCATCAACTTCCAGCCCTGCCATCGTGATCTGGGCAACCAGTTCCTGGGTATCAAGAGCTGGGTTCACCCATTCGCGCAACCACTGTTCACTAACTTTCATGCTATTCCTTCTCTTGAACTCTGGCGGTGGCTTGACGCTCTCCGCCGCAGACGGGCCGGGCCCGCCCCTGTGATATCACGGACACCGAACAGCTGCCGGCCTATTTGAACTGATCCAGAAAACGCAGATCGTTCTCAAAGAACATCCGCAGATCATTCACGCCATAACGCAACATGGCCAGGCGCTCAACGCCCAGACCGAACGCAAAGCCGTTGTACACTTCCGGGTCGATACCACAGGCTTCAAATACCTTGGGATGAACCATGCCGCAGCCCATCACTTCCAGCCAGCGGATGTTACCCTGCTCATCACGTCCCCACTCGATATCCACCTCGGCTGAGGGTTCGGTAAAGGGGAAATAGGAAGGGCGGAACCGAACTTCCAGGTCGCGCTCAAAGAACACCTGCAGAAACTCGATAATGGTGCTCTTCAAGTCGGCAAAACTGACTTTCTTGTCTACCAGCAGACCTTCCACCTGATGGAACATCGGGGTATGGGTCTGATCCGAGTCGCAGCGATAGACGCGCCCCGGGCAAATCATGCGAAACGGCGGTTTGCCCTGCTCCATGGTACGAATCTGTACCGGTGAGGTATGGGTCCGCAACAGCCGGCCGGCATCAAAATAAAACGTATCGTGCATGGCACGGGCCGGGTGATGGGAAGGAATATTCAAGGCCTCGAAGTTGTGATAGTCGTCTTCGATCTCGGGGCCGACTTCCACGGTATAACCACAGCGGGCGAAAAAGTTTTCAATACGCTGGATCGTACGGGTGACCGGATGGATACTGCCCACCGCCTCACGACGTCCCGGCAGGGTGACATCCAGCGTTTCACGGGCGAGCTTGGCGGTCAGTGCGGCCTGCTCCAGCTCCGTGCGCTTGCGACTAATCGCATCCTGCAGTTTTTCCTTGGCTTCGTTAATGGCAGCACCGGCCGCGGGGCGTTCCTCGGGACTGAGCCGCCCAAGACTTTTGAGCTGATCGGTAAGTTTGCCTTTTTTACCCAAGTATTGAACGCGCAGCTGTTCCAACGCCGACTCGTCTGCGGCGGACTCCAGCTCGGTCAGAGCTTCCTGAACCAGCGCTTCTAGATTTCCCATTTATCCGACTCCAAACAAAATAGGGGAAGAGCACGCCCTTCCCCTATTAGATCTTGCAGTAACGCTTCAGCTAGCGCTCAAACGTTCACCAGATGCCTTACGCCAGGGCTTCCTTCGCTTTCTGAACGACAGCGGCAAATGCTGCTTTTTCGTTCATCGCGAGGTCTGCCAAGACTTTACGGTCGATCTCGATGTTGGCTTTTCTCAAGCCTGCGATCAGACGGCTGTAGGACAGACCCAGCTCACGAGCACCGGCGTTGATACGGGCAATCCACAGCGCGCGGAACTGACGCTTGCGCTGGCGGCGGTCGCGGTATGCATATTGACCGGCCTTGATGACTGCCTGCTTGGCAACCCGATAAACACGGCTGCGGGCACCATAGTAGCCTTTAGCCTGATTCAGAACCTTCTTGTGACGGCGTCTTGCCGTAACTCCGCGTTTTACACGAGCCATTTCTTTAAACCTTTAATCCAAAAACAGTTGACGTTATCTGAAGATGGGAAACGCGACGGCTTAGCCGCCCAGCATGCGTTTAACCAGGCCCAGGTCGGCAGCAGCGATCAGCTTGGTGCCACGCAGCTGGCGCTTACGCTTGGTGCTCTTCTTGGTCAAAATGTGGCTGGTAAAGGATTGCTTGTGCTTGAAGCCGTGCGCCGTTTTCTTGAAACGCTTGCTCGCACTGCTCTTGGTTTTCATTTTAGGCATTGCAATAACTCCGCATTCGGTAAATATCAAAAGTGCCTTAGACGACAAAACCCCGAGCGAATCGCCCGGGGTTTCAGGCCAAATTCAGGCACTACTTTCTCTTTTTGGGACCGATGACCATCATCAGTTGGCGCCCTTCCATTTTCGGGTGCTGCTCGACAACGCCGTACTCTTCCAGATCTTTTTCGATCCGCTTGAGTACTTCCATGCCGAGCTCCTGATGGGCCATTTCACGACCACGGTAACGAATCGTCACCTTGGCTTTGTCCCCTTCGGTTAGGAAACGTATCAGGTTGCGTAGTTTGACCTGATAATCCCCTTCTTCCGTCCCTGGTCTTAACTTCACTTCCTTAATCTGGGTTTGCTTCTGCTTTTTCTTGGCCTCGGCTTTTTGCTTCTTCTCTTCGAAGATCTTTTTGCCGTAGTCCATGATCTTGCAGACTATCGGGTCCGCATCTGCAATCTGTACAAGATCGAGACCCGCCTCCTCAGCTGCCGCCAGTGCTTGCTCGATAGGCACAACGCCAACCTGCTGCCCTTCGGCATCAATCAGCCGTACTTCGGTGGCGTCAATGTTATCGTTAATTTTCGGTTTGTCTGCGCGGCCAGCGCCTTTTGAGGTATTACGCTTAATAGTTTTGTCTCCGTCAATTAAACTCTGGCCTTTCTCTCAACTTCTGCGTTGAGTTTTTCGAGAAGACCATCTAATGGCATGATGCCTAAATCTTCACCACTACGGGTGCGCACTGCCACCGTGTTTGCCTCCATTTCCTTGTCGCCAATAACGATCAAGTAAGGCACTCTGTTGAGTGTGTGCTCGCGAATTTTAAATCCGATCTTCTCGTTTCTCAAGTCCGAGAAGGCACGAAAACCTTGATTCAGGAGAGTTTCCGTGATTTGAGCACAATATTCCGACTGTCGATCGGTAATATTGAGCACCGCCACCTGTTTCGGTGCCAGCCAAAATGGGAACGCGCCCTCATAGTGCTCAATCAAAATACCGATAAAGCGCTCAAAGGAACCCAGGATCGCCCGGTGCAGCATCACCGGCGTGCGACGGCTCTGATCGTCCGCCACATATTGGGCGCCCAAACGCCCAGGCATGGAAAAGTCGACCTGGATGGTACCACATTGCCACACCCGACCGAGACAATCCTTCAGGGAGAACTCAATCTTGGGTCCGTAGAAAGCGCCCTCGCCGGGCAATTCTTCCCAAGGCAGCTGCTTGGCATCCAAGGCCTGGGCCAGCGCCTGCTCGGCTTTGTCCCACACCTCGTCGGAACCCACCCGCTCTTCGGGACGGGTCGACAGCTTGTAGATAATCTCGGTAAAGCCGAAGTCGGCGTAGACCTCATGGAGGAAGTCGATAAAGGAGGCAACTTCCTCCTGGATCTGATCTTCGGTACAGAAGATGTGGGCATCGTCCTGCACAAACCCACGCACCCGCATCAAGCCGTGTAGCGAGCCGGAGGGCTCGTTTCGGTGGCAAGAGCCGAACTCCGCCAGACGCAGCGGCAGGTCTTTATAGGAGCGCAAGCCCTGGTTGAACACCTGCACGTGGCAGGGGCAGTTCATGGGCTTGATCGCGTAATCCCGCTCTTCGGAGTCCGTGGTGAACATCTGATGCTGGAACTTATCCCAGTGACCGGAACGCTCCCACAGGGTACGCTCCACCACTTGGGGTGTTTTGATTTCAAGGTAACCGCGACGGCGCAGCTTCTCGCGCACGTACTGCTCGATCTGCTGATACAGGGTCCAACCGTCGGCATGCCAGAACACCATGCCCGGCGCTTCTTCCTGCATATGGAACAGGTCCAGCTTACGGGCAATTTTACGGTGATCCCGCTTTTCAGCTTCTTCGATCCGCTTGAGGTAAGCGTCCAAATCTTTCTTGTTCGCCCAGGCGGTGCCATAAATCCGCTGCAGCATTTCGTTTTTGGAGTCGCCTCGCCAATAGGCGCCGGCCACCTTGGTCAATTTGAAGGCTTTCAGCTTGCCCGTGCTGGGAACGTGCGGCCCGCGGCACAGGTCCAGGAAATCACCCTGGCGATAAAAGGACAGTTCTTCGTTACCCGGAATGGACTCGATGATCTGTACCTTGTAGGCCTCACCCATCTGCTCAAAGGTGCGCACCGCGTCAGCCCGCCCCATGACGGAACGTTCCACGGGAATATCCTGGGCTGCCAGCTCTTTCATGCGGGCTTCGATTTTCTCCAGGTCTTCCGGCGTAAAAGCGCGCTCGAAGGCGAAGTCGTAGTAGAAGCCATCTTCGATCACCGGACCGATGGTCACTTGGGCGCTGGGGAACAGCTCTTGAGTGGCCATGGCCAGCAAGTGGGCGGTGGAGTGACGAATAACTTCCAGCGCATCAGGATCACGCTCGGTGACGATGGCCAGCTCGCAGTCCTGATCAATCACATAGGAGGTGTCAACCAGCTTGCCATTGACCTTGCCGGCAAGAGCCGCCTTGGCGAGGCCGGGACCAATGTCTGCGGCGATACCAGCCACACTGATGGGATTGTCATAATGGCGTTGGCTGCCATCGGGGAGCGTAATCGCGGGCATATCGAAAGATCCTGTACTCAGTGGTGATCCGTACCAAAGATCACTTGAACTATGGGTGGAAAAGGCTGGCAGTCTAACAATGATCGCCGTGAATTTCCACGTCGATCATGGCTAACTTCCCGCCTCGTCTCTCGAAATCCCGAGCGTTGGTCGCGGCGCTGAACCGCCGGGCCCGGGTCTGCCGGCCATCATCGGCGTCCGACATTTGTGGTCCGGGCTATTTGACCAAGCCGACTTCCCGATAGTATTTCAACGCACCGGGGTGCAAAGGAGCCGTCAGACTGTCCTTGACCATCGACTCCTTGGTCAAGCCGCTAAAGGCCGGGTGCAGGCGCTGAAAACTGTCGAAATTGTCGAATACCGATTTCACCAAGGCGTACACCACATCTTCAGACACACTGGCGGAAGTCACCAGGGTAGCACCCACGCCAAATGTATTGACATCCTGATCGGTGCCGCCATAGATGCCGCCCGGAATAGTCACCCGGCGGTAATAGGGATGGCTCTCAATCAGCGTCTGCACCGCCGGGTTATCCACCTGCACCAGCACTGCGTCACAGGCAATCGTTGCCTCCTTCACCGCGCCGCTGGGATGACCCACGACGTAGACCATCGCATCAATTTTATCTTCGCACAGCGCCCGCGCCTGCTCGGAAGCCCTCAACTCGGAAACCCGCTTAAAGGCCGAGACATCCCATCCCATCGCCTTCATCAACACATCCATGGTGCCCCGTTGGCCCGAGCCGGGATTACCGATATTGACCCGCTTCCCCTTCAAGTCTTCAAAGCGGGTGATTTTGGCATCTTTACGGGCCACCACCGTGAATGGTTCGGCATGCAAGGCAAAGACGGCCCGCAGATCCCGGTCTGCGCCCAAATCCTGAAAGTGCTCGTTCTGGCCCCGATAGGCATAGTATTGCCAGTCCGACTGAACGATGGCGAAATCCAGCTCACCGCTACGGACCGCCTGCAGGTTATAAATGGAGCCCGCGGTGCTCTCGACCGAACAGCGCACGCCAAACTCGTCCCGGGATTTATTCACCAAGCGGCAAATCGCCCCACCGGCCGGATAATACACGCCCGTCACGCTCGCGGTTCCGAGGCTGACAAACGTCGGGGATTGGGACTGGGCCATTGCCCCCGCCGAAACCACGCCGCCCAGCACTGCTGCCACAACAACGGATGCCCACTTGAGACTCACCCTCATTCACTCACTCCCTTCTTGCTCTGACGACCATGGTCACAGATGCGGTATCACAATTCAGCTTAAGAACTTATCTCAGCTTGATCCCAAAATAAAGGGCAGGCCAGATAAACGGCACCCTCTTTTCCACCCACAAAAAACCCGCCGTGTTGGCGGGTTTTAAAGGGTTGCTCAATCAGGTTCCCGATGTGACCAGCTTGGTCTCGGCCGCCCGGGCCTTAGCTATCATCTTCTCCGGCTGCAGCAGGAAGCGCGCCAGAGCGGGTAGCAGCCACAGCGCACCTATCATGTTCCAGAGGAACATAAAGGTCAGCAGGAAGCCCATGTCGGCCTGGAATTTAATGGGAGAGAACATCCAGGTTCCCACCCCAATCGCCAGGGTCAAGCCCGTGAACATCACGGCTTTGCCGGTAGAGCGCAGAGTCTCGAAGTACGCCTCTTGCAACGGCTTGCCCTGCAACAGGAACCGCTCCAGCTGGGCGTAGATATACACCCCGTAATCGACGCCAATCCCCACACCCAGCGCGATGACCGGCAAGGTGGCCACCTTGGTTCCGATACCGGCCTGAGCCATCAGGGCCTCACAGAGCACAGAGGTCAGTCCCAGTGGAATCATCAGACACAGGGTTGCCCGCACCGAACGGAAGGTCAACAGGCAGAGCCCAGACACAACAGCGTACACGAACAGAACCATTCTATTGCTGGCTTTTTCGATCACTTGGTTGGTGGCCACTTCAACCCCGGCATTACCCGCTCCCAGCATGAAACGGTAGTTGTCACTGGGGTTGGCCGCAATAAAGGCCTCCACTTCATCCACCACCCGCTGCAGGGTTTCCGCCTTGTGGTCCTCCAGGAAGGCCAGCAGAGGCGTCAGGGAGCAGTCGGTATTGATCATCCCGCTGGGCGCCCGCTGAATACTGGAGTTCAGAATCTGCTGGTTGCGAGACAACTCAAACCATTTGAGATTGCCTTCATTCAGCGCCCGGGTGGTGAGCTTGGACACCGTAACCAGGGAAGCCGTGGACTGAACACCGGGGGTGTTTTCCAGCTGCCACTGGAGACGATCCATGGCATCCATCACCTCATAGGCGTTGCACTGTTCAGAGCCGGTTTCCACCATCACCACCAGCACGTCGGAGCTGGTACTGTAATTGCTGATAACGTATTCATTGTCTTTGTTGTAGCGGGAGTCCTGACGCAGCTCCGGCGCACCTTTGTCCAGGTCGCCGATCTTCAGATCCTTCTTGTAGTAGGTTCCGATACCGAAACCCAGCACCGCAATCAGCACAGAAATCGGCGCCACGGATGGGTGCGCGAAGTAGGACATCAGCCGCCACTTGCGATCAGCCTGCTCCTGCCGCTGCGCATGGCGCACGCCACTCTTGCTGATCCCGATATAGGACATGATGAGCGGATGCAGCACCAGGTTGGTAATGATCACCACCGCCGCACCCACACTGGCTGCCACCGCCAGATCCCGGATCACATCGATCTTGATAAAGAGCAGCGTCAAAAAGCCCATCGCATCACTGATCAGCGCCAGCAGACCGGCAATATAGAGCGTACGAAACGCCAGTCGCGCCGCCATCAGCGGGCTCTGCCCCAACGACGTTTGATGGGCCATCGCATTGACGATCTGGACGCCGTGACTGATGGCAATGGCAAATACCAGGAAAGGAACCAGCACCGAATAGGGGTCCAGACCAAAGCCCAATATCCGCAAAATCCCCAGCTGCCAGACCACCGCGACAATCGAGGTGAAAATCGGCACCAGTGTCGCCGCGATGCAACGAGAGTATGCATAAAGCAACGCCCCCGTGATCAGGATGCCCGCCAGGAAAAACATGGCAATCTGGGCGATCCCTTCAATCAGATCACCCACCTTCTTGGCGAAACCCACAATATGAATCTGGATATTCGGATCTTGAGCCTGGAACTTGTTACGAACCTTCTCTTCCAGAGCCTGGGAAAATTCCTTGTAGTCCAGTCGCTCGCCGGTTTCCGGGTTCACCTCGTACAGGGGCGCATCAATACTGGTCGACTTGAAGTTGTCCGCCACCAGACGTCCGACTTCACCGGATTTGAGAATATTCTGACGCAGGTTATCAATGGCCATCTCTGAGCCGTCGTAACCATCCGGAATGACGGTTCCCCCTTGGAAGCCGTCTTCCGTCACCTCGGTCCAGCGCACGTTGGGCGACCACAGTGAGCGCATATTGGCCCGGTCGACGCCGGTAATATAGAACAGCTCATCATGGATCTGCTTCAAGGATTCCATGTAGCTGGGGGTGAAAATATCCCCCTCCTTCACCGCCACCACAACCCGAATGGAGTTGCCCAGGTTTTGAAGGTCTTCCCGCCGCTCCATCATATTGGCGATATAGGGATGCTCGAGAGGAATCAACCGCTCGAAACTGGCATCTGGCTTGATGTTGACAGCGTTATAACCCAGAACCAGGGTCAGCAGGGCAAGTACGATCAGGACGGCCAGGCGGTTTTCAAAAATAAACCGCTCCAAACGGCTCCCTGCCCCTGGTATCAGCAGAAAGTGTTGGCCCTTGTCGTGCAACGGGTTTGACATTCAAATGTCCTCTTATACTTCTTATATGACTACAACAGGTAAGGCTTACAGATTTTTCCCGATCCGATCAGTGCGTATGGCACCATCTTCAGAGACCACCACCAGGGTGTTGGCATCCACAATTGCGGTGGCCGCCATGGATTGACGATCGGGACGCACAAAGGCATCGAAAGACTGACCAAAGTTCTTGCTGGTGAGCACCACCCCGGAGTTGCCCACAATCACTACTCTTCCATCGTTGGTATTTGCGCCGCCATTGAGGGTGCTGTCCACGCCCGACTTAACCCGCTCCCAGGTTTTGCCCAGATTCTCGGAGCGGAACAAACTACCGCGCAAGCCCATCACCAGCACTTCATTCACCGCGCCGGTTCCCATCACGTTGAACAAGGAACCTGTGTAAGGACTCTTGAGCCGCTCCCAGGACTGGCCCTCATCGGTCGACAAGTGAATCTCCCCACTCTCCCCGACAATAAAAACAGCCCCACCGGTGACTTGCGCAATGGCATTCAGGTGCAGGCGATCCGGGTTTTCCAGGCGACGACCATAGTTTGTCCAGGTCTGCCCGCCATCGCTGGTTCCAAAGAACAAACCATAAGCCCCCACCACAAAGCCGGTGTTCTCATCCTTGAACCACACATCCAGGAATGGCTTGCTGGGGCCATCCTCGGCATCCACCTCGGAATCTTCCAACGCCATCTGGGCGTCTTCCAGGCTCATTTCCAGCTCATCGACTTCATCCTCATCGGCGGTCTCCAACAAGGCTTCCAGCTCCGCGACCTGCTGACGGTTCTGCTCAACGACCAACTGATTAACCCGAATGCCATCCAGCTGCTTTTCCCAGGTTTTGCCGCCGTCTTTACTGTGCAGCACAACACCACTATGACCTACGGCCCAGCCATGGGTTGGCGTGGCAAAATGCACCGCTGTCAGCGCCACGGAAACGGGCACCTTGGCCTGCTTCCAGCTGCGCCCCTTATTTTCGGAGTAAACGATATGACCACGCTGGCCAACGGCCACCAGCCGCTGCCCCACCAGTTTCACATCCAGCAATAAAGTCTGCGCCGCCTTTTCCGACATCATTGCCGGTGTTTGCAGCACATCTTCCAGTGCATGAGCAGGGGCAACGACCGAGAGGCCAGAAACCAATACATATGCCCACAACCTGCTCTTTAATGGTCTGAATCCCATTAGAAATCGCCTTTTCACTACGTTGGTTGACTAAGTCGAATCGATATAAATAAGGCGGGCAAATGCCCGCCATTGGAGTTAGCGAGTACCGCGCCGACGCAGTTCCTGCGGGCGGAAGTAACGTTCGTTCGGAATGTCGTTGGTAAAGACATAAGTTGCACGTTCTTCCGACATCAGACCCTGCACATGGTAACGACGGGCCTGCAGGTCATAGAACACATCCAGGGAAGGCCCGATGCCCGGCAGCTCATAGTAGTTCTTGGTGAAGGCCGTGCTGACCCGCCAGAGCTCGCCGCGATCGTCGTACTGGTCCACCAGGAGGATCGACCAGGAGTCCTCGTCAATGTAGAACACCCGCTTGGAGTAGATATGCCGCGCCCCTGGCTTCAGTGTCGCTTCCACCACGTGAACCCGGTGTTTTTCAAAGCGAGTCAGATCAGGATTGATGTGGGAAGCCCCCAGCACATCGCGGTATTTCACCCCCTCTTGGCTGATCTTGTAGCTGTTGTAGGGGACATACATTTCCTGCTTACCGAGATACTTCCAGTTGTAGCGGTCCGGAGCGCCGGTAAACATGTCCGTGTCATCCGCGGTCCGCAAGTTCTCGGACGCGGCAATCGGTGAGTCATACGCCAGGTTGGGAGCCGCCCGCACCCGACGCTGACCGGCGTTGTAACCCCAGGCCTTACGGGGCTCGCGAACCTGGTCCATGGTCTCGTGAATCAAAACAGCACCACCTGCCAACCGCGGGGGCGAGATAGTGAAAGACAGGTAGTAGAAAAGGATATTATCCAGCTTGTCGTAACTGCCATTGGGGTTGGAGTAGTTGAAGAAGATTTCCTGCTGGGAAGTCACCAACTGATACTCGCCATTACGTTGGACCGACGCCTCGGAAGAACGCCGTGTCAGGAAAACTCCCCGCCAGCGGGTCAGGTGGTTCCAGATCACCTGCAACCCTTTGGTCTCGGCATTCCCGCTCAAGATCGGGAACGGCACACCGCCATAGGCTTTTTCAATACCGTTACCGCCACGTACGAGCTCTGCACGGGTGGCGTTTTTGAAGGTATTTTCATAAACCCAATCCGGCGCGGCACTGGTCCGACGGGTTTGGTAAATGGGAAGCTTGAAGGTGGTGGGATAGGTTCTTAACAGAGCTTGCAGCCCCGGAGTCAGGTGCTCCTGGTACTGGCCCATATTCTGGGCGGTGATGGTGAATAAAACCTGGTCGTCCTTAAAAGGGTCGGGATGATGCTGTCCTGGCCGTGAGTATTCTGGATGCTTTTCCGTGAGTCCTCCGGTCCAATCGGGAATATCCTTGCCATTCCCTTTCAACTCCCCCCCCAGGGGCATCAAATCTCTTTTAAGACGTTGAGCTTCTTCGGGAGAAACCGCAGCCTGAACCATTGACGATGTTAGCGCGAGCGCCAGGATACTTCTAAGCAGTATCTTTTTCTTATACATATGTAGATACCTTGTCTCGAACAATGCTTCGTCCTGCACCCTGTCAATTACCCAGGTACAAAACATTATTTGTTGTTGTTTATAAAGCTTAGCTGAGATTCATGAAATCTGTGGCCGATCAGCCATTTTTTTTCTGGAGTAGGGTCACCTCCCCAATTTGTGTACAAACCTTGACCAGATCAGCTTTCCCGAAGGAAGCCTGACCTGAAAGAAAGTAGCTGCCAACGGCAGATTTATCACGAAACGGGGTGGCCCTGCCAGCCACCCCGATTGAGTCAGTCCGCGAGACTCTTCAAGACGATCTCGCTGACGTCTCGAGACAGATTGGCACTGCCGCGAATGCGCTCCAACTCCGCTCGCATCAGCTGTCCCCGGGCGCTATCGAACTTGCGCCAGCGGGTCAGCGGGGTCAGCAGCCGGGAGGCGATCTGAGGGTTTAATGGATCCAGCTCCAAGACCTGATCCGCCAGGAAGCGGTAACCCGCGCCATCACGGCTATGGAAGTGGGTCCAGTTCTGGCCGGCAAAAGTACCCACCAGCGCCCTCACCTTGTTTGGATTACGCAGGTTAAAGGCCGGATGCTCCCGCAACTCGCGGATCCGGGCCAGACTTCCCCCTTCCCGACTGCAAGCCTGCACACTGAACCACTGATCCACCACCAGCGGGTCCTGCTGCCACTTCTCATAGAAGCGGGAAATAACCTGGGTGCGGGCGTCGGCAAAGTTCGAATGCACGATCGCGGCAAAGGCGGCACTTTCATCCGTCATATTGTTGGCCTGCTCAAACTGACTCAGCCCAAAAGCCAGCCCGTCCTGATCCTCGGCAACCAGCAGATAGCTCAGGCAGGCATTTTTCAGGGCACGCTTGGCCATCGCCTCAAACGAACCGGAGTAAGGGCCGGTCTCATGATTGGCGCGATACAGCTCCTTCCATTCGTCGCGCAACGCCTGGGCCAGTTGAACCCGCACAAAATCCCGCGCCTGGAGGATGGCATCCAGATCCACCGGCTCTGCCTGCTCCACCAGGTAAGACACACTGGGCAGCTCCAGCATCTTGGCCAGCACCGCTTTGTCCTGGTCGTCCTGGCTCCGCAGCAGGCCACGATAGGCCTCCACCAAGCGGGAATCCAGCTCCAGTGGCTGCTGGGCCTGGACCCGCCCGATCTGTTCCTGAATCACATCCAGAGCGAGTTTCTGCCCGGCATCCCAGCGGTTAAACCCGTCGCTGTCATAACGCATCAGGAACATCAGCTGGTCACGGTCGTAGCCATAACGCAGCCGCACCGGTGCCGAGAAGGAGCGCAACAGAGAAGGTACGGGTTGCTCGGCAATCCCTTTAAAGACAAAGGTCTGCTCCGCCTCGCGCAACTCCAGAACCCGGGTGGGCTGACCGCTGGCCTGCCCATCGACGTCGGTATCCAACGCCAGGGGGATATCCTGCCCGCTCCCATCGAGCAGACCGACCGCCACCGGAATGTGGTAAGGCTGTTTGGTCGGCTGGCCCGGGCTTGGCAGGCTGGACTGACGCAGGGTCAGGTGATAGGTCTGACTCGCCGCATCATAGCAATCACTGGCCTCGACAATCGGCGTGCCCGCCTGGCTGTACCAGAGCTTGAACTGCTCCAGATCCAGTCCACTGACATCCGCCATGGCCTGGACGAAATCATCGCAGGTGACCGCACAACCGTCATGGCGGTCAAAATAAAGATCACTGCCCTTGCGGAACAGCTCGGGCCCCAGCAGCGTATGGAGCATCCGCACCACTTCCGCCCCTTTTTCATAGATGGTCAGGGTATAGAAGTTGGAAATCTCCATGTAGGAGTCCGGCCGCACCGGATGGGCCATGGGGCCCGCATCTTCGGCAAACTGGGCGGTGCGCAGCAGATTGACATCCTCAATCCGCTTCACGGTGCGCGAGCCCATATCCGCGGAAAACTCCGCATCCCGAAACACCGTGAAGCCTTCCTTGAGGCTCAGCTGGAACCAGTCCCGACAGGTCACCCGGTTGCCCGACCAGTTGTGGAAATATTCATGGGCGACAATGGACTCAATTCGCTGGTAAGCCCCATCCGTCGCTGTTTCCGGCTTGGCGAGCACACAGGAGGAGTTGAAGATGTTCAGCCCCTTGTTCTCCATCGCCCCCATATTGAAGTCGTTCACCGCCACGATCATAAAAATATCCAGATCGTAGACTCGGCCATACACCTCTTCGTCCCAGCGCATGGACTTTTTCAGAGATTCCAGGGCGTGCTGGCACTTATCGATATTGGCCGGCTCCACAAAGATCCGCAGCAACACCTTGCGGCCATCCTGCGTGATAAAGTGGTCGTCCTGCCACATCAGATCACCCGCCACCAGGGCAAACAGATAGCTGGGCTTTTTGAAGGGATCTTCCCACACCACATAATGGCGACCGTTATCCAGGTCTCCCCGTTCGATCTCATTGCCATTGGAAAGCAAGATCGGGTAGCGGGACTTCTCCGCCTCAATCCGGGTGCGGAACCTGGACATCACATCCGGCCGGTCCAGGTAATAGGTGATGCGCCGGAACCCTTCCGCCTCGCACTGGGTACAGAACATGCCCGAAGACTTGTAGAGCCCTTCCAGGCAGAAGTTTTCCTGAGGCTTGATCCAGGTGTCACACTCAAGCGTGAAGGTTTCCGGCAGGTTGCGCAACGTCAGCTTGCCGGGCGCCAGCTCATACTCCTCAGCAGACAGCTCACGGCCATCAATCGCCAGCCGGCGCAGCTCCAAATCAACACCATCCAACTGCAACTCATGTTCCTGGCGTTGTGGATTGCGTCGCAAACGCAAGGCAGAACGCACCAGCGCGCCTTCTTCGAACAGCTGAAAATCCAGTTCCGTGGTTTCGATGAAATAAGCGGGTGGCAGGTAATCTTTACGGTAAATGGTTGTCGGGGCAGCAACGGTCATGACACCACCTTCATGTGGAGGAAGTTCGAGGAATCTAGTTCAAATTAGCCCCGGGCCCGGTCCACTATAAGACCAGGCCCGGGTCAGCAATCAAGGCGTCAGTTAACCCATTTCACCGGGCGTTCCTGGGCGGCTTCACCCTCATGATCGTGCTCGGTGCCGCACGAAGACTGCTCCGCTTTCTTGCCCAGGTCGATATAACCCACCCGATCCTGGGGCGCAACCTGGTGCACCTCCTCATAATGCAGGACCGCCTCCATGCATAACTCCCGTTGCTCCTGTGTCAGTTTACGCCCATCGGGCCAGCGACCCAGTTCGATAGCGCGGCGCAAGTTTTGATAAACCTCGGGGCTGAGGGAGCGAATGAGCTGTTCCAAAGTCATGGAGAGACCTCGTTGACGTGCGAAAACAAAGGGTGTTTCTGAAAACTAATGAATCCGGCGACTATAGCACAGTGCGCGGAACGGCGGCCATGCAGCGCAACGGGCCTTCAACCCGAATTAAAAAGCTCAGGAAAAAGCTTGACCTGCCAATGATAATGATTATCATTAAAGGTGCGTGTTTGATCCCACGCACTCTCATCAGGGTGTTTCACAGCTCTCGGCCTCCAACTGGAGGCCTTTTTTTATGTCGATGTTAAATGAGTGCGCTTAAACCTGGCGGCCAAACCGACTGCCCAGCGCCGCCATCAAGATTCCCAACAGCAGCCCAACCAAGTGTGCCGTGTTGGCCATCTGGCCCTGCACCAGCAACATGGAAATTCCGGTAAAGCCTATCAGCAGCCACACCAGGGCGAACACCAAGATCGCCGGCGGCATCGTCAAACCCGGTCGAGGCGCAAAGAACATCCGCCACCCCACATACCCGAACAGGCCATAAACCACCCCGGACATACCGCCAAATCCGGGGCCGGAGACCAGGTATTGCGCCAGGTTGGCTCCCACCCCGGTCAGCAAGACCAGTCCGAGCATGGTTTTGGTTCCCATCACCCGCTCAACCCGGACTCCCAGATACCAGTACCAGAGCGCATTGAAAATCAGGTGCATGGCGCCGGCATGGAGAAAAATCGGGGTTAACAGGCGCCACCACTCGCCCCGAGCCAGAGTCTGCTCCAGCATCGCAAGACGGGTATCCAACGTTGCATAGTCCGATAAGGTCGGGTCGGTAAAAAACAGCTTCGACAGGATCGAGATCCCCGGCCAACCCAGATAAGCCAGCCCGACAATCAGCAGCATCCCCGCCAGACCCGCCCACACCACCGGGGTCTGCGCCATGCCCAGCAGCCGCTCCCCGGGTGCGTGACGCTGTTGCCGGCTGTCGCCGCCCTCAGCCTGCCACTGATTCAGCCCGGCCCGCACCTGAGGGTCCTGCCGATACCGCTGGTAGAGTTCCAGGGTCAAATCCCGCAGTTGCTCATCCGCCACCCAGACTTCCTGACGCCCCGATGCCTCAATAATGCGGATCGGCACATTATGACTGCGCAGGTATTGGTAGAGGGGGGCCAGATCTTCATCCAGCGGCAACTCCAGGATTTTGATCACACAGACCTCGTTTCCTTTCTGTTCTCCATACCCCGGATCACATCGACCCAGACAAACTTGCTGGCATCCAGATGGGTTTCACCGTCCATCCGATACGCCACCAGCTTGCCGTATTTCACGGCGCTGTAGTCCAGGCAGGCCACGTTATGTTTTAACAGACGGGGCTTACCCATCATCCAGTAATGCCCCACAAACACCGGCGGCTCATCATCACCATACTGAAGAATGCGGCTGCGCTCTTCCGGGGTCAGTTCACGGTTAGCCAAATTGGCCGGCAGACGATCGGGCTGAAACACTACATCACCATAGGTTTTAGGGTCATCCGCCCAGAATTTGGTGCGAAAGAAGTTGCGGACATAACCGTCGGTTCCGGTAATGGTGATGCCGTCCGGCAGGCGCATATCCGTGCCCCGCAGCAATCGATCCATCACCTTGCCGGCAAAGCTGTCCTTCGCCGCGGAGGCATGCAGGAAGTCTTCATCGATCAAGGCGGTCTGATAACGCTGCTTATAGGCTTCAATCAGCTCGCTGTCCCAGCAGGCATGCACCACCCGGAAGTTTTCAATCTCCAGAAAGAGCGGCAGGGTATAAAACCAGTCGAGAAAGCTGTTCCACTCGGAGGGGTAGTCCTGGAACTCCGCCAGGGTTTCCTTGATCACCCGGTTGTGGCGGGCGTTGTGCTCCCGCAAGAACCGGTTGCCACTGCCCGGTCGGGCGCGGGTACAGTAGCCGAGGGCGTTGTATTCATGATTCCCCATCACCATCTGCGCCGCACCGTGTTCCACCATATTGCGAACAATATGCAGTGCCTCGCGAATGCGCGGGCCACGATCCACGATATCACCGACAAAGATCGCCTGCCGGTCGGGATGGCGGTAAACCCCCTGGACAAGCTGGTAATCCAGCTTTTCCAGCAGGCGACGCAGGGTTAACCCGCAACCATGCACATCACCGATCAAGTCATAGCCCTTGGGCCAACGACGCCCCGTCATTCGTCACAACCTCCCGACTCGTACATCCGCTGCCAGAAGCTCTTCACGCACGTCTCTCCTCTCAAACCTACGCACCGACCCTTGCCAGTCGATTGCCTTTTCCGTTCGACCAGAATGAAGTTAATTCGTGCCCAACGTACTGGCCCAGCCCAACTTATCCCGGCAGGTCTGGTAGTAGTTATGGTTGATAGGATGAATCAACCGCAGCTTCTGCGGCTTTTTGGTGATAGTGATAGAGTCGCCCGGTGCGCAGGTGACATGAATCTGGCCGTCACAGCTGACATGGGGATAGGTCTCGTTACTCTCGCCGATCACGATTTTGATCTCGCTGTTGCCATCGACCACGATCGGGCGACTGCTCAGTGTGTGGGGAAACATCGGCACCAGCACAATGGCATCCAGTCGTGGGTGCATAATGGGGCCGCCCGCCGACAAGGCATAAGCGGTGGAGCCCGTGGGAGTTGCCACAATCAGGCCGTCCGAGCGCTGGCTGTAGACAAACTGGCCCTCGATATACAGCTCAAAACCGATCATCCGGGTGGATTTACCCGGGTGCAGCACAATATCGTTCAGCCCACAGCCATAACTGATGGGTTCGCCATCGCGCTTGAGATACATGTCCAGCAGGAAGCGGGATTCCTCAATGTACTCTCCCGCCAGCACTTCACCCACCTTCTCTTCCAGCTCCAGGGGCGAAATATCCGTCAGAAAGCCCAGCTGCCCCCGGTTCACCCCCAGCACTGGGACATTGTAGTTCGCCAGCGCCCGGGCCGCGCCCAGCAGACTGCCGTCACCCCCAACCACGATAACCAGATCACAGATCTCCCCCATCAGTTTGCGGGTGGAAACCTGGAGCCCGTGTCCGGGCAGCACCGTGGCCGTGGTGTCTTCGAGAATGACCTGATAGCCTTCGTTCAACAGAAAGTTCTTTAATCGCTTCAGGGTTTCGACGACCTGTACGCTACCGATACGCCCGATAAGGCCGATGTTTCGAAATTGTTCCATGCTGGACTCTTAGGAAGGATTAACAGCGAATATTCCTCATGTTAGCGAAAAGATCCATGGATTTCAGCCTCTCACTTTCGCGGCCGGCCCGAACTCGTGGCAAGATAAGTCCCTCTAAGGCCCAATTCGCCCTAAAGGATTCCAATACCCGATGCCGGTTTGCCACCTTCCCGCCCAAGCCGTTCGTGATCTTGACTGGGTTCTGACCAGCCCCTCCCTGGTCCGTCCCATTCCCGAAGCCAGTTTGGTCTCGCCCGACCTGACGAGCACCACCCGGCAGTGGCTGCAAATGCTCTATCAAGATCCCACTCCCCTGCTGGCCCACCTGCACCAGCGCAACACCCGCCGTCTGGGCAACTACTTTGAAAGTTTGTGGGAGTTCTGGCTCCAGCATCAGCCCCACCTGCAGCTGATCAGCCAGCGCCAGCAGATTTATCATCAGGGCAAAACCGTGGGTGAGTTCGACTTTATTATCTGGGATGAGCAGTTGCGTCAGCACCGCCACCAGGAGCTGGCCGTCAAGTTTTACCTGGGTATTGTTGAGAGCCCCCATGACGAGCCCCAAACCTTCTGGAAAGGCCCCAACGCCATCGACCGGCTGGACCTGAAGCTCGCCAAACTGCGGCACCAGCAACTTCGCCTGCGCGAGCACCCCATCGCGCAGCAGTGGCTACATACCCGGGGGATTACCAACCTGGTGCCCGAACTGCTCCTGAAGGGTTACCTGTTCTACCCCCTGGAACAAAGCATCGCCCCGCCTGTCGTGGCAGGCGATCATCACTTACGGGGGAAATGGCTCTATTTGAAACAGCTGGAGCAGTTGCTGCCCCAGGGTGAACACTGGCTGGTGTTGGCGAAAACCAGTTGGCTGTCGCCCGCCCGGGCCCTGGCCGAGCACCTGCTCTCGGTCACGCAACTTCGCGACAGGGTCAGACGACACTTTGAAGCAAGCTCCCAGGCAATACTGCTCGCAGCCCTGAAAGAGCACCAGGGCGTGTGGCAGGAGTCTGAACGCTACTTTGTCGTGGCCGACTCCTGGCCGGGGCCAAGGGATTAACCGCCTGGTTTTTAGCGGGCATGCTGCTCGCAATAATCATGCTGGCCCGGCACAAACTCCGCCGGCTCCGTCACCCGCAGCAAAGGCTCCCCACAGGGCTCGCCGGTGGCGCTTTGATGGGTACACACCGGGTTGTCATAGTGGGCCAGCCAGCGACGGTAATGGCCCTCGCTCACATGACACTGGGCCGCGGCATAACCAATGGGGTTGGTCATGTAGGCCTCCAGATCGGCAGGCGGAATGGTGATATGCCCCGCGCCCGGGTGGTACACCACGAAAATAATATCCAAATCAATGAGCCGGCTGATCACATCACCCTGACCGGCTCGCTCCAGCGACGCCTTTAAAGACTCCAGCTCTGATTTCAGCCGGTCTTCCCGCTCGCCTCGAAGCTGCAACTCACTATCACGACGGGCCAGCTGCTCCTTGAGAATCACCAACTCCGCTTCCAGGCGGGTCTGATTGCGCTGGGCCGAGTCACGGGCCGAGGCATCCGCCTCACCCAGCCGGGCTTCCAGCTGGACCAGTTGCTGCTCTCGCTGATTCAGGGTGGCCTTCAATTGTTCGTTTTGAACCTTCAACTGCTCAAGATGCTGCCGGCTATCCTGAAGTTCGGTTTTCAGCGCCTGCTGCTCAATACGATGAAGGCGAGTCGCCTCCGCCAGCTCGTCCTGATGCTGGCCGATCAGCGTCTTGATATGAAGGCGCTGGGCCCGGATCAGCCGGGCAATCTTGATCCGATGCTCATGGGACAAACCATCCGGGGCTGCCCCCTCCGCTGACTTGGCCTCCACCAACGGCTGCTGGATCGTCTCACTGCTTTCCGAGTCGATTTTCTCGAAGCGCAGGCGGTTCTCGCCGACCGCCCGCTGGATGGCATGGAAATCATTGGCTCCCGGCTTCATGCCCGGGTCCCACATGGCCTTTTGATGCCAGTTGATCGGGCACTGGCTGCGACAACACAGGCGCACCAGCCGATCCCCCAGCGTGGGGCCAGACCCGGCCTTTTTGGCCAGCTGCTGAAGCGGCAGACTCCATTCCGGATCGGCCCGGCCGTCCTCGTCGAAATACAACAGGAAAAACACCAGAGCCTGGATCTGAAGCCCCTGATCCAGCTCCACATACACCAGAGTCGCCTCGGTATCGGCATAGTCCGGCAACGCCACCACGCCGTCGAGAATGGCCTCAAACTCGCTATAACGCATCTGTCTGCTCACGCCATGATCTTGCATAAAGAACACAGCTTCATAGACCGGGCTGGAATGGGAACGAGGCATAGCTTCCTGAAACCTACGTACAAGTCATGGATGGGGAATCGTCTGAAGAACAGCTCTATCAGCCCGGAAAGTATGATCCAAGCCTAGAATTTATGCAGCCGTGGCGATCACAGATTGCCGGGGTTGGCCAAGCCGATGTGTGAAACTTTGACTGCGTCCCGCCTCAAACTGTCTACTCCTCCACCATTCTGGCGCCCGCATCTGGCGCCCGCACACCGGCGAATCCAAGGGAACCCTGCCACCAACAAAAAAACGGCGCACCGGGTTTCACCCCCGGTGCGCCGCTTATCGAGGCAACGCTTGTAACGATGACGCTTACAGGGCGGCAGCCACCTCGCTGCCCTGCTTAATGGCACGCTTGGCATCCAGCTCGGCCGCCACATCCGCACCACCGATCAGCTGCACGCTCACGCCAGCCTTTTCCAGCTCCGCCTGCAGCGCCCGCAGCGGCTCCTGCCCGGCACAAACGATCACGGTTTCCACGTCGAGCACCCGCGGCTCACCGTTGATCTTCACATGAAAGCCCGCGTCGTCGATCTTCTCGTATTCCACCGCCGGAATCATCTGCACATTACGGTTCTTCAGCGAGGTCCGGTGAATCCATCCGGTCGTTTTGCCCAGGCCATTACCGACCTTGGACTTCTTCCGCTGCAACAGGTAAACCTGACGGGGCACCTCGGGCAGCACCGGCTCAACACCGGCAATCCCACCGCGGTGTTCCACCTCCAGGTCAACGCCCCACTCTTTCATGAAAGCGTCAACATCCAGGCTCGGCGACTTGCCCTCATGGGTAATGAACTCAGCAACGTCAAACCCGATACCACCGGCGCCGATAATGGCCACGGTTTTGCCCACCGGTTTACGTCCCAAGAGCGCATCCAGATAGCCGATCACCTTCGGATGATCGATACCGGGGATCTCCGGCACCCGCGGCACCACACCGGTGGCCAGCAGCACTTCATCATAGCCGCCGTCGACCAGCTCTTGAGCGGTAACGCGCTTGTTCAGCACCAGATTCACCTTGTGCTTGTTCAGCATCCGGTCAAAGTAGCGCAGGGTTTCGTAGAACTCTTCCTTGCCGGGGATCAGCTTGGCGACATTGAACTGACCGCCGATCTTGTCCTGGGCCTCGAACAGGGTGACTTCATGCCCCCGCTCCGCGGCAATGGTCGCCGCCGCCAATCCGGCAGGCCCCGCTCCCACCACCGCCACTTTTTTCGGTTTGGCGGTCGGCTTGATCACCAGAACCGTCTCATGACAGGCTCGCGGGTTCACCAGGCAGGAAGTCAGCTTCATCTGGAAGGTGTGGTCCAGACAGGCTTGGTTACAGGCGATACAGGTGTTGATTTCGTCCGCCTGATCATTCGCCGCCTTGATGACGAAATCCGCATCCGCCAGGAACGGGCGCGCCATGGAGACCATATCCGCATGGCCTGCTGCCAGCACCTGCTCCGCCACATCCGGCATGTTGATCCGGTTGGTGGTGACCAACGGAATCTTCACGTGCTCTTTCATTTTCGCCGTCACCCGGGTGAAGGCCGCGCGGGGCACCATGGTGGCGATGGTCGGTACCCGGGCTTCGTGCCAGCCAATCCCGGTGTTGATGATGGTGGCGCCGGCTTCCTCGATCTTCTTGGCCAGCAACACCACCTCTTCCCAGGTGCTGCCGTCTTCAATCAGATCCAGCATGGACAGACGATAGATAATGATGAAATTGGGGCCCACCCGCTCCCGTACCCGACGCACGATCTCAATCGGCAAGCGGATCCGGTTCTCGTAAGAGCCGCCCCACTGGTCGGTACGCTTGTTGGTATGGGAAACGATGAACTGGTTAATGAAGTACCCTTCCGACCCCATGATTTCCACGCCGTCATATCCGGCGCGCTGGGCCAGCGCCGCACAGCGGGCATAGGCCTCGATCTGCTCTTCCACTTCTTCGGTGGACAGCTCTTTCGGCTTGAAGGGGTTAATCGGCGCCTGAATGGCGGACGGCGCAACCAGCTTGGGATTATAGGCGTAGCGCCCTGCGTGCAGGATCTGCATACAGATTTTACCGCCAGCCTCGTGCACCGCCTGGGTGACCACCTTGTGCTTGTCGGACTCTTCCTCGGTGTCCATTTTGGCCGCGCCCTGGGCAACCGCGCCTTCTTTGTTGGGACCGATCCCGCCCGTCACAATCAACGCCACTCCCCCCCTGGCCCGCTCCGCATAGAAAGCGGCCAGCCGCTCAAAGCCATTGGGAGCCTCTTCAAGCCCAGTGTGCATGGAACCCATCAGGGTGCGGTTTTTCAGCGTGGTAAAACCCAAATCCAGCGGCTGCAAAAGGTGGGGGTATTTCTTCATACCAGGTGCCTGATCCGTATTCGCCATCTCAGCCTCCAAAAAACTCTCATCAATTATCGTATTTATTCAATGCGGCGCAGGCTGCACCTCGCACCGCAATTTAGGTGATTCTGAGCAACGCTGCCTAAGGTAGCCTCGCCCCTATCCACGCTCAATACCATTTGATAACATTTTTTTATCCCTGAATAACAGCCTAACAGATTTATGGAACAACCCCATGGCAAAGCTCCAACTGGGCGATATTTCGGTCAATTTTGTACGGGTCATGCAGGATGCAATGCGCCAATATCAGGTCAACCCGACACCACTCTTCGAGCCTTATGGCATCAGTGAAGAACTTTTATCGACCCCCAAGGCCCGGATCAGCATTCCCAAGTTTATGCGCCTGGGCCGCACCGCCATTGAGGCAACCAATGAACCGGCGTTGGGGCTGGTGATGGGCGCCCATACCCGAATCAGCCATGCCGGCCTGCCCGGCTTTGCCGCCATGACCGCCCCCACCCTGGGCCGGGCCCTGAGCACCCTGATCCACTTCGAGCGCCTGGGCAGCCAAAACCAGCGGGGCTACAGCCAGTTCTATCAGGAAACCCAGCCCTCCCAAGGCGTGGCGCACTTTTACTCCATCAGCCCTTACAACGAATACAATTTCTTTGTGGTGGACCTCATGCTCAGCTCCTGGCTTCATCTGGCCCGTTGGCTGACGGGACACACCAGGCTGGTCAAGGAAGTGCAGATCGAATATCCCAAACCCAGCTACCACAGCCGCCATGAAGAACTGTTTCAGTGCCCGGTGCATTTCAATCAGGAGCGTAACGCCTTACTGTTTTCCTCTTCCAGCCTGCAACTTCCCACCCTGTATGCCTCGCCCCCGACCCATGGCGAGGCCATTGCCGCCTGTAATGCGGAGCTGCTGGAAATCACCCGGACCCAAAGCCTGAAAGGCCGGGTCACCACCCTGATCGGCCCCCTGCTCCAGGGACGCACGCCCAACATGGCCGATGTGGCCGCACAACTGGGCATTACACCCTGGACCCTGCGACGCAAGCTGCAGCGGGAAGGAGTGACGTTTCAGGATTTACTGGAAGAAACCCGCCGATCGCTGGCGGAGAGTTATGTGCGGGATACGGAACTGACGTTTGGCGAGATTGCCTTTCGCCTGGGCTTTTCATCACCGGCCGCCTTTCACCGCGCCTTTCGACGCTGGACGAGCGTCAGCCCCGGCACGTTTCGCGGTCGGGAAGGTTAAGCCGTTAGAGACGGGCTGATTGGAGAGACAGACGCTTAAAGCTCGGTCGCGTCATCCACGCTTTCCGGCTCTTCACGCTCCTGGCTGCGGATTTCCAATAGCTCTTCCAAATATTCACCCATAATCAAATTCCTCTGATGATCAACTCAGGCAACCATAGAAGAAACAGATGTCAGAATCATGACAAGCAGGGCTCAACCCGAAACCAGAACGAGCAATGCCGGAACCTAATTCAGGGCAACAGCAGAAAAAGCCAAACAGCTTGAAAGCAGGACCGATAGGAATGCCACAGAGGTTCAGGAGATCACAGAAGATAAAAACAGAATAAAGAACACAAGAGGGGAAAAAGTGGCGGAGCGGACGGGACTCGAACCCGCGACCCCCGGCGTGACAGGCCGGTATT
>CAZEWG010000016.1:0-55716 GCA_964514485.1 uncultured Pseudomonadales bacterium
ACGCAGTAGGCAACCAGGCGTTCAAACCGTTGGTTTAAACATAGTGTTCTCTCTATCCGTGCTCAACGATCCCCGTAGAACCCGCTGTGCTTATTCCGGCCCAGACTCTCCCGGCTCCGCATCCTCAAGCTCCACCGAGCCTTCCACATCGGGCTGAATCGCTTCGATAAACGCATTGCGCAAGATTGCCCGGATCGCATTGAAAATGCCGGCTTCTGGGTCATCAATCTGGCCGTCAATCGGAACCCGGGTCGCGAATGTGTCCTGCGGCTGGTTCTCAAACAGCTCACTCACCAGCCCCGCAAACCCTTCCCACACAGTCGCCAAAAAGCCCTCGTCTTCCTCAACCACATCCTTCTGCCAGTCGAACACCTCCAGGTTGTGAATGACCGGTTTGAGATAGCCGGTCACATGCCCCTGATCCGTGGCCATCTCCATCGCCAGATCCATGGAGCCCGCTTCCACATCCAGATTGGTGTAGGCCTCGATAAAGTCATTCAACGAGGAGACATTCAAGTCGGTCAGCCGTAGATTCAAATCAAACTGGGGTTGTTCGGTATAGGGGTCAAAGCGCAACCGCACATCCAGATCCCCCTGTTCCATGGGCACCGCCGTGCCTTCCAGGGTGGCCACCAGGGTGTCGGAAACATCCAGGCTGTTGGTGAAATTGGTCAGGCGGGCATAGACTTCCGACAGGTAGATATCCACCGGCGGGTCACTGCTGAAGTTGCGAAAATGAATGTTGCCTTGCTCCACCACAAAGCTGTCGATTTTCAGGGGAAAAAGCCCTTGGACGATGTCTTGCCAGGGCTCGTCCTCTCCCGTCTGCTTGTCCTCTTCCGTCTCACTGTCGACGATGTTGAGTTCGGGGCGGGTCAGCCAGACCTCGCCCACCAAATTCCCCCTCAGCAGGGCACTCCAATACACCGAAAAGTCCACCCGCTCAGCGGAAAAGAAGGGAACCGGAATCTCCCCCTCGGTTTTTTCGATCCGGACATCTTCGATCACATAGGCGCCACGAATCAGGTTCAGATCCACATCGCCAATTTGGCCGGTAAAGTTTTCCGCCTGATCCAGCTGTTTATTAACATACCACTGGATCGCGTATGGCGCGGCGATCCTGGCCGCGACCAGCACGAGCAGCAGGGTCAGGACACCGCCACTTAACCTCACTAGCCCCCGCCTCATCCACAACCTCTCCTGTGTCGTTGCAGCTGATAGTCTAGGCTTCCGCTGCCTTCACCGCTTTGGTCTTCACCTCACTCATGATAAAGAAGGAACTGCGCCCGTCCACACCAGGCGAATACGGGCTTTCGCTAGCGTTAACGGGTTCCCCGTCAGGCCAAACAAGCTATAAGAGCGCCCCCTGAAACTTGCCTAAAAAGTCCTGCTTACCCACGGCCACACCGCAATGACGCAAAATGGCATAAGAGGTAGTGATATGGAAAAACAGGTTGGGCAGCACGTAGTGCAGCAGATACACTTGCCCTTCCAGGCTCATGGTCGTACCCCGCATGGGCCAGGTAATGGTGCGGGCCTGTGCCTCTTCAAATAGCTCGGGCGTCAAATCGCTCAGAAACGCCACCGTTTTCTGCAGACGCGCCACCAGTTCGGCAAAGGTGGTCTCATCATCTTCATAACGAGGTGGCTCCTGGCCCGCCAGCCGGGCACCGCCGGCTTTGGCAATGTCGCTGACAATCTGTACCTGGCGGACCAGCGGAAACATATCCGGATAGAGGCGATACTGCAGCAGCACACCCGGGTCAATGTTTTTCATTTCCGCATGAACCTGGGCCTTTTCCAGAATTGCGATCAGGTTATTCAGGGCGCGGACAAATACCGGAATGGATGCTTCATACATGGAGATCGTCATGATCTGGGGCTCCCGTCACTGGTGAATCAGTTCTTCTATCATGCGCTCGACTAAGTTTTCTTTGCACTGTTTTCGGTGGTCTCTTTTCCCATCTGTGCGCCTGGTCCCATCTGGATACTCCGCCTCTTCCGCGCAGTCTGGTCTTGCCCCGGACAGGTACTCTAGGATGTGCAGTGACGAGCACGAACCTTTAAGGAAACAGGACCCATGTCAAAGCAGGAGACGCCACTGAACGGCCACGCCAGCCGGCCTCAAATGGAATTTCTGGAGGCCATCGCCCAAGCAGTGGAGCCTCATCCGATCGCTCCCAACCCAGTGGATGTGCTGGGCCAACGCCGGTCGCTGCTGGAGTCTATCCAAGCACTCCGGCCCGATGATGAAAACAACCTCCAGCAATTGATCCGGGTGATTCGAGCCGCCTTCCCCATGGACCCGCCCCACTATCTGCAGGCCCTGTTCGGCCCCCTGCGCACCTGGCTGCCGCCCTACCACCCGGCTTCAGAACTCAATGTATTGGACACCTGGCGCCCGATCCGCAGCCTCAAATACTTGACGGCCGTGACGTTACCCGCCGTCAGCCGGGCTCCGGGGCCGCTGGCGCGGACCTTGCTGCCGCGCCCTGTCCAGCAATTATTCTGGCGGGAAAGCCGCTACTTCCAACAGCCCGACCCGTTTCAGTCCACCACATCTTTCCTGAATGAGCGCTGGTTTTTCATCAATGGAGTGGCCACCACCCTGGACGTGGCCAAAATGAACACGGAGTTGCTCAGCCAGATGTTTTACCGGCCTATTACCGGTATCTACAATTCGACCAATTCGCTGCTGGTGGATCTGATCGAGTGCGCCCTCGACAAGCGCTTCAAGCTAGAGCCAGACTTGAACGATCAGACCACCATGACCCGCCCCACCTATGCCGCCGCCCAGGCCATTTTCACCGCGTTGCGGGACCCTCAGATCGAGCGGGTTGTGGTGATCGGCCATTCCCAGGGGACTCTAATTGCTGCCAATGTGGTGCGCGCCATCGCCCGAGCCCTGTGCATTGCCGAGAGCCTTGCAGACGACGCGGTGGCAACGGAGAGGGGTCAAGGGATCGAAAGCACTGTGATGGCGAATCAGGCCAGTGAGCCATTAGAGCGACTGGCCTGTCAGTGTCTCTTTCCGAAAGCGGTGGAGGAGTGGCGGCCGGATCAGTTACAGGCCCACTTGCTGCGTATCCTGCGTAAATTGGAGTTGTACCTGTTCTCCAATTGCGCCGACCGGCTGACGTATGCCATGAAAGTCACCACCCAGAGCGGACAGGAAATCGGCCTGCCCTATATCGAGAACTTTGCCAACGAGCATGATCTGGTGGCTCGCCTCGGCATTCTGTCTCCCTTGCGAAAGAGTGAGCCGGAACGGGTCTCCCTGGACGGCCCCCTGTACTTGAGCACTGATCGTTGGGGACACTTTCTCAATGCCCATTATCTCGAGGCCATGCATCACCACCTGCTACATCCGGAGCTGGTCACCAACCCCTACCAACGGGTGGACCCGAACCAGCCGCTGATTCCCCGTCTGTACAGCTACTTCGGGGGCAACCGGCCCGGCTGAACCAGCCCTTGGGTCAGATCAGCGTGCGGCACAGCTCCAGCCAACGCTCAATGCCGGCACTGCGGTATTTCTGGCGGTGCAGCACAAAATAAAAGCGGCGATGAAAATCCCGATGGGGAATGGGCAGTGGCACAAAGGTGCCCCGCTCAAAGGCATCCATCAGGGCCACCCGGGACAGACAACCAATCCCCAGCCCCGCCTCCACCGCCCGCTTGATGGCTTCGGTGTGCTGTAACTCCAGCAGAATATGCAGCTGTGGCAACAAGCCATGCATGGCATGGTCAAAGCCCTGCCGGGTCCCGGAGCCCTTTTCCCGGAGAATCCAGGTCGCCTCGACAATATCCCGGTCATCCAGCCAGGGCCGCCCGGCCAACTCATGACTGGGGGAGCAGAACACCACCAGATCATCATCCTGCCAGGGAATCACTTCCAGATCCGGATGATGCAGCTCCCCCTCGACCAGCCCGATATCGAGCTCAAAATTCAGCACCCGCTGAGTGATCACCGAGGTATTGGCCACCTCCAGCGTCACCTTGGCCTGGGGCTGCTCCTGCATATAAGCCACCATCACTCCGACCGCCAGGTAGTTGCCGATGGTCAGGGTGGCACCCACCTTCAAGTTACCGATTTCGGAATGTCGCCCCAAGGCCAGCTCCAGCTCCTTGGCCTGCGCCATCAAAGCTTCCGCCCGGGGCCGGATCAGCCGCCCCAGCTCATTGAGCTGCAAGCGTTTACCCACCCGATCAAACAGCTGCACGTCAAACTGCTGTTCCAGTTCTTTCAGGGCACTGCTCGCCGCGGATTGAGACATCGCCAGACTCTCGGCGGCCCGGGTAATGTTCTCGAAGTAGGCCGCGGCCAGGAAAACTTCCAGCTGCCTCAACGTGTATCGCATTATCTACTTTTCCGATTATAAGAATTCAAATAATTCATTTATCGAATAGATTATTGAATCTATATACTGGATGCAATTTTAAATTGGCTCATTTTCTATTTTCAGTTGCAAAGGTGAGTACTATGTCATCCATGATGAAAGAGCGCGTTCTTGATGTACGCCATTGGAACGATACCCTGTTCAGCTTCAAGACCAGCCGCGACCCGGCATTCCGTTTCAAGAATGGCCACTTCATCATGATCGGCCTGGAAGTAGAAGGCCGCCCCCTGATGCGGGCATACAGTATTGCCAGCGCCAACTATGAAGAAGAGCTGGAGTTCTTCAGCATCAAGGTTCCCGATGGTCCCCTGACCTCCCGTCTGCAGAAGATCCAGGTGGGCGATGAAATCATCATGAGTCGCAAACCCACCGGGACCCTGCTGATCGACAGTCTGCTGCCGGGCCGTAACCTGTACCTGCTGAGCACCGGAACCGGTCTTGCTCCTTTTATGAGCATCATTAAGGACCCGGAGACCTACGCCAAATTCGACAAGGTCATCCTCACCCATGGGGTGCGCTTTATCTCCGAGCTGGCGTATCAGGATTTTATTACTGAAGAATTGCCCAACAACGAGTTCTTTGGTGAGGAAGTGCGGGAAAAACTGATCTACTACCCCACCGTAACTCGGGAGCCCTACCGTAACCAGGGCCGGCTGACCAGCCTGATGGAAAGCGGCAAGCTCTACTCGGATGTAGGTCTGCCGCCGGTGAACCTGGAAGACGACCGTTTCATGCTGTGCGGCAGCCCCAGCATGCTCAAGGACCTGACCACGCTACTGGATGCCCAGGGCTTCGAGGAAGCACGCCAGGGCGAGCTGGGTCACTATGTGATCGAACGGGCTTTTGTCGAAAAATAAAGGGCCTGTCGGCTTCGGCTATCGGTCTACCGGGCGATAATCCGGTAGACCGGCTTGAGACTGTCGGTTTGCTTCAGGATCACCTGAATCACGGTCATTAAAGGCACCGCCAGTAGCACCCCAACCGCGCCCCACAGCCATCCCCAGAAAAAGATTGCCAGAAAGATAATGATCGGGTTAATGGACATCCGATAACCGTGAATAAAGGGCTCAATGAAAAAACCCACCAGTGCGGTCAGTAGGATGTAACCTATTGGTGCAACCAGCATCATCCAGGGCTCGCTCAGGGTCACGGCAGAAATCACGCTCAGCAGGAGCACCGTGATAATCACGCCCAGATAGGGAATAAAGCGCAACAGCCCGGCCAATACCCCCCAAACCAAGGCATTGGGTAACCCCAGCCACCAGAGCATCACCATGGTAACCAGCCCTACTGCGGTATTGCTCAGGGTAATCACCGCCAGATAGCGGGCAATTTCCCGCTGGGATTCGCGAATCAGCCGCAACCCGGTACGCCGCCGGTAACGGGGTAGCTGGCGCACCAGATTGTGAATCAACCGGTCTCCATTCACCAGTAGGAAGAAGGTCAGGGCTAACGCCAGGGCCAGCCCCACCAGGCCATTACGCAGCTTCATCAGCACCTGCCCGGTCCAGGACTCCGACTGCAGAACCACCGCCACCGGCTTTTTGCTTTCAGTCAGCCCTTCCACGGTTTTTTCCACTTTCTGTGCCGAGCGCATCAGGTTACTGAGCGTCCCCTTCATTCCGCTCTCACCGGCTAGCAGATTGCTAATCCCTTCCGGGGCTCGCTCCATCCAGTCCATGATGGGAGCGGCCATCATCCAACCCACGCCAACCATGGCTGATACCAGCGCTCCCAGCAAGACAAAAGCACTCACCACCCGGGGGATCTTGCGCCGTGCCAGGCGACGCACCAACGGCGACAATAACAGGCTGGTCAGAACCGCCAGGGTGATCGGTAGAATCACCTCATGGGCCAGATACAGGGTGTACAAAATCGACAAGGCAAAGATGCCATGAATCGACAGCCAAACCGAGTCCAGCCGCCGTCTTTTAAACTCCTTGGGGTCGGCCACCGCCATGCAACACTCCCTTGCCTGATGTCCTCCACAGCCGCGACCGGAGCCTTAGAGCCCGCGAAGGTTACGAAATAGTTACTTACCTGAAAATTTACAGATCAGTCCGCCCCTGCACCAGCGGCCCTTTTGCCTCAACACTGGCTTTGTTTTACCATGCGCCCCTTTGCCGGCCCGGCCGGATCTCACACATCGGCCTCTTTCGAACGCTGTTTCAGCAGGAGCCTAAGCGCGGTCCTTTTTGAAACAGGCTCGAAACCCTGATGTCCACTCACCTGCGGTCTAGTCTCTGAAATATGAACATACCCCCCATCCGGTATACGCCACCCTAGCCGGCTTCATCCCTACCAGCCCCAAGACGGGTTTACTGCCCGATACTGTTCGGTGACCGTCTGCACCCTGTTTCGCCTGTTCTCCATACGTTGGTACTGATTAATGATTCACTCCATTCAGCAAAACTGGTTCTCCAATATCCGGGGCGATTTGCTCTCGGGGCTTGTGGTTGCCCTGGCACTGATTCCCGAAGCCATCGCCTTCTCCATCATTGCCGGCGTCGACCCCAAGGTCGGCCTCTATGCCTCTTTCTGTATCGCGGTGGTGATCGCCTTTGCCGGTGGTCGCCCGGGCATGATTTCCGCCGCCACCGGCGCCATGGCATTGGTGATGACCACCCTGGTAAAAGAGCATGGGCTGCAGTATCTGCTGGCGGCGACTTTGCTAACCGGGGTGCTGCAAATCCTCGCTGGCTATTTACGACTGGATCAGCTGATGCGGTTTGTGTCCCGCTCGGTGGTCACCGGTTTTGTTAACGCACTGGCGATTCTGATTTTTATGGCCCAACTGCCGGAGCTCACCAATGTGACCTGGCATGTCTATGCCATGACAGCGGCCGGGCTGGGCATCATCTATCTGTTCCCCTACCTGCCGAAAATTGGCCGGGTGATTCCCTCGCCGCTGGTGTGCATCCTGGTCCTCACCGCAATCGCCATGTATTTCGGGATCGATATCCGCACCGTGGGGGATATGGGCGAGCTGCCGGATACCCTGCCGGTGTTTCTGTTACCGGATGTCCCGCTCAACTTTGAAACGTTAGCCATTATTTTCCCCTACTCTGCCGCACTGGCTGTGGTGGGCCTGCTGGAGTCCATGATGACCGCCACCATTGTCGACGATCTCACCGACACCCCCAGCGACAAGAACCGGGAGTGCAAGGGGCAGGGGATCGCCAACATTGCCTCCGGCCTGCTCGGCGGTATGGCGGGCTGTGCCATGATTGGCCAGTCGGTCATCAACGTAAAATCTGGCGGTCGTACCCGTCTTTCCACACTGACCGCCGGGGTCGTACTGCTCATTCTGGTGGTGTTTTTAAGTGACTGGGTGTCCCGGATTCCCATGGCGGCGCTGGTGGCGGTGATGATCATGGTGTCCATTGGCACCTTCAGCTGGGACTCCCTGCGCAACCTGAGAAAGTATCCACTATCTACTAATATCGTCATGATCGTGACCGTCGCGGTCGTGGTTGCCACCCACAACCTGGCGTTCGGCGTCCTGGCCGGTGTACTACTGGCCTCGCTGTTCTTCGCCAACAAGGTCGGCCACTTTCTCCAGATCAGCTCCTCACTGGATGACACCGGCGAGGTCCGCACCTACCAGGTAACCGGGCAGGTGTTCTTCAGCTCCTCGGAAAAGTTTGTGGGTAGCTTTGACTTTAAAGAAGCTATTGGAAAGGTGATCATTGATCTCAGCCAGGCCCATTTCTGGGATATTACGGCGGTATCCGCGCTGGACAAAGTGGTCATCAAGTTCCGTCGTGAAGGCACTGAGGTGGAGGTTCTGGGGCTGAATGAAGCCAGCGCCACCATCGTTGACCGGTTTGGCGAGCACGATAAGCCAGACACCGCCAAACAGCTCATCGGCTGAGAAGGAGAGCAGAACAATGACCACCGTATTGGCCTGTATTGATGGTTCCCGCTCGGCGCCCGGGGTGTGCGACTATGCAGCCTGGGCCGCACAACGCCTAAACGCTCCCCTGACCCTGCTGCACGTGCTGGACAAGGGGCAATACCCCATTCAGCCCAACCTGAGCGGCAGTATCGGTTTGGGCGCTCGGGAGCAGTTGCTGGAAGAACTGGCGGCGCTGGATGAGCAGCGGGCCCGACTGGCGCTGGAGCAAGGCCGGCAATTATTGGACGCCGCCAAACAGCGGGTTACGGCGGCGGGTCTTGAAACCGCTGCCACCCGCCAACGCCACGGCGACCTGGTCGAGACCCTGTCAGAGCTGGAATCCGACATCCGCCTGCTGGTGATGGGCAAGGTGGGCGAAGATCACAGCGAATCTGCACCCCTGATTGGCAGTCACCTGGAACGGGTCATCCGCACCCTGCAGCGCCCCATCCTGATTACGCCGGCGGAGTTTCGAGCACCACAAAACCTGATGGTCGCCTTCGACGGCAGCGCCACCATGCGCAAAGGGGTGGACATGATTGCCGCCAGCCCGCTGTTTCGGGGCTTGCCCTGCCACCTGGTGGCCGTGGGAGCGGAAACCCCTGAGCTGCGAAAGCAGCTGGATGGAGCCCGGTGGACTCTGGAAGGGGCCGGTTTCGAGGTGCACTCCGCTATTCGCTCTGGCGAGGTGGAGAGCACACTAAGAGCCTACCGGGAAGAGCAACGTATTGATCTGGCCGTGATGGGGGCCTATGGCCACTCCCGGATTCGCCAGTGGCTGATTGGCAGTACCACCACCAATATGATCCGACACGCCACCGTGCCGCTACTGGTGCTGCGCTAACTGATCAAACCGCTCAGGCCGGTCGCGGCAACTGACCGGCCACCCGAAAATCCTCCACCGCAAAGCGCACCATCTCCCCACCGGCGGATTTGCGAAACACGACCTTGTCCCCATCCGTGGAGCACATCCAGCGCTCCGGCTCCAAAGGATTACGCGACACCAGCGCCGCAGGCTGAAACAGGGCAACATTAATTCCCAGCTGGCATTTATCTCGGGCGGAGCGGTACTGGATTGCCTGCACTCCGGTCGCCCGCAACGCACTGCCCAAAGCCTGGGTCTCGGCGTAAGACGAGGGATGGGTGAGCAACTCCCGATAATGGTCAAAGGGCGGCCGCTGCAGCTGAAGCCCAGATTCGGTCCGGTATTCGGCCTGATAAATCGTATGCTGGGAGGCAATAGGCTTGGCAGGCGGCACGCTCATGTCCTGAAACAGCACACAACGGTAGTAAGCGCCTTCGGCCAGAGTGACGTCCAGAGAGGTTCCGCCATAGAACAGACTCGGCTCATGGCGGCGCCCAAACCGAGAGCCATAACGAAGCGGCGGGTAGCGCCAGGGTGTGGCTAACAGATAATGCATCAGCTCCGTTCCCGGAACCCGTGGCGGCTTGGCACTTTCCAGCAGGTGCTCCAGCACTTCCAGCTGATCCAGGTCCCCGTCCACCAGACGGCGGGTGGCGATCTGCTCCTGGTTTTCAACGATCCGAAACAGGGTTCCACCCAGCAGGCCGGGGCGCACTTCTTCGCAGCAGGCCTGCCAGATCAGGCTGATGTCAGACTTTTCCTCGAATGGCATCCAGATATTCCAGCACCGTAATTAATCCCTGTGCACTCTGCACCTGCTCGGCAGGGACTCCCCGGGTGCCCGTATTATAGGTATGCATCCAGTGGCGCATCAGCTCCAAGTCGCCATCCACCAAGGCAAACAGGCCGCGATAACAGCGAATGAACAGCAGCGCCAGCTCGCCCACCTTGGTGTCCGGGCGAATACCGCCCTTGAGACGGGTCCGGTCGCGCCCCACCACCCGCCCCAGTTGCTCTTGGCTTAAGCCCAGATCCCGACCGGCATTCAGTAACGCCCGGCTCAAGACGGCAGCAGGGTCAATATCTGGCTTGGTCACATTCATGACGCATTCCACATAGTGCATTTGCTCATATTTAATCATTAATGTGCATTTGCATCAAGATTAAATATTGATCATCACCATCCCGGCTCCCGCCAGAGCGGTGAAGATCACCACACGCCAGGGAGGCAGCTTCCAGAGAGTCAGCATGGCAAAGGCTGTCAGGGCCACCGCAAAATCCTGTGGGGTCTGTACCGCACTGGTCCAGACCGGATCGTAAAGCGCCGCCCCCAGAATGCCCACAACAGCCGCGTTGGCACCCGCCATCAGCGAACGAGCCTTGGCCCCTCCCCGTACCCGGTCCCAGAACGGCAACACCGCCACCACCAGTAACAGGCCCGGCAGGAAAATACCCACCAGGGCAATGACCGCACCCGCCAGCCCATTGGGCTCAGGCCCCACCACCGCACCCAAATACGCCGCAAACGTAAACAATGGCCCGGGGACCGCCTGGGCGACACCGTAGCCGGCGAGAAAACGGTCCGGGTCAACCCAGCCCGACTCCACCACGCTCGACTCCAGCAGCGGCAAAACCACATGACCACCGCCAAACACCAGCGCGCCGGCCCGGTAGAACGCCTCGAACAGATCCAGAGACTGGCTGCCCGTCACCAGCACAAGCAGGGGCAGAAGCAACAGAAGAAGAAAGAACAAGGCCAAGGCAGCCAGCGCCGCTCCCCGGGAAACACCGCTCGGCAGCTGCCCCTGATGGGCCGCCGAAACATTCCGGCACCACCAGAGTCCGGCCAGGGCCCCCGCCACAATCACCGCAACCTGCCCCCATGCCGAGGGAGCCAGAATCACCAGCAGGACAGCCACCACCGCAATACTCGCCCGCTCCCGGTCTGGACACAGTGTCCGGAACATCCCCCAAACGGCTTGGGCCACCACCGCAACCGCCACCAGTTTCAGACCATGCAAAATGCCCTGCCCCACCGTCCCGCCTAGAGCATCAGCCCCATAAGCAAATAGCAGCAGCAACAGCACCGATGGCAAAGTGAACGCCGCCCAGGCAATCAGGGCCCCAATGAGACCACCGCGCATCAGCCCGAGGGCAAAGCCTACTTGGCTGCTGGCCGGCCCGGGCAGGAACTGACAAAGCGCCACCAGATCGGCGTAATGCTCATCCGAGATCCAGCGCCGGCGGGTGACAAATTCATCCCGAAAATAACCCAGATGCGCCACCGGGCCGCCGAACGAGGTGAGCCCGAGCTTCAGATAAGCCACCAGAATCTCGCCCCAGTGTCGAGCCCCTGCATCACCCGCTCTTACGCTTTCCATGAAGTTTCCTTGTCACTCAAAGTGAGGCAGCATAAACGAAGCCGATGAACAGTTCGTGACAACGGCACACTAAATAGAGCGCTGATTCACCCGCCGGGACAGTTCCTCCGCAGACTCCTTACGTTCCGAGTATCGATCCACCAGATAGTCTGCGCGGTCCCGCAGCAGCAGGGTGAACTTCACCAGCTCCTCCATCACGTCCACCACCCGGTCGTAGTAAGGCGAAGGCTTCATACGACCGTTGTCCTCAAATTCCAGGAAGGCCTTGGGGACGGAAGACTGGTTGGGAATGGTGAACATGCGCATCCAGCGTCCCAACACCCGCATTTGGTTCACTGCATTGAAGGACTGGGAGCCGCCGCTGACCTGCATCACTGCCAGGGTTTTACCCTGGGTCGGTCGGATAGCACCCATAGACAGGGGAATCCAGTCGATCTGGGACTTGAGCACTCCAGTCATGGCGCCGTGACGCTCGGGTGAGCACCACACCTGCCCTTCCGACCAAAGCACCAGATCCCGAAGCTCCTTCACCTTGGGGTGATCTTCCGGCGCATCGTCCGGCAACGGCAGCCCTGAAGGATGGAAGATCCGGGTCTCCGCGCCGAAATGCTGCAGTAGGCGCGCAGCCTCTTCCACCAGCAGACGACTGTAGGAGCGGGTGCGGTTAGAACCGTACAGCAGCAGAATCCGGGGCTTGTGATCCGAGACCGGAGCCTTCAATTTCTCGCCAGACGGAATGTCCAGCAGCGCCGGGTCCACATTGGGCAAGGAATCATCCTGCATGTTTAACTCCTCTCGTCATCAAACCAGTGTCGGGTACGGTTGGCGAAGGCCACCAGCGACAGCATCACCGGTACTTCAACCAAGACCCCGACCACGGTTGCCAGCGCCGCCCCAGAGTGCAGGCCGAACAGGGAAATGGCTACAGCGACCGCCAGCTCAAAGAAGTTGGAAGTACCAATCATGCACGCAGGCGCGGCAATATCGTGGGACAGCCGCATCTTTCGGGCGGCAAGATAGGCAATGGCAAAAATGCCATAAGTCTGGATTAACAGCGGGATGGCGATCAGCAAGATATGCAGCGGCTGATCTAAAATCGTTTCGGCCTGAAAGCCAAACAGTAACACCACCGTCGCCAGCAGCCCAATAACAGACCAGGGCTTGAGTCGTTGCACGATTTTCTGCACGCCCACTTCACCAGAACTGCGCAGGGCCCGCTGCCGGGTCAGGATACCCGCCACCAGCGGCAGCAGCACATAAAGCACCACAGACAGCAGCAGGGTTTCCCAGGGCACCGTGATGTCGGAAATGCCCAACAGCAGGCCGGCAATGGGAGCAAAGGCAAAAATCATGACGACGTTGTTCACCGACACCTGCACCAGGGTGTAATTGGGATTGCCCCGGGTCAGCTGGCTCCACACGAACACCATGGCAGTACAGGGCGCCACACCCAGCAGGATCATACCGGCGATGTATTCACTGGCTGTGGTTGGGTCCACCAGATCCGCAAACACCAGCCGGAAAAACAGCCAACCCAGCAGCGCCATGGTAAAGGGCTTGATCAGCCAGTTGATCACCAGGGTCAGAAACAGCCCCTGGGGGCGCAGGCCTACGTCCCGAATCGAGGCGAAATCAATTTGGATCATCATGGGGTAAATCATCACCCAGATGAACACCGCCACCACCAGATTCACATGGGCGTATTCCAGCCCGGCAATCCATTGGAAGGCACCGGGCACCATAACGCCTAGCAGCACGCCCGCAGCAATACAGAGCCCGACCCAGACTGTAAGGTAGCGTTCAAAAAAACCGAGGGGCGAGACCATTACAGAGTCTCCAGACGCTTCAGCGTGGCTTGTAGCTGCTCCAGGTCCGGGTTCGCCTTCAGCGCCTCGAGCAAAACCTCGATCCGGCGGGATAGGCGCTCGAAAACAGACTCAAAGGCTGCGTCAATTTCTTCTTCCGTACCAGTGACTGTAGCCGGGTCCGGCATGCCCCAGTGCGCCTTCAGGGCGGGCCCGAAGAACACCGGACAAGTCTCACCTGCAGCTTTGTCGCAAACGGTAATGACTACATCCGGATGCAGATCCTCCAGCTCATCCCAAGATTTACTACGCAGTGCATCCCTGTTCACGCCCTTACGGCGCAAAGTTTCCAAAGAACGGGGATGCACCATCCCAGACGGAAAACTGCCGGCACTATAGCCCTGCACGCCATCCGGGGCCAAATGATTGAGAGCGGCCTCAGCTAGAATGCTGCGACAGCTATTTTGGGTACAGAGAAAGAGAACTTTCATGAAATAGATCCGGTTATGGTAAACAATTAGTCACAACAAGCCGCGGTCCGGCTCGGACGATCGCCCATCAACTCCAGCCGCTGGAGATCCTGAGTCAGGTTGCTGGCTTGCGCCTGCCCGGTCAGCCTCAGCACATCCAAGACCCAGTCCGGCAATTGTGGATGCAGCCGATAGAACACCCACTGCCCCTGACGGCGATCCTGCAGCAGACCGATTGAACGCAGCTGTGCCAGATGACGTGAAATTTTTGGCTGGCTCTGCTCCAGTGCCTCAGTCAGTTCACACACACAGAGTTCAGATTCCCGAGCGACCAATAACGCGATGCGAACTCGGGTTTCATCAGCCAAAGCTTTGAAAAGTTCGGTCGGTCTCACCCCTGCTCTTCTCCTGAATCAAACAACCTTATTATATATGGCAAACCGCATATGCGGATACCCATATATTAATACCCCATAATAACTGCCAGCTCCTACTTAAAGATTGCTTCACTCTATGATTAGACGATGGGCAAGGAAAGCAGACTACGCCCAGTCAAACACTTCAGGAGCGTTCTCCCATGGCGATCAAAAAAGGACCCGGCAAACCCCTCGACGATCATATCGATCCCGACATGGCGTTTCATTCCGCCAAATACATCGTAGCCGGGGTGATTATCGGCATCATCTTCTTCGTCTTCGTGCTCTAGCCTGGGCTGACCCAATGACACAGAACACACACGATTGCTGAACGGGGCCAAAGGGTGGGACAAGCAGTGATAGACAGCCTGACAGAATGCCCACCCCACCTGAGGTACGTCTCCGACACCCTGGCGGGCTGGACCCGCCGGCGGCGCGGCAAGGGTTTTATGTATCTGGACGAGCAGACCCGCCCCATTCGAAAGCCGGCCGATCTTGACCGCATCGCCCAACTGGTGATCCCGCCCATGTGGCAGGATGTGTGGATCTGCCCCTTGGCCGACGGCCATCTCCAGGCGACCGGCTACGACCAAAAGCGACGCAAACAGTACCTTTATCATCCCGACTGGATCGCCTTCCGCCAGCAGGCCAAATTCGCCAAGATGATCGAGTTTGGTCATGCGTTAACCGGCATCCGACGCCAAATCATTCAGGACCTCAAAGCAGATGGGTGGCCCAAACACAAAGTGCTGGCGTTGATCGTGAAACTGTTAGACGAGTTGCATATCCGGGTGGGTAACGAGTGCTATCGGGAAACCAACGAAACCTTTGGCCTGACCACCTTGCGACGCAAACACCTGAAGGAGTCTCCCGGCGAGCTGCGACTGGAATACAAGGGCAAAAGCGGCCGCTACCGCAGGGTCAGCATCCGCAATAAAAGTCTGATCCGGATGATTCGGGAAACGGCAGACCTGCCCGGTTACGAGATCTTTCGCTATCTGGAGCACGGTAGCAGCCATCCGGTGGACTCCAGCGACGTCAACCAGTATATCCGGCAAATCGCCGGAGACGCTTTTTCCGCCAAGGACTTCCGAACCTGGGGCGGCTCGGTTCTGGCGGTGGAGAAGTATCCGGCGGTGGTGCAAGAGATTACCCACCATCCCCGCCGCAAGCTGGATACGGCCCTGGTGAGAGCCGTTGCCGAGGAGCTGGGCAACACCCTGGCGGTGTGCCGTGAGTACTACATTCATCCGCAAGTGCTGAATGTCTTGGTGCAGGGTAAGCTGGACTCTTTTCGAGCCAACCGCACAGATCACCCACCTCGTCAGGATCTCTTGAAACCTTCCGAGCATCTGGTACTCCAAATACTGGAGTCCGCCACCCAACCAGAGACACCGGGCGCCCCGTCCAGTGCCCCAACACCCCTGCCAATCTCCAAGGCGGCCACCAGCACCTCATCTCTCAACCTGTAAACCGGTTGAGGATACTGAGTCGCGCCCCCACATCTGATAAAGTTGGCTGACCGCTCAGCGGCTAAAGACATTAGGAGAGCCTACATGCTTGGATTTTTACAGGGATTTGCTTATGGCTTGTTCCTGTCCTGCCTGCCCTGGTTTATCACCGGCATCATCAATCCGCGGCTAGCCTTGCCTACCGAGCCGCCCCGGCGCTGGCAAGTGTTTCTCCGGTACGGACTCCTAACGCCGTTTATCGCCTTTATCCTCTGGCTCACCTCCTTGTGGGGCGGTTTCAGCCCCAGCCTGGAAGGCTGGCTGGTCGGGCTGGCGGCCCTGGCCGTGGAGGTGCCGGTGGAGCGGCGCTGGCGCCGGGCTCGCAAAAAGCGCGCCGCACGGCGTCAGCAGGCTGCCCTGGATGCCGCCTCCGCCAAACGCCAGGCTCGGCTGGAACAAGAGCAGCGAGAGGCCGGCAATGCCGTGCTGGACCCGGAGCAGCCACCGGTAGGCGCCGACGACCTGGTCCTGGCCCTCTGCCATGCCAAGCGCGAGCTGTTACAGGTTCACCGTCCGGAACTGGCCACGCAAGCGGATCGTCTGTATACCCGTTACATGCGGGTGCTGGAGACCCTGCAAAACAAGTTCGACCCGCGCGAGCTGACCCTGGGCCGCTGGCAGCAATTGATTGCAGAAGTGGGGCGCGGTGCGGTGGATAACCTGCATCGCATGGCTTCTCTGGCCAAGGGGATTGACGGGGTCGACCCCGACTTTATCCGCCGGCGCCTGAACCAATCCAACCCGCGCCTGCCCGATGCCGAGCGGGTCGCGCTACAACGCCGCCAGCAGCTCTTCGAGGAGACCGAACACAGCCTGCGGGAGCTGACGGCCGCCAATGAAACCGCCTTGACGGCCCTGGATGATGCCCGCGTGGCCATCGCCCGTGTTGAGCTGAACCGGCCCCAGGCCAACGTCGCGGCGGATCTGGCCCTTCAGGAACTGCGCCGCTATATCGACCGCGCCAAACTTTATGAACATCGGAAGTGATGCCCATGAATGACACCACCAAGCCTGCCGCCACCGCCTCACCCTTGAGCCTGTCCCTGCCGCCGGTGGAAGAAATCGCCGCCCAATTGGAGCCGCAAACCGCCCCGGAGCCGGTCGAAGACCCGGAGCTTCGCGCGCTGGCCGACCAGTTTGTGCAGGACATTCTGAGTCAGACGGACCAGGAGGGGCCCGAACGGCAACGCCAGGCGGTGGACGGTATGGGCGTCGAAATCCAGCGCCAAGCGGCCCACCGCAGCACCATGCTCCAAACCCAGATCCGCAAGCTGGCCCATCAGGGCGACGAAGGCGGTCCGGTCGCCAAGGCCCTGCTGGATTTGCGCAGCACCATGCAGAACCTGGACCCCAATCGCCAAAACCTGAAAGAAGGCAAACTGGCCCAGCTATTTTCCTTCCTGCCGGGCGTGGGCAACAAGCTGCAGCGCTACTTCCACAAGTTCGAAAGCTCCCAGCAAGCCCTGGATGCCATTATTCGCGACCTGGAAGCAGGGCGCGAAATGCTACGCCGGGACAATCTGACGCTGGCCGATGACCAGACCGCCCTGCGCAGCCTGCTCGACCAGTTACGCCGCCAGATCGACCTGGGCCGGATGATCGACCGCCGCCTGCTGGCGCAAATCGACCAGCTGCCCAGCGACGACCCCAAGCGTGGCTTTATGGAAGAGGAGCTGCTGTTTCCCCTGCGCCAGCGCATTTTAGACCTTCAGCAGCAACTGGCGGTCAGCCAGCAGGGCATCCTGGCCCTGGAAGTGGTGATCCGCAACAACCGGGAACTGATGCGCGGCGTTGACCGCTCCATCAATGTCACGGTCTCTGCCCTCAATGTGGCGGTGGTGGTGGCCATGGCGCTTGCCAACCAGCGTCTGGTGCTGGATCGGGTGCGCTCAATCAACACCACCACCTCGGATCTGATTGCCGGGACGGCTCAGGCATTGCGCACCCAGGGGGTGGAGATTCAGACGCAAGCCTCCTCCACCGTGCTGGATATGGAAAAGCTGGAACAGGCCTTTAGCGACGTGATCGGCGCCATTGAGGAAGTCTCCCGTTATCGCCGCGAGGCCCTGCCCCGACTCGATGAGCAGATCGACCGGCTGGAAGACCTAGCCGCCCAAGGAAGCCAAGCCATCGAGAACCTGGACCAGGGCAGCCAGGTTCAACTTCATAATCGTCTGTAAGGTGAATCCAAGGAGGCGTTATGGCAATTCGGGTGGTCAGGCTGGGCAGCCCACGGGGGCATGATGAAGGGCTACGGATCGGCACCGTGCGCCATCCGCCCCGGGGCGTGCGCAAGGAGGATTTCGCCCGTCGGGATTTTTACGATGTCTGGTTTCCCAACCTGTCGCCCAGTGACGATCTGATCAAGGCGTTCCGCGCCAGTGAGGGCGATGGGGGCTGGAAAACCTTCAAACGGCATTTTCTCGCGGAGATGAAAGAGCCCGGCGCCGCCAAGGATTTGGACCTCTTGGCGGCCTTGTCCCACCACACCAACCTGGCCATTGGCTGTTATTGCGAGGATGAATCCCGCTGCCACCGCTCTATTTTGCGGGAGCTGCTGCAGCAACGGGGCGCGGCGATTGGGGAGGAGACCCCATAAGACCCGGACGTTTTCTCCCCTCTCCCAACTGGGGAGAGGGGTCGGGGGAGAGGGCGCGAATTCTCAGAACACGTACAGCCAATCAGCCCTGGCAGAAATAATTCCCAATTTTACAGATGGGCTCGCCAGGTTGGTATCAATCAGAAACCAGGTGCTGAACGAGCACTCCGGCCCTCACCGACGCTTAATGAGCCTCATCCCAGTTATTCCCCACTCCGGCTTCCACCACCAGGGGAATGGCCAGCTCGGCCGCGGCCGACATCTGTTCCTTCAGACCCGCCACCACGGCATCGACCTGACCCTCCTTCACTTCCAAAATCAGTTCGTCGTGCACCTGCATGATCATGCGGGCGTCGAACTTCTCTGTCTCCAGCCATTGGTCCACCTGGATCATGGCACGCTTGATAATATCCGCCGCGGTGCCCTGCATGGGGGCATTGATGGCGGTGCGCTCTGCTGCCGCCTGCAAGCCCTTGTTGCGGTTATTGATATCCGGCAGGTAGAGGCGCCGGCCGAACAGGGTTTCCACATAGCCCAGTTCATGGGCCAGCTTGCGAATCCGGTCCATATATTCCAGCACGCCGGGGTAGCGCTCGAAGTACTTCTCGATATAGCCCTGGGCGGTTTTGCGGTCTTCGCCGATCTGACGGGCCAGTCCAAAGGCGGACATGCCGTAGATCAAACCAAAGTTGATGGCCTTGGCGCTGCGGCGCTGATCGCCCGTCACCTGTTCCAGCGGCACGTTGAACACTTCCGCCGCCGTGGCCCGGTGAATGTCCTTGCCCTCCCGGAAGGCGGTCAGCAGGCCTTCGTCACCCGACAGGTGCGCCATGATCCGCAGCTCAATCTGGGAATAGTCCGCCGCCACCAGCTTGTAGCCGGGCGGCGCCACGAACGCCTGGCGGATACGCCGGCCTTCTTCGGTGCGGATCGGGATATTCTGCAGGTTGGGGTCCGACGACGACAGCCGTCCGGTGGCCGTCACCGCCTGGTGATAGGAGGTATGAACCCGCCCCGTGGCCGGATTGATCTGCTCCGGCAGCCGATCCGTATAGGTCGACTTGAGCTTGCTCAGGCTCCGGTATTCCAAAATCACCTGGGGTAGTTCATACCCCTGATCGGCCAACTCCTGCAACACCGGCTCGGCGGTGGAACGCTGGCCGGTCGGGGTTTTCTTCGGCGCCGGAATGCCGAGCTTGTCGAACAGGATTTCCTGGAGCTGCTTGGGCGAGCCCAGGTTGAAAGTCTGATCCGCCACCCGGAAGGCTTCCGCCTCCAGCTCCTTCATCCGCGCCTCCAGCTGTTTACTCTGGGTGTGCAGCAGATTGGCGTCTATCAAGGCACCGTGGCGCTCCATGCGCGCCAGAATCGGCACCAGGGGAATCTCGATTTCCCGATACACCTGATCCAGGCTCGCCTCTTCACGCAGTTGCGGACGCAGGGCCTCGTGCAGGCGCAAGGTGATATCCGCATCTTCCGCCGCGTAGGGAGCCGCTTTCTCCAGCTCGATCTGATTGAAAGTCAGCTGCTTGCTGCCTTTACCGGCGATATCCTCGAACTTGGTGGTCTGGTGATTCAAGTAAAGGCCCGCCAGACTGTCCATATCGTGACGGGTCGCCACGGAGTTGAGCACATAGGACTCCAGCATGGTGTCCTCGGCAATGCCACGCATGTGGATGCCGTGATTGGCCAACACATTCATATCGTACTTGAGGTTTTGGCCGATCTTGGCTTTGCCGGGATCTTCCAGCAGCGGGCGCAGATCTTCCAGCACCTGCTCCCGACTCAACTGTTCCGGCGCTCCCAAATAGTCATGAGCCAGGGGCACATAGGCCGCCTTGCCCGACTCAATGGCGAACGAGATCCCCACGATCCGGGCCTCGATATAGTTGAGGCTGGTGGTTTCGGTATCAAAGGCAAACGCCGGGGCGGCCTTGAGCCGGTCGAGCCAGCCCTGCCAGGCGTCCCGGGTCAGAATGGTTTCATAGTCGCCATTGGCGGCGGCCTGTTCCTCTGCCGCTTCAGCCTCGTCAGCGCCCGCTTCCCCGGACAGATCACGCTCCACTTCCTGGGCCCAGGAGCGGAATTCCAGAGCCTGATACAACGCCGCCAGCCGCTGGCGATCCACCGGCGGCGGGGTGATTTCCTCAATATCATGGGTGAGATTGCAATCGGTCTGAATGGTGGCCAGCTTATAAGACAGCGGCAGCAGCTCCAGGCTCTCCCTCAGGTATTCACCGATCTTGCCGCCCACTTCATGGGCGTGCTGCATCACCCCTTCCAGGGAGCCGTATTGCTCCAGCCACTTGACCGCCGTCTTGGGACCGCACTTGGGCACCCCGGGAATGTTATCCACTGAGTCCCCCACCAGCGCCAGGTAATCGATGATCTGATCCGGGCGAACGCCGAAGCGTTCCTTGACGCCTTCCACATCGGAGCTCACCCCCGTCATGGTGTTGATCAGGGTAATGTGCTCATTGACCAGCTGGGCCATATCCTTGTCGCCGGTGGAGATAATCGCCTCGATGCCCTTCTGGGTCGCGTGATAGGCCAGTGTGCCGATCACATCGTCCGCTTCCACTCCTGGCTCACAGAGGAGCGGAAAGCCCATGGCCTCAATCAGCTCGTGCAGGGGTTCGATCTGGGCCGCCAGATCCTCCGGCATCGGCGGACGGTTGGCCTTGTAGTCCGGATACCACTCATGACGGAAGTTTTTTCCCTTGGCGTCGAACACCACAATGATCTTGGACTGGGGATAATCCTGGCGCAGCTTGCGCAGCATGTTGACCACGCCCCGGATGGCGCCAGTGGGCTGTCCTTTCGAAGTCGACAGCTTCGGCAGCGCGTGATAGGCACGGAAAAGATAGGAGGAACCGTCCACAAGAACGATCGGTGGGATACTGGACACTTTACTCATGATGGGCAACAGGCTTAAATGGAGTCAATGGATTTCATTAGTTAAGGTTACCAATGAAGAAGGCGCTGTTCACCCTGTTTTTTGCCAGCCTCCCGCTCCTGTCCATGGCGCAGGAGTCCTCCGCGCCGGTGGGCGAGCCTACCGTGACCATTCGTCATGGTGAGCAGGAGACCTTTTACGACTACCGGGTCAATGGAATTTTGGTCGAGATCAAGGTCGTGCCCAAGCAAGGGCCAACCTATTACCTGGTGCCTGCCGATGGTGGTGGCTGGATTCGCCAGGAGGAGTCCAAGCTGTTGATCCCCAGCTGGAAGATCCTCACCTGGTAGCGACTTGATCGACGAGGCTCGAAGACGGATTCGAGCGCGTCTTCCATCGTTCCCTCGCACATTCTCCCTATGTCAAAGCCAGGCTCCCCTGGGGAAAGCCTGGCTGTCTCCCATTCCCGGTTGGCAGAGCCCGCTCTCCATCACAGGCCCCACCTCCCGGTTTAAATGGTCACGGTCACCGTGTTGGATTCGGGACTGACCAGGCCATCGATATCATAGCTTTGGATGGAAACCGTGTACTGGCCGGAGCCCATGCTTTTCAAGGAGAAGCTGGTGGCATCCGGATTGGAGATTTCAATCCGGCTGGATTTGCCACTGGACAGGTTTTTCACATTCAAATAATAACCACCCAGTTCACGACGGTTGAAGCTGGAGCCATCCACCCGCTTGGCCGGAATATTCCAGCTCAGGGTCTGGGCGGTTTTCGGCGTGGTTTGGGCAGGCGTGGTCTTTTGGCTGCTGGCACGGCTCGGCACACTGGCACGGCTCGGTACAGAAGCGCGCGACTGCAACGACTGGTTAGTAATCTCAATCACCTTCCCACCCGTGGAGCTGGCACGGCTGGGAACGCTGGTGTTGGCAAAAGCGGCGGTCCCGGCCGTAGACAACAGACACAAAGCGGTGAACATGGAGATGCCGGTTTTCGCTCTCATGGAGAACCTCACTGTGGTGGACAAAAGCTATTCGCGTTAGTGCGATGAGTTTTTTGGCAGGCGGGTGTGCCTACGGAAATTGGGGCTGTTCTGGTTTCGATATCCGTAGAGGCAGTAGAGGAGTACTAACCTGGAAACTTTGAAGCCGTCTCGCCCTCGTGGCTGAAGACGGAACGGATTTTTCGCGACCGGGGCACCAATCAGCAATCGTCGCACCAGGGCGACAGAGGAAAGGCCGTTCATGTTCAGCGTCTGCCAATGGCGACACAAAATCTGCAGATGCGTTCTACCCATCTGTTTTACGGGCAGAAATTTAGCTGACTCAGGCGCTCGCCAAGCTGTCTGAAGCTTTACGGGAAGTTAACGACACATAAGCTTACAAAAGCCTCGGCCGGGGCGCGGCGTGCAAAGGCTTGGCTGATAGGGGCTGGAAGGAATTGACGGAAGGAAGCCGGGGAATGGCGCGAAATTTTGTAAGCCTCTGTGACAATTCGCGACAGTTCAGTAATTTAGCCCATTTCCCCGGTATTTGCGTTGGACTCAGGACAGGTTCAGCATGAGCAGTGAGTAATCCAGGTTGCCCTGAACTTGCACCGGCAGGGGGATCCGTACGATATGGCCGGAGCCTGGCGCCACCTCGATCGGCTGGCCGTTTTTATTCAGCAAATGGGACAACTGGAAGTTCAGGTTGCCCTGGGGGGTCATCAGCTCCAGGCTGGAGCCCACTCCAAACCGGTTTTTGACATCCACCAAAATCTCGTTACGCTCCGCGTTCAGCTCCAGGACCTCTCCCACGAACTGCTGTTTTTCCGACACCGAGGTGCCGCGCTCGTAGTTCTGGTACTCGTCGTGGACGTGGCGGCGGAAGAAGCCTTCGGTGTAGCCCCGGTTGGACAGCTTTTCCAACGTGTCCATCAAACCCATATCAAAGGGCTTGCCGGCCACGGCATCGTCAATCGCCTGACGATACGCCTGGGTAGTGCGGGCCACGTAATAGTGGGACTTGGTCCGGCCCTCGATTTTAAGGGAATGAATCCCCATCTGCGTCAGGCGCTGCACATGCTGGATCGCCCGCAGATCCTTGGAGTTCATGATGTAGGTGCCATGCTCATCTTCATAGGCGGGCATATATTCGCCCGGACGGCTGGCATCCTGTAACAGGAACGCCTTCACTTCAGCCTGGCCCTCCGCGGCCTCTGGCGACCAGACCTGCGGCTCCTGGGCGACCGGGATCAGGTCGCCGGTGTCGTCGGGCTTGGCCTCATGGGCCTGATACTTCCAGCGACAGGCGTTGGTGCAGGTGCCCTGGTTGGGGTCCCGGTGGTTGATATAGCCAGACAGCAGGCAGCGCCCGGAATAAGCCATGCACAAGGCGCCGTGTACGAACACTTCCAGCTCCATCTCAGGGCAGCGCTGGCGGATTTCCTCGACCTCATCCAGGGACAGTTCCCGGGACAGAATGATGCGGCTGATGCCCTGACGCTGCCAGAACTGCACCGACGCGTAGTTCACCACGTTGGCCTGTACCGACAGATGAATCGGCATTTCCGGCCAGCGCTCGCGCACCATCATGATCAGTCCGGGGTCGGACATGATCAGCGCATCGGGGCCCATGGCAATCACCGGCTCCATATCCGCCATATAGGTTTTCACCTTGGAGTTATGGGGTGCGATATTGCTGGCCACATAGAACTTACGGCCCAGCTCGTGGGCAATCCCGATCCCTTGCGCCAGTCGCTCCAGGTTAAAGTCATTTTCGCGCACCCGCAGACTGTAACGGGGCTGGCCGGCATAGACTGCATCCGCGCCATAGGCGAAGGCATAGCGCATGTTTTTGAGGGTACCGGCGGGGGCAAGTAATTCAGGCTTCATGAGACGTCGACTTCTGGAATAAAAAGGCTGGGATGAAAGGCCGTCACTATACCCGAATCTAAAATAACGCCCAAATACTCCCGCACATTTCAGCCGGCGGTGTTTCGCAACCGCCACCGCAGCCCCATGGGCCTGGCGTTCCATCAATCCCGGCTCAGGTGACCAGCAATGAAAAAACGATGATTTAGTATGAATATTCTAATTTAAAGGAATAAGGTCGATATCGAATCGCCAGGAGAGTCAGTCACTCTCCGCACTTTCAGCATCGGAAGGAGACCGCACCATGAGCAAACTGAAGGCATATCAAGAACAGATCCAGGAAACGATCGACAAAGGCATCAACAAAGTTGAAGAGCAGTACAAGACCCTGGTCGCTCGCCCCTTCAACCTGGCCGAAAAAGTAGAGTCCGAAGCTCGTAACCTGAGCGTCAATCAACTGCGTGAAAAGCACGACAAGGCCGTTGATAACCTGTACGAGTCCCTGCGCGCGTTCAACAAGAAAGTAAACGGCTATGTGGCCGAGGTCATTGCCAAGCTGGAAGGTTCCGTTGAGCAGGAAGCCGAAGCCAAGCCGGCCAAGGCAACCGCCAAGAAAGCCAGCGGCAAGGCCAAAACTGAAGAGAAAAAAGAAGCACTGGCCGGCACTGCCTAAGCCAAGCCTTCTCAGAACGCAAACAGGCGCCCCCGGGCGCCTGTTTTGTTTGCAGCCAGGCTTTCGCCCGCTGCGGTTTTATGCGGCTCACACCGTTACTGAATGCTGGCTTGCTCTTCCTGGGCCGCCTTCAGCTGCCGTAACCGGTCAATTTTAAGCTCGTACTCCCGCTTCACGTTCTCCAGCTCCGCTTCGCTGTGGGCAACTTCCCGCTCCAGCTCCCGGGCATGGTTTTGCAGGCGCTGCAAGTTCGCGTGGAGGTCTTCCGGCACCTCTCGCCCGGAACGTTCAAAGGCTGCGGCCTGGGCCTCGGTCTCTTCAATCTGGGTGGTGGCCACCTGGAGGTTGCCCCGCTTGATACTGATGATCCCGCCCAACTCCTGCAAACGGCGGTCACGGACCTGCAGCGCCCCTTCCGGTCCTCCATAGAGCCGCAACAGCAGCGCATCTTCGGCGGCTCTTTGCTTGGCCTGCTCACGCTCCTGCCGAGCCTGCTCCTCCGCGGCTTCCCGGGCGGCAATTTCCTCCGGGGTGGGCGCCCTCGGCACCACTTCAAGAACCCGGCCGGTGGAACTGAGGATCTCATAGCCATGTTTCACGTATTCAGGCGGCACCGAGGCGCCAATCACCACCGTCCCGTTGCTATCCCGATAACGGTAAAGGTTCGACGCCGCCGTAGCGGTCACCGCAACGGCAAGCACACAGCCACATAGTACCAGCCTGGAGCCAAAGCCCATGAAACAACCACCCCTGTTAATTCAAAACCCGCTTTTCAGCACTCGCAATTAAACAAGATTAGTAGAATAATGCCGCGCCTGCAGCGAATGCGGTGGACAACGGCTTAGATACCGTACTGGGCCCGGTAGTCGGCGACTTTACCCGCGTACTGACTGAGCGTGGGATGATCGGCCAGATAGTCCAGAATCTGGGTCAGGTTGATGATGCTGACCACGGGGATCTGGTACTCGGCCTCGATCTCCTGAATGGCGGATTGCTCGCCCCGCCCCCGCTCCTGACGATCCAGGGCGACCAGGACGCCAGCCGGAGTCGCGCCGGCCTGGCGAATCAGGCCAATGACTTCACGGATGGCAGTGCCAGCGGTGATCACGTCATCAACGATCATGACCCGCCCCTGCAAGGGAGCCCCAACCAGCGTACCGCCTTCACCATGGTCTTTGGCTTCTTTGCGGTTAAAGGCATAAGGCACGTCTTTACTGTATTCATTGGCCAGTGCAATGGCCGTTGCGGACACCAGTGGGATCCCCTTATAGGCGGGTCCGAACAACAAATCGTAAGCTATTCCGCTTTGCTCGAGAGCCGCGGCATAGCTGCTGCCGATTTGCGCCAGGGCCTGTGATGAGTTGAACAATCCCGCATTAAAGAAATAGGGACTCACACGCCCAGACTTCAAGGTAAATTCGCCGAATTTCAGGACATTACGGGTTATCGCGAATTCAATGAAAGCCCGTTGATAGTCATACATGGTCTGTGCCACCGCCTGCGGTTCTTTTGAAAGAATTGTGAATTCGGTATCATACACGCAAAGTTTTATAGGGGACATCTATGAGGGTGGTCACAATCAACGTCAACGGCCTTAAAAACGCTGCGAAAGCAGGTTTTTTCGAGTGGATGAAGGCTCAAGATGCTGATGTCGTCTGCGTCCAAAATCTCAAGGCCCGCGTAACAGAGCTGGATGATGCAATTTATCATCCCGAGGGCTATGAATCCTTCTTTTTCGACGCGGAAGATGTCGAACAAGGGGGCGTTGCCATCTATAGCCGGGAAATGCCCAAGGCCATTATGACCGGTTTCGCCTATGAGCCGGCTGATCGCCAGGGCCGTTTTCTGCAGGCCGATTTTGACAAGGTCAGCATCGCCACCGTGCTGGCCCCCTGCGCCCTGGGTGAAGACGATGAGAAACAGCAGGAAAAAGACGACTTCATGGATGCCTTCCTGCTCCATTTGAACAAAACCCTGCGCAAGCGTCGTCAGTTTGTGTTCTGCGGAAGCCTGCACACCGCCCATCTGGTCACCGATGCCAGCAGCAAGTACCACACTCTGGAAGTCTCTGGCTTTCTGCCCCATGAGCGGGCCATGCTCGACGAGCTGTTCGAGGAGATGAATTACGTGGATGCGTTCCGGGCCGTCAACCTGGAAAAGAAGCAGTACACCTGGTGGCCGGAGTGGGCGGCGGGCTGGCGTAAACAAGCCGGCTGGCGCACCGACTACCAAATTGCCTCACCAACCCTGCGCAATAACGTGAAGGATGCCTGGATCGATACCGAAACCCGGTTTTCCGACCATGCGCCGTTAATCGTGGAATACGACTTCTCGGCACCGGAGCCGCGCCGCCGTCGCCGTTACTGACCTTCCCCATGGCTGGCCACTCTGGCCAGCCCGGGATCAACGGGCGCTTAATGCCCCGTTCGAATCAATCCTGCGCCAGGCTCTGACGCTGAATCTCAAACAACTGATTAATCCCCTGCCGAGCCAGCCCTAGCATGGCCTGCAATTCAGCCTCGCTGAACGCCTCGCCTTCGGCGGTCCCCTGAATCTCAATAAAGTGGCCTTTATCCGTCATGATCACGTTCATATCGGTTTCCGCAGCGGAATCCTCCGGATAATCCAGATCCACCACCGCAACGCCATTCACCACTCCAACGGAAATCGCCGCCACGGACTGTTTCCAGGGATTTTGCTTGATCAGGCCCTTGTTCAGCAGATACTGAACCGCATCGGCCAAGGCCACGCACCCCCCGGTGATTGCTGCGGTGCGGGTGCCGCCATCGGCCTGGATCACGTCACAATCCACCGTGATGGTATGCTCGCCCAGCTTGCCCAGATCAATACAGGCCCGCAACGAGCGGCCGATCAGCCGCTGAATTTCCACGGTGCGCCCGCCCTGCTTGCCCCGGGCGGCCTCCCGGTCAGTCCGGGAACCCGTGGCACGGGGCAGCATGCCATACTCGGCCGTGACCCAGCCTTTGTTGCTGCCACGCAGAAACCGCGGCACGGAGGTATCCACGGAAGCGGTACAGATCACTTTGGTATCACCAAACTCCACTAATACCGATCCCTCCGCATGCTTGGTGTAATGGCGCGTAATCCGAATGGGGCGGGTCTGTTCCGGAGTTCGTCCGCTTGGTCTCATAGATGATCCTCGTTCTCTGAAAAACGTCCATCTTATCATAGCCCCGGGCTGGCGGCGCCGTCTGACTCTGGCCAGGGGCGGGAATAAGCTGATATTGTATGGCGATTTGGCAACCGCGACCGCCAAGCTGTGGGCCGCGCCCGCTTTGAGTTTAATCTGTACAACAAGATCCACCTTTCAAGCCCGGAGACACCAGGCATGTTACGCAGCATGACCGCCTTTGCACGCACCGACTTCCGCCAGGAATGGGGCAGCCTTACGTGGGAAATCCGCTCCGTCAACCATCGCTATCTGGAACCCCAGTTCCGACTGCCGGAAAGCCTGAAGGAGCTGGAGCCCGAACTGCGGGAAATGCTGCGCAACAGCGTCAAACGCGGCAAGCTGGAATGCAGCCTGAAGTTTCAGCCTGAAGCCCAGGCCGGCAGCGGCTCGCTGCAGGTTAACCTGGAGCTGGCCCAGGACATGAACCGCGCCCTGAACCAGATTAATCGCCTGCTGGACAACCCGGCCCATATCAACGCCATGGATATCCTCCAGTGGCCGGGGGTGCTGCAAGTCGAGGAAACCGACCTGGAGCCGGTCAAGGAAGAAGCCTTGCGCCTGTTTGAAGAAGCCCTGACCAGCCTGATCGAAATCCGTGAGCGGGAAGGCCAGCACTTGCGCCCCTTGATTGAGGACCGCCTGGATCAGATCGTCAAGATCGTGGCCCAGGTCCGCGATCTGCTGCCCGACATCCTCCAGCGCCAGCGCGAAGCCATTCTGGCCCGCTTTGAAGAACTGCAGATTGAGCTCGACCCCAACCGACTGGAGCAGGAAATGGTGTTGCTGGCCCAAAAGGCCGACGTGGCCGAGGAGCTGGACCGGCTGGACGCCCATGTCAAGGAAGTGCGCGCCACCCTCAATAGCCGTGACGCCGTGGGCCGGCGCCTGGATTTTCTGATGCAGGAGCTGAACCGGGAGGCCAACACGCTCTCATCCAAGTCGATTGTTACCGAAACCACCCGCAGCGCGGTGGACCTGAAAGTGCTGATCGAGCAGATGCGGGAGCAGATTCAGAACATCGAGTAAGGTGCTCATAGCCCCCAAAAAGGATCGGTCTGCCAATTTGGCGGCATCCCCATAGCCTCTATGGGTATTTCAGGGAACTCTTCAAACAGCGCGACAAGATTTCTATGCCAGTGAGTGTGCGGACTAACTCGCTGCATCAAATGATGCAGCACTGCTAGCACCACACTCACACGCGTATGTTGCATCCCCCGACGCAAATAGTCAGGCCAAACAAAACTTGGTTGTTTGGGTAGCTCTGGCTTGATACCCAGCTCACGATTCCACAACCGGGCATGATGAGCACAAATATTCCGCACTGGGGTCAGAGTATGTAGCCACGACTCCAACAACGGAGCCGGAACCTCAAGTTGCTGCGCGATAAACTTTCGATCACGATCTTTGGCTAAGCCTTGATACAGATGCGAAAGCTCCCCTAAGGTCAACTCCTCAAGCATCGCCCAACCAGGCATCAGTGGGGGATCTCGGTAGGTAAGAGCATAGTGACGAGCATAGCTTTCTTGCGCTCGACGCCGTTTCAGCTCAATCTTGCGCTCCGGCGCAGCATTCTGCTGACGGTCGATACGCGCAGACTCTCGCCAGTAATGCTGCAATGCTTTCCGTTGCACTTCGTCAATACTGTCCAGCAGACGCTTGTGGTCGTAGCGATCTTTAAACAATTCCCGACGAAGATACCAATGGGCTCCGTATGTCGGCCCCATATGATTTGACGTTATACATCTAACGCCTACTTCAATACGTTCGATGGCATCAATAACGAGCAAGCGTAGGCGGCGATCAAAGTCATAAAGCCGACTCAACTGACGAAAACCAGCCCCCTCCCGAAACCCATGCTTAGGATCTCCCGAGAGCTGAAACGGCCGCATGTAGGGTGTTAAGCGAAAAAAACTGACTGCTCTTAGAAATAAACCTGCCCGCGCTTCGTCCTGAATCTCTAGGCCTCGCTCTTTTAATAAAGCGATCTGTTCTGCGACGCTGATGGCAGGCTTAGCAAATTGCCTCATCCATCTCTCCTGCAACAGCAGAAATAAAAAACCCGCACGATTTGAGCATAACTACCGAGGCAGTCATAGGCTTGGCGGGTGTATTGGGGCCAATTATAGATTCATCACAACAAGAGAGCAATTTTCGATCAGCCAGCAGTTCAATAAGATCCACTGCGCGAGCGGCACCCCCCCCTCTCTGCCCCTCACCTAATCTGCTATCATGCAGAGCCTCCCGCCCATCGTTTTTGAGATCACTGTGTCCGAATCCGCCACCTCCCGCTGGAGCCTGCTCCGTCATCAGGGCTTTATGGCCTTTGTCACCTCGCGTTTGGTCGCGGTGTTTGCCGTTAACATCCAGTCCGTGGTGGTGGCTTGGCAGATCTATGAAATCACCAATGATCCGCTGTCCCTGGCCTGGGTAGGGCTCGCCCAGTTCTTGCCCATGCTGTTTCTGCTGATCCCGGCGGGTGATTTGATCGACCGTTTCGACCGCAAGTGGGTGCTGTCCTTGAGCTGGTTGGGCTGCGCGGCCTGTAGCCTGATTCTCTGGTGGCTGTCCTGGCGGGACGAGCATGACCCGGCCTGGTTCTACGGCGCGCTGGTGGTGTACGGCTGCTCCAGGGCCTTTATGGGGCCGGCGCTGCAAAGCCTGCTGCCCCAGATCGTGCCACGTACCCAATTGGCCCAAGCCATTGCCACCAACACCATGATCATCCGCGTGGCGACCATCCTTGGCCCGGTGGCCGGGGGTGTCTTTTATGCCCTCGGTGGTGGTGAGCTGACCTATACCCTGTGCGTGGCCGGTTTTATTGCCGGCATCCTGCTATTGCGGCGGGTCCCGGTTAATTACGCAGAGCCCGCGCCGCCCCAGGCCAGTCTGCAGCCGCTCACTCCCTGGCAGCGGGTGACCGCCGGCATCCATTTTATTCGTTCACGCCCCATCATCCTCGGCACCATTTCCCTGGACCTGTTCGCGGTCTTGCTAGGCGGCGTGATCGCCCTGCTGCCGATCTATGCGCGAGATGTGCTCAACGTGGGCTCGGAAGGGCTGGGGATGCTCCGAAGCGCCATGGCGATGGGCGAGATCCTGGTGGGTGTCTATCTCAGTGGCCGGCCGCTGAACCGCCGGGTTGGAAGCAGCATGTTTATTGCCGTGGCGATTTTTGGCTTGGCAAACCTGGTGTTTTCGCTCTCCACCTGGTTCTGGCTGTCGATGGTCGCGCTCTTTATCGCAGGGGCGGCGGACATGGTCAGCGTGTACATCCGCTCCTCACTGATCCAGTTTTCCACTCCCGATGCCATGCGCGGCCGGGTGAACGCGGTGAATATGCTGTTTATCACCTCATCCAATGAGCTGGGCCACTTCCGGGCAGGCACCAGTGCAGCCTGGTTCGGCACGGTGCCCGCCGCGGTGATCGGCAGCCTTTGCACCCTGGGTGTGGTCAGCGTCTGGGCCAAGGTCTTTGGCAGTCTGCGCCAGATCGACCGGTTCGAGGATGCCTCCCCCGAGCGCCAGCTCGAGCCCGGCACCGAGCGTGCACCCGCGCGGAAATGACGACACCTCACAATGGAACTATAATTCGGGCCACGTCGACTATCTTGCAGGAATTCGTAGCAATGACTTCAGCCACCGGCACCCTTTACATCATTTCCGCTCCTTCCGGCGCTGGCAAGACCAGCCTGGTGAAGGCATTGATTGAAAACGATCCCGCCATCCAGGTGTCGATTTCCCATACCACCCGCCCCAAACGGCCGGCGGAAGTGGATGGCGTCAACTACCATTTCACCGAGCGGGAGCGCTTCATTGAGATGGTCGGCGCCGGCGCCTTCCTGGAACATGCCGAGGTGTTCGGCAACTACTACGGCACCTCCGAGCAGTGGGTCGATGAAACCCTGGCCAAGGGTGTGGATGTGATCCTGGAAATCGACTGGCAAGGCGCCCAACAGGTCCGCAAGCTGAAATCCTGCGTGACCATCTTTATCACACCGCCGTCTCGCTCCGAACTGAAGCGACGCCTGACCAGTCGCGGCCAGGACAGCGACGAGGTCATCGAAAAGCGCATGGGCGAAGCCGCCAACGAGATCTCCCATTATTCGGAATACGATTATCTGGTGGTCAACGACGACTTCCAAACCGCCCTGGCCGACCTGCAGGCCATCATCCGGGCACGCCGCCTGCTGACCCAGGTTCAGCAATACCGGCACACGGAACTTTTGCGTGATCTGTTGTCGTAGATCATGATAGGGTGAATTTTATTCAATAGGATTGGGATATCGGCACCTGTCAAAGCTTGACGAACATGAAATGGCTTGTGCAGCTCTGACCCAATTCGATAAACTGTGTAGTTCTTCTCTGCATCGTTCAAAACGATGCATTCATGGGTGTGATCGTTAAGCATTTGGGGTTAATAAATGGCTCGAGTGACCGTTGAAGATTGCCTGGAGCACGTTGAAAACCGTTTTGAACTGGTCATGGTTGCCAGCAAACGGGCGCGTCAAATTGCCGTACAAGGCAAAGAACCGAAAGTGGCCTGGGAAAACGATAAGCCCACCGTGGTTGCCTTGCGGGAAATCGCTGCCAATCTGATTGATCCGAAGGCACTGGATCAGGACGACGACGAAGAGTAATCGGTCGTTTTAGCTGCGCCTTGCCCGCCCTGATGGCCGGCGGCGCAGCCCACAGATTAGGGTCAGGCATCTCCTGATCGGCACAGGACACTGCCCAACGCCTCAAGCACTCTTGAAATGGCGCATTGTTCATAAGACGATGCTCGTGGGAGTCCACACAAAGCCCGAATCATCCATTCGGGTTTTTTTGTCGGGGGATGCGTGAATAGTTCGGCGATGAATAGCGTAGTAGAATCCAATTTGACGATCGACAGCCTGGCCCAAAACCTCACCAGCTATCTGGATGAGCAGCAGGTCAAGCTGGTCAAGCGCGCCTATTATTACGCCGAGCAGGCCCACGAGGGCCAAAGCCGCCGTAGCGGTGAGCCCTACATCACCCACCCCCTCGCCGTTGCCGCCATCCTGGCGGACATGCGGATGGACCATCAGTGTCTGGCCGCCGCCCTCCTCCATGACGTTATCGAAGATACCGGTATCCCCAAGGAAGCGCTGTCCCAGCAGTTTGGCGAGGCTATTTCCGAGCTGGTGGACGGGGTCAGCAAGCTGACTCAAATCGAGTTCCGTTCCAAGGCCGAGGCCCAGGCGGAAAACTTCCAGAAAATGGCGCTGGCCATGTCCCGGGATATCCGGGTGATTCTGGTCAAACTCGCCGACCGCCTGCACAACATGCGTACCCTGGGTCCGCTCAACCCGGAAAAACGTCGTCGGATCGCCAACGAAACCCTGGATATCTATGCCCCGATCGCCAATCGGCTGGGCATCAACTCCATCCGCGTGGAGCTGGAAGACCTGGGCTTTTTTGCCCTGCACCCCATGCGGGCCCGCAATATCGAAGGCGCCCTGCGCCGCCTGCGGGGCGATCACGAGAGCCTGATTCAGGAGATCAAGGAGCGTATCCAGGGCAAGCTGGACGAGATGGGCATCCAGTGCCGGATCCAGGGCCGGGAAAAGCACCTCAACAGCATCTACCAGAAGATGAAGGCCAAGCGCCGCTCCTTCCATGAAATCATGGACGTGTATGCGTTTCGGATCATCACCGACTCGGCGGACAACTGCTACCGGATTCTGGGCGCCATGCACGCCCTCTACAAACCCGTCCCGGGCCGTTTCAAGGACTACATCGCCCTGCCCAAGGCCAACGGTTATCAGTCCTTGCACACCACCCTGTTTGGCCGGCACCTGAATATTGAAGTCCAGATCCGCACCGAGGATATGGACCGACTGGCCAACAGCGGTATCGCCGCCCACTGGATCTACAAGACCCAGGAGTCGGAACTGGCGGATCGCCAGAAAGTTCGCGTCCAGAAGTGGCTGCAGGCGCTGATGGAGCTGCGCGAGCAGGCGGTGGACTCCCAGGAATTCATCGAACACGTCAAGGTGGACCTGTTCCCCGACGAGATCTACGTGTTCACGCCCAAGGGGCGAATCATGGAATTGCCGGCAGACTCCACCCCGGTCGACTTTGCCTATGCCATCCATACCGATATCGGCAATGCCTGCGTCGCCTGCCGGATCAATAAGAACCTGGCCTCCCTGAGCCAGCCGCTGAAAAGCGGACAAACCGTAGAGATCATCACCGCGCCCAACGGCAAGCCCAACCCGGCCTGGCTGAACTTTGTGGTGACCAGTAAGGCCAAGAGCGGCATTCGTCATTACCTGAAGCACCAGCGCCAGACGGAATCCCGCGAGCTTGGCCGCATGCTGCTGAAAAAATCCCTCAACAGCTTCAACCAGACCCTGGAGCAGATTCCAGCCGCCCAGATCGAACGGGTGGTGCAGCATAATCAGGTTGCGAACTTTGATGTCCTGCTGGAAGAAATCGGCTTGGGTACCCGCATGGCCTACATCGTGGCCCGCCAGCTGATTCCCGATGACGAAACCAACCCTCCCGCCGTGGAAATGCACACCCCCACCAACAAACCGTCCGTGACCATCAAGGGCACCGAGGGGCTGGTGGTCACCTTCGCCCAGTGTTGCCGTCCCATTCCTGGCGACCCCATTGTGGGCATGATCGACTCAGGCAGCGGCATGGTGATTCACAGTGAAAGTTGCGACAAAATCGCCCAGTACCGCACCGACCCCAACCGCTGCATCCTGCTGAGCTGGGCCAAGGATATTACCGATGAGTTCTCGGTTGAGCTGCGGGTTGAGCTGGAGCGCCAGCGGGGTGTGATTGCCGAGCTGGCCAGCGCCGTCACCCTGGCCGATGGCAGTATCGAAAAGATCAGTGTGGAAGAGCAAAACGCCCGCCTGAGTATTATTACCCTGGTGATCAATGTTCACGGACGCAAGCATTTGGCGCGGGTGATGCGCCGCATCAAAAACATGAAGGTGGTCACCAATATCCAGCGGGTCCGCTACTAGCCCGCAACCACCGCGCGCTGATTGCCTGGCAACCCACAGGCCCGCCCATCGGGCGGCCGGACCTCTTTGGCTTTTTCATCCCCGTATCCCTGTTGGCAAGGTCCGCCATCGCCCCCTACAATGCTGCTTTTGCGCTTTTCAACAGATCATCGAGGACCGGCATGACCAACAAATCCATTATCCACTCCGATGCAGCACCCAAGGCCATTGGCACCTATTCCCAAGCCGTCAAGGCAGGCAACACCGTGTACCTGTCCGGTCAGATCCCGTTGGATCCGGCGACCATGGAACTGGTGCAGGGCGATATCAGCGTGCAGGTCAAACGCGTTTTTGACAACCTAAAAGCGGTCTGCGAAGCGGCGGGCGGCTCCTTGCAGGATATCGTCAAACTCAACATTTTCCTGACTGATTTGGCCCATTTCGCCACGGTCAATGAGATTATGGCGACCTACTTCCAGCAGCCCTATCCCGCCCGCGCCGCAGTCGGCGTCGCCCAGTTACCCAAAGGCGCACAGGTGGAGATGGACGGAATTATGATCGTCAGCTGATCTCGGAGCCCTTCCGCCCGCGTTTGACACCCCCACCCTGCCTAGCTAGTATCCCCCACCCTACGGGTAGACAGTCATACGGCGCTGCGCCAAACGTCTACCCGTATGGCTCCAATTACAATTATGGATATCCTTCGGAGTAGCTTTCATGGAATTAAGAACCGCTCTCACTCTTTGTGCCTCCCTCGCCAGCGTCTGTTCCCTGGCCCACGCCCAAACCCCGACCTCCGCCACTGAACTGGGCCCGACTCGCGGCTTCTTTCAGGAATGGGGTCAAACCACCGAATACAGCAAGGCATCCGTAGACCTTCAAACCGGCGCGTTCGACACCGGCGGCGGGATTCGTCTGGGCCTGCAAAACAGCGAACTGATCATTAACAGCGGTCTGATTGGCGACGCCAACGAAGCCGTCTTCAAGCTGGGCATGGGCAGCTTCCAGGCCGGCCCCTTTCACGTCGACTGGGCTCCGGCCATTGGACTGTCCCACTATGATGTGGAAACCGATAACGGTGACCTGGACAGCACCAACTTCTTTGTCGGTGCCGCCCTGACCGGACGGGCCGAAGACCTGATCGTCAACCTGCAGCCGGCCATCGCCCGTATTGAGGTGGGCGACGAAAGCGACACGCAAGTGGAGCTGGGTCTGGCCGCCTATTATGCTCTGCCGGAAACCCAGTTCGGCCGTTTTATGCCGGGGATTGAATTCACCTATGTGAATGGCGACATCAACGACGACAATATCCTGAGCCTGGGCCTGCGCTGGATTTATACCTCCCGCATCGTGCTCGACCTGGTCTTTATCCAGGAAGGCTATGAGGACATCACCAGCCTGCCGGGTATTGCCCGCCTGAACGTCGCGTTCTAAGCACTGCGACACCTTGGCAGGGATCAGCACCGATCCCTGCCAGCCCCCGCCAGCAGATCTCCCCGTCGCGCCAACATTTCGCCATAGCCTTCCCGAAAGCTGGGATAGCGAAACCGATAGCCACTGTCCAGCAACAACCGGTTACTACAGCGTTTACTGCCCGCCCGCCGGGTGCCTGAGCCCGCTTGCGGCTGGTTCGGCAAACTGCCCACTTGCTCCTGCACCCAGGCCGCGATCTCGCCCACCCGTGCCGGCTCGGAATCACAGCCCAGATAGCAATCAGCCAGCGCCTCCCCGGCTAACGCCTTGTGTACCAGATGCTCCAACACGCCGATACAGTCCTGCTCGTGGATCCGGTTGGTGTAAGGCCCGCCGGTGACCGCAATCTCCCCCGCCAGAATCTGCTCCAGAAAACGAGTGCGATCCCCGCCATAAATCCCCGCAAAACGGACACTGGTTGCGGAGGGCGCCAAGCTCTGCAACAGCTGCTCGGCCTCCAACAGGCGCTTGCCGGAAAATCCTGTGGGAAGCGTCGGAGAGGTTTCATCGACCCAGCTGTCATCATCCTGATGATAAACACTGGTACTGGACACAAAGATCAACCGCTTCAGACGCCCCCCCGCCAGGGCACTCAGCAGATTGCGCAAGCCTTCCACAAAGATCTGCCGATAGGCCTCGTCCTCATGGCGGGCCGGGGTCAAACAGTACACCGCCACTTCAATCGAGTCCGGCAAGGCGCGCAGACTCTCCCGGTCGGTCACATCCGCGGCAACGGGGATGATATTGGGTTCAGGCTCGGGCGGACGCCGGGACAGGAGCAAAACCGGGGTCTGCTGGGCCAATCCGCGGGCCAAGGGCAGCCCCAGTTTGCCCGCGCCGACGATCAGAAGGGTAGGGGATAGCATTGCTTAATCAACTCCATAGTTTTACTCTATTGAAACTATAACTTGTCTTTGCGCAAGATTGATTCGCGCCTACCGCTGTAATATCAGCCCGTCGGCTCCAAGCCCGGCATGGTTCCAGCATTTCATTCGGACTGTACCCATGACACTGACAGAACTTCGTTACATTGTCGCCCTTGCGGAAGAAAAACACTTCGGCCGTGCGGCTGAACGCTGTTTCGTAAGCCAGCCAACCCTAAGCGTTGCCGTGAAGAAGCTAGAGGAAGAGCTGGGAGTCATTCTCTTCGAGCGTAGCAAGAGTCATATTACGGTAACCGATATCGGCCATCGGATCATTGAACAGTCCCGCCGCGTGCTGGATCAGGTCAACGTGATCAAGGACATTGCCCAGGATGGCAAGAACCAACTGTCCTCGCCCCTTCGAGTGGGCGCCATCTACACCATCGGTCCGTACCTGTTCCCCCACCTGATGCCAGAGCTGCACCGGGCCGCCCCCGAGATGCCGCTTTATATCGAGGAAAGCTATACCGCCACTTTGCGTGATAAGCTGCGCCACTCCGAACTGGATGCCATTATCGTCGCGCTGCCGTTCACCGAGCCGGAAGTGGTAACCCTGCCCCTGTACGACGAGCCCTTTGTGGTGCTGATGCCGAACGATCACCCGCTGGCCCGGCATGAGGAAATTGACCCCTCCCACCTGCTCGATCACGACCTGCTGCTGCTCGGCCCCGGACACTGTTTTCGCGAACAAGTCCTGGGCGCCTGTCCGCAGCTGACCGCCAATATCAATCGGGATGGCAGCCGTGCCGAGGTCAATCAACGTCTCGTGACCGAGGGCAGCTCCCTGGAAACCATTCGCCACATGGTGGCCTCCGGCCTGGGCATCTCGGTGCTGCCACTCTCCGCGGCCAACAGCCCGTACTACAGCAATGACTTGCTCACCACCCGTCGTTTTGTCGCGCCGGCCCCCTATCGCACCGTGGCGCTGGCCTGGCGGGTCACCTTCCCCCGTCCCAAGGCGATCGACATGCTGGCTTTGGCGGCGGGCCAATGCCGGCTGATTGAAAAGACGGAAACCGCCAACAACTAATCCCGAAACGCAGGATCAGCCGGCGATGATGGCTCTGGAAACTCTGCCCGTAACCGACCTCAAGGGGGTCGGGCCAAGTTTGGCAAGCAAACTGGAAAAGCTGGGCATTACCACCATACAGGATTTATTGTTCCACCTGCCCCTGCGTTACGAGGATCGTACCCGGATTACGCCCATTGCCGAGCTGCGTAATGGCCACAGCAGCCAAATCGAAGGGATCGTTCATGACAGCCGGATCGAAATGGGCAAGCGCCGCAGCCTGCTGGTCCAGTTGCAGGACGACACCGGTCGCATCGGCCTGCGGTTTTATTACTTTACCGCCGCACAAAAAAACCAGATGACACCCGGCACCCGGCTGCGTTGCTTCGGGGAGGTGCGCCTGGGGCGCACCGGGCTGGAGCTCTACCATCCCGAATACAAGCGGATCGCGGAAGGGGAACCCCTGCCGGTGCAGGATCGGCTGACGCCCCTCTACCCCACCACGGACGGCGTCCATCAGGGCCGTTTACGACAACTGTGCGAGCAGGCCCTGGATCTCCTGGCCCGCCACCCGGTGCCGGACTATCTGCCCCAGTCCCTTCTGGACCAGCTGCAACTCCCGGCCCTGAACGAGGCGGTGCGCACCTTGCACAATCCCCCCACCGGCGCGGATCTGGACCAGTTCAGTCTGGGCATCCATCCCACCCAGCAGCGTCTGGCTTTTGAAGAGCTGCTCGCTCATCACCTCAGCCTGCGCCGGCTGCGGGCGGCCATTCAGCACCATCGGGCGCCGGCCTTGCCCGAGCGGGGCAAGCTGAGCAAGCCGTTTCTGGCACAACTGCCCTTTTCGCTGACCGGCGCCCAACAACGGGTGGTGGCGGAGATCCGTCAGGATCTGGCCGCCCCCGTGCCCATGCTGCGACTGGTGCAGGGCGATGTTGGCTCCGGCAAGACCGTGGTCGCCGCCCTGGCGGCCCTGCAGGCAGTGGAAAACGGCACCCAGGTGGCCTTGATGGCCCCCACCGAAATCCTCGCCGAACAGCACTACCTGAGCTTCAGCCAGTGGCTGGCGCCCCTGGGGGTGCAGGTAGACTTCCTCGCCTCGCGCAGCAAGGCTTCGGTGCGCAATCAAGTCCTGGAGCGCCTCGCCCAGGGACACACCCAGATCTTGATCGGGACCCACGCGGTGTTTCAGGAGCAAGTGCGGTTTGCCAACCTGGCCTTGGCCATTATCGATGAGCAGCACCGGTTCGGCGTCCACCAGCGGCTGGCCCTCAAGGAAAAAGGCGCCAACGGCAGCAGCAGCCCTCACCAGCTGATCATGACCGCCACGCCCATCCCCCGCACCCTGGCCATGAGCGCCTATGCCGACCTGGACACCTCGGTGATCGACGAACTGCCTCCGGGGCGTACGCCCATCGAAACGATTGCCATCCCCGACAGCCGCCGCAATGAGGTGGTGGAACGGGTACGGCGCGCCTGCCTGGAAGGCCGTCAGGTCTATTGGGTATGCACACTCATTGAAGAGTCGGAAGTTCTACAGTGCCAGGCGGCGGAAGCCACCGCCCAGCAGCTCCAGGAGCAGCTGCCGGAGCTGAAGGTCGGCCTGGTCCATGGTCGTCTGAAGCCGGCGGAGAAGGCGGCCGTCATGGATGCCTTCAAGCAGGGCGAGTTGCAGTTATTGGTAGCGACCACCGTGATCGAGGTCGGCGTGGACGTACCCAATGCGTCGCTGATGATCATCGAAAACCCCGAGCGGCTGGGACTCGCCCAACTGCATCAGCTCCGCGGGCGGGTCGGGCGCGGCAGCGTGGCCAGTTACTGCGTGCTGATGTACCACCCGCCGTTGTCCCAGATGAGCCGGGAGCGGCTCAAAATTATGCGGGAAACCAACAATGGCTTTGAGATTGCCGAGCGTGACCTGGAATTACGCGGCCCCGGTGAAGTGCTGGGAACCCGCCAGACGGGCCTGCTCTCCCTGAAGGTGGCCGATCTGGAGCGGGACAAAGGCTGGCTTGAAACCGTCCGCTGGGCGGCCGAACAGATCGAGGGCGACCGGGTTCGCAGCGACGCCCTGATTCGCCGCTGGCTCGGGCAGAATGTCCGTTACGGTCAAGTTTAATTCCATTAAATAAAGCAATTTCCGTCATAAACCACAGCGAGTCCCTATACTTACCAAATTCCGTTAAAATCGCTGCCAAATCCGGACATTCGATGATGAGCGTCGCCATGCTGCCAACTGCTATCGTTCAAGTGCTACAAGCCCATTCGCAAAAACATGCCGAGCTCACGGAAGAACTCCACCACCTCTCGATTCTCAGCCAGGAAGAGGCGGCCTCCCACCCCGGTGCCAGACTCATCCTGCTGCAGGATGAACAGGGCCCGCTCCAGGCAATTTTTCCCAGCCAGGCACTGGTGGATATTGACGCTCTCAATAAAAAACTCAATCGGTCACTGACCATTCTGCCCCAGGCCAAGTACCAGGACCGGCTGAGCCGCCTGAAACTTCAGGCCATTCCGGCCATTCCGGCGTTAACCGAACTGCCGGTGGTGGCGGACAATGCCCTCCAGCAATTGGACGGGGTCGTGCTGGAAGCGGGCCAGCCCGGTCAATGGTTCAAACTCAGCGGCGCCTTCTTTCGCTCGCTTCTGGACGGCGCCCAGTGGGTCGACTTCAGCATTCCCCTGGACCAGATCCTCATTAACCGCCATGACAGCCAACGGGACCTGGACCAGATCAACACCGCCATCAGCAAGTTCACCCTACTGCGGATTCAGCAACGCCTGGAAGATACCCTGGAACTGCCGCCCCTGCCGGACACCGCCCAGAGGATCCTGAAACTGCGCACCAACCCGGATGCCAGTGTGGCCGAGCTGGCGGAAATTGTGGAAACCGACCCCAGCCTGTCAGCCCAGGTGGTCAGCTGGGCCGGCTCCTCCTTTTATGCCGCCCCCGGACGGGTGCGCTCGGTCCAAGACGCCATTATCCGCATCCTGGGGTTTGACCTGGTCATGAACCTGTCCATGGGATTGGCCCTGGGACGTTCCCTGAAACTCCCGCAAGATGCCCCGGAAGGCTTGGCCCCCTACTGGAAGCAAGCGGTGTGGATCGCCACCCTGACCAGCACCCTGGCGGCCCTGACTCCCAGCAAGCATCGCCCGGAATTCGGTTTGAGCTACCTCGCAGGCTTACTCCACAACTTCGGCTATCTGGTGCTGGCCCATGTGTTTCCGCCCCACTTTTCACTGATCTGCCGCTATACGGAATGCAACCGCCATCTCGACGTCAGCTATGTGGAGCAGTACCTGCTGGGCTTTACCCGTGAGCAGATCGGCAGCAAGCTGATGGAGCTCTGGAATATGCCGCCCGAGGTCATCACAGCCCTGCGCCATCAGAAGAACCCAGAGTTTCAGGAGAAATATGCGGAATACGCCAACCTGATCTTTACCGCCACCCAGCTGCTGCGGGGTCGTGGCGTGATCGCGGGCCCGGCCCAGCCCATTCCGGAAGAGCTGTATCAGCGACTCCACCTGGATCCGGCCAAGGTGGAGAAAACCATGGACGAACTGCTCGAAGCAGCCGACGAGCTGGCCTCCATTGCCGCCGCCCTGGATCAGGTGTAGTCTGCGCCGACTGCCATCCAGTCCAGTTCCAGCAGCGCTTTAGCCGCCTCCCGAATGGCCTGCTGGCGCTCCCGCTCCAGTCGAAAGCGCTGGTGATCCAGCTTCCGCACGAAGCGTTTGTCAGTCTGCTGGCGCGCCTCGTGGGTGGGCATGTGCTCCAGGGATTCATACATCTGCTGAAAGATCTGAAAGCGCGGATCCCGGCTCAGCCGGGGTGCCAGGTTATCCAGCAATACCTTGATCCGGATACAACCTTCCGATAGTTCCATCTGGTCAGCGAGCATCGCCCGCGCCAGCACCTGAATGCTCTCCACCAGATACTGGCGCTGATGACTGTAGAGCTCTTCACGCTGGATCCTGGCTCGACGCGCCTCTCTCAACAGGCGCAACTGACGCATGATAAACAGGATCAAAGCGCCACTGACAATCAGCCCTGCCACGATCAAGAACCACTGAAGGGTTACACTCATAAATCCATCCCGTACCTGGAGCCATTTCCTAAGACTAAACCAATTGCCAGCCCAAGTCAGGCCGGCTCCGGCTAGCTCCCGAATGCCCGCCGACTTGATGCTTTCTTCACATCCCTGCAAATTTACCACCACCCTCCGCGCCAAGGCCTATATAATCACCCCCGACGTTTAGCAGCCTCTCCGTCAATCTTGCTCATGCGGTCTCATACCTAGGGAAGGACATGGATTACCGAATACCCGCCGCACTACTGGTCACATCTTTTTCTCTGATCCCAGTCATCACTGTTGCCCAAACCTCGCATTCAAGCTCAGACTCAACCCAGGTGCAGGTCTGGTTCAGCCCCGGCTATGGCAAAGGTGAGCTGAGCTGGAACATCGCCGATCCCAGTGGCAGTCCGGATGTTTTATCCCAACTGGACTATACCGACCTGAAGCTGGTCACCGGCGAACTGGGCGCCCGCCTGGAGTATCAACAGATCCCGCAAGCCCGCCTGATTCTAGAGAGCAGTCTGCTGTTTGGCAGCATCCGCCAAGGTGACGCCCAAGACCGGGACTGGTTTGGCGATGGCCGGAGCGATCTGGTCAGCCAGTCCACCGCCGAGATCGATGGCGACCACATCGGGCGTTTCTCGTTGGCGGTTGGCTATCAGGTGCCCATAACTTCCTGGCTGTCCCTCAGCCCCATGATGGGCTATGACTACCGGGAGCAAAAACTGAACTTCATTAACGGCGTTCAGGTGGTGTCCGTTCCCCATGAGGACTTCCGTCCCCCCGCTGTCGGGCCCTTTAACGGTCTGAACAGCTATTACGAAACCAAGTGGCGCAGCCTCTGGTTTGGCCTGGAAACCCTGGTCACGCCCTTACCCCGCCACACCCTCAGTTTCCGCGCCCAGTATCACCTGCCCAAGTTCGATGCCGTCGCCACCTGGAACCTGCGCCGGGATTTCGCCCAGCCCAGAAGCTTCGAGCATGAAACCGATGATGGCCACGGCTACCGGCTCCAGTTGGGCTATGGCTATGAGCTCACCCCACAATGGCAGCTACAGCTGGGTCTGGACTGGGAGAAGTTCCGGGTGAAGGATGGCCTCGACCGCCTGTATTTCATCGAGCCGCAAGTGATGACGGCGTACAGCCCGCTCAATGAGGTCCAGTGGAAGCAGTGGAGTGTCAGCCTGGGCCTGAACTGGCGCTTTTAAGCACCCGGCCAGCCATTAAAGATAGAGTCAACAGAAAGGCCGGACGATACCGAAAGAGAAGCTCTGCTCGGGAGTATCGTCCGGAACAACAGCCGCCGGCTCGTCACAGGCCGGCTTGGCTCTAGAGATCCAGATCGTCGCTCAGGCTCAGGGTGTCGGCCTTGGCGTTGAGCTTGGACGCATTGCTTTCCGCGCCAAGCTTGATCAGCAGACGCAGGTCGTTGGCGGAGTCCGCATGGGCCAGTGCATCCTCGTAGGTGATCTCGCCCTGGCTATACAGCTCGTACAAGGCCTGGTCGAAGGTCTGCATGCCGATCTCGGTGGAGCGCTTCATCAGCTCCTTCAGCTTGTGCACTTCCCCTTTCCGGATCAGATCGGCCGCCAACGGTGTATTGAGCAGCACCTCAATGGCGGCCCGGCGGCCCTTGCCATCCGGGGTCGGCACCAGCTGCTGGGCCAGAATGGCCTTCAGGTTCAGCGACAAATCCATCCAGACCTGGTTGTGCTGCTCCGGCGGGAAGAAGTTGATGATCCGGTCCAGCGCCTGGTTGGCGTTGTTGGCGTGCAAGGTACACAAGCACAGGTGACCGGTTTCAGCGAACGCCACGGCGTACTCCATGGTTTCCCGGGTCCGCACCTCACCAATCATGATCACATCGGGGGCCTGACGCAGGGTGTTTTTCAGGGCCACCTCGAAGCTCTCCGTATCCAGCCCCACCTCCCGCTGGGTTACGATACAACCCTGGTGCTGGTGGATGAACTCGATGGGGTCTTCGATGGAAATAATATGTCCCTTGGAGTTGCGATTGCGGTGACCAATCATGGCCGCCAGCGAGGTGGACTTACCCGTCCCGGTGGCACCCACGAACATCACCAGGCCCCGTTTGGTCATGGCCAGGGATTTGATGATCTCCGGCAGGGCCAAATCTTCAATTTTGGGAATGTTGGTCTCAATCCGCCGCAGCACCATGCCGCACAGGTTGCGCTGGTAAAAGGCGCTGACCCGGAACCGGCCAATGCCCCGAGCGCTGATGGCGAAGTTACTTTCGTGCTTATCCTCAAACTCAGCGCGCTGCTTGTCATTCATCACCCCAAACACGGTTTCCCGGGTCTGTTCTGGTGACAAGGGGGTCTTGGTGACCGGAACGATCTTACCGTTCACCTTCATGCTGGGTGGCACGCCCGCTGTGATAAACAGATCCGAGGCGCCCTTTTCCACCATCAGTTTCAGTAATCGTTCAAATTCCATCACAACACCCTGCTCTCTGGTTCAACTGCTTTCCGGCCCCCTTCAGGAACGGCAAAGAATTAGAAGTTTTCCGGCAGCTTGGCTTTGGAGCGCGCACTCTCCCGAGTAATCAAACCCCGTTGCAGCAGCCCCAGCAGACACTGGTCCAGGGTCTGCATGCCCACCGACGCCCCGGTCTGAATCGCCGAGTACATCTGGGCCACCTTGTCTTCCCGGATCAGGTTCCGAATCGCCGGGGTCCCGATCATGATTTCATGGGCGGCAATTCGTCCACCGCCCACCTTTTTCATCAGGGTCTGGGAAATCACCGCCTGCAGAGACTCAGACAGCATGGAACGCACCATGGATTTTTCCTCGGCCGGGAACACGTCCACAATCCGGTCAATGGTCTTGGCGGCACTGGTGGTGTGCAGGGTGCCGAATACCAAGTGACCGGTTTCCGCCGCGGTCAGTGCCAGGCGAATGGTTTCCAAATCCCGCAACTCACCCACCAGAATAATGTCCGGGTCTTCCCGCAGGGCAGAACGCAGCGCCTCGCTGAAGCCATGGGTATCACGGTGAACTTCCCGCTGGTTAACCAGGCACTTTTTGGACTCGTGAACAAATTCGATCGGGTCCTCAATGGTGAGGATATGGTCGTAACGGGTGTCGTTAATGAAGTCCAGCATCGCCGCCAGGGTGGTGGATTTACCCGAGCCGGTCGGCCCGGTCACCAGCACCAGGCCCCGAGGCACCAGGGACACATCCTTGAACACCTGCCCAAGACCCAGATCTTCCAGGGTCAGTACCTTGGACGGAATGGTCCGGAATACCGCACCCGCCCCCCGGTTTTGGTTAAAAGCGTTCACCCGGAAGCGGGCGACACCCGGCACCTCGAAGGAAAAGTCGGTTTCCAGGAACTCTTCATAGTCCTTGCGCTGCTTGTCGTTCATGATGTCATAAATCAGCGCGTGCACTTCCTTATGCTCCATGGGGGGCAAGTTGATCCGACGCACATCGCCGTCCACCCGAATCATGGGTGGCAGCCCAGCTGACAAGTGCAAGTCGGAAGCGCCCTGTTTGGCGGAGAAGGCAAGCAGCTCGGTAATATCCATGGTGAACCCCAATCGAGAACAACAATCAAACAGATAAAGCGTTATAATATCAGCGCTCTATTGCCCCGTGGTAATACCTCACGACGGGCAACAGGCGTTAGCGTTCCGGTCAACACAGCTTTCATCTGGATGGATGCCAGGTTTGTGACTGGCAGGGTCATGTCAGCCATTGAGGCCGGAGCCGATCTTAGAGTCTAGTATGAAAACCTGTACGTCAGCAGGAAGTCCCCTGACCGGAAACTATTAATCCATGTTCAGCATAGCAGACAACCTCCAAAGCGTGAGGGTTCGGATACAAAAAGCCCTGGAAGCCGTCGACCGCGCACCGGACTCCGTACAGCTGCTGGCGGTCAGCAAAACCCGCTCGCCGGATGAAGTCGACGCCCTCCATCAACTGGGGGTGCGGGATTTTGGCGAGAACTATCTCCAGGAAGGCGTCGACAAAATCCAGGCGCTGGCCGATCGGGCGATTACCTGGCACTTTATTGGGCCGATCCAGTCTAACAAGACGCGGGCGATTGCCGAGCATTTTGCCTGGGTGCACAGTCTGGACCGGATCAAAATTGCCGAGCGCCTCAACGAACAGCGCCCGCCAGCTCTGCCCCCTCTGAACGTCTGCCTGCAGGTGAATATCGATCACGAGCCCAGCAAATCTGGCGTCGCCCCGGAGCAGTTACCCCAGTTGGCGGCACAAGTGGCCGCCCTCCCCCGATTGCAGCTGCGGGGGCTGATGTGCATCCCCGATCCGGATCAGAGTGAAGCCTCCCTGCGCCAGGCCTTCGCCCGGATGAGAGGCCTGCTGGAACAGTTAAAAGCCCAACACCCAACGCTGGATACCCTGTCGATGGGAATGTCCGACGACCTGGAGGCCGCTATCGCCGAGGGCTCGACCATTGTCCGGGTGGGCACGGCGCTATTTGGGCCGCGACCGGCCAGGAACAACCCTTAAGACTCCCCTCCCTGCCGGGGAGAGAGACCCTAACCTGTTTGCCTGCGATTAACACGGAGAACTTATGAACCTGACCCAAAAAATCTCTTTCATCGGCGCTGGCAACATGGCCTCGAGCATTATCGGCGGCCTGATCCGCAGCGGAGTGTCAGCCTCCCAGCTGAATGCCACCAACGTTGACAAAGAGCAGCTCGCCCGCTTGCAGGCAGAACAAGGTATCAACACCCTGGATGACAATGTCAGCGCGGTGGACAACTGCGACATCCTGTTTCTGAGCGTGAAGCCCCAGGTGCTGCGCGAGGTGTGCGAAGAAATCCGCGAGGCGGTACAACGTCGCCGCCCGCTGGTGGTCTCGATCGCCGCCGGCATTGAGATCGCCTCCATTGAGTCCTGGCTGGGCGGCAATCTGGCGGTGGTGCGCTGCATGCCCAACACCCCCGCCCTGGTCGGCGTAGGCGCCTCCGGCCTCTATGCCAACCCTCGGGTGACCGACGCCCAGAAGGCGGCGGCGAACGCCATGTTCCAGGCCATCGGCCTGACCCAGTGGGTTGCTGAAGAAAAAGACCTGCACGCGGTGACTGCGGTCTCCGGTAGCGGCCCGGCGTATTTTTTCCTGATCCTGGAAGCGATGGAAGCGGCGGGAGTCCGCGCCGGCCTGACCGCCGAAACCGCCCGACAGCTCAGTATGCAAACCATGCTGGGGGCGGCCACCATGGCCCTGCAGAGCGAAGATGACCCTGCCACCCTGAAGCGTAAAGTCATGTCACCCGGCGGCACCACCGAGCGGGCCATTGAGTCCTTCGAAAACGATGGCCTGCGGGAGATGTTCAACCGGGCAGTCGCCGCTGCCGCCCAGCGGTCCGAGGAGCTGGCCCGGCAACTGGGTGCTTCCTCTTGACCATACAGGCACTGGAAATCGGAAAGGAATCACCCCATTATCTGATCAAAACCCGACGTCTCGTCACGTCGGGCTAACAAAAACCCAGGAATAGTCCAAACCATGCTGACCGATATTCTTGTTTCGTCGCTGAAGCTGCTGACCACCTTTTACATCACCATCGTGCTGTTGCGTTTCCTGTTTCAGCTCTCCCGCGCCGACTTCTACAACCCCATCTCCCAGTTCGTGGTCAAAGCCACCAATCCGCTGGTAACCCCCATCCGCAAAGTGGTTCCCGGCATTGGCGCCTTTGATGGCGCGTCCCTGGTTCTGGCGGTTTTGCTTCAGACCCTGGTGTTCACGGTAATCGCCCTATTGGCCGGCGCGCCGGTGGCGATTGTGACCTACGTGGCCTGGTCGGCGGTGATCGTATTGAACCTGCTGGTCCAGATTTACTTCTGGGCGGTGATCGGCATGATCATTCTCAGCTGGGTCGCACCGGGCAGTTATCATCCGGCAGCACAGCTGCTGCACCAGATTACCGAGCCGGTGATGCGCCCCTTCCGCCGTCTGCTGCCTCCGCTGGGCGGTCTGGACCTGTCGCCGATCCTGCTGTTTTTGGTGATCAATGTGATTCAGATCATCATTGCCCGACTGGCTGACGCCGTAAGCCTCAGCCGTTTTTGGTTCTAAGCCATGGCCAGCCCCGTTGAATTCCGTGACGGTCTCTTGATTCTCAACTGTCACCTTCAACCCAAGGCCCGGGCCGACGAAATCGTTGGCCTGCACGGTGAGGCCCTCAAGATCCGCATTACCGCCCCACCGGTCGATGGCAAGGCGAACCAGCACCTGATCCAGTTTCTCGCCAAACTCTGTCAGGTGCGCCAGCAGGATGTGGAACTGCTCAGCGGCGAAACCTCCCGCACCAAACGGCTCGCCATCCAAAATGTGACCCGCATCCCAGAAATACTAAAGATCTACCTGAAGTAACAAGAAGTTACCCCGAATCCCTAGCGGTTCCTAACCAGGTCACTTATTGTTTTCGGCATCACCTGTTCACAAATTAAACACATTGATGATCAGAGCGGTCTGCCTTCTGGCCCGCAGAAAGCCCGCCCGGAATCCACTGCACAGGCTCGCAGGAGCCAGGCCCTGAGTGGAAAAGCGAGAGGATCGTATGAGCGTGAGTCGTCTGACGCAGCAAGTGGAAAGCTACCACCTCTGGAAGCACAACCTGATCAGGGAAATTGAGCGCTACAGCCAGTGGCTGGAAACCAGCCAGCTCAACTCCGAGGACCTGCAGCGCAAACTCGACCGCAGCCTGAACCTGCTGCGGGACGACGAACTGACCATTGCCTTTGTTGGCGAATACTCCCGTGGCAAGACCGAGCTCATCAACGCCCTGTTCTTTGCCGATTTCGGCCAGCGGATGCTCCCCTCCCAGGCCGGGCGCACCACCATGTGCCCCACCGAGCTGTTTTATGACCAGGAGAGCAAGGCCAACTACCTGCGCCTGCTGCCGATTGAAAGCCGCGCATCGGAAAAGAGCCTGTCCGAATTCCGCCACAACCGGGAACACTGGATTCATTATCCGCTGGATATCTCCAGCCCGGAGGCCATGAAAGCCTCGTTAGAGGAAGTGAGCCGTACCAAGTCGGTGTCCGTGGAAGAAGCACGCGCCTTGGGCTTTCAGGACGAGGCCCTGGACTATGACCCGCAAAACTCCCGCCAGGTGATTATTCCCGCCTGGCGTCATGCGCTGATCAGCCTGAAAAACCCGCTGCTCGAGCAAGGCCTGCGGATTCTCGACACCCCCGGCTTGAATGCCCTGGGCTCCGAGCCCGAACTCACCATCAGCATGATCCCCAGCGCCCACGCGGTGATTTTCCTGCTCAGCGTGGACACCGGCGTAACCGCCAGCGACCTGGCGATCTGGAACAACTTTATCGCCACCTCCGACAGCGACCATCGGGCCGGGCGCTTTGCGGTGCTCAACAAGATCGACATGCTCTGGGACGATATCCAGGGTGAGCAGCATACGCTCGAGGCCATCTCTCAGGTTCATCGCAAAACCGCCGAACTACTGGGCATGAAGCGGGAAGAAGTGATGCTGGTCTCCGCCAAACAGGCGCTGACCGCAAAAGTCCGTGATGACGAGACCTTGCTCGGCCGCAGCCGCCTGCCGGACCTGGAAGAGCTGCTCAGCAAGCGTATTCTGGCCCAGAAGGAACGGCTGCTGACCCACACCCTGGTGGCGGATATTCTGGGCATGCTGCAAAACAGCCAGGCCATCCTGCAGGGTCGGGTGGAACTGCTCAAGGAACGTCTGGAAGATCTTTCCGAGCGGGGCGTCAGCAAGGAATTCCTGAAGGAGCTGACCGAGCGCACCCAGGAAGACTACGACTACTACTACAAGAAACTGATCACCTTACGCTCCAGCCGTCGACTGATGCAGTCCCAGGCCCGGATCCTGGACAACCTGTTCCGCGCCGAGCGCTTTGACGAGCACGCCCAACGGGCTCGCGAGCAGCTCATGAGCAGCTGGACCACCCTGGGCATGTATCGCACCATGGGCAGCTTCTTCGACTCTCTGGAAGATGACATTTCCCACCTGATCCATGAAACCAACCTGGCCCAGAAGATGGTGGCGTCCATCTACAACCGCTATTCCTCCGATACCCGAACCCGACACCTGAAACCGCCGGTGTTCAAAATCGAGCGCCAAATTCGCGACCTCAAGCTGCTGCGTGAGCAGGTGGCCAAATTCCAGCGGAGTCCGAAAACGCTGATGACCGAACAGACGCTGGTCATCAAGCACTTCTTCAGCACCCTGGTGAGTGAAGCCCGCAAGCTGCACAACAACATCCGCCAGGAAAGTGAACGCTGGCCCCAGGAAGCCCTGCTGCCCATTATGCAGCACACCCTGGAGCAGAAGCAGATGCTGGAGCATCAGATCCGCCGCCTCAAGGAGCTGGCCCGTACCGCCAAGGATACCCGCTCGCAAGTGCGCAAACTGGAGCAGCTGATCGAGGAAACCGAGAAGCAGCTGTTTATGGCGGAACAGATCCAGCGCCGCATCCGTAAACCAGCACCCGCCCTGCGGGCCCAGAAAGTGGTGAACCTGACGGGGATTGCCGGCAACGCCTCCCGCCAAGCCTGAAACCTTCCACAGAAGCGGCCTGCTCACCATCTGGGCAGGCCGCCTCCGCCTCCATCACAGGTTTCAGCCTAAAACGCCCGACTGCACCAGATACATATAAAGCGCGGTCCCGGCACCGATGCTGATCAGCGAGTTGCGCCACAGCATGTGAACTGCCACCACAACACCAGACGCCAGCAGCTCCGGGGCGCCATGGGGCGGCTGGGTGAAATCCACCGTCTGCAGGCAATAGATGACCAGCAGCAGCATGATCGCCGGCGGCAAATAGCGACCAATGTAGGCCATCAGCGGATGCTCTCCGCCCCGCCGGAACAGCAGAAAGGGCAGCGCCCGGGTCAGAAAGGTCGCCAACGTCATCACCGCAATAAAGCTCACCAGATACCAGCTCATTGAACCACCCCCGCCCTGCGGCCCAGCAACAGCAGGCTCAGTGCCAGGGCAATGGAAATCAGCAACATCTGCTCGGCGCCGCCCAATAGAAAGGTGACGACCGCCGCCAGCACGGCAATGACGAAGGGAAACAGCCGGCGCACACTGCGGTATTGCTCAATCACCAGCACAATAAAAAGCGCCGGCAAGGTGAACTCCAGCCCGGTGGTGTCAAACTCGATGGCCTGTCCCAGCAATGCCCCCAAGGTACAACCCACCACCCAATAACCCTGGTTCAGGGCGGTCATCTGTAACTGAGCCCGGGTTTCATCGACGCCCGGCTGGTAGGGCTGAGACGTCAGCAGAGAGAACGTCTCATCGGTTAGTCCGAAGACCAGATAAAAACGCCGCCAGCCCCGGGCCTTAAAACGATGCATGAGGGACAGGCCATAAAAGATGTGGCGCGAGTTCAGCAAAAAAGTCGCTATCGCCACCTCCAGCAGCCCCGCCTGGGCGGCCAGCAGCCCCACCGCCAAAAACTGGGCGGCGCCGGCGTAGATAAAAATCCCCATCAAGGTGGCGACGTACCAGGCGTAATCGGCATTCGCCAGCAGCAAGCCGAACGCCATGCCCATGGGGATATAGCCAAACATCACCGGCACCGTGGCCTGAAATGACGAGGCGAGAGAGTTTTGATTCATGAAGGGTTCCCAGACGACAGAACAAAGCCCAGCCCGACCCACAACCTGCGGGATCAGTCAGGCTCCAAGGATTCAACAGGGAGGCCTGGCACTATAACAGAATATCGAGCACGATTAAGAGCGCAGCCGGCCGAAGCCTGGGTCCAGCGCTGCCCCCGGGCACAGACTCGCGCTTTCGGAATGAAATATTGCTTCCCCCTGACGCGCTGTTTACACTGCAAGATTCCGTAATCTTTTCAGGATGTTTACCGACTGAGATGCCCGATGTCATCCCCCCGGATTCCGTAGGAATCGTCATTCCCCAGAAGCTGACGGTGGACACGCCGCTGAAGCTGGTCTGCGGGAAAACCCTGTCCTCGTACGAAATCGTCTATGAGACCTATGGCGAGCTCAACCGCGACCGAACCAACGCGGTGCTGATCTGCCATGCCTTGAGCGGCCATCATCATGCCGCGGGCTACCACAGTCCGGACGACAAAAAACCGGGCTGGTGGGATTCGGCGATTGGCCCTGGCAAGCCCATCGACACCACCAAGTTCTTCGTGGTGTGCCTCAATAACCTCGGCGGCTGTAACGGCAGCACCGGGCCCACCAGCATCAACCCGGACACCGGCAAACATTATGGCCCGGATTTTCCGGTGGTCACGGTCAAGGATTGGGTGGCGAGCCAAGCCCAGCTGTCGGATCACCTGGGCATTCAGCGCTGGGCGGCGATTGTTGGCGGCAGCCTGGGCGGCATGCAGGCCCTGCAGTGGTCGATCGACTATCCGGAGCGGGTCGCCCATGCCCTGGTCATTGCCTCGGCCCCGAAACTCTCCGCCCAGAACATCGCCTTCAACGAGGTGGCCCGCAAGGCCATCACCTCCGACCGGGATTTTCACGGCGGTCGTTATTACGAGCACAATACCTTTCCCGCCAAGGGGCTGGGTATTGCGCGCATGGTGGGGCACATCACCTACCTGTCCAACCTGTCCATGGGTGAAAAATTCGGTCGCGAGCTGCGGGATCAGGCCTTCAAGTTTGGCCTGGAGGCGGAGTTCCAGGTGGAAAGCTACCTGCATTATCAGGGTGAGCGCTTTTCCAAGAACTTCGACGCCAACACCTACCTGCTGATGACCCGTGCCCTGGACTACTTTGACCCGGCCCGGGACTATGGTGACAGCCTGACGGCCGCCATGGAAAATGCCCAGGCCAATTTCCTGGTGGTCTCTTTCACCAGCGACTGGCGCTTCTCGCCGGAGCGCTCCGAGGAAATCGTCAATGCCCTGGTGGATGCCCGCAAGGATGTCACCTATGCGGAAATCGAATCCCCCCATGGCCATGATGCTTTCCTGATTCCGTCCCCCCGTTACATGGACGTGTTCGCCGGCTATATGAACCGTATTGCGCAGGAGCTATAACCGTGCGTCCAGACCTCGATATTATTCAGAAGTGGATTAAACCGGGTTCTCGGGTGCTCGACCTGGGCTGCGGCGACGGTGAGTTGCTGCACTACCTGAAAACCCACAAACAAGTCCAAGGCTATGGGCTGGAGATCAACCCGGCCAAAATCACCGAATGCATCCGCAAGGGTGTCAACGTGATCGAACAGGACCTGGACCTCAAGGGGCTGTCCAACTTCCGCACCGGCAGCTTCGACACCGTGGTGATGTCCCAGGCCCTACAGGCCGTGCGCCACCCGGATATCATGCTCAGCGAAATGCTGCGCTTGGGTAAGGAAGGGATCATTGCCTTCCCCAACTTCGGCCATTGGAAGCTGCGGTTTTACCTGATGCGCAAGGGGCAGATGCCGGTGTCCAGCGCCCTGCCCTACACCTGGTACAACACCCCCAACATCCACCTGTGCACGGTGCGTGACTTCGAGAACTTCTGCAAGGAGCGCAACTTCAAGATTGTCAGCCGCATTGTGATGGATAACGAGCACCGCCACACTCTGCCCATTGATCTCTGGCCGAACCTACTGGGGCAGATTGCCATCTACCGGGTCACCCGCTAACCATCGCCTGGCCCTTGAGGGCTGTAGGGCTAATTCGTTAAGACAGCCCTCTAGCCCTCAAGGGGGCGCGGATAGAGCTGCACAATACCGCTCTTGCCCTGCATATCCCCCACAATCCAGATCTGCTCAAAGGGATGCTCGGCCGGGATCCGGATCTGTTGCAGCGATGAGGCGATCTCCTCGGCGGTCCAGGCCGGATGAACATTGCGGATCACCAGCCAGACTCGCCGGCTCTGGTAACATTTGAGGGCCTTGTTGGCGAGAATCCGGTTCAGCGCCTCAATCAGCCGGTAGTGGGCATCCTCGAGCCGATCCAGAGCTTCCAGTTCCAGCCGGGTTTTCTCACCCAACTCTCGCCCCAGCAACTGCATGGCTTCCTGTTCAGAGCCATACAAGTGGGCCACCTCCAGATCCAGGCGCTCACCGTCCAGCAGACAAGACACATCCGGCCTGCGGGGCGTGTTGTGCCAGATATGGCGCATCTTCACCCCATGCAGGCGCTCGTAAGCCCGCATAAACAAGCGTGCGGCCTCGTGCTCCAGAGCAATTTTTTCGGATTCGCTATTATTGAGATCGGCCATCTTGGACTAGGTAGTGTACTCCGTTGGTAGAGGCTTCTGGCCTCGGCCTGCAGCCTCTACCAACCCCACGGGTGCGGTTTCAATTAGCCAGGAGTATTGGCTAGACTTATGTCAGTAAGTATATACAAAGGATGTACAGGCAGGTGGATTTCTCAACCTCAAGAACGCTCAGCTACTCGCCCCACCGCCTGACTGCCCAGGAAACCGGCCCATGCGCATCCAAGACGTTCACTCCATCATCAGCTCGCTGCTTGGCCTGCTCAGATTCTTGCTGATTAGCTTCACGCTCTTTTGGCTGTACATAGTCATCACCCATCCCGACAATGGAGATTACCAGGTTTCCGGCCTCATGGAAGGCTCCTTCGAGGACACCAAAATCACCTATCACCACGGCGGGAAAGGCGCCCCCACGCCACGCTACCATTTAAAGCTGGATGGAAAGTGGTATCGCTTGTACACCGGGTCTCGCAGAGCCTCTCCCCCCAAGAGGCCTTATCCCTGGGAAAAAATAAGATATAAGGTCATCAATGGCGACGGCGTGTGTCACGTGGAAAGAATGTCACCGCTTGATCTCCTCTACTATGACCGGCTGCGTAAAGACCCCGATACCACGGTGGATTTGGACTTGTATCTGGAATGGGTTCAAAACGACCCTGAGCTGGCGAAAACAATTCGAAAAAATAGCCGTCTCCATCTGCCACCGCCCCACTACCAGGTGTTGTTCAGCTGCGAAAACTTTTTCAAGGCCAGAGACAAAACCCTGGCCCTGAATCAGAAGATCCTGGCCGGGTTGTTTATAGCGCTCCTGGCCACCCAGGGGTTGATTCGGTCCCGAAAGAACAAGTTGCCCTAACTCTGGTCTCGGCGGTCGCCCCCGTCGTTCTTTCGGGAGCGACTCCGCAAAACCTTACCCCCGACGCCGGTTCATGCCACAATATCCGCCATCGACTTTCACCCATTTCGCGATCCAAGGAGCCCAGATGTCTTCCTTTGCTTCCCGTTTCAAGTGGGCGCTGGCCCTGTTCAGCCTCTGCTTCATGGCAACCAGCCAGGCAGAACAGAAACAGGTGTTTGGCGACTATGAAGTGCATTACAACGTGTTCAACA
>CAZEWG010000017.1:0-17977 GCA_964514485.1 uncultured Pseudomonadales bacterium
GCGCCTGTAGCTCAGTTGGATAGAGTACCTGGCTACGAACCAGGTGGTCGGAGGTTCGAATCCTTCCAGGCGCGCCAACTCCCTATTTTCCCTTCCCCATGCTTTTAGCTATCTTCTGTTCTGCTGCCGTGGCTAGTGCGAAGAGCAAAAGTCTGCGTTCTATTTCCTGTAAGTAATTGCCAATTAACGGCTGTGGCCTTTTATTCTTTGTCTTACGATAAAAGCTCTGGTTGCGCTGAATAAAGCTAGGCGCTACATTGGGAGATATTTTGGGCGTAAATCCGTAAGGATACGTAGCCCTCAAAACGGGAATGGCTATGCAAGGCCGCTCGCCTATCAAATGAAGGTAAACCTCATGAACGAACTACTGGCTAATGCCCTGGAATTAATGATCGCTGGAGTGGGATTCGTTTTTGTATTCCTGATGGCTCTGATCTTTGCGATCTCCGTTGTCTCCAAGATCATTACCAAGTATTTTCCAGACCCCGTAGTACCTGCAGCACCGATTGCGAAAGCTCCGGCGGTGCCGTCTGCTCAGGTAGACGCTCAGCTGCTCTCCGTTATCTCGGCGGCAGTGAAGGAATATCGCTCACACCACAAGAAGTGAGACAGATAAGGATTTTCATACCTTTAACAATAAGGCCTAACAGAACATGACAAACTCAAAGAAACCTCTCGGCATCACGGATGTAGTGTTGCGGGATGCTCACCAGTCTTTGCTGGCAACTCGCATGCGGTTGGACGATATGCTGCCAATTGCGGAAAAACTGGATCAGGTTGGCTTTTGGTCGCTGGAAACCTGGGGAGGGGCAACCTTTGATGCCTGTATTCGTTATTTGGGTGAAGATCCCTGGGAGCGCATCCGCCAACTGAAGAAGGCCATGCCGCGCACGCCTCAGCAAATGCTGCTGCGGGGCCAGAACCTGCTGGGTTACCGTCATTATGCCGATGACGTGGTTACGCGCTTTGTCGAGCGTGCAGCAGACAACGGCATTGATGTTTTCCGTGTATTTGACGCCATGAACGACCCCCGTAACCTGGAAACGGCCATCAAGGCGGTTCTGAAGGTGGGTAAACATGCCCAGGGGACGTTGTCTTATACCGTAAGCCCGGTACATACCCTGGACATGTGGGTGGAGCTGGCTAAGACCATTGAAAGCATGGGGGCGGACTCCATTGCAATCAAGGACATGGCGGGCCTGCTCAAGCCTTATGTCGCCTATGAGCTGGTCACTCGCCTGAAACAGGAAGTGAAGGTTCCTATCCATATGCAGTGTCACGCCACGACCGGCATGTCCACCGCCACTGCCATTAAGGCGGCTGAGGCGGGCATTGATAACGTGGATGCGGCCATTTCCTCCATGAGCATGACTTATGGTCATTCTCCCACCGAAGCCATCGTGGCAATTTTGGAAGGGACGGATCGTGAGACTGGCCTGGATTTGAAGCTTCTGGAAGAAATCGCGGCTTATTTCCGTGAAGTCCGTAAGAAGTATGCGAAGTTTGAAGGCAGCCTAAAAGGGGTCGACTCCCGTATCCTGTTGGCCCAAGTGCCAGGTGGCATGCTGACGAATATGGAAAGTCAGCTGAAAGAGCAGGGTGCGATCGACAAGTTTGACGCCGTGTTGGAAGAGATTCCTCGGGTTCGGGAAGATCTGGGTTTTATCCCTCTGGTGACGCCGACCTCTCAGATTGTCGGAACTCAAGCGGTTCTGAACGTGCTGACCGGCGAGCGTTACAAGTCCATCTCCAAGGAAACCGCTGGGGTGTTGAAGGGCGAGTACGGTGCTGCACCTGCTCCGTTCAATAAAGAGCTTCAGGAGCGCGTGCTGGAAGGCAAAGAACCCGTTACCTGTCGTCCGGCAGACCTGCTGGAGCCAGAAATGGACAAGCTGACCGAAGAGCTCAAGAAGCTGGCTGCCGAAAAAGGCATTAAGCTCGCCAAGGATGAAGTGGATGATGTACTGACCTACGCTCTGTTCCCGCAAGTGGGTCTGAAGTTTTTGGAAAACCGTGGCAATCCCGAGGCCTTTGAGCCCGTGCCCAGTGCCAGCGACGTCGCTCCCGCTGCTTCCTCGGCGAAGTCCGGGGAGCCGGAAGTCTATACCGTGACGGTCAATGGCCAGTCCTATGTGGTGCAGGTCAATGAGGGCGGAGATGTAACCCATCTGGCACCTGTTGGCGCCACAACCGCCTCCGCGCCGGCGGCGGCACCGGTGCCCGCAGCTGGTGGAGAGCCCATTCCGGCGCCCCTGGCCGGTAATATCCTGAAGGTTCTGGTCACGCCAGGGCAGGTGGTTCAGGAAGGTGATGTATTGGTCATTCTTGAAGCCATGAAAATGGAAACTGAAATCCGGTCTCCGTCAGCGGGTACGGTGACTTCGGTGGACGCGGCAGTTGGTAAAACGGTTGCTGTTGGTGACACGCTGTTGAGCCTGGCGTAAGAGGAGTTTCCATGGAAAGCGTAATCAAGCTTTGGACAGGCAGTGGCTTGGCAAACATGGCGCCGGGCCAGGCGCTCATGATCCTGGTCTGCCTGGGACTGCTCTATCTGGCTATTCGCAAAGGCTTTGAGCCTTTGCTGCTGGTGCCGATTGGTTTTGGTGGATTGTTATCGAACATTCCCGAGGCCGGTATGGCCTTGTCCGCAGTGGAAAATGCGATTTACTTTGCCAAGCCGGATGTACTCGCCGCGCTGGCCCCGGTTCTTGGTGTTTCCTATGAGGCGGGGCAGGCTGTCACCCCAGAGGTCATCAATACCTTTAAGCAGGCGCTGAATGGGGCTAATGCCGGCGTTTATGGGGCGGCCTCGCAGATTGCCGTGGATGCCGGCTATGCGACAGGGATCCTGCGTCATTTCTTTGATGTTGCCATCATGAGTGGGGCTGCACCCTTGTTGATCTTCCTGGGGGTGGGCGCCATGACGGATTTTGGTCCCTTGCTGGCTAATCCGCGAACCCTGTTGTTGGGAGCCGCGGCTCAGATCGGTATTTTTGGAACCGTATTGGGAGCCGCCCTGCTAAGCATGACGGGACTTGTCGACTTTACCATCTTTGAAGCCGCCGCGATTGGGATCATTGGTGGTGCTGATGGTCCGACGTCCATCTATACGGCGTCTATTTTGGCTCCCCACCTGCTGGGGGCGATTGCCGTGGCGGCCTATTCCTATATGGCCTTGGTGCCCTTGATCCAGCCTCCCATCATGAAAGCGCTGACCACCGAAGCTGAACGTAAGATCAAGATGACTCAGCTGCGGCACGTGAGTAAAACGGAGAAGATTGTATTCCCCGTGATCCTGTTGATTCTGGTGGCGCTATTCCTCCCGGATGCTGCCCCCCTGTTGGGAATGCTGTGTCTGGGTAACCTGATGCGGGAGTGCGGGGTGGTGGATCGTTTGAGCGATACTGCGCAAAACGCGCTGATCAACATCGTGACGATCATCCTGGGTCTGGCGGTGGGCTCCAAGCTCAGTGCCGACAAGTTCCTGGATATGCAGACCCTGGGGATTCTGGTGCTGGGCATTGTCGCCTTCGGTATTGGAACCGCTGGTGGTGTGTTGATGGCCAAGCTGATGAACCTGTTCAGCAAAGACAAGGTCAACCCCTTGATTGGTTCCGCAGGGGTCTCTGCGGTACCGATGGCGGCCCGGGTATCCAACAAGCTGGGTCTGGAGGCCAACCCTCAGAACTTCTTGCTGATGCATGCCATGGGCCCCAACGTGGCCGGGGTGATTGGCTCCGCGGTGGCAGCCGGGGTGATGATTAAGTTTTTGACCTGAGCCCATCTGGTGTGCCCTAAAAATGCCCGCAAGTGCGGGCATTTTTTATGGCTGATTGAAAATCAGACAGTCGCGGATAAATCGCGGTTTAATTGATGTGGCAGGCCTGCCAAGGGGTGAGAAAAGGGCTATTATTACTTAATATATTGAACGGGTTCACACAGGAGGCCCTCCATTGAGTACATCACCGGCCGATCTTCGGGATGGCGAACTGATCGTTGAGGTTCAGCAAGCATTGGCGGCGTTGGAAGCGGCCATGGAAAACAATGACTGGGAAGGCGTCATTGAGTTGAACCAGGCAGCGCACCAGGCCATTCGCCAGGCGGCAGAGGATGTCGTGACCCCGGACGCGCAACAAGCCCTGCGCCAGTTGATGGAGCAATGTCAGGTTCTCTATGGCGAGTTGATCCAGCGCGGTACCCAGTATCGGGATAGCCTGGCCAAGGAAATTCAGACCACGCAGCGGGGGGTCTCCGCTGCGAATGCTTATCTTAAAAACAGTCTAGGCAGAGGGTAGCAGCTGTCCGCAATCCTGAACTGGGACAAGGCGGAACGGCGGTTTGGTCAGACTTCAGGAGTCGGGATGGCATTCTTCCCGGCTTAACGGTCATGACGGGATTCTGTTTTTTTCATCAACACATCGCTAAATGATGAATAAAAGTGTCATTAAATTGACAGCCTCCCGGATGCCGTCTTTACTTCCTCTAGACTTGAAAGGCCCCGATGGCCTGTCCCTGGATCTTGCACTGTAGTTCGTGATGTCAATTGGGGCATAGCAACAGGATCAAGCAACAAACTACTTAAGCGATGTGTTTCACATCGCTTTTTATTGTGTGGTTTGCGAGTTATCCGGCCCCGTGAAGAAGCATAAAGCCGTAAAGGTTAGTAAAAGTATCATGGTCAGAGAGAATAAAGTGTTACTCGTGTGTGATCACGACAGCCGTCTTCACGACATGCGAGTGATTTTGGAGTTTCTTGGGGAAAGTGTAATTGTCAGCAGTACCAAGGACTGGAAAGTGACACTGAAGGAGTTTGAACAGAGCACTTCGGACATTCTCGCCCTGATTGTCGATCATGAGGTGACACAACTGGAACCGCTCCTGGCGGATCTTCGCCAATGGGACATCGGGATTCCGGTGTTGTTGATGGGGGACTCGGATCTCAGCTCCCTGGATCCGGACCTGCGTAAAATGGTCATCAGCAAGTTCGAGTTTCCACCCAACTACAATAAGTTTCTGGATAACCTGTATCGCGCCCAGGTTTATCGGGAGCAGTTCGCGGCCAGTCGGGCCCGGGGCCAGCAGCGGGATGTCCAGTTGTTTCGAAGCCTGGTGGGCACCAGCCGGGCCATTCAGCGGGTACGGGAGCTGATGGCACAGGTGGCGGACAAGGAAGTGAGCGTGCTGGTCACCGGTGAGTCCGGGACCGGTAAGGAAGTGGTCGCCCGTAACCTGCATTACAACTCGGATCGTCGCAATAAGCCCTTTGTCCCCGTCAACTGTGGTGCTATTCCCGCTGAACTGTTGGAAAGTGAGTTGTTTGGTCATGAGAAGGGCGCCTTTACCGGGGCGATCTCGGCCCGGGTCGGACGTTTTGAGTTGGCGGAAGGCGGCACCCTGTTTCTCGATGAAATTGGCGATATGCCCCTTAACATGCAGGTGAAAATTCTGCGGGTGTTGCAGGAGCGCACCTACGAGCGAGTTGGCAGCAATAAGACCATCAAGGCGGATGTGCGCGTTATCGCGGCAACCCATAAGAATCTGGAAGAAATGATCGAAAAGGGCGAATTCCGTGAGGACTTGTATTATCGCCTGAACGTATTCCCCATCGAAATGCCGGCCTTGCGGGAGCGGGTGGAAGATATCCCGCTGCTGATCAATGAGCTGGTTTCCCGGATGGAAACGGAAAAGCGTGGCTCTATTCGGTTTAACTCCGCCGCTATTCTGAGCCTGTGCCGTCATGAATGGCATGGTAACGTGCGGGAGCTGGCAAACCTGGTGGAGCGTTTGGCGATCATGTATCCCTACGGTGTGATCGGTGTCCAGGAGTTGCCTAAGAAGTTTCGCCATGTGGATGATCTGGATGAGAATCTGCCCGTATTTGATCTGGGCGAGGTGGCTGAGCCGGGCGGCCAGAATGGGCCGGCGGTTCTGCCACCCAATGGCCTGGATCTGAAGGAGTATCTCAATAACCTGGAGAAGAGCTTGATTCAGCAGGCGCTGGAGGATGCCGGAGGCGTGGTTGCAAGAGCGGCGGAACGCCTGCACATTCGACGCACCACCCTGGTTGAGAAAGTTCGCAAATATGGTTTGAAAAGTGGCGATGACTGAGCCGGATTGCTCGTCGTCCCGCTGTGGAAAACCGCCGGCTTGAGTCCGGCGGTTTTTGTTTATGGGGCGTGAATCCTGTCCTGCTTCCTCCTTTACCCTCGCAAGCTCAAGTGCTAAATCCTCTCAAAATCCTAAAGTTCTGCTCCAAAACCACCAGGGAAGCCCCGGAGCAAGTGACGCTTTCCGGACGCTCCGGTGCTTGCCCGGCTCTTTAAAAGCGCTGGGAATTTGTCACTTTAGATATGGGTAGCGATACTTTTTCTTGATAACTGTATGATTTAAAAGGTTTAAAATAGTTTGGCAAAGACTTTGCTTAATAGTGGGTAAGCTGCCCAGATTGCAGGGCATCACCTAGTTAACCCTAGTGAAGGGGGAAGAAACATGAGTCTGCCGAACCTAGTGTCCAATGATCGAGGCGATTTCAGCCTTCCGGTTGCTGTATCCCGCCGGGCTGCCAATCAGTCGGCGAGTTTGGGGCAGGGTGTGGCGACAGTCCTGGATGGACAGGTTCCCTTCATCACGTCAAATCCGGTTCTTGAACAGCTGCAGCAACAAAATCGTGAGCTGGAAGCGCGGGTCGCACTGCTGACCGAGCAGTTGGCCCAAGCCAAGGCGGTTGGACGTCAGGAAATCCTGGAGAAGGAGCGCCTGGCACAGCGACTGTCGACCTTGCTGGCGATTTTGCCGGCCGGTGTGGTGGTGTTGGATGGTCAGGGCCGGATTCAACAGTGTAACCCCGCGGCGATTGAGCTGCTGGGCGAGCCTCTGGAGGGCGAGCGCTGGGGCGATGTGATTCGTCGTTGTTTTGCCCCCCGGGCCGATGATGGTCATGAAATCTCGTTGAAGGATGGCCGCCGGGTCAGTATCTCCACACGCTCCATGGAGTCCGAGCCGGGTCAGCTGGTGTTGCTGCACGACATGACGGAAACCCGTGCGCTGCAAGCCCAGGTGAGTCGCAACGAGCGTTTGTCGGCCATGGGGCGGATGGTTGCATCACTGGCCCACCAGGTTCGTACGCCCTTGTCAGCGGCGATGCTGTACGGCGGACATCTGTCCCATCCGGATCTTTCTCCGGAACTGCGGGTGAAGTGCGCGGAGAAGCTAATGTCCAGATTGGTTCACCTGGATCAGCAGGTGCGGGATATGTTGATTTTCGCCCGGGGTGAAACCCGTCTCGCTGAAAGAATGCAGATTGGCGAGCTGATCGAACAGTTTCAGAACGCAGCAGAAGCCGGCTTGAGTCGGGCTGGTGCGGAGTGTGAATGGCAGGTGGAGGGCGCCGATGGGGAAATTCTTTGTAATAAAGATGCTCTCGTTGGCGTGTTGTTGAACCTGTTGCACAACAGTATCGAGGCCTCTACCGGAACACCACGACTTCGGGTTCTGGTCTCCCGGGTCGAGCCCGCCTCGGTTCAGATCGAGATCGCCGACCAGGGGGCGGGATTTTCGGCGGAGGACCAGGCGCGGATTATGGAAGCCTTCGTGACCACCAAGCCGCAAGGCACGGGACTGGGCCTGGCGGTCGTACAGGCGGTGGTTAAAGCCCACCATGGCCAGTTTTCCCTGCAGTCCGAGGGAGTGGGTCGGGGAGCCCGGGCACTGATTACATTGCCCTTGTTCACTCAGTCGATGTGACGCCAGAGCGGATACGGACCGGCTGAGCGAGAACGATCAAGAATTCATAGCCTGCCATCGCAGTGAGATGCAGGCTCAGGTAGTGCGGAGACAGACAATGAGCAAGACATCCATCCTGATTGTTGAAGATGATGCGGACCTGAGAGAGGCGTTGTCGACAACGTTGGAACTCGCTGGACTCGACTATGTGGCTGTGGAATCGGCAGAAGAGGCTCTGCTCACTCTGGAGCGGGTCCCGGTTGAGCTGGTGGTGAGTGACGTTAACTTGCCGGGTATGGATGGTCATGAGCTGCTGGCCCGGATCAAGCGTCAGTTTCCCGGCATTCCGGTGATGTTGATGACGGCATTCGGACAAATCAGCCATGCGGTGTCTGCCATGCAAAACGGCGCGGTTGATTATCTGGTGAAACCGTTTGAACCCCAGGTGCTGATTGACTCCATCCGCAAGTTTTCTGGCCAGGGCGGTGTGGTGCCGGCGACTTCCTCGGGCAAGGACGAGCCCGTGGCGGAAGACAATGCCAGTAAGCGAGTATTCCAGCTGGCCCAACGGGTGGCGGCGACAGATTCGACTGTCCTGATCTCTGGCGAGAGCGGTACCGGTAAGGAAGTCTTGGCCCGCTTTATCCATCGCCACTCCGATCGCCATAACAAGCCGTTTGTAGCACTGAACTGCGCGGCGATCCCCGAGAACATGCTGGAAGCCATGCTGTTTGGTCATGAAAAGGGTGCTTTTACCGGCGCCTATACCAGTGTTCCCGGCAAGTTCGAGCAAGCCAACGGCGGCACTATTTTGCTGGATGAAATCTCGGAGATGGATCTGGGGCTTCAGGCCAAGCTGCTGCGGGTTCTGCAGGAGCGGGAAGTGGAGCGGGTCGGCGGACGTCGTCCCATCGAGCTGGATGTCCGAGTGATTGCGACCACCAACCGTAACCTCAAGGAGTATGTTCAGGAAGGCAAGTTCCGTGAAGACCTCTACTATCGCCTGAGCGTTTTCCCGATCCAGTGGATGCCATTGCGGGAGCGTCGGGCCGACATCGTGCCCTTGGCCCGTCGCCTGCTGCAGGTTCATGGACATAAGATGAAGATGCCCTTTGTGCGCCTGGATGCCGACGCTGAGCGTCGTCTGATGTCCTACGACTGGCCGGGTAACGTCCGCGAGCTGGATAACGTGATTCAGCGAGCCCTGATTCTGCAACAAAACGGCGTGATCACCGCGGCGGACTTGTATATGGAAGCCAGTGAAAACCCATTGACGGGGTGTCCGGCGGAGGTCGGTCAGCAGGCTGACGTGGAATGGCAGCTGCCCGAAGAGGATGGCGTTCTGGGACAGGATCTGCGGATGAGAGAGTTTCAGATCATTCTTGATGCCCTCAAGCGCGAGGGTGGTCGGCGCAAACAGGTGGCGGAGAAGCTGGGCATCAGCCCCCGGACCTTGCGTTATAAACTGGCGAAGATGCGCGAGTGCGGCATCGACGTGGAGGAAGAATTAGCGTAGAGGGGCAGCTGCTCCTTTACCCTGGCTCTGTTGGCCGCCAGAGGCCCGCACCCTGGTGCGGGAAGAGGCCGGGATCAGGAACAGCGCGCCTGTTTCTGGCCTCGCGGCCCGTTTGATGAATCTCCTTTTTCAATTGATCTTCCCTTCAATTGACTCTTGATGGCACCTCCGGGTGCCTTTTTTATCCTTTCCGCAATAACGCTTTTTTGGCGGTTGCTGCCTTCTTGATCCGTTGATTTGTGATAAGCCCTTTAAAAACAATGCTCTGCATCTTTGGCATGCTTTCTGCTTAATCATTGGTAATGAGGTCGCTCCATCATGGCGGCCGACGAAAAACTGTCGCTCTGATGAATGGGCCCGATGAATTCGGGAGCCGAACGAATACCAGGAGATTAGGCCAATGACTAATCGAGTCGATATCAACAACGTCCTGATGGAAATTCGTAATTTGCGGATGCAGATGGCGAGACCGGCTCAGGTAGAGGATATTGCCAACCCGACGCAAGTCCGGCCGACGCAAAAGCCCGAAGAGGTACCCAGCTTCAGCGCGATGCTGAAGAATGCCGTCGATGGCGTGAATGATTTGCAGAAAAACTCCAACGAGCTGGCCCGCGCCTATGAAATGGGAACGCCCGGGGTGGACATCACCCGGGTGATGATTGCGGCACAGAAATCCACGGTTGCGATGCAGGCGATGACCCAGGTGCGGAATAAGGTCATCCAGGCCTATGAAGACATTATGAAAATGCCGATTTGATGGCATTTGGGGTGAACTTCCGTAAAGCTGTGAAGCAAGCAGGTTGAGCAAGGCAGGAACAGGAACTAGGTTATGGCAAGCGTACCGGCAGAAGTACAAAACGGCGCACAATTACCGGCAACACCACCGGTCCCCGAGCAGACACCAAGCCCGGTGGAGGTGGGTCAGGAGCCCGCTAACGAGCTGATTTTTGGCTTCAGCAAGCTGACGCTGATGCGTCAGCTGGTGCTGGTGGTTGGGGTCGCGGCCTGTTTGGCGATGTGTTTGGCAGTAGTGCTTTGGATGCAGGAACCGAGCTATCGCCCGCTGTTGAACAACATTAACGACTACAGCCCGACCGAAGTTGCCCAGCTCCTTCAGCAAAACAAGATTGCCTACAAGATCGAGCCGAACAGCGGTGTGTTGTTGGTGGAAGCCGATGCTTTGGGGGAAGCACGTCTGAAGCTGGCGGCGGCCGGTATCTCGGAAGACCGGACCATCGGCTTTGAGCTTCTGGATAAGGACTCCGGACTCGGCACCAGTCAGTTTATGGAAACCACCCGTTATCGTCGTGGTCTGGAAGGCGAGCTGGCCAGAACCATCTCCAGCCTGCGTAATGTGCGCAGTGCCCGGGTGCATTTGGCGATCCCCAAGCAGTCGGTCTTTGTACGGGACAATCGCAAGCCCTCCGCTTCCATCTTTGTGGAGCTGATGGGAGCCCGGGAGCTGGATCGGGAGCAGGTTGAGGCCATTGTTAACCTGGTCGCCAACAGTGTGCCGGAAATGGACCGCAAGGATATTACACTGGTGGATCAGCGCGGGCGGTTGCTGTCGCAGAACCATCGTTCCAGTGAAGACCTGATGGCCATGCAGCAGTTCGAATATGCCCGCAAAATGGAAGAAACCCTGAACAGCCGGATCAACAGCATTCTGGATCCGGTGATGGGACCGGGCCGATTCCGCTCCGAGGTGTCCGCGGAGTTGGATTTTACTTCCATTGAGCAAGCCGAGGAGATCTTTAACCCGGATACCAATGCCCTGCGTAGTGAGCAGACCCTGAACGAACAGCGGGTGGCCGGTCAAAACGGCGGGGTGCCGGGTGCCCTGTCGAATCAACCGCCGGGGGCGGCAACCGTCCCCGAGCAGGCGACTGGTGAGGGGCAAACCCAGGCTCAGGCCAAGGATATGCGCAGCCAGGCGACCCGTAATTACGAGGTTGATCGTACCGTCAGCTACACTAAGCATGAAAAGGGCCGCCTGAAGCGTCTGACCGTGGCGGTGGTCGTGGATGATATCCGGCGGGTTAACCCGACAACCGGGGAGATCACCTACCAGCCTTGGCCTGAAGCGGAGCTGCAGCGTTTGACCCAGTTGGTGCGGGATGCGGTCGGCTACTCCGCGGCCCGGGGCGACAGCGTGAACGTGATCAATACCCCCTTTGCGCCGCCGGAGGAAATTGCCCTGGAGCCGATTTCCTGGTGGGAGCAGCCCTGGGCCTGGCAGCTCGCCAAGTACGGGATGGGAACGCTGATTATTTTGGTGCTGATCTTGGGACTGTTGCGCTTACTGAACAATCTGGTTAATCCGAACCAAGGCGAGAAGTCGCAGGAGCTGTCGGAAGAAGAACAGCTGGCAGAGCTTGAGAGCCTGGCCGCCGCCGTGGGCGAGGGCGGGGAGGGCGAAGGTGGTGACTTCCTCTTGCCGGGCGGATCAACTAACCTTGAGCGCCAATTGAATGCCTTGAAGGGGCTGATTGCCGACGATCCGGGCCGTGTGGCTCAAGTGGTAAGACAGTGGATCAATTCCGATGAGTGAGCAGCGAGTATTAGCAAACGACAGGAAGCCTATGCGTAAGATTCCCCAACTGGAAGCGGCTGCAATTCTGTTAATGTCCCTGGGAGAGGCGGATGCCGCCCAGATTCTCAAGCATATGGGCCCGAAAGAGGTGCAGCGGGTGGGCACGGCGATGTCCAAGCTGCAGAACGTGCGCCAGGAAGATGTTGAGCAGGTGACACGTAGCTTCCTGGAAACCGTGGGTGAACATACCGGCTTGGGCATCGGGGCGGACGACTATATCCGCAACATGTTGAAACAGGCATTGGGTGAAGAGAAAGCCGCCACCCTGACAGATCGTATTCTGATGGGGGGCAACACCACCGGTCTGGATACCCTGAAGTGGATGGAGGCCCGCTCGGTGGCCGATATCATTCGCTACGAGCACCCTCAGATCCAGGCGATTGTGATTTCCTACCTGGACCCGGATCAGGCGGCGGAAGTCCTGGCCAACTTTGATGAAAAGGTGCGTCTGGATGTCATTATGCGGGTGGCGTCACTGGAAACCGTCCAGCCCCAGGCCTTGCAAGAGCTGAACAACATCCTGGAGAAACAGGTGGCTGGCGGTTCTTCCACCCAGACCAGCAAAATCGGTGGCGTCAAACGGGCTGCTGATATCATGAACTTTATGGATAGCTCGATTGAGGCGCCCCTGATGGAGGCCTTGAAAGAGCAGGATGCAGACCTGGGTGCCGAGATCGAGGATCTCATGTTTGTCTTTGACAACCTCAAGGAGATCGACGATCGCGGTATTCAGAACCTGCTGCGTGAGGTCTCGTCGGAGACGCTGATTTTGGCCTTGAAAGGTTCGGACGACGAGCTCAAGGAAAAGATCTTCAAGAATATGTCGAAGCGGGCTGCAGAGCTGCTGCGTGATGATCTGGATGCCAAGGGACCGGTCCGGGTCAGTGAGGTGGAAGCGGCCCAGAAGGATATTCTGACCATTGCCCGACGCATGGCGGAAGCCGGCGAGCTCTCTTTGGGCGGCGGCGAAGAAATGCTTTAATGCTCCACAACTTGTTAGCGGGCACCGGTCCAACAGGTCGGTGCCCGTGGCCATCTAGGCGGTAGCTGTTTATGCCAAAAGATTTTCACAAACTCGACCGTATTCCCGCTGAGGAACTGACCGCGTACGAACGCTGGGAGTTGCCGGTAATGGATGGGGCCGGCGCTGAGGCACAGTCGCCATCGGAGGCTGCCATCGAAGAGCTGGAGGGGGTCGAGGTTCAGCCGCTCACGGCACAGGACTTGGAGGAAATTCGTCAGGCCGCCTGGAGTGAGGGGCATGAAGAAGGCTTTCAGCTAGGGCAGCAGGAAGGTCATGAGCAAGGGCTCAAGTCGGGCCATGAAGAAGGCTATCAGCAGGGCCTGGAACAAGGCCTGGCACAGGGGCTCGAGGAAGGGCGGCGTCAGGGGGAGGAGGCCAAACGGGCTGAAATCGATGCTTCCCTGCAGCGATTGGAGCAGGTCACCTTGGAGTTGATGGAGCCGATTCGCCAGCAGCGGGATGATGCCGAACAGGCGCTGTTAAACCTGGCGTTGGCGGTGGCCCGCACGGTTATCCGCCGGGAAGTGAGCCTGGATACCAGCCATATTGCCCAGGTGGTGACAGAGGCAATTGATTCCCTGCCCCGTGGCAGTGACCGGATCAAGCTTATCGTTAGCCCTCAGGACGCGCCCCTGGTTCGCCAGATGGTTGAGCGTCAGCAGGAAAACTGGACGGTGACTGAAAGCGCCGACCTGCTGCCGGGCGGCTGCAAGGTCGAAACCTCCGTTAGCCTGGTGGACTACACCGTCGAAAAGCGTTTTCAGCTGGCCGTGCAGCAAATGCTGGGGCGGCACACGTCCGTTCAGTCAGTTCAGGGGAATGCTGAGCTGGATGACGACCGTCTGGAGATGACGGATTTCCGGCGCGACCTGCTGGAGACGCCTTCGGAGCCAAGTGATGTCCACAACAAGCCTATCTGAGCGGTTACAGGGCTACCTGCGCAAAGTTCCCTCTGAGCTGACACCGGTGGTGACCGGTCGCCTGACCCGGGTGGTGGGCCTGACCCTGGAAGCGGTGGGTTGCCCCATGAGTCTGGGCGATCGCTGTGTGATTGAAATCAGCCGCGACAAAGTGGTGGAAGCCGAGGTGGTCGGGTTTGCGGAACAGCATCTGTATCTGATGCCGCTGAACCCCATTGAAGGACTCCGTCCCGGTGCCCGGGTTATTCCGGTGAGCGGCGCCGGCAGTATCCCGGTTGGGATGGGGATGCTGGGGCGCGTTTTAAGTGGGGCAGGCGAACCCCTGGATGGTAAAGGGCCGATCGACGCCGAGACTCAGATCGAGATGAGCGGGCCGGTGATCAACCCGTTGAACCGGGCGCCGATTCGTCAGCCCCTGGATGTGGGCATCCGCGCCATCAATGCCATGCTGACGGTGGGGGTGGGGCAGCGGATCGGTCTGTTCGCCGGTACTGGCGTGGGTAAAAGTATGCTGCTGGGCATGATGACCCGCTTTACCACGGCGGAAATCATCGTGGTCGGTCTGATCGGCGAGCGGGGGCGGGAAGTGAAGGAATTCATCGACGACATCCTCGGGCCCGAGGGGCTGGCCCGCTCGGTGGTTGTGGCCTCGCCGGCGGATGACTCACCTCTGATGCGTCTGCGGGCTGCCATGCTGACGACCCGGATCGCCGAGTATTTTCGGGACCAGGGCAAGAATGTGCTGCTGCTGATGGACTCCCTGACCCGTTATGCCCAGGCCCAGCGGGAAATCGCCCTGGCCGTGGGTGAGCCGCCGGCCACCAAGGGCTATCCGCCGTCGGTGTTTGCCAAGATTCCCCAACTGGTGGAGCGGACCGGCAATGGCCTTCCCGGTGGCGGCTCCATTACCGCCTTCTATACCGTGCTTTCCGAAGGGGACGACCAGCAGGATCCCATTGCCGATGCGGCGCGGGGGGTTCTCGACGGCCATATTGTGCTGTCCCGGCGACTCGCGGAAGAGGGACACTATCCCGCCATCGACGTGGAGGCCTCCATTAGTCGGGTCATGCCCCAGGTGGTGCCCCATGAGCATCTGAAGGCCGCGCAGCGCTTCAAGCAGTTATATGCCCGTTATGAGCAGACCCGAGACCTGTTGAGTGTTGGGGCCTATAGCCCGGGGGCGGACCCGGAAACGGATCTGGCTATTGAACGCTACCCCCATATGCGGGCCTTTCTGCGCCAGGACCTCAAGGAACAGGCGGCCTTTGGCGACTGTTCCCAGGGGTTGCAAGCCCTGCTTGAGCCCGGCAACCCGGCACCGCAAGCGGCGGGCCAGTGATGAGTCCGCGAGAATCGCGTCAAACCATCTTGAGTAACCTGGTCGATGGCTAATCCCAAGCGTTCTCAACGCCTGCAAATTGTCTTGCAGCTGGCTCAGCAGAAAGAGGAGGCGGCCCAGCAGGAGCTGCTGCAGGCCCAGACCCGGCTGCAGCAGGAACAGGACAAGCTCGTTCAGTTGCAGCAGTACCAGAGCGAATACCTGGATAACCTCAAGGCCCAGACTGGTCGCCAGATGAGTGCGATGCAGTACCAGGCGATGACACAGTTCATCAACCGGTTGTCGGTGGCTATTTCTGAACAGCGGCGCCAGGTCCAGCTGGTGGGGATTGCCCTGGAGCGAGTGCAGGCGAAGTGGCGTCAGTTGTATCAGAAACGGCAGAAGATGGGGGACTTTATTGAGCGTTGCAAGAAGGATGAGGCCCGGGAGCAGGATCAACGGGAGCAGCGGTTGATGGATGAGGCCTCCCAGCGGATTGCCGCGCGTCGTAACTAGGTAATGCTGGTTCGGGCTGTAAATTTAGGGTTTAAATGGAAAAACGCTGAACACATCCCTGAAAAGTGAGAACCAGCTATAGTCCGCCGTCTCAAATCCTCTATAGAATTTCCCTTCATAAGTAACTGATTGATTCGATAGGCCAGGCCACCATCAGTGGAGCTCCATCTGTTGCGGCTTACTCCGTCCTGATTCATGCTGTAGAAGGGCTAGGGCATTATTCCATCAAGAATGTACAGTAGATTGGTCAACCGACTCTTAGGTAGAGAGAACCGTATGTCCATCAGTACTCAGAAATCGTCAGACGGCAAGGTCCTGACGATCAAGATTCAAGGCCGTTTCGATTTCAGCTCCCATCAGGAATTTCGTGATGCCTATGAAAGTGCTGACAGCAGCATTCTGGAGTATCACATCGACATGTCTGAAACCACCTATTTGGATAGCTCAGCGCTGGGTATGTTGTTATTGCTTCGGGACTTTGCCGGTGGAGACAACGCGCAGATCACGATTTTCAACTGTAATAACGACGTTCGTCAGATTTTGACGATTTCCAATTTCGAGCAGTTGTTCAGAATTCAGTAGTCTCCGCGGATGAGTATGGCGCTGGGCGGTTCGGGCCAGGCCTGACAGAAGAGGCAGTAGGGGCATGGAACAGGAGCCGCTAAAGATTCTGATTGCGGAAGACAATGAAACCGATCGGATGATCCTGCAGAAAATCATCTCCCGATTGGGACATGTCGTGGTCAGTGCCAGTGATGGGATGGAAGCCATCGAGCTCTATGAGCAAGAGACGCCGCAGGTCGTTCTGCTGGATGTCCTGATGCCCCGCATGGATGGTTTGATGACCGCCCGTCGCCTCAAGGAGCTGGCGGGTGAGGATCTGGTGCCGATTATCTTTATCACCTCCCTGAGCGACGCGGAGTCCTTGGCCCAGTGCCTGGAGGCCGGCGGCGATGACTTCCTTTCCAAGCCCTATAACCCGGTGGTGCTGAAGGCCAAGATCCAGGCCTTCAACCGGATGCGGACCATGCACCGGACCTTGCTGCATCAGCGTGATCAAATCAGGCAGCACCATGAGCATCTGGTGCGAGAGCAGCAGGTCGCCAAGTCTGTTTTTGATAATATCGCCAACCTGGGTTGTCTGCAGGCCCGCAATATCCGTTATTTTTTGTCGCCCGTGGCCGTGTTTAATGGCGATGTGCTGTTGGCCGCTATGAAGCCTTCCGGTGGCATGCACGTTCTGTTGGGTGACTTTACCGGACATGGCCTGCCGGCCGCCATCGGCACCATGCCCATGGCGGAAATCTTTTATGGCATGACCGCCAAGGGGTTTGCCATGACGGATGTGTTGAGGGAGATCAACCAGAAACTCAAGAAGATCCTGCCTCCGGGGTTCTTTTGCTGTGCGGCGATGATCAACCTTGATTTTTCACGACGTGAAATTGAGGTCTGGATGGGGGGCATGCCGACCTGCTTTTTGCTGAGCCGGGGTGAACTGATCCCGCTCTCCTCCAATCACCTGCCTCTGGGTGTGTTGGAGGCGAAAGCCTTCAGCACCACCACCTACAAGTTTGAGGTGGATGAGGGTGACCGCATTTTTCTGTGGTCCGACGGCATTGTGGAAGCCTGTAGCCCCCAGGGAGAGCTGTTTGGGGAGCAACGCCTGCGCCAGGTTTTCAGTGACACTCCCAATCCTGGGGATCTGTTTGATCAGGTCCATCAGCGGGTTCTTGAGTTTATCGGAGGGGCACAGCGGAGCGACGACCTGAGCATGGTGGAGGTCACCGTGATGCCCGAACAGGCGCTGGGGATTGAAGCCGAGCGCCTGTCCGGTAGTGCCTTGAAGGGGCCGGAGGCCTGGGAGTTCACCTATAAGGTTGAAGGGCAAACCCTGCGCCAATTCAACCCGGTGCCGTTGATTTTGCACAATATTTTGGAAATGCCACGGCTTCGCGCCTATAGCGGTCAGATCTATACGGTACTTACAGAGCTGTATTCCAATGCGCTCGAACATGGCATCCTCGGGTTGAATTCGGAAGACAAGCAAACCCCTGGCGGTTTCCTCGCTTATTATCAGGAGCGGGAGCGTCGGTTGAAGGAAGTGTCCTGCGGCTGGGTCTTGTTTCGGGTGCGGCACCGGATGCAGGAGGGGGGCGGTGTGCTGTTGATTCGTTTGGAGGACAGTGGGCCGGGGTTCGATTACCATGCCTTCGCCCGGACGATGCCGCTCAACAACAGCTATAGCGGACGTGGCGTTCCGCTGCTCTGTGGCATTTGCCGCAGGCTTGAGTATTTCGGCTGCGGTAACATCGTGGAAGCCGAGTTTGCGTGGGGGAATCCCTGAGACCGGCGGCTCCGAGATCAGGCC
>CAZEWG010000017.1:18077-55385 GCA_964514485.1 uncultured Pseudomonadales bacterium
AGCCAGGAGCATGCCAGCTCAATCAATCAGGAGTGCGCACCCGAGCGCGGGGGCTAGCAGTCAGTGGATTTGCAGTAAGGATGAAGTGCGGATAATGACCAATACAGAACATCTTGATCTTGGGGCTTTGGCTGAACTACAGGAAGTGATGGAAGAGGAGTTTTCACTTCTGTTACAGACGTTCTTGAAGGACTCGGTCATTCGCATCCACCAGATTCGTGAAAGTCTGGAGGCGGGGCAGGCTGAGGAGTTTGGGCGGGCCTGTCACAGTCTGAAGGGCAGCTGCAGCAATGTCGGGGTGCCTTTGCTGGCCAGTTACTGTCTGCAAGGGGAGCGCATGGGACGTGCGGGGGATCTGTCCCAGGCGCCGGAGGTTATGAAATCCATCGAGGAAGAGTTTGCCGTGGTGCATCAACTGCTGCAGGAATACCTCTAAGACGAGAGCCGCCGCCACCCCGTCGGTGCTAATTGGCCCGAAAAATGCTTCATCACCTCAAACAATAGTTGTTGCCGCTTTTGTTGCAGCGGTTTGAGGAGTGATGGAATGGCGGTTGGCCCAAATATCTTCATGTTCGACATCCAGACTTCAGCCAAGTCTGATGCGGTTTCCCGCGGAGGGCGTCAGAAGGAATCCGTGGGAGCGGACTTCGGCGCCTTACTCACCCAGCGTCTGCAATCGCCGGCGGTCTCTGGCTCTAAAGCCGCTTCCCCCGTTCAATCCAAGCGGCCCGGGCCTGCTGAAGGAAGATCTGCCCAGGACGCCCGTGAGCGGTCTGTGGAGAAGAAAAACTCCCGGCCTTCCACCGCCGAAGCTCGACCCAAATCCACTGAAGGCGCACGGCGCCCATCCCAGCCCGAGCACGAACCCCAGGCGGCGGACGGAAATAACTTGCCGCCTGAAGCCCAAGTTCTGCCGGTCGCCGGGCAGTTTGCGCCGGGACAGGTAACGGATGGGGCAACTGTCGAAGAGGGGAATTCCTTTTTGATGGGCAATCAGCTGGGAGGGACGCAGTCTCTCCAATTCGCCCAAGGTGGGGCGATGGCTGAAGAAGGCCTGGAGGGTATGTCGCTGGACGAACTGGACCTGGATGGACTAATGCTGGAAGGAGAGGCGTTATTAAAGCCGGAAAATGCCGGCAAGCTTCTGGATCTGGCGGGTAAGGGCAGTCTGACGGACTTCAAGATGCAACTGCAAAGCCTGCATGCCGCCTCTCCTTTGTCGACCGCCAGTGTGCGGGAGGCACAGGCTCCCCTGACCCAGTACACCACCAGTGTGCAGGTGCCGTTTCAAGACCCCAAGTGGGGAGAGCAGATGATTAACAAAGTGCTCTGGCTGAGCAGCCAGAGCATCAAAAGCGCGGAGATTCACTTAAACCCCGCCGAGCTGGGACCGGTGGAGCTGAAGATCCAGGTCCATCAAGACCAGGCCACCATCCAGGTGCAGGCCCAGAACGCCAGCGTGCGTGAAGCCCTGGAGATGCATGTCCATCGTTTGCGGGAGGCTCTCGCCAATAACGGGATGGGGCTGGCCCAATTTGACGTGTCCGCCCAGGCTGACCAGCAACAGGGACAACAGTCGGAAGCTGCCAGACAGTTTACCGGGGCTGGTCTTGTGGATGGGGGAGCCGAGGAGGAGTTGGCCTCCGAAAGCCACGTGGTTGAAACTGGGTTACCCGGCTTGATCAATACTTACGTATAATCCCTTCCTGAACCTGGCGCCGATGACGACTTTTTGTCATCGGGCGCTTTTCCAGATATCGGCCACCGCCCCTGGTGGCCTCTCTTCTGCTCTGCATCTTGCGGCAACTGAACTACACTGTATGCAAACTGCGGCATTGGGCGTGCCACTGGCTTTCAGTGGGAATATAGAGGGTGTCAATCCAGGCTTGGCACGCTGCTTGCTCAAGATAGATTAAGGTGGTAGACAGGTGACGGTTATTTGACATGGCAGCAGGCAACAGAAAAAAAGCCGGCAGTGCGGCTGCAAAGGAAGTAAAGGACCCCGCTAAAACCAAGCTGATCCTGATGATTGCCGGGGTGGTGTTGGTCACCATGCTGGTTTCCGCGCTGTTAACCTGGATATTATTGTCCGACTCCAAGGAGTCCGAGGCAGACGCGGCGGGAGCCGGAGTGGGGCAGAAGGCGCTTTATCTTGATTTGCCTCCGGCGTTTCTGGTGACGTTGACCCATATGGAGCGGCAGCGTTACCTGCAGGTTTTTGTGACGGTGCTGACCCGTGACACCAGAGCGCTGCAGATTATGGAGCAGCATCAGCCCTTAATCCGTCATGAGTTGAACTTGCTGTTTGGAGAGCAGGACTTTGAGACGCTCCTGACCGATGAAGGAAAGCAGGCCTTGAGACAGAAGTCGACGGACCTCATCAATGAGCTTCTGAAGCGGGAATCACCTGGCGTGACCATCGAGCAGGTGTTATTTACTAACTTCGTCATGCAGTAGATTCTTTATGCAGGACTTATTATCACAAGACGAAATCGACGCCCTCTTACATGGGGTTGACGATGGAGAGATCGATACCGAGGACGATGCCGATTATACCGGTGTCCGAGTCTATGATCTTACCAGCCAGGACCGGATCGTTCGTGGCCGAATGCCGACCCTGGAAATGGTCAATGAGCGTTTTGCCCGTTATACCCGTATCAGCCTGTTTAATCTGTTACGCCGCACGGCGGATGTGGCCTCGGGCGGTATCCAGATCCTGAAGTTTGGCGAATATATTCATACCCTCTATGTGCCAACCAGCTTGAATCTGGTGAAGATTCGTCCCCTGCGGGGCACCAGTCTGTTCATTCTGGATGCCAAGCTGGTGTTTAAACTGGTCGACAACTTTTTTGGTGGCGATGGCCGCCACGCCAAGATCGAGGGACGGGAGTTCACCCCCACCGAGATCCGGATTGTGCAGATGGTGTTGGAACAGGTGTTCCAGGATATGAAAGAAGCCTGGAATGCGGTGATGAAAGTGGATTTCGAGTACATCAACTCGGAAGTTAACCCCGCCATGGCCAACATTGTCAGCCCCAGTGAAGTGGTGGTGGTCAGTACGTTCCATATCGAGCTGGATGGCGGCGGCGGGGATATGCACGTGGCTATTCCGTACTCCATGATCGAGCCGATCCGGGAGGTACTGGATGCAGGGGTGCAAAGTGATGTGGATGATGTGGACGAGCGTTGGATCAACGCCCTGCAGCAGGACATCATGGAGGCCCGGGTTCCCATCAACGCCACGGTGGTAGAGCGTAAGATTTCCCTGCGAGAAGTTGCCAAGCTCAAGCCCGGAGACGTCATCCCGGTGGAAATGCCGGAGAGCGTCACCCTGAAGGCCAATGGCGTGCCGGTATTCCGGGCCAAATTGGGCTCAAGCAACGAACATTTGGCATTGAAGATTATTGAACGAGTCAAGCAGCGTCCCAGTGGGTCACTGGGCAAGGAGTCGGAATGGCTGAAAACGAACGCCCCCAAGACGATATGATGTCTGAGCAAAATCCTAACAGTAACGAAGACGCGCTGGCGGATGAGTGGGCTGCGGCCCTGCAGGAGCAGACCGGCGAGAGTACAAGTCTGGATGACGAATGGGCTGCGGCTTTGGCGGAAGCTGAAGCGGCCGAACAACAGACGGGTTCTTCAGGTCGAGGCATGCAACAGAACGGCGTCAAAACAGCTCCCCTGGAAAGCTTTGAAGAAGGGGAGGATCAGGAACTCAGTACACCGCCGGATCTGGATGTCATTCTGGATATTCCGGTCACCATCTCCATGGAAGTGGGGAATACCCAGATTGCGATCCGCAACCTGCTGCAGCTGAACCAGGGCTCGGTCATTGAGCTGGACCGACTCGCCGGTGAGCCGTTGGACGTGCTGGTGAATGGCACACTGATCGCCCATGGCGAGGTGGTGATGGTGAACGAGAAGTTCGGCATCCGTCTGACCGATGTGGTCAGCCCTTCCGAGCGTATCAAGAAGTTGCGCTGATGAATCGACCGACTGCTCAGAGAGCCTGGCTGGGAATCGGGTTGGGATTGATCCTGGCGCTGGGCAATAGTGCCTGGAGTCAGGATCAAACCAATGTCCCCGCGTCAGAGCCCGCCACGGAAACCCAGGTTACCGTGGCGGTCAACCCCGAGGCTGTAGAGGCTGCCAAGCCGGCTGAACAGGCTCCGCCGGCAGCCGCCTCTCCCAGCACGGCCACGCCAGGGGCGGAACCTGCCCTCAAACGCGCTCAGCCACCACAACATGCCAGCGGCAAGACCCTGTTTAACGTCATGGTGGCGCTGGTGGTGGTGATCTTGATGATCTTCGCGACCGGCTGGCTGCTCAAACGCTTCACCGGCTTTAGTCCCCTGAACAACCGCCATCTCAAAATTCATGCCTCTCTGTCCGTAGGGGCCCGCGAGCGGATTGTGCTGGTGGAAGTGGGGGGAGAGCAGATTCTGGTGGGGGTCACACCACAGCAGATCAACCATCTCCATACCTTGAAAGAACCGATCGTGAGTGCCGCAACTCCGGCGCAGGGTGAGTTTGCCCAACGGCTGCAGGCAGTTCTCCGTAAGGGTAAGGCGGAATGAAGTTGAGTCGATTACTCTCCTTGGGCTTATTGCTGTTCGCCACGCTGGGCTGGAGTCAGGGCGTGTGGGCGCAGGCGGGGATTCCCGCGTTCAGCATGGAAACCCTTCCGGACGGCACCGAAGAATATTCGGTAACCATCCAGGTTCTGGCGCTGATGACGGCGCTGACCTTTATTCCGGCCTTTTTGATGATGGCGACATCGTTTACCCGCATCATCATTGTATTCGCCATTTTGCGCCAGGCGATTGGTTTGCAGCAGACGCCATCGAACCAGATCCTGGTGGGCATTGCCCTGTTTCTGACGTTTTTTGTGATGGCACCGGTCTTTGACCGCATCAACGAGTCGGCACTGCAGCCTTATCTGAATGAAGAAGTGGGCTCCTTGGAAGCACTGCAACGGGCCTCGCTGCCCATGCGGGATTTCATGCTGGCCCAGACCCGGGAGGATGATCTGGCCCTGTTCATTCGCCTGGCCGGCGACACCCGCTATGAATCCCCCGAGCAGGTTCCCTTTACGGTATTGATGCCCGCCTTTGTCACCAGTGAGCTCAAGACCGCGTTTCAGATCGGCTTTTTACTGTTTATTCCGTTTCTCATTATTGACCTGGTAGTGGCGAGCGTACTCATGGCGATGGGTATGATGATGCTGTCGCCACTGATTATTTCCCTGCCGTTCAAGATCATGCTGTTTGTGCTGGTGGATGGCTGGGCGCTCATTATCGGCACCTTGGCTGCCAGTTTCGGCGTTTAGTCGCCCATGGGAAGCAATCAGCGGGAGGTAGACCATGACGCCTGAAGTGACCCTTGATATTTTCCGGGAAGCGTTGTTCCTCATCGTCTTGATCGTGTGCGTGATCATTCTGCCCAGCTTGATTGTGGGGTTGATCGTGAGCGTGTTCCAGGCCGCCACCCAGATCAACGAACAGACCCTGAGCTTCCTGCCGCGTTTGATCGTCACCCTGCTGATGGTGATCTTTGCCGGGCCCTGGATGTTGCAGCAACTCATGGAATATACCAACCGGCTGATCATGGAGATTCCGGCCCTGATCGGGTAATGCCGGGCAGGGTTGGAGAGCATCATGCCGGAGTGGACCAGTCTTGAAATCAGTACCTGGGTCGGGCGTCACCTTTGGCCGCTGTTTCGCATTGCCAGCTTTCTGATGGTCGTTCCCCTGTTTGGCAACCAGATGGTGCCAATCCGGGTCCGGCTGGGCATTGCGTTGCTGTTGACCCTGGTGGTGGTACCCAACCTGGGGCCCTTGCCGCTGATTGATGCAATTTCCTGGCAGTCCGTTGAGGTGATCCTTTACCAGGTCATTGTCGGTGTCGGGATGGGCTTTCTGGTGATGGTGCTGTTTCAACTGTTTGTGGTGGCGGGACAGATCATCGCCATGCAGATGGGGTTGGGGTTTGCTTCCATGATGGACCCGGGCAACGGCGTCTCGGTGACCGTCCTGTCCCAGTTTTACCTGATGATGGTCAGTCTGGTGTTTCTGGGCATGAACGGCCATCTGGTGTTGATTGAAGTGCTGGTGGAGAGCTTTCGCACCATTCCCATTGGCCTTCAGGGATTTTCCAGTGAGGGACTGGCCCAGTTGTTTTCGATGCTGAGCTGGATGTTTGTGGGAGCGCTGATGATTGCGCTCCCGGTGGTGACCGCCTTGCTGATCGTCAACATCGCCTTTGGTGTGATGACCCGGGCGGCGCCGCAAATGAATATTTTCAGCCTTGGCTTTCCCGTCACCCTGGTCTTTGGCCTGTTTGTGGTCTGGGTCAGCATGAGTGGCTTTCTCCCCCAGTTTCAATTGCTAACGGAAGAAATGTTCGCCATGCTCAAATTCGTGATCGGTTCTTATTAAGAGTCCCTACGGTAGACAGTCATCGTGGCAGAAGAGAACGACAGCAGTCAGGACAAAACCGAAGAGGCCACCCCTCGAAAACTTGAAAAGGCGCGGGAGGAGGGCCAGGCTCCCCGTTCCAAGGAACTCAGCACCATGGCGGTGCTGATGGCGGGCGCGGCCGGCTTGCTGATGTTCGGCAATATGATTGCCGGGGCGCTGGAAAACACCATGAAGCATAGTTTCCAGATCCCCCGCGAGGCGATCTTCGATACCAAACAGATGGTGATCTATCTTGCTCAGGCAACGGTCGAAGCGGCTTGGGCACTGGGGCCTTTCATGGTGCTGCTGTTAATTGCGGCGATTGCCGGGCCCATCGGATTGGGGGGCTGGCTGTTTTCCGGCAAGGCGGCTATGCCCAAGTTCAGTCGCCTGGACCCGCTGAAAGGGCTCAAGCGGATGTTTTCCCTCAAGTCGCTGGTGGAGCTGGTGAAAGCCATCCTCAAGGTTCTGCTGGTGGGCACGGTGGCGGTACTGGTGCTGAAGGCCTGGACCCCTGACTTTTTGCAGATCGGCATGGAGCCAATCAAGCAGGCGATGGAACATTCCACCATGACTATTGCCTGGGCCTTTCTGATCATGTCGGCGGCAACCATTGTGATTGCCGCGATAGATGTGCCTTTCCAGCTCTTTGATTACAAAAAGAACATGCGCATGACCAAGCAGGAGGTCAAGGACGAATACAAGGATACCGAGGGCAAGCCGGAAGTGAAGGGCCGGCTGCGCCAGTTGCAGCGTGAGATGGCGTTTCGTCGGATGATGCAGGACGTGCCCACGGCGGATGTGGTGATTACCAACCCGACCCACTACGCGGTTGCCCTCAAATATGATGGCAAGACGATGAAAGCGCCGATTGTGGTCGCCAAAGGGGCCGACAATATTTCATTCAAGATTCGGGAAATCGCCGCGGCCCACAAGGTTGAAATCCTGAGCTCACCCCCCCTGGCGCGGGCGGTCTACCATAGTACGGAAATCGGCGATGAGATTCCCTCGGGCCTGTACATGGCGGTGGCCCAGGTGTTGGCTTACGTGTTCCAGTTGCGTCAGTTCCGTAAAGGGCAGGGGCCACGGCCGGATAAGCTGGGAGAGATGCCCATACCGGATGATTTGCGCCGGGATGCCTAAAGAAATGGTAAGTTTTAATTTCCCGCCACTGCTGTAAGAATATACGACGTAGATCACCGGGCTTGGATGCGGCAAGGTTTAGAGGCCCGCATCAAGTGGTGGTTCTGTCAGACCCAATCATAGATTTTCATGTAGTTGCATGTCATTCTGCTCCTGTCTTGCTGTTGATGGATCAGAACCCTTTTTGACATGCTCCACTCAATGCCAGGATCGGCGTGCTCTTCTGGCAGACCCTCCGTGTGACACTCCATTACGTTCACTTAGCAGTCTTAAAGTAGCGTATCAAGTCATCCTTTCGGAATAAGAACCAATGATGAGCACGTTTAAGAAACTAACCGCTAGTGTGTTTGTATTGTCCTTGACCGCCTGTGCCAGCCAGGCCCCCCAGTTAAATACCGCCTCGTCCCATTCCGCCATGACTACTGCCGTCTATGATTCCGGTGAGGTGACGGGCGATTCCGTGGTTCGCCTGGAGCTTGAGCCAAAAGAGCAGCAAGAGTCTGGCATCTTGGGACGAGTCGTCAAAACGGTGGCTGGTGTGGCCGCGCCGGCTCTGGGAATCTATCGGGTCGCCACGGGCATGGTGGCGGATACCGTGGTTTTGGCAGCGATTGAAACGGCGGCAGCCAAGCTGGCGGTGGAAGAGAGTGTCTCCAACGTGGTGAATCAGGCTGATCTTCAGCAACTGAATCAACTGGTGCTGATCAAGGATCAGGCGACCGATGCCGTGGCGACCGAGGTGAGTGATGCGGTCGAGCAGCTGCAGGGCGTTGATGCCATTCAATTGATCAGTCAGGTGGATGCCCAGTATAGCGGTGCGCAAAGCATCCAGAACACGATTTGCAGCAATGCGAACCCTCAACAGCTCGCCCGTTTGCAAGCGGTGGATTCGGGCCAAGGCTGGATTGATCTGGGCTACGACGTTCAGCTGCAAGGTAATGTGTCTCAGCCCCTGCTGGTCCGTGAGAGCGACTTTGGTTCCCTGTGCAGCCAGACCGCGGATCAAAAAGTCCAGAAGTTGCGTAATCGGCAGGAAGTATCCTGATTTAAAGGGTGGGAGGCTCGCAGCGTACGGATTTCATCCGTATGGTGGTCTGCAAGCGTCTGGCCTGCCCTTGGCCCAGCGTCGCCTAAGCCTATTTTTCACCGGGCGGCGGACAGGGGCTATCCAGCCCAAGTAGTCTGTCTCCGACTCGGATTCCTCGCTCCTCAAAAAAGCCCAGATTAACCTCCAGTGCCATCAGGTACTCGACGCCCGCCCGATACACCCTGCACTCCCTCCGGTTGGAACTCAGACAGGGCTGCATGGACTGAATGCGCAGGATCTCGCCATCCTCACCGATAAATGCGGCATCCAAAGGAATACGGGTGCGATACATCCACAGACCATGGTTTTGGGGCTGAAGGGCCGGGTACAGAAACAGCATGCCACCATCAGCGGGGAGTGACGTGCGCTCCATCAGGCCGAAGGCCCGTTGCTCCGGAGTTGAAGCAACTTCCACGGGCAGGGAATGGTGCCGGGTTGCTGTTTGGATGCAGAGCGTGGACTGTTCAAAAGTCTGCGGCTGGGGTTCGCTGGCCGCGGCATAACTGGCGAGACTCAAACAAAGACAGGTAATGAGGGTTCGGTAGCTCGGGAATGCTTGCATGATCCTATCCTGAGTATGGAGTTCCTGATGATTCTCCAGACCGTTAAAGCGCCAACGCGCTATAGTTTTCAGGCATACGAAAAAGGGCAGCTTTGAGGCTGCCCTTTTAGGATCCAGACCAAGACTGGTTGGATCAGTCGTTTAGCAAGTCTTACAGCGCAGTTACGTTGTCAGCCTGCGGGCCTTTTTTGCCCTGGGAGACAGTGAACTGAACGCGTTGACCTTCGGACAGGGTTTTGAAGCCTGAACCGCTGATAGCACTGTAGTGAACGAATACGTCAGGGCCGGAATCCTGAGTGATGAATCCAAAGCCTTTGGTTTCGTTGAAGAACTTAACGGTGCCAGTAGAAACGTTTGACATTACCTAATCCTGTAACTGAGAGATATAGCTTTAAGTGAGCAGAGAAATTGCAGGTCTTACTTTCTCAGATCAGGACGAGGCACTGCAGGCAATACGTCTGTTTGATGAAAATAAACATCACTGAAATTTATCTAGCTCAGATCAGTATACACAAGGGGATGGAGGCGTCAAAGAATATCCCATGAGATTTTTGTAAGAAGTTTCCGGTAACGCTCCGAGAAACAGCAGGTCGTGGCTGAAGCGGTCACTTAAATTCGGGGAGAAAGCGACCAAAACAGGGGGCTGTCAGGAAGTGGAGGGCAGTCGTTCATAGACAACGCCGACCAACCATCCCCAAACCAGATGGAGTAACAGCGCCAAGATGAAGGGCCAGACGCCTTGCTTCAGCGCGAAGTAGCCATTGCCGGCCAGCGGCATGGTGAACACCATCATGATCAGCCAGGCCAACAGACAGAAGCCCAGGGCATAGCTGCGCACGGAATGGCCGGGTTTTTTGACGGCGGCGAGGCTATAGAGAAAGCTCCAGATCAGGCTGAAGATGAGAAAGTGGATCGCCCAGCCTATAACAGGGGAAACCAGAAATGGATTCGGTCTTGTGGAGATATCCGCCAGCAAGGGCATGGTATTGAGGCGAAAGGAGAGACCGGCCAGATCCGTGAACAGAAAGATCAGCAAAATCGCCAGCGTGGCAATGAGGCCTGAGACCAGCCCACGTAGTATGTTGAACATCTTCTCCCCCTTGAGACCCTGACGACTGGTACGGAGCATCCAGATTCAATTATTAAAAACTGTTTAGACTGTTGAACAAAATGAATGGAGGGCCACATGGAAGCACAGGAATTGCACCGGGGACGACTGATTGATCATATCCAACTGGTCGTGCGCGATCTGGAGGCCGCCCAGAAGTTCTATACCGCAATCTTCGAGATATTGGGGGTTCCCCTGGGAGGCGCGGGGGAGGGCTACTTTTGGGCTGATGAACTCTTTGTTTCAACGGCGGACAGTCCGGCCGCCCTGGGTGTCTTGACCGGGCGTCACCATCTGGCCTTTCAGGCTCGGAGTCGGGGGATGGTGGAGCAAGCCTATCAGGCTGCTCTGGCTCATGGTGGGCGCGACAATGGAGCGCCTGGGGAGCGGGCCTACCATCCAGGATATTATGCGGCTTTTGTTCTGGACCCGGACGGCAACAACATCGAAGTTGTTTATCACGGAGAGGCCACGCGGAGCGCCCCCTCCGTCAAAATCTCGTTTTGAGCCCGGGGAGGCGGTGTTGGCGCTGGGAGGGAGGTCCCCTCCCAGCGAAGAGGTTATTGCTGATGGATTATTGCTGGATGCTTTTTTCCACGTCACCGATCGTTTGATATTCGTTGGGTGAAATATGCTGGTATTCCTTGGGATCATACTGGCCGGCTTGTTCCACCTGCTGGGGGTCGGAGGCCGCATTCCAGACCAGCTGGTTATTCTGCATGGTTAATTCGTCCAGGGGAATCAGCACCATATCGCCCCCCATGCCGAAGAAACCACCTCCCGTGGAGACCGTCACACCGATCTCGGAGCGATCCTGGCGGATCACCACCTGATCTACTTCGCCAATGGCCTCACCATTGGGATTCACGATCTGTTGCTCTTCCAATTGGGCAATGCTCAGGCTTTGCAGGGGATTTGTCTCGGCAGTTTGGGCCTGTTCCACCTGTGGGTCCGTTTCCGGTGGAATACCGGCGGCCGGGGCTTCCATCCGCTCAATTTCCTGAACATCAACATCGGCGCCTTCCGGGCGTTGAATGTTGACCTCGGGCTCGGCCTGAGTCACCTGAACCTCAGGTTCGGCCTGCTGTACCTGCACGTCTGCCCGCTCAGGCTGGTCCACTTGTACCTCGGCTTGTTGCTGGGGTTGTTCCATCGTAACTTCCGGCGTGGCGGGCTGGACCGAGACCTGGGGTTCAGGTTGCTGAACCTGAACATCGGGCTGCCCCTGTTGAATCGCGACTTCAGGCGGCTGTTGCTGTACCTGAACGTCAGGCTCCGGTTGTTGTACGCTGACCTCGGGGTCGGGCTGGATTAATTGCACGTCCGGCTCGGGAACATTGACGCTGACCTCGGGCTCCGGCTGAGTGACGATGACCTTAGGTTTTTGTTGCTCCACCGATACTTCGGGCTTTTGCTGCTGGACAGCAACTTCCGGAGGGCGTTGTTGTACCGAAACATCCGGTTCGGCGGGGTTGACCTGAACCTGAGGGCGCTGTTGCTCTACCGCAATCCGGGGCTGCTGGGCGTCGACCACGATTTCGGATTGCTGACCGCCTTGTTGGGCGGCCTGGCCTTCATGGGGAATCTGGCTGCTGGACTGGTTGAGCTGGCTGACCAGCAGGCGGAATTCCTCTTCATCCAGGCTGTTGTTCTGGTCCCGGTCAAAACGGGACAGAACCTGCTCTTCATTCAGGTTGGCCTGGCTCAGCGGCTCCCTCAGCTCGCTTTCCACCTCGTCCCAGCTCAGTTTCTGATCCTGATTTTTGTCGACCTGGCTAAAGTCTTGCGTGATCGGGGAGCCGCCGGCCTGTCCGGCAGGGTCGGCTTGTTGTTGGGAGGTCGACTGGGAGAAGGCGGGAGCGCTCATCAGCAATAGGGTTGCCGTACTTAAGGTCGTTATCTGGCGACCAAACTTATGTCGGAAGGTGGGTTCCATTTTTACGATCCTCCTCATTACGCCTGAATGATTCCGCAAGTGGAGTAAAAACATCGCCCTGCTGTTGCTGGAGGAAAGGGCGGTCTGGTGGCTGACTGGCCCGACGGTGTCAGTGCCAGGACAGCCCGTCGCTTTGTTAAATGTAGGCTTTAATGATCCTGATCCTTAGCCGCCAAGGTGAACCTTTCTTCATAGGAAATAAATGCTTACGTATTTTGTGGCGTGCCTCTTAGCCATCTTTTTTCAGCCACCTCCAGCTATTCCGCTTTTATTGGGATAAAAATTTTAAGGAAAAACAAGCGCTTGGATTGCTGGCCTGGAAATTGCAGAACACATGGGAAATGCACATTGGTCGTCGACTTTTTGACGAGTCGAGAGTTTTTAGGTGTCAGGTCTATGGATCGCGCGCTGATTTTAAACAACATCAGAAGCTTAAGCCGAGGCAATCTGGGGATCCCTCTGCTGGTGATCATCATTCTGGGAATGATGACACTGCCCATTCCTCCGTTTCTGCTCGACGTGTTCTTTACCTTTAATATCGCGCTCTCCATTGTGGTGTTGCTGGTGTGTGTGTACGCCATGCGGCCCATGGACTTTGCCGTTTTCCCGACGGTGCTCCTGGTTGCGACCTTGCTGCGTCTGGCGCTGAACGTTGCTTCAACACGGGTGGTGCTATTGCATGGCCATGAGGGGGGCGATGCTGCCGGTAAGGTGATCGAAGCATTCGGTGAAGTGGTGATCGGCGGCAACTATGCCGTGGGGGTGGTGGTTTTCGCGATTTTGATGATCATCAACTTTATCGTGATCACCAAGGGTGCGGGCCGGGTTTCCGAGGTTAGTGCGCGTTTTACCCTGGATGCGATGCCCGGTAAGCAAATGGCAATTGATGCCGACCTGAATGCCGGGATTATTGATCAGGAGGAGGCCAAGACCCGTCGGCAAGAGGTGGCCCAGGAGGCGGACTTCTACGGTTCCATGGATGGTGCCAGTAAGTTTGTGAAGGGCGACGCCATTGCCGGCTTGCTCATCCTTTTTATCAACCTGTTGGCGGGCCTTGCGATCGGGATCCTTCAGCACGGTCTGACTTTTTCCGATGCGGCAGAAATCTATGCGTTGCTGACGATTGGCGATGGCCTGGTCGCTCAGATTCCCGGTTTGTTGCTCTCCACGGCGGCAGCCATCATGGTGACTCGGGTTACCACCTCCCAGGAGATGTCGAAGCAGATTACCGGCCAGATGTTCGGCTCCTCCCGGGCTCTGGCGGTGGCGTCCGGTATTTTGACGGTCATGGGACTGGTGCCCGGTATGCCCCATCTGGCCTTTTTGGGGTTGGGTGGCGTGACTGGCGGGCTGGCGTATTACCTGAAAAAGAAACGGGACCAGGAAGAGGTCGAGGAAGTGGCTGCGCCCATGGGGCGTAGTGGGACCATCTCCCGGGATGGTGGAGCCGGCAAGGCCGGGCTGCAGGGTCAGGGCGCGCCAGCCTCCATGCCTTCTCCTGAAACCAAGGAGTTGGGTTGGGACGATGTCCTGAATGTGGATGTGATCGGGTTGGAGGTGGGTTATCGCCTGATTCCCCTGGTGGATAAAGCCCAGGGCGGGCAGTTGCTGGCGCGGATTAAGGGGGTGCGTAAGAAGCTGTCCCAGGAGCTGGGCTTTTTAATGCCGACCGTCCACATTCGCGATAACCTGGATTTGATGCCCAACGCCTATCGCATCACCTTGATGGGCGTTGCCATTGCCGAAGCCGAAATTCATCCGGACCGTGAGCTGGCGATCAATCCCGGCCAGGTCTTTGGACGTCTTGACGGGATTGAAACCAAAGATCCCGCTTTTGGGTTGGAGGCGGTCTGGATTGACCAGGCCTATAAAGAGCAGGCCCAGACTTTGGGTTATACGGTGGTGGATGCCAGTACTGTGGTGGCGACCCATTTGAACCAGATCCTGAGCACCCATGCCTATGAGCTGATTGGTCACGAAGAGGTTCAGCAGTGGCTGGATCAATTGGCCAAAGCCTCTCCCAAACTGGCGGAAGAGCTGGTGCCGACCACGCTCAGTTTGAGCCTGCTGCTGAAAGTGCTGCAGAACCTGCTGCATGAAGACGTTCCTATCAGGGATATGCGCACCATTGCCGAGGCGCTGGTGAGCGTGCAGCCCAAGACCCAGGATATCAGCCAGCTGACAGCTTCAGCGCGGGTTGCCCTGCGCCGACTAATCGTGCAAAGCATTTGTGGTAATGATCCTGAAATGCCGGTGATTACTCTGGAGCCTGATCTGGAACAGTTGTTGCATAGATCCATGCAACAAGCTCAGCAGAGTGGATCTTTTGACGAAGTCGGTCTGCTCCTGGAGCCGAACATGATGGAGCGCTTCCAGCGTTCACTGGCGCAAGCGGCGCAGCAACAGGAAATGATGGGTAAGCCGGCCATCCTGCTGGTGTCCGCTCCGCTTCGCAGCGTGGTGTCCCGCTTTATTCGTCACAGTGTGGAGCGCCTGCATGTTCTGTCTTACCAGGAAGTACCGGATAACAAACAGATCACCATTGTCGCGACCGTCAGTGCCTGAGCGGCACCTGAAGGGAAGGGCGACAAGGCTTAAAAGCCTGAGTATTCAAAGCATTAGGTGACAGCCTGTCGAACAATGGACAGGCTGCGGGCAAGAGGAGTCCGTCATGAAAGTGAAGCGTATTATTGCAGCAAACATGCAACAAGGACTGAAGCTGGTCCGGGAAGAGCTGGGGCCGGAGGCGGTCATTCTTTCCAGTCGCAAGGTGGATGGCCAGGTTGAAATCATGGCGGCCCTGAATTATGACGAAGCTGAACTGCGCAATCGGGTGCCAGAGCCCGAGCGGAGCAAGAGCACCACAGAGCTGATCCAGCGGGAGACAGAGCGCCATCGTCAGCTCGAAGGGGAGCTGGCCAAGTCCCGTCAACGGATCGCCGCGGTCCGGCGTTCCACAGGTGCCGCCGGGCGGCCCCAGTTGGTGGTGGACGAGCCCAAGCTGGCCGGTCAAAATTTTGGCGCATCGGCGGTTGAGTCAAAAGTTGGACGCGTTCACTCCGCGCCCACCCATTCGGCTCCGGTTGAGGTTGTCACCGCTGGCGCGACGGAGGCGTCTGTCGATGCCATTGCTCAAATGCGCGCTGAGATTTCCATGCTGAAGGATCTGCTGACTCAGCAGATGCAGAGCCAAACCGGTAATCTGCAGCGGGAGCTGGAGCAGCGTCTGACCGCGATGGGTATTTTCCCGGAGCTGCAGAAGAAGCTGGTTACCAAGGTCGAGCGTAGTGGTGATCTGCAGGCCGCATGGCGCTATGTGTTGGCACAATTGACCCGTTCCGTGAAAACAGTTGAGGAAGAATTGACCGAACAGGGTGGGATTTTCGCTTTGGTCGGGCCAACTGGTTCCGGCAAGACCACCACTATTGGTAAACTGGCAGCTCGTTATGTATTGAAGTATGGCGCCAAAGATGTCGCCCTTGTAACCACAGACCGCTATCGGATTGCTTCCCATGAGCAGCTTCTGGCCGTGGGGCGCATTTTGGAGGTGCCGGTTCGGGTCGTCGATGACAATCATTCACTTGATGCTATCCTTGATACACTACGCGATAAAAAGCTGGTTCTGATTGATACCGCGGGCCTGAACCATCATGATCAGGCCTGGACGCAGCAGATGGATGAATTGCGGTCGTCCCGTCACCGGATTCAAAACCATTTGGTGGTATCAGCCATCAACCAGTCGCAGGTGATGAAATCCACCTACCATAGCTACAAGGTGGTGGGCCTGACCGGCTGCATCATCACCAAACTCGATGAAGCGTTGACGTTGGGAGAGGCCATCAGCTTGGCGGTTCTGAACAGGCTGCCGGTTGCTTATGTCACTGATGGTCAGCGGATTCCCGATGATATTCACCAGGCCCGGGCGAATCAGCTCGTGATCCGAGCGCTGGCGGCGCTCAATTCCCAGGAAGGAACTCGTCCGGACGCGCGTAGAGAGCGAAATGTCCGGGAGCAGGAAATGGTTGTCTGAGTGCGTGGCAGCAGGCAGCCGGTGAAGGGTCAATGGAGGCGATTGAGTCACAGGCTGCGTTTTGGCCCAGTACTTACTAAGTGCCGAAACAGTCAGCCAATGCCTGTAGGCAGAACGAATTTTAGATTTTGAGGGGGCAACTACCGGCATGAGTACACAACATCCGGTTCAGGTAATAGCAGTATCCGGCGGTAAGGGTGGGGTAGGTAAAAGTAACGTCTCCATTAATCTGGCGTTGGCGTTGGTCGAGCAAGGGCGGCGAGTGGTGCTGCTGGATGCCGACCTGGGTCTTGCCAATATCGATATCCTGTTGGGGATCAGCGCGACCCGAACCATTGAAGATGTCCTGGCTGGCGTCTGTAGTCTGCGGGATGTGCTGGTCACGGGGCCTGGCGGCATCAAGATCGTGCCGGCGTCCTCCGGCACTCAGCGCATGGCAAATTTGGGGCTGCAAGAGCATGCCGGCCTGATTGCTGCGTTCAGTGAAATCAGCGATGAGCTGGATGTGCTTATTATCGACACCGCGGCTGGGATTTCCGAAGGGGTGATGAGCTTTATTCGCGCCGCCCAGGAAGTGCTGGTGGTGGTCACCGATGAGCCCACCTCCATCACGGACGCCTATGCACAAATTAAGCTGTTGAACCGGGATTATGGTCTGTTCCGCTTCCGGGTTGTTGCCAACATGGTGAAAACGGAGCAGGACGGACGTTTGTTGTTTGCCAAACTTGCGAAAGTGACTGATCGCTTTCTCGATGTGGCGTTACAATATGTGGGTAGTATTCCCTTTGACGAACATGTAAAAAAGGCAGTACAAAAACAGCGGCCCGTCTTAGAGGCTTATCCCCGGGCCAAGGCCTCTTTGGCCTTCAAGGCGCTTGCCCAAAAAGTGGACAGCTGGCCGCTGGCATCCACCCCACGAGGGCATCTGGAGTTCTTTGTGGAACGCCTGGTGCAAGGTTGACGGTTCAGGTTAGAACAGGATTGCAATGGCAGTAGCAAGCGGTCTTGGTATGTATGCCGATGCGCGACAGGATAATGGCGATGAGTTGATCCGGCGCCATGCGCCCCTGGTCAAGCGGATCGCCTATCACCTGTCGGCGCGACTGCCGTCTGGGGTATTGCTGGACGATTTGATTCAATCCGGTATGATCGGCCTGCTAGAGGCGGCTCGCAGATACGATGCCAGCAAAGGTGCATCGTTTGAAACCTATGCGGGGATCCGGATTCGGGGCGCGATGATGGACGAGATCCGCAAGGGCGATTGGGCGCCGCGGTCCGTGCATCGTAACTCCCGGCGTATTGCGGAAGCGATACGCGTGGTTGAAAACCGCACCGGGCGCGATGCTCAGGATGCGGAGGTGGCGGCGGAGCTGGGGGTGAGCCTTGAGGAGTATCACGCCAGTTTGCAGGACAGTGCCAGCAGCCGCCTGTTCAGTTTCGAGGAATTGATCGACAACGGTGAAGCCGTAACGGAATCCGTTGGAGAGGACACTCCAAGCCCCCTTGAAGGGCTTCAACGAAGGGCTTTTCAGCAAAGTCTGGCAGAAGCCATCGGCGCCTTGCCTGAGCGTGAGCGTCTGGTGCTGTCGCTTTACTACGATGAAGAGCTCAATCTCAAGGAGATCGGCGAAATCTTGTCGGTCAGTGAGTCCAGGGTCAGTCAGATTCTCAGTCAGACCATGCTGCGCCTGCGGTCGCGGTTGGCTGATTGGCGTTAGGTCTGGATGGCTTTCCTGTGGTCGGTTTTGGTGTAACGACCGGGTCGTTTTTATTTCCTGATCACTGAAACTAACGAAAACCGCTTATTCGGCTTCGAATTGGCACCATAAAAACTGGAAGCTCGTTCGGAGCCAGCTAGACTATAGTCATTCGGCTTGAATATAGGTGCTTGTGCTGTCGCTTGAGCATGAATGATTGCTGGCAAACGCTCTGCAAAGTATTGGGTTTTTTCTGTCGGCATCCTGGAGGTCGCATTGGACAAGAACATGAAGATCCTGGTGGTGGATGACTTCTCCACTATGAGACGGATCCTTAAAAACCTGCTGAGAGACTTGGGGTTTTCCAATGTGGAAGAGGCGGATGATGGTACTACCGCGCTTCCCATGCTGAAAACCGGCAAGTTCCAGTTCCTGATCACTGATTGGAATATGCCCGGCATGTCGGGCTTTGATTTGCTCAAGGCTGTCCGGGCGGACAGCGGCTTGAAAAATCTGCCAGTGCTGATGGTAACCGCCGAAGCGAAGCGCGACCAGATTGTTGCCGCTGCGCAAGCCGGCGTGAACGGCTATGTAGTCAAACCCTTTACCGCGGCTGTGTTGAAGGAAAAAATCGAGAAAATCTTCGAACGTATCGACGCTTAATCGAAGAGATTCAACTATAGGCTGGGGTCATGAGTAATAACGAAATCGTCAGGTACGCGGATGCCATTGTCGAGGCGGACAGCGATAACTATGAGGAACAGCTGCGACAGCAGACCGAACACCTGATGTCCAAGGTTCAGGCTGGCGACTTTGCTGAAGCCTTGAAGTTGGTCGCGGAGCTGAATGCAACCCGGGATCGGGGGCTTTACCGGGAGGTGGGCCGGTTAACCCGCAGTCTTCACGAGGCACTGGTCAACTTTCATATCGATGCGGGAAATGATCCGCGTCAGCAGGCCGAGCTGTCGCAAATCTCCGATGCTTCAGACCGTTTGACCTATGTGGTCAACCTGACCAGCAATGCGGCGAACCGCACCATGGATCTGGTTGAGGCCAGCATGCCGATTGCGGCTGATCTGAAAACCGAAGCCCATGGGTTGCGCAATGAGTGGCACAAGCTGGGTCGGCGCCAGCTGACGCCGGAAGAGTTTCGGCAACTTTATAAGCGGATGGACAAGTTTTTGAACGATCTGACTCAAAAGAGCGATCAGGTTCATGATAACTTGTCCGAAATCCTTTTGGCCCAGGGCTATCAGGATTTGACTGGCCAGTTGATTCAGAAGGTCACGACGCTGGTGCGTGAAGTTGAGGAAAATCTGGTACGGCTGGTCAAAATGGCGGGCCGGGTGGATCAGATTACCGGGATTCAGCACGAGTTTTCTTTTGCCGGCACTGATGTGAGTAAAGGGGAGGGGCCCCAGCTCAAGAAAGATGAGCGCTCGGATGTAGTCTCCTCTCAGGATGACGTTGATGATCTACTCTCTAGTTTAGGTTTCTGAGGAGTTGTGAATGGGGTTTCAGGCTGATGAGGAGATCCTGCAGGACTTTTTAGTCGAGGCAGGTGAAATCCTGGAAAAACTGTCCGAGCAACTCGTGGATCTGGAACAGCACCCTGATGATATGGGGCTGCTGAATGCGATCTTCCGCGGTTTCCATACGGTTAAAGGCGGCGCCGGGTTCCTGCAGTTGGAAGCCCTGGTGGAGTGCTGTCACGTCGCGGAGAACGTGTTTGACACGCTGCGTAATGGCAAGCGCCGGGTCACCCCGGAACTGATGGATGTGGTGCTGCAGGCACTGGATACCGTCAATGAGATGTTTGAACAGGTTCAGCAACGGGAAGAACCCGATGCGGCAAGCCCGGAATTGATTGCTGAACTGCAGCGACTGGCGCTTCCCGAGGAAGAGACCGAGACTGCCGCCCCCGAACCTGTTTCACAAAACCTGCCGGCAGAAGAAGTCACCGCCGAGGAAGCCGCCCCGCAGGGGGATATTACCGATGATGAGTTCGAACAACTGCTGAATGCCCTGGAGCATCCGGATACCCAGCCGGCCGAGACCGAGTCTGCTGTTCTGTCCGCGGACGCTGACAGCGATGAAATCAGCGATGACGAGTTTGAGGCCCTGCTGGATCAGTTACACGGCAAGGGCAAGTTTACGCCGGAGGTGGCGAGCAGTGCTCCGGCGGCCGCTCCCGCAGCTGACTCCGACAGTGACGAAATCACCGACGATGAATTTGAAGCCTTGCTCGATCAACTGCATGGCAAAGGCAAGTTTGACCCCACTACAGCTACCGCCGCGGACGCGCCGGCCCCTGTAGAAAGTGTTGAGCCTGCTCCCGCAAGCTCCACCCCGGCCAGTGTGGAAAAGCCGGCCCCTGCGCCGGCCAAAGCCCCGGCGCCCAGCAAGACGCGCAGTCAGCCAGCCGCCCGGGAGCGGGAGGTTGCCACGGCAGCTGCGGAAACCACGGTGCGGGTGGATACCAAGCGTCTGGACGACATCATGAACATGGTGGGCGAGCTGGTGCTGGTCCGTAACCGTCTGAAGCGCTTGGGCGATGAGAGCGGTGATGAGCAGATGATGAAGGCGGTTTCCAACCTGGATGTGGTGACCGCGGATCTGCAAACAGCCGTGATGCAGACCCGAATGCAGCCGATCAAGAAAGTCTTTGGCCGTTTCCCGCGAGTGGTGCGGGATCTGGCGCGGGGCATGAAAAAAGAGATCAACCTGGTCTTGAAGGGTGAAGAGACCGATCTGGATAAAAACCTGGTGGAGGCCCTGGCCGATCCACTGGTGCATCTGGTGCGTAACTCCGTGGACCATGGTATTGAAGCACCCGAAATCCGAGAGCAGCAAGGCAAGCCAAGGGAAGGTCTGATTACCTTGGCGGCGGCTCAGGAAGGCGATCATATCCTGCTCACCATTGAAGACGATGGTGCTGGAATGAACGCCGATATTCTCCGCCGTAAGGCCGTGGAAAAAGGCATGATGGATGCGGATGCGGCTGAGCGCCTGACTCCCTCGGAATGCTATAACCTGATTTTTGCCCCGGGCTTTTCCACCAAGACTGAAATTTCCGATGTGTCCGGTCGCGGCGTCGGGATGGATGTGGTGAAAACCAAAATTACCCAGCTCAATGGTTCTGTCTTCGTCCATTCAGAGATGGGCAAGGGCACTCGGATTGAAATCAAGGTGCCTCTGACTCTGGCCATCATGCCAACGCTGATGGTGATGCTGGGGAATCAGTCGTTTGCCTTGCCCCTGGTCAGCGTGGTCGAGATTTTCCATTTGGACATCAGCCGGACCAATATTGTCGACGGTCAGGAATGTATCGTGGTCAGGGAAAATGTTTACCCGCTGTTCCACGTTAAACGCTGGCTGGTTAAGGGAACTGCCTGGACGAAGCGGCAGGAAGGCTTTGCCCATGTGGTGATCGTTGCGGTTGGCAACAAGAAAGTGGGGCTGGTCGTCGATCAGCTGATTGGGCAAGAAGAGGTGGTGATCAAACCATTGGGGACCATGCTGCATGGTACACCGGGCATGGCGGGCGCCACCATTACCGGTGATGGCAGGATTGCCCTGATTCTGGATGTTCCCAGTCTGTTGGCGCGATATGCTCGGGCGGTCAGAGGCTAGCTGATTGCTATCAGTAGCCGCTGTGAATGAAAAACCGGCCCGAAGTAGCAGGAGAGCCCTATGGCGATCAAAGTATTAGTGGTCGACGATTCCGGCTTTTTTCGCCGCCGGATTCTCGAAATTCTCAAGCCGGTCGCTGCAATTGAGGTGGTAGGCACCGCAGCCAATGGGCGCGAGGCGATTGAGCAGGTCAAGAAGCTCAAGCCGGACGTGGTTACCATGGACTACGAAATGCCCGTCATGGATGGCATTAGTGCCCTGCGTGAAATCATGCGGGTGCAGCCGACGCCGGTGCTGATGTTTTCAACCCTGACCCAAGAAGGCGCCCGCGTCACGCTGGATGCCCTTGAGGCAGGCGCGGTGGATTACCTGCCGAAGACCTTTGAGGATATCGCACGGGATCCTGACAAAATGCGGGAAGTGCTGAGCCAGCGTATTCTGGCCGTGGCACGGGCTCGCTATCGCATGTCTCGTCCAGAACCCGTAGCACGCACCCCGGCACCGACCCCGGAAGGAAGTGCCCCCTCTGCTCGCAGCCCGTTGACCAGAACGACCCTGGGGCGTCGCTTGGGCGAGGCCCCAGCCCGGGAAATACCTGCTGCACCCAGCCGGAAGACACCTCCCAAACAGTATCAGTTGGTTGCCATTGGCACCTCGACGGGCGGGCCGGTGGCCTTGCAAAAAATTCTGACCCGGCTGCCCGAGAATTTCCCCGTACCCATTGTGCTGGTTCAGCACATGCCGGCCTCGTTTACACCGGCGTTTGCCGAGCGTCTTGACCGTCTCTGTCGGATTAAGGTCAAACAGGCGGAAAGTGGCGACTTGCTGGAGCCTGGAGTGGCCTTGTTGGCACCGGGCGGCACTCAAATGATGATCGAGCGTGGTGGTGGCGTCGGGCGTATCCGCATTTTACCCGGTGACGACCGGCTCAATTACAAGCCCAGTGTGGATGTGACTTTTGGCTCGGCGGCCAGAACCTTCCCTGGCAAGGTGCTGGGCATCATTTTGACGGGGATGGGGTCGGACGGAAAGGAAGGTTGCCGGCTGCTGAAGGAGACCGGCGCCACGGTCTGGTCTCAGGATGAAGACAGCTGCGTGATCTATGGAATGCCGATGGCCGTGGCGAAGGCGGGCCTGAGTGATGAAATTATCAGCCTGGACGATTTCGCCTCCCGCTTGCTGGAGAGCGTTGTACCTTAAGAGTTAAGAGTGTTTGTCTTTCCGTTAAAGAAGCTGGGTTGAGTCAGACTAACAGGATGTGGCAAACGCTGCCGTTGTTAGTCTCCGAGCGCCGTAGGAGAAGTGCTGCAAGATGGATGTTCTGAGCCTCATTGGTATTGTGCTGGCCTTTGCGGCGATTATCGGAGGTAACCTGATTGAAGGGGGCACGATGCAGGCCCTGATCAATCTGCCAGCAGCCGTAATCGTCTTGGGGGGCACCTTTGGTGCGACCCTTTTGCAAACCTCGTTAGCGACCCTGAAGCACTCTTTCGTGCAGCTGGTCTGGGTGTTTGTACCCCCCAGGTTCAGTTTTGAAGAGGGTATTCGGAAGGTGACCGCCTGGAGTAACAGCGCCCGCAAGGACGGACTGCTGGGGTTGGAGAACGTGGCTGAAACCGAGCCTGACTTGTTTGCCCGCAAGGCCTTGCAGCTATTGGTGGATGGTGCTGAGCCCGAAGCGATTCGCAACGTCATGGAGTTGGAATTGGGAGCCCGTGAGCAATGGGATCTGGCGGGTGCCAAAGTCTTTGATGCCATGGGGGGGTATGCGCCCACCATTGGCATTATTGGCGCGGTGTTGGGCCTGATTCACGTGATGCAGCACCTGGAAGATCCTTCCAGCCTGGGGCCGGGGATTGCGACCGCGTTTGTGGCAACCATCTATGGGGTGGGCTTTGCCAACCTGCTGTTCTTTCCTGTGGCGAGCAAAATCAAGAGTCTGGTGGAGCATCAGTCTCTGTACCGGGAGATGATGATCGAAGGCATTGTGGGCATTTCCGAGGGCGAAAACCCGCGGACAATCGAGCTCAAGATGAAAAGCTTCATTCACCATTAATCTTACCGGACTGCAAGCATGGCCCGTCGTCGTCGCCAACAAGAAGAGAGTAACAAGGAACGCTGGCTGGTTTCCTACGCGGACTTCATCACCTTGTTATTCGCTTTTTTCGTGGTGATGTACTCCATTTCTTCGGTAAACGAAGGCAAATACAAGGTGCTGTCGGAAAGTATGCTGGGGATTTTTAACTCGCCCCAGCGTAGTTTGCATCCCATTGAGGTGGGCGATCAGGATCGCTTGCCGGAACCGGTGATCGAGACCCTGGACCGCTCTGCATCGCAGGGGGGCGAGGGGGCCGGCGGCACGCCACTGGAGAGAATGTCGGAACAGTTTGGCCGTCGTCTGGCAGAGTTGATCACCGAAGGCTCGGTGACCATTCACCGAACCGATGACTGGATTGAGCTGTCGCTGAGTGACCGGTTGCTATTTGCCAGCGGCGACGCGGTGCCCAATGATGAGGCGTTTCCACTGGTGGACGAGATTGCAGCCATCCTAAGTCCCTATCCCAATGCGGTGATGGTGGAAGGCTTCACGGATAATGTTCCCATTGCAACGCCGTTATATCCCTCCAACTGGGAACTTTCCACGGCACGGGCTGCCGCCGTGGTACGGCTTCTGATGATGAACGGTATTGCGCCAGATCGGCTGGTGGCGGTGGGATATGGGGAACATCAACCGGTAGCCAGCAATGAAACGGCTGAAGGACGCCAGCGAAACCGTCGGGTCGTGTTGCGGATTGCCAAGAACGAGAGCGTTCGCCTCGGCCAGTAACTGGAACTATTCTCGGAGCACGGCCGATCAGGGGCACGGCTCTTCAAATTGAGGTGTAAGGTGCGTATCTGGGCAGTTGCCAATCAAAAGGGTGGTGTGGGCAAAAGCACCACCGTTGTGGCCCTGGCCGGGCTTCTGGCAGAACAGGGCAAGCGGGTTTTGATGCTTGATCTGGACCCTCAGGGCTCCTTGACCGGTTATTTCGGCCATGATCCCGACCGGATTGAAGGCACAATCTTTGACCTTTTTAACCACCAAGGCGGGCGCATCGAAGAGTTGGCCGTCCAGCTGTTGCGGGAAACCAGTTGTCCGGGGCTTTATCTGTTGCCGGCCTCGACCGCTCAGGCCACCCTGGAGCGGCGCATCGCCAATGTGCGGGGCATGGGCCTGGTGATCACCAAAACCCTGAAGCGTCTGTCCCAGGAATTTGACTACGCCATTCTCGACAATGCCCCCTCGTTGGGGTTGCTGATGGTGAACTCCCTGGCGGCCAGCCACCGGGTGTTGGTGCCGGTGCAGACGGACCATCTGGCAATCAAGGGGTTGGAGCGGATGGTGCACACCCTGCAGATGATTCATAAATCCCAGGGTATCGCCATCCCCCATACCATTCTGCCGACGATGTTCGACCGCCGTACCCAGGCCGCGGCTCATGGCTTCCGGGAGTTGCTGAGGCTCTACGATCGTGCGGTCTATCCCTATCCCATCCCCATCGACACCAAGTTTCGGGGAGCCAGCCTGGAAGGCCTGGTGCCTTCTGCCTATGGCGGTGATACCCATGGCGTGAGAGCCTATAACCAGTTTCTCGAGTATCTCCACAAGGAGCCGGTGATCCAGCAGGAGCGGGCACGGATTCGGGCCTTGGGGCTCGAGTCATGAAACAAAAAAATATCTGGTGACAAAATGTCACCGATCACCTTGAGGCTTTATCAGGGTGACATGAGCTATAGTTTAGGGATGCCCGTTATCAGGCGTCCCCTTGGGTTAGGTTTGCTCTGGACATGACTTCAAAGAACACAAGTGCCGTCAAGCCGCAACAGGCGCTCGAAGAATATTTAAGCGCCTTGCTGATGCCTGACTCCGAACCGGAGCCGGTGGCGCAGGCTATGGCTCCCAGTGCTCAGGCCGCGCCAGCGGAAACGCTGCTCGCCGAGGAGCCGACGCTGGATGCCCAGCAAAAAGAAAGCTTGCAGCGGACGTTGCTGACGCCCTTGCAGCGCCAGGCGTTGGAGCTTAAGGCGGCCCAGGTTGCAGCTACGGAGCCGGCGATCATCGCGCCCCCGCAACAGGTGGTCACACCGGTCGCCGAGGAGGTTGCGACCACAGCGGCCGGCGCCGATGTCAAGAAGTTGACGGATGACGACTGGCTCGACAATGGCAGACCTTACTGGGCCCAGGAACGCTTTGAGTGCCTGCTGTTTACGGTGGCCGGGTTGAAGCTGGCGGTTCCCCTGGTGTGTCTGGGGGGCATCCATGCGATTCAGGATCGGGATAAAATTACGCCACTGCCGGGGATGCCGGACTGGCTGGTGGGGTTGTTCCCCACCGCCCAAGGTAACGTCCGGGTGGTGGATACCGCCCGCTGGGTGATGCCCGAACGGGATGTCGGCGACTACGCTGAACAGATGCAGTATGTGATCCGTATGAATGAATCGGATTGGGGATTGTCCTGCGATGGCGTGGACAAGTCCATTACTCTGATGCCGGATCAGGTTCGCTGGCGGACCTCGCGGAGCAAGCGGCCCTGGCTGGCGGGAACCTTGATTGAACATATGTGTGCGTTACTGGATGTGGACGCCTGCAAACGTTTGCTAAAGGAAAGCGAGCGGCGGAATCGGCGGCGTTAGTCGCCAGAGCCTGCAATGGGCAGGAGAGGCCAACAGTTCAGTGAAAACTGGCATGGTTTCTGCCTTGTTCTATAGTAGGTGGATAATCTTTGACGAATTTCTGACGGCTGGAAAAGGTTGTAGCTGGCTGGTTCGGTAAATTGATTCTCTACGAGAGGTAAAAGGTATGACGTCCCTGTCAGGACATAAAGCGGCGCAAACAGCTGATGACCAAGTATTGCAGTATGTGACCTTCAAGCTGGATCACGAAGTTTATGGCATCAACGTGATGCAGATTCAGGAGGTCTTGAGATACTCCGAAATCGCCGCCGTACCTGGAGCACCGGATTACGTGCTGGGCATTATCAACCTGCGTGGCAATGTGGTGACGGTAATCGATACTCGTCGTCGGTTTGGCTTGCCGGAAGCGGAAGTCACGGATCAGACCCGGATCGTCGTGATCGAGGTGGACAACCAGGTGGTCGGGGTTCTGGTGGACTCGGTGGCAGAGGTCGTGCACCTGCGTCAGTCAGAAATTGAAACCGCCCCTAACGTGGGCAATGAAGAAAGCGCCAAGTTTATCCAGGGCGTGTGTAACAAAAATGGTGAGCTCATTATCCTGGTCGAGTTTGAAAAAATGCTGACCGAGGAAGAGTGGGCGGAGCTGGATAATATCTAAGTTGCTTTGAGTTGAGGTAAGGCAATGGGGTTCACGGCACTTGCGTCCATCGGGACGGTTGTCCACGGCGTGGTTACGCTGGGCTTGATCGCGGCGCTGATCTGGCTGCGTCAACGCTTCGTGGCACGACAGCAAGCGGCGGAAGCCCGCCTTGCCGCACTGGAAGAAGAGTTACGCGCCTTAACCAGTGCCTCGGTTGGGGTTGGTCGCAAGTTAATGGGAGTTGACCTGCGGCTTCAGGAAAATGAAAAGCGCACGCAAGAGCTGGCGCTGAGCGACCCCGTCAAGGTCTCCTATAACGAGGCGGGGCGACTGCTGGAGCTTGGCGCGGATGTGGATGATCTAGTGGTAAACTGCGGTCTGTCACGTCCAGAGGCCGAATTGATTGCTGCCCTGCATCAGCAACGCTCATCCGTTTGAGCGTTGCCTGCGGCCTGAGTGAGCGGGCCGCTTGAAGGGATTTACCGAGCGTTTTCCGATCCGCTGCCGCTTGTGGAACAGGCGGTGCATCGGTCTTCATCTCTCATAACCTTCATATCTCACAGCTTTTACATTTCACAGTCCAGGAGCAGGATTTCTTCTGCCTCCTCCGCGATGTCCCCCAGATAAATGGCAATGAGCCAGTCTTTTCCCAAGGGAATCCTGCAGCCGCTGCGGTCAGTGGCCACAATGCTGTAACCCGCCGCATAGTAAATGACGGCTTCTTGTCCTTCAGCGCTAAGCACTAGAATCGGACGAGCTTCCAGGAGCTCATGGCAGACGCGATGGGCATCTTGCCCATGACCGGTAGTGCGGAGCCCTCGATAAATAAGGTCGTGATGCTGGCGAATATCGAACAGAAAATCCATTGCTACGGAGTCATTCAGCGGTTGTGATAATTAACTGTATAATAATACAGTGTTGGTGTCCCGTGAATCTTTAGCGGAAACTGTTCCATGAGGGAAAGGGAGTTTCTTCAGAACAAGCAGGGCTTGATGCTGGAATGAAACCGGATATCACGCCAGAACTCTCCTTCATCTGGGCTGTTCTTTTGATTCAATCCCGCGGGATTCAAGGATGAGAGGTGACCTATGCATGCACCAACGGCTGATCAGCTCCAGTATTTTGTAGAGGTGTTACTGCCGACCTATCGTGAATTTGAGTCCGAGCTCTGCTCCTACGGAAGCCCATCTCCGTCCGAAAGCCGCCTGAAGCGAAGCTTTATGCTCAGCGCCTGGGCCGTGGATTACTTTTTGGACTTGGTGACCGGCAAGGACGCCGCCAAACAGTTGACGCTTGAGCACACTGAAACCGGGCTACGGATTCTGCGTCGGGTGATGGACGATGTCGATTACGCCAAGCTGTCCGTTTCGACTCATTCTTTATTGGGGGGCGAAGACCTGGATGACGAGGCCATTAGCGAAATGCTGCGTACCATTCCCCAGTTGCGGGTCTTGGTGAATGTCGCGGATGAGGGCGAGGCCCCGGATATGATCGAAGTGGACCTGTTTGCGTGCCTGACGGCCTGTGTCGGGTTTTGGCAAGACACCTTGCCCGAGGATTGGCTGGAGTAAACGTGGGGCCTCAACCGGGGTTGGAAGGCGTTTTTCCCTGGATGTAATAGGCAAAGGCAATGATTTCAGCGATAACGCGATAGAGGGTTTCCGGAATTTCCTCGCCCAGATCCAACTGGGAGAGCACGCCGACCAGTTCCGGATTCTCATAGAGTGGAACGCCGGCTTCCCGGGCAATGCGAATGATTTCATCGGCCAGGGAGCCTTCCCCGGTGGCGGTGACCTTGGGAGCATTTTTACCATCGTACTTAAGCGCGACGGCTTTGCTGGGAGGCTGCTTTTTCACGGAGGCTCAGGTCCTGATATCGACGAGTTGGGTTTCCAGGCGGGTTTCGGTAAAGCTGGGAACACCCCGCAAGGCTTCCAGCGTTTCCACTTCCAATCCGAGCTTGGAAAGCGCCTGGCGCAGATGAGGCAGCTCACGCTCCAGAAGATCTAGGGTATCCTCCCGCTCCGTCCAGAAACTTGATGAGACTTTGCCTTTCTGGATCCGAACCAGGCTGTACAACGGGCCTAAAGGTTCCAGATTAAACGACAGGGTAATGCGCCACACGCTCTCCGCATTGCGCTCTTCGTCCTTGCTGTTGGCTTGAGACTGGGGTTGTTCTTCAATCCGAACCTGAAACAGGGAGAGCTGCTGGCCCGACCAGGCCGGGAGTTCAAACATCCAGGTGTTGGCCGGTAGGCTTTCCCCACTGGTTTGGGTGGAAAGCACGCTATTAAGCTGGGTGGCCTGGATGCGGGACAGACCTTGGGCAACCAGTTTGAGCAGTTCATTTTTGCTGAGTTCGGCGCCTGAGGCCTGAGCCCGTCCCTGGGGTCTGAGAAACTCCGGGTGCGGGAACTGCAAAGGTTGGCCGACGGGATTGCCGGCGGGCTGCCACAGGGGAGTAAGCGGTCGGGCGGCAGCCGGGGCAGTGCCGGCGCCGATGTTGGTTTGCCCCAGCAGCACGAAAAGGCGAAGCAGCAGCAACTTGAAATCCCGGGGCAGAGGATTGCCGGGACTGGCCGCCTGGGCTCTGGCGAACAAACGAGCGGCCAGTAAGGGGTCATCCAGCAACTGCTTTTCCGCAAACGCGCCGCTTTGCTGGATGGCTTGTTTGAGGGTGTCGGGTGATGCCAAATTCTGAGCTGACGGAATCATCCCCCGCAGCTGGGTCAGTACGGCGGCGAGATCGGCGTTGGCCCGAGCGGGTTGCAGTTGCAGCAAGGCCCCCAGGGTGTCCAGTAAACGTCCCTGAAAAGGCAACAGCCGTCCCAGGGCAGCGTCCAGGGGGGAGGTGCGAGAGGCTTGACCGTATCGGGCCGCTGCCTGCAATAAGGTGGAGAGCGATGGGGCCGGTGCCGATGTGGAGGCCAGGGTTTTCAGGGCGAGGGTGGCACTTAAGCCGGTCGACAGGCGCAGCAGCACTTCCTGGTTGGTGCGCAGGGTCAGTTCGAGCTGATCTCCAACGCGGAGCGCTATGGGTAAGGTGGCGGTGACCAGGCGCCCGCCGATATTCAAAACCACCCGGGTCGTGCCCGCCGGGGTGTTTTGATTCTCCGGAAGAACCGTCTGCACCCGGGCTGACTGAGTGTCGCCAACTTTCCAGGTTGAAAGCTCCTGAGCCAGTTGGGCGGAGGGCGACAGCGTCTGCCAGTGAGCCGTATTGGTGAGGGGCATACTGCCAGGCTGGGTGATACTCATTCGATGATCCCGGTCTGCAAAAGGGTTAACCGTACTGAAACGGTTTCTGAGACTCTCATTGTAAGACAAAGTTGTCGCAGGTGCGTTTAGAAAGTTGCCCGGGGTGGACTGGACAAGTTGCGAGGCTGTCTCAAGCTTTTTTGCTACAGATCAACCCCAGGGTGAGGAGGCCGTCGCTAAGTTAGAGTTTTCCTCTGGGGTCGAGCTATAATGCGAGCTGATTTGATAACTTATATTAATACCATGGTATTCACCCACATCGCTTATTGCTCCTCTTTCCTGAACCGGCATCGTTTGGTTAGGGCCGGGCTTTATCCAGATCAAGGAAGGGGCGCCTAGCCATGGCATTATTGCGAGTAGAGGGTTTGACCTGCGAGCGGGATGATCGCGTCCTGTTTCAGGATCTGTCATTTGAGGTCGGCTCCGGTGAGGTCATTCAGATCGAGGGGCCGAACGGCGCGGGCAAAACCACCTTGTTACGGATTCTCGGCGGCTTGTTGCAGAACTGGGAAGGTGAGCTGTACTGGAAAGACCGGCCCATGAGTGAGGTGCGCACCGAGTTTTTGGCCAACCTTCTGTATATCGGTCATAAGCCGGGTGTGAAGGCGGTGTTGAGTCCGTTGGAGAACCTGCGGGCCTGGAGCGCCTTACATGAGCCGGTGTCGGATGAAAAGCTGATGGCAGCGCTCGCCCGCGTCCGGTTGACCGGTTATGAGTATGTTCCCTGCGGATCTTTGTCGGCCGGTCAGCAACGTCGGGTGGCTTTGGCACGCTTATATCTGTCCCAGGCGCCTTTGTGGGTTCTGGATGAAGCCTTTACCGCGATCGACCGTAGTGGTGTGGAGCAGTTGGAAGCCTTATTGGCCCATAAGGCCCAGCGGGGCGGGGCGGTGATTATGACCACGCACCATGTCCTGAATCTGCCGGGGGCGTTACGCAAAATCAGGCTGGGTAAGATGCAGGAAACTCCCGAAGTGCTGGAGGAAGGCGACCTGCTATGAGCATGCCGCGTAGTCTTTCCACTGTTTTTATGGCCATTCTGCGCCGGGATCTGTTACTGGCGTTTCGTCGACGGCATGATCTGGCCAATCCCCTGGTGTTTTTCGTGATTGCGGTCAGCCTGTTTCCCCTGGGCGTGTCGCCAGAAAAGAGCTTTTTGGCGGAGGCCGGCGCTGGAATTGTCTGGGTTGCCGCGTTGTTGGCAACTTTATTGTCTTTGGATGGTCTATTTCGATCGGATTTTGAAGACGGCTCCCTGGAGCAACTCGTCTTGAGTCCATCACCCTTGTATGTCATCGTGCTGGCCAAAATTCTGGTGCACTGGCTGGTCACCGGGCTGCCATTGATTTTACTCAGCCCGGTTCTGGGTTTGATGATGTATTTGTCATCAGACCAGATTGTTCTGCTGGCCCTGACACTGTTGCTGGGAACCCCCGTGTTGAGCCTGGTTGGCGCTATTGGCGCGGCCTTAACGGTCGGCCTTCGGGTGGGGGGAGTACTGATTTCACTGCTGGTCTTGCCGTTGTATATTCCAGTCCTGATCTTTGGGGCCGGCACGGTGAACGCAGCAGCCAGCGGCCTGTCGGTGGCTGGGTACCTGGCCCTGTTGGGGGCATTTTTCATGTTGGCGCTGGTGTTGGCTCCGTTAGCCGCAGCGGCGGCCTTGCGTATCAGTATGACAAACTCTTGATCAAGAGGGCCCAATGAAGGTCTGGTTTTATCGTCTTGGCTCGCCCAAATGGTTTTATGAAATTTCCGAACGCTGGCTTCCCTGGCTGGCCTGGAGTAGCTTGCTGCTGATTGCCGTGGGGACGGTGTGGGGGTTGTTGTTCGCCCCGGCTGACTATCAGCAGGGTAATAGTTTTCGCATCATGTATATTCATGTGCCAGCGGCGTTTCTGGCACAGTCCTGTTACATGATGATGGCGGTTGCCGCGGTGATTAGCCTGGTCTGGAAGATGAAGCTCTGTGACCTGGTGATTGTGGCGGCCGCGCCACTCGGCGCCGCCTTTACCTTCCTGGCCCTGTTTACCGGTGCGGTGTGGGGCAAGCCCACTTGGGGGACCTGGTGGGTCTGGGATGCGCGCCTAACCGCCATGCTGATTCTCCTGTTTCTTTATTTTGGTGTGATCGCCCTGCAGCACGCGATTCAGGATAAGGTCGCGTCAGCCCGGGCCACCGCGGTTCTGATTCTGGTGGGCGTCGTCAATATTCCGATCATCAAGTACTCCGTGGATTGGTGGAATACTCTGCACCAGCCCGCCAGTTTCAAATTGACTGAAAAGCCCGCCATGCCCGCGGAAATGTGGTTGCCCCTGCTGGTGATGGTGCTAGGTTTTTACTGCTTTTTCGCAGCGGTGTTATTCATGCGTACCCGTAATGAGATTCTGGATCGTGAGCGCAGAACTCAGTGGGTTCGTGAGTTGGTGAAAAAGGTTTCGAGTCGATAGCGGGAGCACCTATGAGCTTTAATAGTGTTGCGGAATTTTTCGCCATGGGAGGGCATGGGTTATACGTGTGGCTGTGCTATGGGGTAACTTTGCTGGCCCTCGTCTTGAGTTTCGTGCTGCCAGGGATGCGCCGGCGCCAGTTAATCCGGGAACAGGCTCAACGCCTACGCCGTGAGGAGGCAGGTTTATGAAAGCGCATCGCAAACAGCGGCTCTACATCGTTTTATTTATGGTTGCCGGCGTCTCCGTCGCCGTGAGTCTGGCGCTCTTTGCCCTGAGCGAGAATATCAACCTGTTTTATAACCCCACTCAGATCGCGGCCGGAGAGGCTCCAGAAGGTCAGCGGATTCGGGCCGGCGGCATGGTGGTCGACGGGAGCGTGAAGCGCGACCAGCAAACCCTGGAAGTCCTGTTCGAGATTACCGACTATCAAGCCAGCATTCCCATCAGTTACACCGGCATCCTGCCTGACCTGTTCCGAGAAGGGCAGGGCATTGTCGCCCTGGGCCGGCTGAATGAGCAGGGCGTGCTGATTGCCGAAGAAGTCTTGGCCAAGCACGACGAAAACTACATGCCACCGGAAGTGGCGGAAGCCCTACAGAAGGCTGAGGCCAGTGGCAACGCCCACTACAAGCCGACGGCTGCTGACAGCAGTGTCGTAACCCAGGAACCATAAGGCGGTACAGCAGTCCAATGGTGGATCTTTTGTATAGCGCCCGGAGGAGTTTTTCATGATCCCAGAGCTTGGCCATCTAGCGCTGATTCTGGCCCTTTGCCTTGCGATCATTCTGGCGATCGTACCTTTAGTTGGAAGTTATATCCGGGATGGGGGCTGGATGGGCTATGCCCGTCCGCTCGCAGCCGGCCAGTTTGCCCTGACCCTGTTAAGCTTCCTGTGTTTGTGCTGGGCGTTCGTCGCCAATGATTTCTCCGTGGCTTATGTTGCCAATCACTCCAACAGCCTACTGCCGATTTACTATCGGATCAGCGCGGTGTGGGGCGGTCACGAAGGCTCCCTCTTGCTGTGGGTGCTGATCCTCACCGGCTGGACGTTCGCGGTGGCAGCCTTCAGTCGTCAGTTGCCGCTGGATATGGTGGCCCGGGTGTTGTCCGTGATGGGGATGATCTCCATCGGCTTTATGTTCTTCGTGCTGATGACCTCCAACCCCTTTGACCGTTACTTGCCCCATTCACCGATGGACGGCACGGATCTCAACCCGCTGCTGCAGGACATCGGCCTGATTCTGCACCCGCCCATGTTGTATATGGGATATGTGGGCTTTTCGGTGGCCTTCGCGTTTGCCATTGCGGCCCTGATGAGTGGTCGGCTGGATGCCGCCTGGGCACGCTGGTCACGGCCCTGGACGACAGTAGCCTGGTGTTTTCTGACCATGGGGATCGCCCTGGGTAGCTGGTGGGCCTACTATGAGCTGGGTTGGGGCGGCTGGTGGTTCTGGGATCCGGTCGAAAATGCTTCCTTTATGCCCTGGCTGGCAGGAACGGCCCTGATGCACTCCCTGGCGGTGACGGAGAAACGGGGGATCTTCAAATCCTGGACCGTGTTGCTGGCCATTTTCGTTTTCTCCCTGAGCCTGCTGGGTACCTTCCTGGTGCGTTCCGGTGTGTTAACTTCCGTGCACGCGTTTGCCTCTGATCCGACCCGTGGCCGTTTTGTGCTGGCGCTGCTTGGGGTCACGGTAGGGGCTTCCTTGCTGCTTTATGCCTTCCGGGCACCGACGGTGAGCGGCCGGGTGAGCTACAAGTTCTGGTCTCGGGAAGTGTTCCTGCTGTTTAACAACATCCTGTTGCTGGTGGCCACCGTCACCGTGCTGCTGGGAACCCTCTATCCGTTGGCGATGGATGCGCTTGATATGGGCAAACTGTCCATTGGGCCTCCCTATTTCAACATGATCTTCGTTCCGCTGACGGCCATTCTGTCCGGTTTGCTTGGCGTGGGTATCTTTACCCGCTGGAAATCCACCGATCCGAAGGTGTTGCTGCGGGAGCTCTGGCTGGCAGCCGTAGTGAGTATCGTACTGGCGCTGGCTTTGCCCTTCTGGTTCGGTGAGTTCCGCTTCCAGGTATTCCTGGGCCTGCTGATGGCTCTCTGGATCAGCTTGGCGACGTTCCGTGATCTGTGGAACAAGGTGCAGCGTAAAGCCGGTGTGGCAGCCGGGGTGCGCCAGTTGTCCCGAAGCTATGTGGGCATGGTACTGGGTCACTTGGGCCTGGCCATCAGTATTGTCGGGATTTGTCTGGTCTCCAACTACAATGTGGAGCGGGATATGCGCATGGCGCCGGGCGATGCGGTCACCATGGGCAACTATCAGTTCCGCCTGAAGGAAATCCGCCACGTTGAAGGTCCTAACTACGTTTCCGATCAGGGCTATGTGGAAGTTCTGGATAAGGACGGTGATCTGGTGACGGTGCTGTTGCCGGAAAAACGTAATTATGTGGTGAGCCGCAGCATCATGACCGAAGCGGGCATTAGCGCAGGGCTGTTCCGGGATCTTTATGTGGCAATGGGCGAGTCTTTGGATGACGGTGCCTGGGCAGTTCGGGTGCACTACAAGCCGTTTGTCCGCTGGATCTGGCTGGGGGCCATTTTCATGTCAGTGGGTGGCGTGATCGCGGTTATGGACCGGCGCTATCGCCTGAAAGTCAAACCGGCAGTGAAGGCCCGGGCAAATCCGCAGGGTCCGGCCGGCGAACCCCTATCGGCTGAACCAACGAAAGCTGGCTAGCAACAGGATTCAAAGCACATGAAACGACTGTTACTGTTTATCCCGTTGATTCTTTTTGCTGGGATGGTGGTGCTGTTCAACTGGGGAGTGGATCAGGACCCGGACAGCCGGACCGCGCTGGAGGCGGCGCGACTCAATCAGCCGGTACCCGCGTTTCAGTTGACTCGACTGGAAGATCAGAGCCCGGTGGATCAGACCATCCTGCGCGGCCAGCCCATGTTGCTGAACGTCTGGGCGACCTGGTGCCCTGCCTGTAGCGTGGAACACCCTGACTTTATGAAACTGGCCCAGGAACATGGTGTCTTTATCGTGGGTTTGAACTACAAGGACGACCGGGACGCTGCCCTGAAGTGGCTCAACGACCTGGGTGACCCCTACAGCCTGAACCTGTTTGATCCGGAAGGCCGCCTGGGCTTCGACCTGGGTGTGTATGGCGCGCCTGAAACCTATGTGATCGACAGCACCGGGGTGATCCGCTATCGCCATGTTGGCGTGGTGGACGAACGGGTGTGGACAGAAGTGCTGGCGCCGATCATGCGGGCTTATGGTTTTGGTGGCTCCGAGAGCACGGCTCAGGAGAATGAGGCGTGAGGATGCTGATGCGTAAAGGTTTATTGGCTTTCCTGTTTGGAACGCTGTTGGCCGCTACCCAGGCCTGGGCGGTGATTGAAACCTATGAGTTTGAGAGCGAGCAGGCGAGGGCGCAATACAACCAGCTGACCGCTGAACTGCGTTGTCCCAAATGTCAGAACCAGAATATCGCGGACTCCAACGCCCCCATTGCCCAGGATCTGCGCCGTGAAGTGCATCGGCTGATCACTCAGGGCGCCACTAACGATCAAGTGGTTGATTACATGGTGGAGCGTTACGGCGAGTTTGTCATTTATCGTCCCCGTTTTGACGCCTCGACGTTTGTACTCTGGTTTGGCCCCCTGATTCTGGGGGTGATTGGGGTGCTGGTGATTTTGGTCATGGTTCGTGCTTCCAAGAAACACAAGCAAGAAGCCGTGCTGTCCGGCGATGAGCGCCACAAACTGAGTCAACTCCTTAATGATCAGGAGAATTCTTAAATCATGTTGCAGTTTTGGGTGTTGGCAGCGCTGCTGATTGTACTGGCGTTGCTGTTTGTGGTGGAGCCGTTGCTACGGGCTCGTCGTCATCGGATCAGAATTGAACAGCAGAATATCGAGCGGCGAGCGCAGAATATTGCGATTTTCCGCCACCGTCTCGCTGAGCTGGATGAAGAAAAAGTCCTGGGGCACCTGGATGCCTCCCAGTATGAGGCCCTGAAGGCTGAGCTGGAAGCCACCCTGCTGACGGACGTGGAAGGGGCAGAAGAGTCCCAGGCCTTGCAGGCAGGGGCCTCCCGCATGCGTTGGCTGGCCGCGGTCTTGGTGGTGACCATCCCTTTGGTCAGTGTCGGCCTGTACCTTAAGTGGGGAGCCTATGAGGGCGTTGAACAACGCTTGCTGATGGCCCAGATGGAGCAGGCGGAGGGCGCGCCCGATGTGGAGTTGTTGCTGAGCCAACTGGAAACCATGCTGCGTGAAAACCCCGATAATCCCGAAGGCTGGTTTATGCTGGCCCGAACCCGGATGACGATGGGGCAGTATGATCTGTCGGCAGCGGCTTTCCTGGAGCTTGCCAAACTCCTGGAATCTGACCCCCGCGAAGCCGCCGCCATTTATGGCTTGTATGCCCAGGCTCTGTATTTTGCCAGCCAAGGGGTGTTTGATCAGGCGGTAATGGCAGGCATTAAGGAAGCACTGGATCGCAATCCCGATGAGATCAACGCCATCGGCTTGCTGGGGATTCGGGCCTTCGAGCAAGGCAACTATGCGCAAGCGGCCCAGTATTGGGAAAGAGTGCTGGAGCTGAATCCGGATGG
>CAZEWG010000018.1:0-48285 GCA_964514485.1 uncultured Pseudomonadales bacterium
GGTTTTGGCTCAGGTTTTGGCTTTGGCTCCGGCTTAGGGTCCGGTTTGGGAATCGGCCCTGGCTTTGGTTGGGGCTTGGGTTCCGGTTTTGGCTCCGGCTCCGGTTGGGGATCTGGTTGCGCCGGAGGCTCGCGATCTTCATCCGGTTGTTCGTCAACGGGGGTTCTTGGAATGTTGTCCCCAGGAGTCTTGCCAGGGTTATTTCCGTTGTCGTCGTCACGGGGAACCAGCCCCGTAAGTTCCAGTTGGCGATCCATTTGACTACAGACCGGGCGATCATAGGCGTCGAGGATACAGGCTTTGAAACGAGCCCGGTCATAGAGTCTGGTCAATTGAACCTGATTGCCTTCACACCTGAGACCATTGGGATAGGTGGTGCAGGCCTGACTGCCGGTATTTCCGCAACCCTGCTGAGCGGTTGCCTGCTTGTTGCAACTGCGCTGGAATACCAGCTGGGGTTGCAGGGGTGAGTCGGATTGTCCCGCGGATTGGGCCTCGGCGACTGCCTGATCCACCTCGTCATCGGTCAAATAAAGCTCAATCCAATACTCTCCATTGGGACTGGTGTAGGAAACCTCCCAGGAAAAGGTCACGGCAGGTTCGCTGGAATCAAAGAGAATACTGTTACCGCTGCTGACCGTGCCGTTGTTGAGGCGGATAAAGCTGATCATATCCTCGTCTTCCCGGGCGCAACCGGTAAGCAGCAAAGGGACAAGGGCTACCGCAGTGAGCAGACGCCAGATCATTTTAGTCCCTCCAGACCCAGAATCCGCTATAAGCCGGGATCTGCTTTAGTTCATCGATATTTTGTTCATGCAGGCGAAGTTTGATGTCCTGTCTGGAGGAGTAAGCCTTCCAGCTGCCGTTCTGGTAGGCCCAGACGGCGTTGTATTGCCTGAAGATGTCCATGTTTCTGATGGTAATGGCGGTCCCTAACAGGACCCAGTTACCTTTGGCCTGCTGAACACTTTTTTGCAGCTCCGCCTCGGCTTCCTGTTCGGCATTGTTTTTGCCATTGCCGTTATTGCCCCCCCAGAACTGGCCGGGCGTGTTGGCGGCGGCGCTGGCTGACGGGGTCGGGCCGGGGGGCGCTGAGAAGGCTACAAACTCACAAGCCTCAATCCGGGTCTTGGCGTTGTATACCTGCAACCCCGGACCACTGCTGATCAAGGTCAGGCCTTGTAACGTGAAGGTGCCGCCAGCCTGGTTGTTGCTCAAACTCAGCACTTGATTGGCGTTACCGCCATCCAGAACCGTAGCGCCTGAATCAGCTGAATTACCGATCAGGGTCAGGTCATGACCGTGGGGGCTCTGGAAGCTGAATGGTCCGGCATCGCCAATGGAATAGGTGCCGGGCCCAAGGTAGATGGTGTTGTTCTCATTGTTGTTCTGGGCGTCGAACAGGGCTTGGCGTAGTTCTTCCCCATTACTGACCAGATAGATATGGGCCAATGCGCTATTGGGGATACAGCTGATCCAGAGCCAAAGACAGAAGGAAATCCGTAGAATTTTTCTCATGACTCACCGGTATGCACCGCTCCTTGTGGACAGGTTCATCGGGTTACGAGAGGCAAGTGTCACTTTTTATTAACGTCGGCGGATATGAATAGGGAAGGCAGCGCCCGTAAGTGACTCTTATCTGCTGGCCTCGGCTTCATGAATTGTCGAGTTCAGCCTCGGTGGGAGGTAGGAGTGTGATGGGGTTTGTTTTTAAAGTGTGATGCGCATCACAAAATGATGGGAGATTATTTTGCGGGAAATGCTGGTGTCGGGGCTATTTCGTAGTCATTGGGATGGGGCTTATCAGGCGAGCCAGGGGCGATAGACCTGATCGATCCATTCCCGTTGGAAGTGGCGGTGGCCGCGGTAATGGCCGGCGAGTGTTTCGGCCCAGAGCAGGGGGCGTTTTGAAAGTCCTTTCTCCAAGAGCTCCAGCGCCTTGTGATAGACGGCTTGCTGGAAAATAGGCAGGGTGGGGGACTGCCCGTTGAGGTTGTCGGCGGAGACCCGAAATTCGTGACCGCAGGCGGCACTGAAAATCAGCTCCAGCGCTTGCGGATGGATTTCGACCTGCTCGAACTGGCGTTGTTGTTCGGGCGAGCGTCCATCGGGGGCATACCAATAGCCATAATCTTCCAACTGGCGTCGGGCTGCTCCGGCAACACACCAATGGGCAATTTCGTGCAAGGCGCTGCGGTAATAGTCCCGGGTATAGAAAATACGGGCAGGTTCCTGGGCTGTTGGGGGCACATAAAGTGGCTCGGCGGCACCACCTACCAGGATGGTCTGATGAGTCTTGCCAAAGCAGTTGTTGAACAACTGTTCAAGATGTGAGGCGGACCAGCAGGTGGTGGAAATGCTCATCGTGGTGTCTAAACAGCAGTGAAAACGATGGAAAACCCGGAATTGGCTGATTTTGCTGTGTTAAATGGCAGGTTTGGCCAATCCCTGACAGAGCCGAATAACATAACATGAGCATAGGTGTGAGTAACAGGGCTACTAGTCAATGAATGGTTCGGATCAGTCGAAGATGGGAGTGGATGAGATTCCCCCGTTGGGCTTGAAGGATCTGCTTCAGGAAACGCGATGTGTTCCGGAGCTCGCCCGCTTGGCATGGCAATGGCGTCAGGTGCCTACAGCTCCCGAGGTTGCCGGGCAGCCCGTCCTGTTGTTGCCGGGTTTCGGGGCTTCCGATTGGATGATGGAGCCCCTGCGCCGCTACTTGATGCGCCATGGTCACCGGGTTTATCGGTGGGGGCTGGGGCGAAACCATGGTCGGTTGGGACAGCTTTTGCCGGGCTTGCGCCAGCGGATCCAGACCATCGTTGAAAAACGGGGAGAGCCTATTCAAGTGGTGGGCTGGAGCCTGGGGGGGTATATGGCGCGGGAGATCGGCCGCGATAATCCCGAGTGGTTCCGGCACATTGTGACTCTGGGCAGCCCGGTGTTCGGAGGTGCCAAACACACGATTTTTCAGAATCGCTATCAGCGTCAGGGGGTTGATCTGGATGGCATTGCGGCGCGTATTGAGGCGCGTTTTGCGACTCCTCTGCAGGTGCCAGTCACGGCCATTTATACCAAAACCGATGGCATCGTTTGCTGGCAGGCGTGTTTGGATCATCGTTCGCCCCAGGTACGTCATCTTGAGGTTAGCGGCTCCCACACGGGGCTGATTTATAACCCTGATACCCTCAAGTTGGTGGAGCAATGCATCAGGGAAGCCGCCGAGCGAAGTGGATGCTAATTTGGCGGCCATGGTAGGCTCGAAAAATCAGCCAAAACATTGCTCTTATTCAATCTCGTGCTATAGATATAGCGATAAAAGCGCCGCCATGGATCAACAGTTACCGCTCCAGCATGATCTTCATCCAGCTGTGTGCCACTTGAAGGTCACGGGTGTGGTAGTGCGGTCAGGGCCCGGCTATAGCAGGCTAGGTCAGGTTATCTTAAGGGATAAGTAGTATGCTGAACCGGCTTCGTACAGACTTTCATCTGTCGGTAATCACCCTCCTGGGGCTTTGCGCGATTGTCGGCGTTCTGCCTTTCGCGATCTACCGGTTTATAGCTGGCCTGCACCTGACCGGGATGATTGACACGGCCATTGTCGCCAGTGTGGTCTTTGCCGTTTTTTATGCCTGGAAAACGGGAGATACCGCGCGGACTGGCCTGTTTCTGGCGATTGTGACCTGTGGCGGCGCGGTTGTTGCCACGCATGTGGGCGTGGCTGGCTTGTACTGGCTGTTTCCGACCCTGCTAACCAGTTTCTTTCTCGTGCGCCCAAGTATCGCCATTGTGGTGAATGCCCTGGCGATTGCTATTCTGGCGTCTGATGGCGACACCTTTGTTTCCAATGTGGACCGCTGGACCTTTGTTGCATCCTGCTTGGTGGTAAGCCTCTGCGCCTTTATTTTTGCCCAGCGTACGGAAAGCCAGCGGATGCAACTTGAAAAGCTGGCCACTCGGGACCCGCTGACCGGGACCCATAACCGACGGGTGATGGAGACAGAACTGAAGCAGGCCGTGAGTTCTCAACGCCAGACGGAGATGAGTTTCGGGCTGATCATGTTGGATCTGGATCATTTCAAGCAGATCAACGACAGCTATGGTCATAACGTGGGCGACCAGGTCTTGATTCAGCTTTCCAAGCTGGTGCTGGACTGTACGCGGCGGGCAGACTATTTGTTCCGTTTTGGCGGGGAGGAGTTCGTGCTGCTCTTGGCCGGAACGGACGTCTCCGGTATGAGGGCCGTTGCCGAGAATATTCGTCAGCGCATCCAGGCCGAGTTAAAAAGTCCGGGCGGGCCGGTAACGGCTTCGCTGGGCGGTGCCCTGTTGGCCCCCAATGAGAGCTGGATGAGCTGGCTCAAACGGGCTGATGCGGCGTTGTACCAGGCGAAAGCCAAAGGCCGTAACTGTGTCATTATTGACACCGGTGAAGCGCCTCTATGCTCCGAGGGCTGCCACACGCGGCCGTCGGCGACTATCTCACCTGATGCCGGCCCGGCGTAATCCTGTCGCGGGTCGCACCCAACCTCAAACTGCAACCAGCAGGGCCGGGATTGCCGGCTTTTCCAAGGCACCTTCCTCACGGGTGAGGGAACCCGCGCAGACGGGGTTTTCTAATTGATGCGTATTGGCTTGCGTCCATTGAGGAAAGTCCGTGTAGCCAGCAAGACTTGATTGTCTGTAAAGTTGCTCCCACTACGAAAAAGGTTTGGAGGGGTTCGGTGGCAGTCAAAGGCGGTCGGGACAACATTGGTGTTGGGGCGCTCACGTTCCTTCTGGCGGGATTGGCCATGGTGGGGCCTTTCAGTATTGACACCTATCTGCCGTCTTTTCCCTCCATTGCTGATGAGTATGGCGTTGAGCCGTTACTGATTCAGCAAACCCTCAGTGTGTACCTGTTTTCCTTCGCTGCCATGATGTTGTTTCATGGAGTGCTGTCAGACACTTTTGGACGGCGTCCGATCGTGCTCTGGGCCTTGGTGGTCTATTCCCTGGCGTCTTTGGGTGCGGCTTTTGCGCCGAGCTTTTCCTGGCTGCTGATTTTTAGAATCTTGCAGGGGGCTTCCGCCGGCGCTGGCATGGTGATCGGCCGCGCCATTGTGCGTGACCGGCTGGCCACGGCCCAGGCCCAGCGAATGCTGGCCAATATGACCATGTTGTTTGGGGTGGCGCCGGCGATTGCGCCCATCCTGGGCGGCTTTCTGGAAAGCTGGTTTGGTTGGAAATCCGTTTTTCTGTTCCTCTCCGCGTTTGGCCTGCTCAACTGGATTTTCTGTGTGCGGCTGCTGCCAGAAACCCTGCCGCCGCCGTCGCGCCAGCCGTTGAATCTGAAAACGATCCTGCGTAACTATGCAACGGTCTTGAGTCGCTCCCGGTTTCGGCGGCTTTCCCTAGCGGTGGGGCTGGGCTTTAGCGGCTTTGGGCTTTATATCGCCTCGGCGCCCCATTTTGTCCTGGATATTCTGAAATTGCCGGAGACGGCGTTTGGCTGGCTGTTTATTCCCTTGATTGCCGGTATGGTGTCGGGCGCCTGGACGCTGTCCCGCATGGTCGGTCGCATCAGCTCCCTGAGGATGATCCGGATTGGTTATCTTCTGATGGTCAGTGCCGCGCTGCTCAATGTCGGTTACAACTGGTTGTGGGAGCCGAGCCTGCCCTGGGTGGTGCTGCCTTTGATGCTCTATACCTTCGGGCAATCCTGGGTGACGCCCAATGTGACGCTGCAGATTTTGGATATTTTTCCCACCATGCGGGGCATGGCGGCATCGTTGCAGTCTTTTATCCAGACGTTGATCTTTGGTCTGGTGGCGGGGTTGGTTGCGCCAATGTTATTCGGAGGGGGGCTGCAATTGGCACTGGGTAGTCTGATCGGCGTCTTGTTAAGTGTCGTCTGCTATTGGCTGGCGGGGCCGGGCGAGGAGTCTGAAACGGTGAAAGATCCCGCTCCCTGACTCCCGCCTTGGCTACGATCAGGTACTGATCACCACACGCAGGGCCTGCAACTGCATGGTCGCCCGGGCAATCGCCGCAGCGCTGTCGCGGATCTGATTGCGGAAGAACTCGATTTCTTCATCACGGATCGACGGGTTGACCTGTTGCAGGGCCTCCAGCCGCTGAACTTCAGCGTTCAGGCTTTCTTCCATACGAGTGGTGGCCTCGCTCAAAATCGCCGGCAATTCAGCCGAGGCATGGCGCTGGGCGTGCAGCACCATTTTTTCGGATTCGCCTCTGACCTGTGCCACAATCGCCTGTCCGGTACGCCGCTTGATATCCTGGCAGAGTTCGTTGAGCTGTTCGTGGGATAGAAGCGCCGAAAGGTTCTTGCCGCTGACGTCCACCAAGACGCGAATCGGCTTGCTCGGCAGGAAGCGTTCCAGTTGCAGGGATTTGGGGGCGGCATACTGAACTGAAAAGATTGCTTCCAGCAGCAAAGTGCCCGGAGCAATACCCTTCACCGCAATCGTGGCCAGGGCCGCATTTCCCATCTCGGTGCTGATAATCATATCCATGGCTTCCGTGACCATGGGGTGTTCCCAGCTCAGAAAATCCATGTCTTCCCGGGAGAGAGCCAGGGAGCGCTTGAAGGTCACGGTATTGCCTTCATCCCGTAATTGCGGGAAATGGCTGGTCATCTGCTCGGACGGGCGCAACACCAGCGCGTCCTGGGAGTGATGTTCATGGGCGACGCCATGGAGATCCCAGACCCGTTCCATATAGGCTTGCAGCTCGGGGGTATTTTCCTCCGCCTCGATCTGGGTAATCAGGGCCTCTGCCGCGGGGCGGTTGCAGGAGTTCATTTCCAGCAGACGATCCCGTCCGGCCTGAAGTTTCTCACGAAGTTCAAGGCTATAAGCCGCCGTCTGGGCAATCAGGGCATCCAGCTTTTCATCTGGCGCCTGGAGTTGTTCTGCCAGTTGGTCTGCCACGGCTTCGTAGACGGTGACGCCCACCGCATTGCTGCTGGTGAACGCATCCAGCCCGTCCTGATACCAGCGGAACAGAGTTTCCTGGGCGGTGCCTTCCAGATAGGGGACATGGATCTGGATGGTGGCTTGCTGGCCGATACGGTCCAACCGCCCAATACGCTGCTCCAACAGATCCGGGTTTAACGGCAGGTCAAACAGCACCAGGTGCTGGGCGAACTGAAAGTTACGTCCTTCGCTGCCGATCTCGGAGCACACCAGGGCTTGGGCGCCTTGTTCCTGCTCGGCAAAATAGGCCGCCGCCCGGTCCCGCTCAATAATGCTCAACCCTTCATAAAAGGCCGCCGTGCGAATGCCTGCCCGAAGTTGCAGGTGTTGCTCCAGGGCTACAGCTGTCTCCGCGTGGGCACAGATCACCAGCACCTTGTTAGGTTTGACGGACTTGAGCAGGCTTTCCAGCCAGGCCACCCGAGGGTCATGCTCCACCCACTCGGCGCCGCTGAGGCCGACTTCCGGAGCCAGGCCTTTGAGACCAAGGCGGCGCTCATCATCCTGATAAAGTTCCGGGCAGGGGAGCGGGGATGGATGAAGCTGGCGCTCTGGAAAACCTTGAATGGCCGCCCGGGTATTGCGAAACAGAACCCGGCCGGTGCCGTGACGGTCCAGCAGCTTGCGAATCAGTTGATCGGTGCCGATATCCTCGGCTTCCTCACCCAGATACGGCTTGAGCTTTTCCAGTTGAGCGGGGCTGAGCGGACCTTCTTGTTGCAGCAACTCCTGCACGAGTTCGTTGAGCTGCTGATAGTTGGCCTCTTCCTGGCGGAAGTTTTCCAGGTCATGGAAACGGGCCGGGTCGAGCAGGCGCAGGCGGGCGAAATGACTCTCCAGGCCCACCTGTTCCGGGGTGGCGGTCAGCAGCAGGAGACCTTTACTGTGCTGGGACAGCTCTTCCACGCACTGGTATTCCGGGCTCGCCTCCGCAGGCGACCAGCGCAGGTGATGGGCCTCGTCGACCACCATGATATCCCAGCCGGCTTCCACGGCATGGGCCCGTGCCTGAGCGTTTCGGGTCAGGAAATCCAGGCTGCAAAGCACCAGCTGCTCCGCCTCAAAGGGATTTTCGTTCTCGGATTCGATCAGGACGGGTTGATCGTTCTCGTCCAGCTCGTAGTTGGGTTCGCTTTCCAGCATGGCTTGATAGCGAGCTTCGTCGAAGATCGAAAAGTGCAGGTTGAAGCGACGTAGCATTTCCACCAGCCACTGATGGATCAGGGTGTCCGGCACCAGGATCAGGACGCGGCTGGCGCGCCCGGTTTGCAGCTGATAGTGAAGAATCAGGCCGGCTTCAATGGTCTTCCCCAAACCGACTTCATCGGCCAACAGAACCCGGGGCGCATGGCGTTTGGCAACTTCCGACGCGATATAAACCTGGTGGGGCAGGTGACTGGTGCGGGCGCCGATCAGGCCCTGGGCCGGGGACTGCTGGAGGCGGGCCAGGTGATTTAAGGTTTCAACACGCAGCTGATAGGCCGCATTGTTGTCGAACTGGCCGCAAAACAGCCGTTGCTGGGGAGTGGTGAACTGCACGAAACAGCTGAGTTTGACCTCCGAGAGGCGCTGCTTTTCACCTTCTTCGTCGACCCCTTCGTAATACAGCAGATCATGCTCTTCCTTGACCGCGGTGACTTCCAGTTCAACTTCATCGAGAGTCTGAATCCGGTCGCCGACCTGGTAGCGGACCCGGGCCAGGGGGGCATTATCGGTGGCGTAGGTGCGATCTTCGCCCGCCGCAGGGAAGGTTAGTGTCACTCTTCGTCCTGAAACCTCTGCAACAATGCCTAATCCCAGCTTTGCTTCAGTGTGGCTGATCCAGCGCTGTCCGATCGAAAACTTCATGCTGTACCGTCGACTTGTCTATCGGTGAATGGATATCCGGAGATTGTACGCTCGGCCCGGACAAATGTTGCAGTCCAGGCCGACCTGCCTGAATTTGGGGGCGCGTATCCTACCACGAAATGAGGGGCACTGTTCAGTCTTGTGGTTCAGGAAGTTTGCCGGCGTCGACGAAGCTCAGTCGGTGAGATGCCTTTGGTTTTTCGGAAAGCGCGAGAAAAGGCGCTGTCATTGGTAAAGCCGGCGGCATAGCCAACCTGGCTGACGGTTTTGGAGCTGTTGAGTAACAGGAACTCCGCATAGTTGATGCGGGCCTCGTGCACCAATTCCTTGAAGGTGTTGCCTTCCTCATGGAGGCGCCGACTCAGGGTCCGGGCGGACACATTGAGCTGGGCTGCGACATCGTCAATTTGCAGGCTGCGCCCTGTCCTTAACAGCTGTTCGATCAGTGACTGAATTTGTCGGGTAAAGGCGGGCTCATGCTGTAATTCCCGGATCTGTCTTTCCAACTGCTGCTCAAACTGCTGCATAGTGGCGCGGTTGGAGGTGGTTAACGAGAGTTGTAGATATTTCCGGGGAATCACGATCTTGTTGCAGGGCTGCCCGAAGTAGATCGACTCCGGCTCCGAAAAGGCGCGGTAGGCGCTGGCGGGAAAACGCGCCTCATGGGTCAGGTGAATGGCCAGCAGTGGGATGTCCGGACGGATGTAGCGGCGGATGCTGTTGAACGCACCCAACACGGTTTCCGTCAGGGTTTCACTAGCGGCGCCGAAATCACAGAGGGGGCGGAAGATCAGGTGTAATTGGTCTCCCATCTCTTCCTGGGAAATTTCATAGGCCGGCACGACCACCGGATAAAACCGCAACGCCGCATTCAAGGCTGCCTGCAGGTTCGGTGAGGTGAGTACCACCACGCCCAGGGTGCCGTGGGCGGTCATGGGGAAATGTTCCAGCAGCTGGGCCGACAGGGGCAGGTCAGGATCTGCCAGCTCCTCACAAACCAGCAGCATCTGCTTCAGTTGCTCACCATCAATGGTGGCGCTGCTGGCCTCCAGCGCCTGCTTGTTCAACTGGCAGCGCTCGTACAGGAGTTCGGCAGGGAAGCCTCGCCCGACCACCAAGGCCTCGAAGACCTCGACGTACTGGGCGGGAAACTTAAAACGGCTGAGGGGATCGGTCATTGTCTTTATCGTTCTTGTTGATCCGCTAATGGCTTAACCGGCTGGCGCCCAATGGTAATGGCCCAGGATGGTTCAGACAAGGGAGGCCTGGCGGGAAATGCACAGACCTTGGCCGCACCTGTCGACGGCGCTGCTCTAACCTGTCTTTCATCATGATTCGGTATGGGAGATGGAAATGTCGTTATTGGGCAAGCTGCTGGATTGGACCTTCGGTACAAAGTCCACCCCAACGGTTGTCAGGGACGCCAGTCAGCGCCTGGCGAATCAGCGTGCCTGGGAGTCTGCGTCCGGGCCGGCGAGAGTGAGGGGCGCGCCGACCGCCGCGCGGCCCATGACCGTCACCCAACTGGTGAAAGAGACTACCAATACGCTTTCTTTGTACCTGGAGCCCGAGGATGGTCAGCCGGTCAGCTTTCAGGCCGGCCAGTTTCTGACCTGTTGCTTTGACATTGACGGTCGCGAGCAGCGCAGGGCCTATTCGCTTTCCTCGGTGCCAGGCAAACCGCTCCGAATCACCATCAAGCGGGTGGAGGAAGGGCTGGTTTCCGCATTTGTTCATGAGCAATTAAAGGTGGGTGACCGCATTCGCACTTTCGGGCCCAGTGGTGACTTTTGCCTGCCTGAAGGGATGCGTCGGGCGGTGTTCATTGCCGGTGGTTCCGGTATCACGCCGATACGGGCGATGCTGGAGAGTCTCCATCTACAACAGCCGGAGATCCCGGTTACTCTGTTGTACGCCAGCCGGAGTTCGACCCGCATCATTTTCCGCCGCGAGCTTGAAGACTTGGCCAAGCGTTGGCCCAACCTGACCATCCAGCACGTGCTGTCCCGTCCAAGTGCCCGCTGGGAGGGAGCGCGCGGTCGCCTGACTCCGGAGCGGGTGCGTTCGGTTGTGGAGGGCGCGGCTGGTGACGCCTACTTCTTTTTGTGTGGTCCCCGAGGGCTTTCGGAAATGGCCGAGTCGACCCTGTTGGAAGCAGGGGTGCCCCGGGCTCATATTCTGACAGAGCACTTTTTATCCGGAAGTCGTCCTTCCGAACACCTGCCGGAAGAGCCGCAATCCATTTATTTTCAGCGCACCGCGCGGGATGTGGTCGCCCAGCCCGGACAAACCCTGCTGGAGGCGGCCCTGGAGGCGGGGGTGGAACTTCCCTACAGCTGTCAGGTGGGCGGCTGTGGCCACTGCCGGGTCAAGATTGTCAGTGGGGTGGTGGTGACCAATGAACCCAACTGCCTGAGTCCTGAAGAGCAAGCCCAGGGCTATCGGCTGGCCTGTCAGTCCTACGCCTGCTCGGAAACCCGGGTGGATGCCTGAGACGAGATTTTAAACCCATTGCCATCGGGCGGAATGGGCACGGAAAAAAGCAAGGTGGCCTGAAGGCGACCCAAATGGAGGAATAGCAAATGATACTGGATAAGATGCTCAATGGCGTACCTCAGCCGGCCCGTAACCGGGTTGAGGCCACGTTGGAAAACGTGTCACTGATGCTACAGGTGAAAAACACCAAGGTGGCCGCCTCCCTGGCGCCTTCCGCGGTGCGGGGATTGTTGTTGCGCCAGGGCAAACGCAATGACGCCGTGAAAATGCCAGCCAGCCATGATGTCCATTTCGACCTGAAGTATGGCCTGGACTTTCCGGAAATGAATGAGCTGTACCGTCGTGCGGTGGCGAATCAGTGGGACGGCGACAAGGATCTGGATTGGTCCACCAGTGTGGACCCGATGAATCCGGAAGTGCCCATTATCAATCCGGACTTCATGCCCTTCGACAAGCTGAAGGAGTACGGGATCAAGCTCAATTCCAAGGAGGTCGCGGAAGCCAATTACGATATGACCTGCTGGATGCTGAGCCAGTTCATGCACGGCGAGCAGGGCGCGCTCTATGCGTCGGCCCAGGTCACCGAGAGCGTCAAGTGGATGGACGGCAAGTTTTACGGCGCCACCCAGGTCATGGATGAGGCCCGTCACTTGGAGGTCTTCCTGCGGTATCTGGATACCAAGATGCAGAAGTCCTACCAGATCAACGATAACCTGTTTGTGATCATTGATGACCTGCTGACGGACTCCCGCTGGGACATCAAGTTCCTGGGGATGCAGATCATGGTGGAAGGTTTGGCGCTGGGCGCTTTTTCCACCTTGCACAACAACACCAAGGAGCCCCTGTTGCGCCAGATGCTGAAGTATGTGATTCAGGACGAGGCACGTCACGTTCACTATGGGGTGTTGGCTCTGCGCGAACATATCCTCAAGGAGCTGTCCGACGTCGAGCGTCGTGAGCGGGAAGACTGGGCCTTTGAAGTGGCACTGTTAATGCGCAACCGCTTTATGGGCCATGAAGTGTATGAAGAAAAATATCAGGGGCTGATGAGCCGCCGGCAGTGGAACCGCTTTATTCTGGAGTCGCCGGGGATGCAGCGCTTTAGGAATCTGATGTTCAAGCGATTGATTCCGAACCTGGATTATATCGGGCTGCTGACGCCGAGGGTGCGCAAGCATTACGAAGATGCCGGCTTGTGGCAGTTCGTGGGCGGCAAGAATGCCAGCCAGCTGTCGGAAAAGGACCTGCTGGCGGACCTGACCTGATCATGCCTGCGGTGGTGACCGGAAGACGCACCTATCAGGTTGGAGAACTGCGGTTTTCTGCCATCGTGGCCGGGCAGGGGCCATTGGTCCTCTGCCTGCATGGTTTTCCGGACAACAATCAGAGCTTTCGCCACCAGATCCCGGCCCTGGTGGCGGCAGGTTATCAGGTGGTGTGTCCGTTGCTGCCCGGTTATGAGGAATCGTCGCAAAATCGGGCTGGCCATTACGATATGGAAACCGTGGCCGACACCCTGGCGGCTTTGATTCGTGCGATCCAGCACCAGCATGGAATTCAACAGCCGGTTCATTTGATCGGCCATGACTGGGGCGCGATTGCCGGCTATGCCCTGTGCGTCCGTCAACCCGAGCTGCTCCGCTCCTTTGCGGCTTTGACCATTCCCTACAACCTGACACTGGGGGCCGTGCTGGCACAGGCTCCGGTCCAGCTAGCCTACTCCTGGTATATCCAGTTTTTTCAGTTGCGGTTTGTGGCTGAAAGCGCGCTGGAGGCCCAGGACTGGGCTTTGGTGGAACGACTGATCAGGCTGTGGAGTCCCACTTGGGAAATGCCGGCGGAACAGCTGCGCAGTATCAAGCAGACCCTGGCCCAATCGGGTGTGAAGTCTGCGGCATTGGCTTATTACCGGGCCTTATTTGGAGTTTCCCGGCGGGAGCGCAGAGCCAGGGCACTTCTGAATGCTCGGATAAAGGTGCCGACTTTGCAGCTCCGGGGAGAGCTGGATGGTTGCATCCACTCGGCGCTTTGGTCCTTGACCCGATCTGAGAGGTTCAGTGGCGGGCTGGCCCAGCGGCAAGTGGTGGCCGGGCATTTTTTGCACCAGGAAAAACCGGATGAGGTGAACAGGGCTCTGTTGGACTGGTTGGCGCGATGGGAGCAAGGCTAGGGAAGATGTCCTGGCACGGCTGCACCCGCCACGGTGTGGAACCGTGGCGGGTGAGAGTGTTAGCTCTCGGGGCTGAGCTGTTCCTGATGTTGCGCGGGCTTATAGCTGGGCAATACCAGATTCAGCACGATGGCGGTAATAGCGGCCAGCGCGATGCCCTGGAATGCCAGTGACTCTCCACCCAGCACCAGTCCACCGATCCCGAACACCAGGGTCACGCTGACAATCACCAGGTTGCGGGGAATCATCAGGTCCACCTGGCGATGTACCAGGGTGTTCAGACCCACTGTGGCGATGGTGCCAAACAGCAGGCAGAGGATACCGCCCATTACGGGGACGGGCATGGACTGCAGGACGGCGCCGAATTTGCCGACGAAAGCCAGTAAAATGGCGCAGATGGCCGCCCAGGTCATCACCCGCGGGTCGAAGTTCTTGGTCAGCACCACGGCACCGGTTACCTCGGAGTAGGTGGTGTTGGGTGGGCCGCCCACCATGGCCGCGGCGGAGGTGGCCAGGCCATCACCCAGCAGGGTGCGGTGCAGGCCAGGCTTTTGGACAAAGTTTTTGCCCGTGGCCGAGCCGATCACTACCACATCGCCAATATGTTCGACCACCGGAGCCAGAGCGACCGGGATCATAAACAAAATGGCTGCCCACTCAAATGTTGGGGTCACGAAGTTGGGGAGAGCCAGCCAGGGAGCTGCGGCAATCGCCGAGGTGTCCACAATGCCGAAAGCAAAGGACAAGCTGTAGCCGACCGCCACACCGAACAGGATTGGCAGTAACCGGAAGATGCCCCGGCCCAGGATCGCGACCAGAATGGTGGTCAGGAGAGAGGCGCCGGAGATGATCAGGGCAGTCCCATAGGAAACCAGTTCAGTGGCTCCGTCGCCGGTTTTGCCCATGGCCATATTAGCAGCCAGAGGCGCCAGTCCCAGGCCGATCACCATAATGACCGGGCCGATCACCACCGGTGGCAACAGGCGGTTGATAAACCCGGTTCCTCTCAATTTGATCACACCTGATAGCAAGATGTAGACCACGCCGGCCGCGACCAGGCCGCCAAGGGTGGCGGAGAGGCCGAACTGGGTGTTTGAGTACAGGATGGGCGAGATGAACGCGAAGGATGATGCCAAGAAAACTGGCACCATGCGTCCGGTACAGAGTTGGAAAATCAGGGTGCCGATACCAGCGGTGAAGAGGGCGACGTTGGGGTCCAGCCCGGTAATCAGTGGCATCAATACTAGCGCGCCGAAGGCCACCAACAGCATCTGTGAGCCGGCGAGAGCACGGTGGCCTAATGAAGAAGTATGGCTCATTTTCTTATTGTTCCTTCTGCTTGGTTCCAAAAATGCGGTCGCCGGCATCCCCCAGTCCGGGCAGGATGTAGCCTTTTTCGTTCAGTCGTTCATCAATGGAGGCCGTATAGAGGTGGACATCAGGATGGGCTTTTTCCAGATTGGCAATGCCTTCTGGAGCAGCCACCAGAACCAGGGCACGGATTTCCTTACTGCCTGCTTTTTTCAGAAGGTCGATGGTGGAAATCATGGAGCCGCCGGTGGCCAGCATCGGGTCGATGATGAGCGCTCGCCGTTGGTCCATCTCGCCCACCAGTTTGTTGAGGTAGGTGCGGGATTCCAGGGTATCTTCATCACGTACCTGGCCCACCACGCTGACGTGCGCGGCCGGAATCAGGGATAGCACACCATCGAGCATGCCCAGACCCGCGCGCAGGATAGGGACGATGGTGACTTTTTTACCGGCGATCTTCTCGACTTCGATCTCCCCAGCCCAGCCGGTGGTGGTGTGGGTTTCCAAGGGAAAATCCTTGGTTGCTTCATAAGTTAGAAGCGCGGCAATTTCCTGTGCCAGTTCTCGAAAGGTTTTGGTACTACTACTGGCCTGTCGCATGATCCCCAGTTTGTGGCGGATCAGAGGGTGGCGGATTTCGTGCACGGGCATGGAGCGAGTCTCCTAACGCAAAAACGGTTTTCGGATAGCCTGCGTATTTTGCAGGGATCTGTCAGGAAGTGCCATGAATATCTGTACAGAATGTCAGGTTCTTTGATAACGAGAGGAGGCTCCGCTGAAAAAATACCCAGGCAAGGGAGAGAAAAGGGAAAGGTTGCGGGTGAAGATTTTGATTTAGGGCCAGCTCTGGGATAATAGCCGGCCATTTTATTGTTGGTTCCCGACATGCGCCTTGACCGTTTCCTTGCAGAAACCACTTCATTGACTCGTTCCACGGCTAAAAAGGCTCTTCATCAGGGCTTGGTCACCGTCAATGGTGAGGTCGTGAGAAAGGGCGATCTCCAAATTACCGATCAGGAAGTCCGTTATCAGGGGCAGCCCCTCAGCCTTCGAGAACCCTTGTATCTGATGCTCAACAAGCCGGAAGGCTATATCAGTGTCACCGAGGGGGATATTCACCCGTCGGTGTTGAACCTGGTTCCGTCAGAATGGCGGGAATCGCTGCACCCGGCCGGTCGGCTGGATCTGGATACCACCGGGCTTCTGCTGCTGACGGATGACGGCCAGTGGTCCCACCGGGTCACCTCGCCCCGTAAGGAGTTGGGGAAAATTTACCGGGTGTGGCTGGCCGAGGATTTGGACGAGGCGGTGATCGGACAGTTTGCTGAGGGTATTTTGCTGAAGGGCGAGGCGAAGCCGACCCGGCCGGCAACGCTGGAAATTGTTTCACCCCGGGACGTCCGGTTGCAGATTCACGAGGGTAAGTACCACCAGGTCAAGCGTATGTTCGCCGCGGTGGGCAACCGGGTTGTCAAACTGCATCGGGAGCAGGTGGGCGCCATCGTGCTGGACCCGGCCTTGGAGCCAGGGCAGTGGCGACATCTGACCCCCGAAGAAGTCCGCTCCGTAGAGAAGGGAAAGGCGTAAATGGCTGTGGGACCCAAAACAGAGCAGAAGGTGGTGGTGATTGGCGGCGGCCCTGCCGGTCTGATGGCGGCCGAGGTGTTGAGTGACGCCGGCCTGCGGGTGGACCTCTATGATGCCATGCCGTCCGTCGGGCGGAAGTTTTTGCTGGCCGGTATCGGCGGCATGAATATTACCCATTCCGAGCCCCGCGAGCGGTTTTTACCCCGTTATGGGGCCCGCCAGCAGTTTCTCGAGCCCTTCATCGACCATTTTGATAGCTTGCGCTTGCGCGCCTGGGTGGAAGGGTTGGGAATTGACACCTTTGTGGGCTCTTCCGGGCGGGTGTTTCCGGCGGAGATGAAAGCCGCACCGCTATTGCGGGCCTGGCTGAAGCGATTGCGCTCCAACGGGGTGCAGTTTCATGTGCGCCATCGCTGGAAGGGATTCGCACAAGCTCCGGCTCCGGGTGAAACGCCCTATGTCTTGACCTTCCAATCACCGGAAGGTGAGGTGAATGTCGCGGCGGAGACGGTGGTCCTCGCGTTGGGCGGGGGGAGCTGGAAACGTCTGGGCTCCGATGGCGGCTGGCTGCCGATGTTGGTACAACAGGGTGTGGCTGTGGAGCCCCTGAAGCCGGCCAACTGCGGGTTTGAGGTCCCGGGCAGTGGCTGGTCGGAGCATTTTCGCGAGCGTTTTGCCGGGCATCCCCTAAAGGCGGTGGTGGCCAGTGTGGAAGATGGGCAGGGGCGCACCCTGAGCCGCCAGGGTGAGTTTGTGATCACCGAAACCGGGGTGGAAGGCAGCTTGGTATACGCCCTCTCAGCCATGTTGAGAGACCGGATCGAACGTGACGGGGAGGCTGTGCTCCACCTTGATCTGGCCCCCGGTCGTCGTCAGGACCAGCTGCTGGTGGCGCTGTCACGGCCCCGGGGGAAGGACTCCATGGCCAAGCACCTGAAGCGACAGGCTGGCCTTGAAGGGGTCAAAGCGGGTTTGTTGCGGGAGCTGACGGCGCGGGAAGATTTTGATGGCCCTGAGCGTCTGGCCGCAGCCATCAAAGCCTTGCCCCTTCGGCTGGCCCGGCCCCGGCCTTTGGACGAGGCGATCAGCAGTGCCGGCGGGGTGGCGTTTGAAGCGTTGGATGAGCGCTTAATGCTACGGCAGCTACCGGGCATCTTCTGTGCGGGCGAAATGCTGGACTGGGAGGCGCCGACTGGCGGTTATCTGCTGACCGCCTGTCTTGCCACGGGACGAGCCGCCGGTTTCGGCGTGTTAGAGCGGCTTGGGCTGCCCGGGAAGAAGGTCTGATTCGGATCAGGTGTTGTTGAATCCGCCCGGTATTGGGTGCCACGGTGAGTCTGCCTAAAAGGCGTGCGCGAATGGCCCTCAATGGGCGGTTGAGGGTAGTGTGAAGTCCTATGACCAAGGTTTTGATTATCGGCTATGTATGGCCTGAGCCCCGTTCTTCCGCAGCGGGATCACGCATGATGCAGCTGATCCAGCTGTTCCGCCAGCAGGGTTGGCAGGTTGTCTTCGCCAGCCCCGCAGCGCTAAGTGAGCATCGGGCAGACCTGTCGGCCCTGGGTGTCGACGAAGTCACCATCGCGTTGAATTGCAGCAGTTTCGATCAGTACGTCAATAAGTTTCAGCCTGATATCGTCCTGTTTGACCGCTTTATGATGGAAGAGCAATTTGGCTGGCGGGTCGAAAAATGCTGCCCCCAGGCGCTCCGAGTCTTGGATACGGAAGACCTGCATAGCCTGCGGGAAACCCGTCACCAGATCCTGAAAGAAACGTTAAAGCAGCCAGGGCAAGCGGTGGAATCGTTGTTTCGCCAGCAGCCGGCGCAGCTCTACCGGAGGATGAGTGGCCTGGATCTGGCCCAGCGGGAGCTGGCGGCGATCTGGCGTTGTGATCTGACGATCATGATTTCCGAGTTTGAAACCCGGCTTCTAACCGAGCAGTTTGGGGTGTCGCCTGATTTGCTGGTGACTCTGCCGCTGCCGGTTGAGAGCATTCCGCCGCAGTGGAGCGGTTTTGAGGCGCGGCAACACTTCGTCAGCATTGGCAACTTTCGCCACGCCCCCAACTGGGATGCGGTACTCTGGCTCAAGCAGGAGATCTGGCCCCGCATTCGCCAGGCACTCCCCGAGGCCGAACTCCATGTCTATGGTGCCTATCCGCCTCCCAAGGCGACTGCCTTGCACAATGCCCGGGAAGGGTTCCTGGTCAAAGGCTGGGCGCCGGACGCGGATTGGGTGATGACCCGGGCACGGGTCTGCCTGGCGCCGTTGCGCTTTGGGGCGGGTATTAAGGGAAAACTGGTGGATGCCATGCGTTGTGGCACGCCCAGCGTCACCACACCCATTGGCGCGGAGGCCATGAGCGCTGACCTGGACTGGTGTGGTGCGATCACCGAGACGGTGGATGAGTTTGTGGCGGCCTCCGTGCAACTCCATGAGGATGAGAAGTGGTGGGGCCAGGTCCAGCGCCAGGGTCGTGAGATTCTTGAGCGGGTCTATATAAGCCCGGCTGCCGCCGAGGCGGTGTTAAGCCGGCTCGAGCAGTGCCGGCAAAATCTGGCAGAACACCGTGGGGGTAACTTTATAGGGGCCATGTTGCGTCACCATCAGTGCCGTAGCACGGAGTACATGGCCCGTTGGATTGAAGCCAAAAACAGGCTGCTGGCTGAAAATCCCCCCTCCGGCCCGGAACCGGCCTAGCGGTCAGACAAAAGCATCGCCCTGCTGATAGGACTCGTCATAGGGCACGTCGGCCACAATGCCGTCCATTTGGTAATCCAGCAGGGGGGAGTCCGGCGAGAAGCTGCTGCATTGCTCTTCCCGGAGAATTTCATTGACGGCATCCATCGCCTCATTTTCGGTCTCTACATCGAGCATGAGGCGAACTGTTACGATCTTGGCCATGGCCGGTCCTCCTGAGAGTCGGAACTTGCTTACCATGCTGGAGAACGGCGCCAGGCCTTTCAATCCCTGGAACTGATCAGATCTCACGATAGATCAGGTGATCTTCCCAGTCTTCTTCTGCAACATCGTTCATGCTGATCATTTGGCCGGCCATGGAAATGCCGGCCGTATGCACCGCGTTGGGATCGCCACAGACCAAGTGATGCCAGGCCGGCAGGTCCTTGCCTTGGGCGACGAGCCGATAGGCGCAAGTGCCGGGCAGCCAGTCCAGTTGCTCCACCAGATCGGGGGTGAGTTGTAGGCAGTGGGGGACCTGCTTGAGGCGATTAGGGTAGTCGCTGCAACGGCAGCTGGTTTGATCCAGCAGCGTGCAGGCAATTCGGGTGTAATAGACGGCGCCGTCTTCTTCGTCTTCCAATTTTTGCAGGCAGCAAAGCCCACAACCATCACAGAGGGACTCCCATTCCTGAGGCGACATTTCGTGAAGGCTTTTGTGACGCCAGAAAGGGGAGGAAGGGGTTTTCATTTTCAAATACCTGGTGACAAATAAAAGCCCATCATAGAAGGAAAGACGCCAAATAAACAACGGCTTAGGGTTGCCGGGGCCATGTCAGGGGTTTTGCGGAGAGCGGGGGAGGCCAGAAAAAGGTATAATGCCCGGTCACACACTGAAAAGTAGAGAGGGCGTTTGGTTATGGCAGACCCTAAGAAGCAGGCAGCAACTCCCAAGAAGCAAGCAGCGACGGAAACCCGTCAGTCGATAGCCCGGCAAACAGCTGAGTTCTTGAAATCGGGCCAGAAAATTCAGAAAATTCCCAGCGGTGTCAGCGGCATCCAAGGTGGCTTTTCTCCCTATAAGAGAAAGACCCGCTAACTCCACACTTTGACCAGATAGGACGGCTAGGCTAACGATCTCCCGGAAACAGTCGGAATGTTGTGAGATCGCCACCCAGACAGCCGTCCTTTTGTTTTTCTGCGCGTCACGCTTCGCTCTATTACTAACTTCATAATGTGATTCAACTGGCTTGCCGACAGCAGGAAGATGGTTCGGCGAACCTTCGTAGTAACTCTGGCCGGCGAATCGAGCCCTATGTTTATCGACAAGCGACAATTGGCAGTCGGTGCCTGTGGTTTTTGCGCGTTTACCAACCTTTATCCCGTCCAGGCATTAATGCCGGAACTGATGACGCACTTCGACGCGACGGCGGCCGAAGTGGGTTTGAGTTTGGCTGCGGGAACACTGGCGGTGGCGCTGATCGCACCTTTCGCCGGAGCCCTGTCAGACAATCTCGGGCGCAAGCCGATGATTTTGTTCAGTCTGGCAACGGTCGCTCTGGTGACCATGCTCACCATCCTGTCCAGCTCCATTGAATCGCTCATCGCCTGGCGTTTTCTGGCGGGCTTTTTTATTCCCGGAATCTTTACCACCACCGTCGCTTATATTGGCGAGGAGTGGAGCCAAAAGGAGGCGGTGGAAACCTCTGCCATTTATATCGCCGGCACGGTGCTGGGTGGTTTTGCCGGACGGTTTATTGCCGGTATTGCAACGGATTTTGGCGGCTGGCAGGCCGCTTTTGTCACCTTAGGCATCGTTGATTTGCTGTTGGTGCCCCTGGTGTGGCGATGGCTGCCGGCTTCCCAGAACTTTAAACCGACGGGGGGCGTGCTGGTTTCCCTACGGGCCATGGCTGGGCATATGCGTAACCCCCTGCTATTGCAGACCTTTGTGTTGAGCTTTGGAATATTATTCACCCTGGTGGCAGTGTTTACCTACGTCAGCTTGCGTCTGGCCAAACCGCCGTTTAGCCTGGGAACGGGGCTGATTGGGGGGGTGTTCGCGGTTTATTTGCTGAGCGTCGTGATTACGCCCATGATCGGACGGCAGATTTCCCGGTTTGGACGGGCACCCATCGCGCTGGTGGGCATGGTGATTTCACTGGCGGGTTTGCTGATCACCCTGGCGCCCAGTCTTGCGCTGGTGGTCTTGGGGCTGGCGCTGTTTTCCATTGGGATCTTTATCATGCAAAGCATTGCCACCGGCTTTGTACCGCAGGCGGCGGGCGTTAGCCCGTCGGCGGCGGTTGGGCTTTACGTGATGATTTATTATATCGGCGGGAGCCTGGGAGCGGTGGCTCCCGGCCCGGTTTGGCATGAGTTTGGCTGGCTGGGTTGTGTCGTGCTGGTGGCGGTGGCACTTTTGATTATGACGGTCACCTCCTACCGGTTATGGACCCGGGACCCTCATACCCAGCGGATGATGGCAGAGCGGCGAGGCTCGTAAACAGGGCTGTCAGCGGTAATCCAGCTGTTGAAGGCGGATATCCACATTGCCCAGGTAGTCGTACTTGCCGCTCATTTGCACAATCACCCGGCGCTCGGGATCAATATAGAGCTGCACGTCGCCGTTGTAGCCGAGAAACTGGAAGTCCTTGGCATTGCTCTGCTCGCCCAACGGACGCGCATTCAGGCGGGCGCGCAGGACATTCCGTTTACCCGAAACCCGCTTTTCCCCCTGATCGGTGATTTCCTTGAAGTCCACCGTCAGCGGCACAACTTTCTCCACCACCACGGTCAGGCTAATCACTTCGTCTTTATCGAAGATGGGAAGCTGAAGCTGGTCGCCGGGCTTGTCCAGTTGGGCGACAGAGATCAGGTAAAACAGAGCTTCGGTTTCGCTCAAAGGATGTTTCAGCGTCACATCCTCTAGCTGATAGAAGTTGGTGGAAACGTCGCTCCATTGGGTGTGGGGTAGATTCTGTTCGGCTTTGGAGGCGGGTTGGCGTTTCACCGAGTAGGCCCCGGTGGAAATATAGCGATAGGTGCGAAACCAGTTTTTACGTCCGGTGTACAGGGAGGACCGCTGCAGAATGCCGGCATCCGGATTGAGCCAGGTTTCAATCTGGGATTGCTGCCCCATGACGTTGGTTTTGAGGGTCTGCAGAATGATTTTGTCCTGGTTGGGCATGCGCCCCTCTTCCTGGCTCAGGGGTAGCAATTGGCCAGCCGCTTGCTCCGAGGGGATGAGGCGTTGCTGCACCTGGGTTTCCGCTGAAACGAAAAATTTCGAGGCCTTGTAGTGGAGGGTGGCCGGCTTGAAGTTTGCCAAGTCGTAGTCGGCAGCCAATCCCTGCGGCAGTGAGCAGAGAAGAGCCAGAACAACAAGGATGGCCCGGGCTACGGGACGGATTCCGGCGCGCGCGTCAAACCATCGAAAGGAAAGAATCCAAGGCATGAGTCGATAAAACCTATCGTTAAACGTCCAAATCCTGATAGCTGGATCATAAAGTCATCAGAACTGATTGTCTTGTCTTGCACATTTTTTCCTCATTTGAGGTTGCAATAGTGTGTCGGGGCTCACTGACTACGGGTTTGGAAGTTTCAACTATAGTTAGCGGGCTTGGCGGTAGACTCTGCCGATTTACTGTATGCACTATCCCGTTGTTGAGGTTGTAGATTATGAAGTTATTGGGATTGAAGGGGAGTCAGTTATTGATTGTGGTGCTGGGCCACATCTGCATGGTGGAGCTTTTGCTAACGGCAGCCCCCTCCGCCCATGCCGCTTTTTTGGGAGCCGCGGTGTGGACGGCGGCGAGTTCGGGATACTTTCTGTTTAAAAACCTTTCAGAGCGTCAAGAAAAAACTCCCGCACAATAACTAGGGGTTTTCTTTTCAGGGCGGCTCAGTTACTTTGTAACCCGCTTTAAATCCCGACGTATGTTCATGTTTTCGGGATTTTTCTACTATGAATTTGTTATTGATTAGGAGATAGAGGTATGCGTATCGGCAAGATTGTCGTGGCTGTCGCTACTTTGGTGTTGGGAGCGTCCGTCGCCTCCGCAGCAGACGAACATGTGGTGGATTACCGCAAGAACAATATGAAAATCATCGGCGGCCATATGGGCTCCATTGTGGCCATTGTCAAAGGCGAAGTGGATCAGAAAGAACAACTGGCCGTTCATGCCAAAGGCATGGCCGAGATGTCCGCGCTGGTGAAATCAGCCTTTGAAGCCAAAGTCCTGTCCGGTAAAAGCACTTCCAAAGCCGAGATCTGGTCTGACTGGAACAAGTTTTCCACTGCCGCGGACAACTTCCAAAACGCTGCCCAGGAACTGGCTGAAGCTGCTGCCAAAGGCGAGCAGCGTGATATTCGTACCGCAATGGCTAAGGTCGGCAAATCCTGCAAAAGCTGTCACGACGACTTCAAATCCAAAAACTAATCCCTCTCGGGATTACTTCCGATTTGTCATTCCCGCGCCTTCTTCTTGAGGGCAGCGGGTGATGCTCTGGATTCAGTATCCGGTTACTGTTGTTAAGAGAGCTGAACATGGCTAAGACTGCTCGTAACGAAACGAACCTCCCAGCCCGGATCCAGGTATGGGACTTGCCGGTGCGACTGTTTCACTGGCTCACGGTTCTGTCACTGGCCTTGCTCTGGTATAGCGGTTCTGTCGGTGGCATGGATATGGATTTGCCGTTGCCCGGGGGCGAGAGTGTCTATCTGAGCAACATGGATATTCATATGTGGTTAGGGCAGCTGGTCCTGACCCTGGTGATTTTTCGGGTGTTGTGGGGAATTTCAGGCTCATCCACGGCCCGGTTTTCGTCGTTTCTGCGAGGCCCGGGCGCCGTACTGGACTACTTCAAGGCCTTCGTCCGTGGTGAGACCCCGTTAACCGCCGGGCATAATGCGGGTGGTGGCTGGATGGTAATAGTCTTGCTGCTGTTATTGGCGGCGCAGGCGGTGACGGGCTTGTTCGCCAACGACGATCTGTTTTCGGAAGGCCCCTTGGCCCATTTGGTCAGTAGTGAAACCTCCGGCAATCTGACCGGGCTCCACGTGATTTTGTTCAATGTGTTGTTGGGGGCAATCCTGCTGCACATTCTGGCGGTCCTGTCCTATGTGTTCAGAGGCAAGAACCTGATTGGCGCCATGGTGACGGGACGCAAGCCAGAGGCCCTGGTTCCCCAGGAGGAGCGCGCCGGGTTGCGCATGGTTTCAGTCTGGCGGGCGCTGGTGTTGCTGGCGATTGCCATACTGATTGTCTGGGGACTGCACTGTTTATAGTGCATCCTCTGCAGGGAGAGGGAAGCTCATTTGACTCAAAAGCACCGTCTACAAAGTAAAGAACGTTGGGCGTGGGCTGCCCTGGTGGTGGCCCTGGTGCTCTTCAATGGCTATCAGTTTTGGCTGAGGGCTACTTTGCCAACCGAAGACCTAACGGCGGCCGGATCGGCCTTACCGGAGCCTGTGGCTTCTGAACAGGAGGCGACTTCCGTTGATCCGTCGCTGATCGCCCAGCTTCCGAGTGCGTTGAGCGACTATCAGCTCCGTCAGTTTAAAAAGCGTGGTTTGAATCATCCTGAAGAACAGATCCTGGCCGACCTGCTCGGCAAACCCCAGTTGATTCCCATGGACCCGGTGCTGGGTGGAACCATGTTTTTTATTCCGGAGGCCACCCGGTTGCTCTCGGATCGCTGGGTGATGGCAACCTATGAAGATGGTCACGTTCAGGGACGGGCGCTGTTCGAATACCAAGTGTCGTCACAGGGTGAAATATCCTGGCGTGTCCTGGCCACTGCTGATAACTGAAGGGCCTAGGCGTTCAGCCTAGACCCTGCATTTTCTCTTGGCTTAACGGGTCGTTCAGGCTGCTTTGGCCAACTCGCCAGACTGATGGCGAGATGAACGGCTCATTCCCAGGCCCAGCACACCCAACCCTAAAAGTGCCAGCGAAGCAGGCTCGGGTACGATCGCGGCCTTGATACGCAGCACCAGGTCATCATGATCACCATCCGCCCGGGCACCGCCGTCGTCCAGCCCAAGCAAAATGTGACCGGTTAACTCATCGAAATAGGTAAAGAACCGGTAGTTGCCGGACCCGTTATTTTGATCAGGCGAGTTTGGATCGTTACTGATCATCCCCCCAAACCCCGTGAGGAAGCTGAAGTCCAGCACCGAGGCGCCACCGTGCCACACCTGGCTGTAGGTGTCACCCGCTTTGGAGGTGGCGGTATTGAAGACTTCCGCACCGGCAAACCAGAACGAATTCGCGGCGCTGGCTTCCTTAAAGAGATACTCGAAGGTCAGTAGGATGGGCCGATCCGTAGTGGCAACGACATGGCTGCCGATGAGACCTGTCAAACCTTCCAAAGCCTGGGAGTCGTTGGAGGCGGGAATGGTGTAGTCGACAGTGTCAGCATCCTTGTACAGGTCCAATAATGCAGCTTGTGCTGACATGGAAGCGCTCAGCGTCAGGCCAAACGCGATAGAACATCCTATCTTGTTCATGCGATTTCCTTTTCCACGTAAATCTCCAGATGGGTGAAGAACGCCTATGAACCAAGCGTCACCATAGCTAACAGTTCAGGATGTCAGGAAACAACCATAGGTGAGGAATTGCTAATAGTGATTTGTACGCAGTAGAAGGAAGGCGACAGGGTGACGGGATGGGGTTGCGACACTTACTTACTTTGTTCTGACAGCTGCTTTCTCGATACTGTGTGGGTTGAAGCGCGCAATCTGTCGCACTTTGGCGATCGCCGTCGAAGTCTTAATTGTGAATGTATTGCCCGCTGGCGGTTTTCTTCAAGAAGCTGGCCAACACGCCTGCCAGGTAACGGCTGGGAAATCATGTTAAAAGGAGTTAACTCTACATGCGCGGAATATTTCTGGGTTTCGCTCTGGGCGTCGCGTTGCTCCCGCTTTGTGCGCAGGCAAACTTTACCTTTCAGAATGTGATTGATTTGGCCAAAGAGCGGGCGGCCAACCCTTATCAGCCCCCGCCGGAAATCCCCAAGTTTATGCGGGAGCTTGGGTTTCATGACTACCAGAATATCCGCTTCGACCCCGCCAAAAGCCTCTGGCGTGATAATAATTCCCAGTTCAACGTGATGTTCCTGTCTCCGGGACTTTTTTATGGGCATCCGGTCGCCATGAATGTGATCGACGCCCAGGGGGTTCATCCGGTGCCATACCAGAAAAGTTATTTCCGGTTTGAAGATCCTGAACTGGAAAAGCGGGTTCCACCCGATCTTGGTTTTGCCGGCTTCAAACTGACGTTTCCTTTTTTCGAGCCCGACATTGCCAACCAATTCCTGGTCTTTGCCGGCGCCAGCTATTTTCGGGGAGTGGGCAAGCATAATGCCTGGGGGATTTCAGCCCGGGGCGTGGCCATCAATACGGGACTGCCTTCCGGGGAGGAATTTCCCTCATTCGTGGAGTTCTGGCTGGAACGTCCGAAGCCAGAGGCAAAGTCGGTGACCTTCTACGGGTTACTGGATGGTAAAAGCCTGTCGGGCGCCTACCGGTTTGTCGTGACGCCCGGCGAGCAGACCAGCATGCAGGTCCGGGCGGTGCTGTTCCCGCGGGGTGCCGTGGCCTTGCTGGGGGTTGCGCCGCTCACCAGCATGTTCTATTACGGCGAGAACACGTCCCGTCCGGTTGGTGAGTGGCGCGGCGAGGTCCATGACTCCGACGGCTTGCTCATTCGTGACGGGGCTTCCGCTGAGTGGTTGTGGCGCCCCTTGCTTAACCCGACGAATCTGCAGATGGATTACTTCCATACGGAGAACCTGCGAGGTTTTGGCCTGCTGCAGCGGGATTCACACTTCACCCATTACCAGGATCTGGGCGCTCGCTATGAATTGCGTCCCTCCGCCTGGGTGGAACCACTGGGTGATTGGGGCAAAGGGCAGGTGGTCCTGGTCCAGTTGCCCACCCCCAATGAGACCAATGATAACGTGGTGGCCTTTTGGACGCCGGCGGCCAAAATCGACAAGCCCGGTCAGATGCTGTTCGATTATCGGATCCGGTTTGGTGGGCCGGATTTGGTGCAGGAACCTTTGGGAAGGAGCCTGAACACTTTTGTGGGGGATGGCAATCGCGTCGGAGGCGGGAACGAAGAGGGCGCTTATCGCCTGATCGTGGATTTTGCCGGTGGTCCCTTGCAGGAGGTGTCAGCAGAGGCACCGGTGGTGGGCAAGGTGACGGCGCTGGAAGGTGGCGAACTGATCGAGCAGTTTGTGGAATACAACGAGCCGCTCCAGGCCTGGCGACTGTCTATTTTGGCCCGACCGGCGAAAGGCAGGCCTTTGTCCTTGCGGGCTTTCCTGAGTGAGGGGGAACGTACGCTGACAGAAACCTGGACTTATCGTCTGCCTCCCGAAAATGACATTCTACCGGAGGCGAAATAGCGTGAGCCGGCCCATTTCGGAACAGGTATTGCTCCGGGTGCACTCCTATCTGGAGGCGATTGGCCTGGAGATGACGCCGGAGCAGTCTTTGCAGGCCCTCAAACTGGTAGAGGACGCCCTGGTCCAGCAGAGCCTGGAGCCCATGGTCTTTGCCATGAGTGAGTTGCCCCGACGGTTTCCCCTGCCGCCAATCCCCTTACCGCCGGCCTTCCCGCCACTGGAAAGAGGGAGTATCGGCTATGGCGATGGTTTATGAATGAGTCAGCACCCTCATCGGCTCCAGGTCGTCAGCCACCGGCCAAACGCCCTAACTGGCGGGTCCATGCGCAACTGCGCCGGCTGTGCCTGGCTTTATTAGTGGTGGGGCAGACCGGCCTGGGGGTGTATGTGATGGTTTCGGTGCTGCCATACCATGGTGGCAAGCTGGTCGAGCAGGGGTTGATTGTCCTGTTCACAATATTGTTTGCCTGGATTTCCGTGGGCTTCTGGATTGGCCTGTTTGGCTTTGTGATCCGCCGTTTGGGTGGAGACCCGCTATCCCTCATGAGCCGTTATCCCGAGTCTGCTCTGGCGGGGGGAGTGTTGGGCCGGACGGCGGTGGTGATGCCGATCTACCATGAGCCGGTCAGTCGCACTCTGGGCGGGCTGCGGGCCATTTATCAGACGGTTGAGAAAACCGGGCAACTGGAGCACTTCGATTTTTTCATCCTGTCCGACAGTCGTGATCCCGAATATTGGTTGAACGAACAGGCCGCCTGGTATCGCCTCTGTGAAGAGCTCAAGGCTTTTGGCCGGCTGTTCTACCGTCGCCGTACCCTGAACATGCACTACAAGAGCGGTAATATCGCGGATTTTCTGCGCCGTTGGGGCCGTCGCTATCGTTATATGATCGTGCTGGATGCGGACAGCCTGATGGAGGGGGAAACCCTGGTAAGGATGGTGCGGTTGATGGAGCGGGAGCCCCAAGTGGGGATTCTGCAGACCAACCCTACCATCGTGAATGGCCAGTCCCTGTTTGCGCGGGTACAGCAGTTTGCCAATCAAGCATATGGCCCGCTGTTTAGCACGGGGCTGGCGGCGATCCAGTTGGGAGAGGCTGCCTATTGGGGGCATAACGCCATTATCCGGGTGGAAGCCTTCATGCGCCACTGCGGCCTTCGCCGGCTGAGTGGTCCGGGTATATTCGGCGGCAGCATCTCCAGCCATGACTTTGTTGAGGCCGCCTTTATGGGACGAGCAGGGTACGAGGTCTGGCTTGAACCGGAACTGGCCTATAGTCATGAGGAGTCCCCTCCGACCCTGGTGGATGAGCTGACCCGGGATAAGCGCTGGGCCAAGGGAAATCTTCAGCATTTGTGGTTGTTGCTGTTTGAGCCCAGGCTGCGCCTCGCCCATCGGATGGCTTTTTTGAACGGCATTCTGTCCTATGTGGCATCTCCGCTCTGGCTGGCCTTTCTGCTCTTGGCCACGCTGGAAACCACCCAGTTGGTGCTGTGGCCGATCAATTACTTCCCGGATGAGCCGAGTCTGTTTCCCCTCTGGCCCGAATGGCGTCCCGAATGGGCACTAGGGTTGGCTGGAGGAACCTTGTTCCTGCTGTTTTTTCCTAAAGTGCTTGCCTTGCTGGACATCCTGCTGAGTGGACGAAAGCGTGAGTACGGCGAGCTCGGTGCCGTGGGCCGCAGTATCCTTCTGGAAATGCTGATCTCGGCCTTGTTGGCGCCGATCCGAATGCTGGCCCACAGTCGCTATGTCATTGAAGCCTTATTCAATGTGACCTTGCGCTGGGCCGGTCAGAACCGCAGTGAGGAAACCGGTTGGCTGGACGCGATCGTCAATCAGGCGCCTGGAACCGTGCTTGCACTTTTTTGGGCGGGTTTTGCCCTGTGGCTTGATCCGATGTTCTTCTATTGGTCACTGCCGGTGGCCGTGCCATTGATTTTGGCCGCACCGACCTCGGTTTTGCTGAGTCGGATCCAGTTGGGACAGAGTTTTCGGCGCAAGGGATTCTTTCTCACGCCGGAGGAAGTGCAGGGCAGCCGTTTGCTGGAGCAGCTGGACGGTCACGACTTGCCCCAGGCCCATCGGGCACCGCAGTCCGCCTTTGTGCAGGCAGTGCTTCACCCGGTGCTGAACAAGGTGCATGGAGCCTTTGCCCGCCGTCATCCTCAAGGAGCCAAGCGTAAACGGATTGAGGCCCTTCGGGCGCATTGCCTGGCCCTGGGGCCCACCAGCCTGAACCGCTCCGAAATTGCCTTGATTGCCCAGCATTCGGAAACCCTGGAATGGCTGCATCGCCAAGCCTGGTGCTCCTCTGCCGACCAACCCTGGGGCAAGGAACTGGATCAGGGTTTCCGCTCGTCACTTTCCTCTCGCAACTGGTAAACGATCTGGGCAAAGTTTTGTCCCGGCGTTCGAGCAGCAGTGTGCGGATTTGTTTGTACTTTCCGTTATCTCTTAAATTTTATCGAGGTCAACGTCCGCCTGCTCTGGTGTGAAATTGGAGTTTCAGGTTTTCCCGGGTGGATGGAGTACTTTCCGCACCAAGACTGTTTTGCGCCGGCCTGATTTCTCGTTGCCTGCCCATACTCAGGTAGTCAGGAGTCTGAGCCCCGATATTACGTCTCGTGCATTTCATTGTGAATGGATGACATGCTGTCGATGACAGCAGCTGTGTAGCAATTGGAGGCGACTTTGTTAGAACGTAAAAGTATTCCCGCCTTTCGGACAACCCCTTCTCTCTTCAAGAAGCTAGAGTGGCAGCTTGCCCAGGAACTGGACAAGCTCGACCAGCAGCATGCCCAGCGAAGCGAAGCTGAATTCGAGACCAAACTGCTGGAGCTGGTGGCGGAATATTGCGCCGATGACTCGACGATTTTGGCCGCCCTGCAGGAAACCGCCCAAGCCAGTCATTAGTTCCATCCGCGCTTTTACCGGCCCTGTTTCGTTTCAGGGGGAATAAGACTCTATATTTGGAAAGGGCGGTAGATGTGGCTACGGCCTGGTTGGTTGGAAGGCTGTGTTCCGTCAGCCTGCTGGATGCCTGCTGTCAGGTTTGGTTGAGGGCAGGAACAGTTTCGATGACAGATGCATGTAGGGGATCGAAATGAGAAAAATGCCAGGACTTCCAAAGCGCCTTCCACTGGGGATGATCGGCGCAACCTTGATCGGTGCAATGTTGGTGGGCTGTTCCGGAGTGCCGGTACCGAAGGAGCAGCTCGCCGTATCCCAGGCTGCCGTGAACGAGGCAACTCGTTCGGGAGCACCGGAACATGCGCCAGCAGAACTACGGTCAGCCCGCGAGAAATTGGATCGGGCGCGGCAGGCGGTGAAAGACCACGAATATGAACGGGCCCGTCAGTTTGCTGAACAGGCGGAGGTTGATGCGCGGCTTGCCCAGGCAAAAGCCGGCTCCGAGCGAGCCCGGGTGGCTGCCGATCAGGTTCAAGAAAGCCTGGAGGTTCTGCGCCAGGAACTTAATACGACTTCTGGATCACGGGGAGGCTAACATGAAAAAGCAGCGTTTATGGATTGTCGTGGCAGCGCTGTATGCCATGCTCCTCGGTTGTGCCGGCACCCCCGAGCAAAACTCTCAGCTGGCTCAGGTCCAAAGCGAGTATGAGGCTGCTCGCGCCAACCCCCAAGTCATTCGCTACGCCACGGATGAGCTCCGTGCGGCGGAGGATAGTGTGCGAGAGGCTACGGCGGCCTGGGAGGATGGCGCGAAAGATGAGGAACTCAACCACCTGATTTATATCGCGACCCAGAAGATCGCGATTGCCGAGGCAGTGGCCAGCCAGAAGGAGTCGGAGGAGGTGGTTGCCACCGCTGAACAGCAACGCGCCCAGATCCGCCTGCAGACACGAGAGCAACAGATTCTGGACGCGGAACGGCGCGCCCAGGAGCTGGAGAAGCAGTTGGAAGAGCTGAACGCCAAGCAAACCAACCGCGGCACGGTGATTACGCTGGGTGATGTGTTGTTTGCGGTCGGGTCAGCGGAACTCAGTGCGGCGGGCGTTACCAATGTGCAGAAGCTGGCGGATTATTTGCGGGAGAACCCCGAGCGACGGGCCATGATTGAAGGCTTTACCGACAGTACCGGCAGCGAGGCCTTTAACCAGCAGCTTTCCGAACGACGGGCGGAGTCAGTGAAGCGAATTCTGGTCCGTGCCGGCATCGAGGAAAACCGGCTGCGAACCATGGGCTACGGTGAGAGCTTTCCGGTCGCGAGCAATGACAATGCCGGCGGACGCCAGCTCAACCGTCGGGTAGAGGTGGTGATTTCTGACGAAACCGGTCAGATCCGTCCCCGCTAAACGACTCCTGTGCCCCATCCCGCTGAGGGCGGGGTGGGGCACTTTCCCGCATCCGGTTCCCAGTGAGTATCCATGGCCCGCATTGAGAAACCCAATTGTGATATCGCCATGTTTGGCGCCTTGGGGGATCTGGCGCGTCGCAAGCTGTTTCCGGCCCTTTATCAGTTGGAGCGGGCAGAGTTACTGGGGGAGGAGACCCGGATTCTGGCGCTGGGCCTGGAGGAAATGGAGCTTGCAGCCTTTGGCAGGCAGCTTCGCCAAGGGCTGGACAAACACCTCAAGTCAACCACTGTTGAGGAGCAGATCCTGCACCGGTTGGTCAGCCGCATTGATTATCTGGCGCTGGATTTCACCTCCGCCGAAAAATATTCAGCCATTCGGGCGTGGCGCATCAACCCAGACAAGCCCTTGATCGTGTATATGGCCACACCTCCCGCCATCTATGGGGACATTGGAGAAAATCTGCATCAAACCGGGCTCATTAGCCCCAACACCCGGGTGGTGGTGGAAAAGCCCATCGGCCATGATCTGGAGTCTTCCCGCAGCATCAATGACCGGCTTGCCCAGTTTTTCGATGAATCCCAGTTATTTCGTATCGATCACTATTTAGGCAAGGAAACGGTGCAGAATCTGATTGCCCTGCGCTTTGCCAATAACCTGTTTGCCAGCCAGTGGAATAACACCAGTATTTCCCATGTGGAGATTACGGTGGCGGAGAAGGTGGGAATAGAGGGGCGCTGGGGCTATTTCGACCAGGCGGGTCAGTTGCGGGACATGGTTCAGAACCATCTGCTGCAGCTATTGTGCCTGATTGCCATGGACCCGCCTTCAGACCTCTCCGCAGACAGCATTCGTGATGAAAAGGTCAAGGTCCTCAAGGCCTTGAACCGCATTGGACGGGAGCGGGCCGACACCCATGTGGTGCGCGGGCAGTACACTGCCGGAATCATCGATGGCCAGCCGGTACCCGGTTATCTGGAAGAGCCGGGCGCCGTGTCAGACAGCGCCACGGAAACCTTTGTGTCGCTCAAAGTGGAAATCTGTAACTGGCGCTGGGCGGGCGTGCCTTTTTACCTGCGTACCGGCAAGCGGATGGCGGAAAAGCTCTCCCAGATCATCATTCACTTCAAACCCGCACCTTTTTATATTTTCGACCCGGATCAGAAGCACCTGGCCAATAATCTTCTCATCATTCGCCTTCAGCCCGACGAGGGCATTTCCTTGCAGGTCTTGACCAAGGATCAGGGGCTGGACAAGGGTATGCGCTTGCGCCCCGGGCCATTACAGCTTAGCTTTTCAGAAGCCTTTAAAAGAGAGCGTATCCCTGACGCCTACGAACGGCTGCTCTGGGAGGTGATGAACGGTAACCAATATTTATTTGTGCGCCGGGATGAAGTGGAACATGCCTGGCGATGGATCGATCAACTGATTGAGGGGTGGGCGGATCTGCCGCCGCCCCGGCGCTATCCGGCCGGGAGCTGGGGGCCGGTTGCTTCGATTGCAATGATTGCTCGGGATGGTAGAGGTTGGTATGAAGAGCTCTGAAACCACATTGCCGGATCAGATTGACTGGGTCGAAACGGATGACCGCTTGTTGCTCGCATCGCGGCTGGCCCGTCAAGTGGCCGACTGGTTAAGGACTGCTTTGCAGGAACAGGAGCGAGCCTCCCTGGCGGTATCCGGTGGCAAGACTCCGCTCAACTTCTTTTCAGCCCTCTCACAGCTTGATGTGCCCTGGTCCAGGGTTGATATCACCCTGGCGGATGAGCGCTGGGTCAACAGCGATGACGAAGCCAGCAATGAACGGCTGGTCAGGCATCATCTGTTGCGACACAAGGCCCAAGAGGCCCGCTTTGTGGGGCTGAAAGTGGATACGGCCACGCCGGAGGAGGGCCTGGATCTTTGCGAGCAGCAGCTGGAGACGATTCGCTGGCCGTTGGATGTGCTCGTGCTGGGGATGGGCGCTGACGGTCATACGGCGTCCTTGTTTCCCGGCACGGCGGGGTTGGAGGAGGCATTGACCACGCAGCGGCGTTGTCAGGCCATTTATCCGATTGATGCACCTCATCCGCGGATGACACTCACTCGTACAGCGCTTGCCGGGGCCCGTCACAAGGTTCTGCATATTGAGGGAGATGAAAAGCTGGCCGTTCTGGAAGAGGCTTTGGAGCACAGTCAACGGATTGAGCTGATGCCGATCAGGGCGTTTTTACAGGACAAGATCGCCGTGTTCTGGGCCCCCTGACGGAATCCGGGATCCCTGACAGATCTCCGCTAAACTCAAAGGATTATTGGCATCAAACGAAGGTAAAAGCTCCATGTCCAAAAAGCTGCTACGCCAGGATCTGGTGGAACGGGCCCAACAAGTTCTTGAAGCCTGCCCGTTGATTCCGGTCATTAGTATTCAGCAGCCGGAGCACGCGCTTCCTCTGGCCCAGGCACTGATCGATGGCGGTCTTCGTGTCTTGGAGGTGACGTTGCGTACACCTCATGGTTTGGAGGCGATCCGACAAATACGGGAAACCTTCCCTGACATTTGGGTAGGGGCCGGCACGGTGCTGGACCCTAATCAGTTTGATCAGGCGTTGGATCATGGGGCTCAGTTTGTGATCTCACCCGGTATCACCCGGAAGCTGCTCAAACACGGGCTGGATGCTGAAGTGCCTCTGCTACCGGGTATTGCAACGGTTTCGGAGTTGATGGAAGGCGTGGCGTTGGGGTATCGGTATTTCAAATTTTTCCCGGCAGAGGTGGCGGGAGGCATTGCGGCACTCAAATCCTTTGCAGGCCCCTTACCCGATGTCCGCTTTTGCCCCACCGGCGGAATTCGGCAGGAGACGGCCAAAAATTACCTGGCTCTGGCGAATGTCTGTGCCGTTGGGGGAACCTGGCTGACGCCGGCGGATGTTGTAAGCACCTCGGACTGGGCACAAATTACGGAAATTTCCAAGTCCAGCCTGACGGCGCTTACTTAACAGCAAGCAGGTGCTCGGATCGAGTGCGGGGTTTGAGATCATGATGGCAGGAAGCTACTTTCTGATCGGGGATATCGGCGGAACCAATGCCCGTTTTGCCCTGGTTGCTCCAGGTTCGGTGTTGCCCGAGCAGACGCGTGTATTGCCGGTGAGGGAATATCAGAGTCTTGAGGCAGCAGTCCGCCACTATTTTAAGGAGATTAGCCTGGAGCAGGAGGCTGTCTCCGCCGCCTGCTTCGCCTTTGCCGGCCCGGTCCATCTGGAGCAGATCAAGCTCACCAATAGCCATTGGACGTTCACTCGGACTCAGTTGCAACAGCAACTGGGGGTGGAGCGGCTCAAACTAATTAATGACTTCACCGCCATGGCGCTCAGTATTCCCCATTTGCCGGCGGCAAGCCTGATCCAGGTTGGCGGTGGCCAGACTCAGGACAGCTTGCCCAAATTGGCGATTGGCCCCGGCACCGGCTTGGGAACGGCCGGATTGATCCGTTCCAAGGTGGGTTGGATCCCGTTAGCGGCAGAGGGCGGGCACGTGGACTTTGCGCCAACCAATCCACTGGAAATTCAGATTCTGCAAAAGCTGACCGCGCGTTATGGGCGGGTGAGCGTCGAGCGGATTTTGAGCGGTCAGGGACTGGTCAACCTCTACCAATGCCTCAGTGAGTTGCAGGACCAACCCTCGGTTTACAGCCAGCCCCATGAAATTACTGGGGCAGCCCTGAATGGCCAGGACTCTCTGGCCGTGGCAACTTTGGAGCACTTTTGCCAAATCTTGGGGCGGGTGGCGGGCAATGCGGCTTTGACCCTCGGCGCTATCGGCGGCGTTTATATCGTCGGTGGCATCATCCCTCGATTTGTCGATTTTTTTCAACGATCCGGCTTCAGGGCTGCTTTTGAAGACAAGGGCCGAATGAAAGTGCTGATGGAGCAGATTGCGGTGCAGGTGGTGGTAGAATCTCATCCGGGCCTGCTCGGAGCCGCTGCGGCTCTGGATAATACTGAAATCTAAGCGTTCCCTAACTGGAAACCCCTTCCATTTCTACTCGTTTCAGGTGATATTGCACCGCTTGTTTAAGCTGGAGCCCGGCTCGGGGTTAAGGCTACAGCCTGTCAGTTACAAAAAATAACATGACAAAAAAGAGCACAGTGGAAACTGCTTCTATAATGAACACACGAGCCTGATTCAGACGCTGCCTTATCGCAATTTTGTAGTGTGCGATGTTTCATCGGGTGGCGAGGTCTCAACTTCCATCTTTTTTATTCACGCCACGGCACCGCGCTCGCGGTTCTTGCTGTGCCCGATCTTTTGGCGGCTAAACAAAATGATTATCCCAAAGTCTTTAACCGTCCTGTCGCTGGCCTTCTGCGCCATGCTCAGCCTGATCCATACGACTACAGCAACGGCTTCCGAGAAAAAGGTCAAAGCTACATCGGAGCTTCAACTGGCTTCGGTACATGCGGTGGTTTATGACCTGGAATCGGGTCATGAGATTTACTCTAAAAATGCTGAAATACCCGTTCCCATCGCCTCCATCACCAAGCTGATGACTGCGATGGTGGTATTGGATGCGGGGTTGCCACTGGATGAACTGATCTCGGTTAACAGTGAGGATAAGGACCTGCTCAAAAACACCTATTCCCGGGTGCGCATGGGTTCAAAATTGAGCCGTCGGGAAATGCTCATGCTGGCTTTGATGTCTTCCGAAAACCGGGCGGCATCCGCATTGGGGCGGCATTATCCGGGTGGGCGAACGATGTTTATCCGGGCCATGAATGAAAAAGCCCGCCGTCTCGGGATGTTCAATACCCATTTTGCCGATTCCACCGGGCTTTCCAGTGAAAATACGTCCACGGCGTCGGATCTGGTCAAGTTGGTTATTGCGGCAAACCAATATCCTTTGATTCGGGAATTCACCACCGCCGCCAGTCATGCCCCGATCTTCCAAAATCCCCGTTACAAACTGTCATTTGTGAATACCAATGTGCTGGTCAGAAGGGATCAATGGGATATTCAGCTCAGCAAGACCGGTTACACCCGGGAAGCTGGCCGGTGTTTGGTGATGTTGGCCCACGTGGATCGTCGCCCCGTGGTGATGGTGCTGCTGGACTCTTATGGCAAACTAACCCCGGTCGGTGATGCCGGACGAGTTAAAAGATGGATGGAAACCGGGGTTGCCAGCACCATTAGTGCCGAGGCGAAAAACTACCAGCGTGAACGATACAATCAACGACTGTCGGTTGCTGCCAGCGATAGTAACCAAGGTTAGGTGGCGCGGCAGGAGACTGACCGAAGAAGGGGCTGAGAAGCCCCTTTTTCTTTGCCAAGGATCCGAGCAGCGCTTGAAGGGTCTTGGGTACAGGGTTGCCTAGTAGTCTTCCAGAAAAGCGGAGTCGCGTACCATTCGTTCTTTTTCCCGGCGTTCCATCTGGGCCAGGTTGCCGAATACATCCCGTACCTCGTCGCTGGCAGCGGAGTCGCTGATTTCGTCGAACAGACGGATCAGGACATCATGAAACTCAACAGCCAGACGGATGACATCATCGGTATTAATGACTGAAAGATGGTGTTTGAGCTCGTCCAGGCTTTCCGGTAGCTCCAATTCCGGGAAGTGGTCATGCCAAGAGTTCAGCAACTTCTCGCTGGCACCCTCTTCGTACTGTTTGATGGCATTTTTCAGTTTCTTCTGGTGATCGGCCAGGTACTCCAACAGAAGCGCGACCCGTTCCCGAACCTGACCTTGGGACATGGTTTGATACTCGATAGACAGCCTCTCATGAAAGGCCTGCATCCAGTCCAGAATTTCTCGAATCTGGCGGTAACGAATGGGCTGGTAGCGCATGCATCCTCCTGACAGCCTGGCTTCCTCTGCGTCAAATTCCCGGGTGGGCCGCTGCTGCTCCGAACTAAAAGGGTCAGGCCATGTCGGGCCGGCCTGATCTCAGTACCTATTGTAGAGATAACCAGAGCCCTTCATGAGTGACACACCGTCAGGGGTGTACCTCAAACTTGGTTTCCGCCAAGAGCAGGTTGCGATCATCGACGACCTTAACGGTCCAGGTACCGGTCATGTGGCGGTCGATAAACTTACTGGAGGAGAGGGTGGTTGGCTGCTTGAGGCCCGGAAGCTGGACTCGTGCCATGGACTTGCCGTTGCGATACCAGTGGTGGAACAGGGTGCGTCCTTCCAATCCCGCCGTCTCGGTAAAGAGATAGATACGCAGCAGCCCTTGCTCATTCATGGGAATTGACGCGGGCAGATGGTCTATCGGTTCACGATTGACCACATTGGTGGTCAGCTGGGCGCGACGGATGCGGTTGGACAGGAGGTTAACCTTGGTCAGTGCCGCCGGCGTCGCCTCTGGCAGATCACTCTCTGGAGCTGGCTTGTTTGCCAGGGCCGGGGCGGCGCTGGCAGTGGGCTCCGGAATGGACTCCTGAACCGCCTGATTTGCAACAGAGCCGACAAGTTCGGGAGCCGGGGTGTTGGCTGCCGTTGCCTCCGCTTGCTCGGCCTGATGATTCACAGCCGGTGGTAATATTTGATCCATGGAAGCCGGATTGGCTTCGGTGTGGGGAGCCGGGAGCTCGGCCACCGGCAGTGTGCTGGATTGCGGTTTCAAGGTCCAGACAATCGCCCAGCTGATGCCGCCAATGAGCAGGCACAGCAGCACAAGGGCAGTGATGATCCGATCCCAGCGATATTCGATAATTTCCCGAGGCTGACTGCGCTGGGCGTCTGCCAACGAATCCGTGTTGACTTGAATGACGATCTTGGGCATGGCAATAGGTCATAGGAATCTACTTGAAGGGCAGGTATCTTACGGCAGTCGGCTGAAGATGGACAGTCCTTGCACTGTATTGAAGGCATCGGGGCTAAAGAGAGCTGAGTGGCGTCGATACGAGGCGGTGATGAATCTTGAGGGGGCGCCTGACGGAAGTTTCTATCATGGAAAATCAGCTGCTATAGTGTCGAAGGGAGCGCAACGCCAGCATCAAGACTCGCTGGCCGAGTCGATTGTTTTATTCAGGATAGCGATTTAGCGGGTTCTAATGTCCAGGTTAAAAAGATTCGGGTATGGCACGCTTCAACTAGGTGAACTCCTGCCGTGGGCGGTCTACGACAATAACGGGACATTGCTTTTGGGAAAAGGTGAGGTCGTCGAGACCGAAACCCAGTTGGAGACCCTGATCTCGCGCGGTATCTACCTTGCGGATGACGATGAGGAAAGCGCCAGCAGCACGGATGATGAAGAGCTTGAAGCTGAACCGGTAGTCGTCCAGAAGTCCACGAATCCCTTTGCAGATCTGCAGCAGTGGCTGGTGGATTTTGATCGCAGTATGTTTCTGCTGAGTGAGCGCCGCCCCGAAAGCGAAGTGGCCATTCGTCTGCTGGCCCAGAGAGTGATGTCCCTGACCGCAGGGGATGCCGACGCCTGTCTGGCAATGCTTCACAGTTACTCAGCGGAGCCGACGCCCGCGCTTTTATCGCTTTTTTATGCCACGTTGACGTCGTTGGTGGGTCGAAGTCTCGAGTTTGCTTCGGTGCGTGTGGAGGGTTTGGTGGCGGCGGCGATTACGGCCAACGTCTCGTTGCTGCCTTACCAGGAGAAACTGAACCAATCGAGCCGGGGTTTAACCGACAAGTTGCGGGAGATTATCAACAAACATCCATTGTTGAGTGCCACCTTGATGCGTCAGTGTGGTGTGACTGATGAGCGATGGATTCAGGCAATTGAGCAGCATCACGAGAACGACGATGGCAGCGGTTATCCGAGAGGCCTGAGAAAAGATCAGCTGCTGTCAGAAGCCCGGCTGATTTCCCTGGCGGAAAAGTACACGGCCTTGGTGACGGTAAGGGGCTATCGCCAGCGTCTTTTGCCTTATGAGGCGTTACGGGAGACTCTGCTGAACAATTCGCTGGATCGGCTGGACCCCTTGCTTCAGGCTTTTTATCGCGAAGTTTCCCGGCATCCGCCGGGCTCGTTTGTAAAGCTGGCCAATGGTGAAACCGCGGTGGTGATCCGCCGTGGTCAGGCGGGCGAAGTGCCACAGGTCAGAGCGGTCATTACCGCGGCAGGCAGCCCCTATCTGGGGGCGCCGGCAAGGGACGCGGTGCGTAAGGAGTTTAGTATCATTTCCGGGGCTCCCCAGCCCGAAACACTTTCACTGGATTTACCAGCGCTCTGGGGATACGCCTAATTGAGCAGGGGCGCTTCACAACAATAAAGATAAACAGGGTCTTGGTGCTGAATCATCAAGGCTTGAAGTTAAGGAGCTTTTCATTGAAACCACTGAGTCCTACGGATCAGCTTTTCCTGTGGTTGGAAAAACGCCACCAACCGATGCATGTGGCGGGCTTACAGCTCTTTTCCTTTCCTGAAGGGGCGCCGGATGATTATGTCAGTGAGCTGGCCGCCTCATTACGCCAATACACGCAGGTAACCGCTCCGCTTAACCAGCGACTGGTCACGCGTTACGGTCGTTATTATTGGAAAGAAGACAAGGCGCTGGATCTTGAGCATCACTTCCGTCATGAAGCCTTGCCGCGTCCGGGACGGGTGCGGGAGCTGTTGGCGCGGGTGTCCGCAGAGCATGGCTACGCTCTGGATCGGGAGCGCCCCCTCTGGCAATGCCATTTGATCGAGGGCTTGCAGGACCGGCGTTTTGCTCTTTATACCAAGGTGCATCATTCCCTGGTGGATGGCGTCTCAGCCATGCGGATGGCGCAAAAGGCACTTTCCACTGATCCACACGCCCGTGATTTGCCGCCGGCTTGGGCTTTGCCGTATCAGAAGCCTGACTCGGCTCCCCGGCAAATGGACGTGTTGGGCAGCCTGGCACATCTGGTGGCGGGAGCCGGGGAACAGCTCTCGACGATTCCTCGGGTGGTTCAAGAACTCTACAAAACCATTCGGCGCGCCCGTCGGGAGCAATATTATGACTCCGCCTTTCAGGCTCCGCCGTGCATTTTGAACCGCAAAATAACCGGGGCCCGTCGTTTCGCCGCTCAGTCCTATTCCCTCAACCGTATCCGGGCCGTGGGGGAAGTCTTTGGGACCACCGTCAATGACGTGGTGCTGGCCATGTGTTCCAGTGCCCTGAGGGCCTACCTGCTCAGTCAAAATGCACTGCCGGATGCTCCCTTGATCGCGATGGTTCCCATGTCCTTGCGTCAGGATGACAGTGCAGGCGGCAACCAGCTCGGCATGATCCTGACCAACCTGGCGACGGACTTGGCTGACCCGGCGGTACGGCTACTGGCGATTCAGGACTCGGTGCGTGAGAGCAAGGAGCGTTATGCCTCCATGACGCCCGCTGAAATTCTGAATTACACGGCACTGACCCTGGCACCCGCCGGGCTGCATCTGCTGACCGGGCTGGCCCCGCGCTGGCAAACGTTCAACGTGGTGATTTCCAATGTGCCTGGACCGAAACAGCCACTGTACTGGAACGGTGCGCGGCTGGAAGGCATGTATCCAGTCTCCATTGTGCTCGATCGGATGGCTCTGAACATGACGTTGACCAGTTACAGTGACCAGATTGAATTCGGTCTGGTGGGGTGCTTACGAACCCTGCCCAGTCTGCAGCGCCTGCTGGATTATCTGGAGGCGGGGCTGGTGGAACTGGAGCAGGCCGCGGGAATTCGTGCCAATTAAGCCCTGAGCGTGGGCCTGCCAGGAAGATCGGAGTATTATCTTTCCAGGACCTGAGCTTCTGCTTTTAAACAAGCGGTGGAGAAATAGTTGATGATGCATGACACGCACAGCAAAGTGATCGGTTATCTCTTGTGGATCTTCGGGTTTACCGGCGCCCATCGCTTTTATTACGGTCGCCCGGTTACGGGCACCATCTGGTTTTTTACGTTTGGGTTGCTGGGGATCGGCTGGTTAATCGACCTGTTTTTGATACCCAGTATGGATCGCAGTGCTGACCGGCGTTATGCCGGCGGACCGATCAATTACAGCCTGAGCTGGATACTGCTGACATTTGTCGGGGTGTTCGGTGTTCACCGGATGTATATGGGTAAATGGGTGACGGGAATCCTCTATCTGTTCACCGGTGGCCTGTTCCTGTTGGGCTACCTGTATGATTTCTGGACCCTCAACAGCCAGGTTTCCGAGCGTAATCTGGAGAAAACCCGGACTGGCTATTATCAGGTGTAAGCGCTAAAAGAAGGAGGGGAGTGCAGTGGCCCGTCTCCTTCTAACTCGGGCTTTCCTTTAGCTTGTAGCCAGGATCCTGGCCGCAAGCGTTTCCTGGTGGACCTCCTGGTTCACACTTTCCCGCCTATGAAGCTTCAAATCCAATTCAGGTCACAGAAATCAACGTGACTCCGGGACTAAACTGGGCGTGACATTACGTCCAGGGTCGGACGACTGTTGTCCTGGGTTGGGCTCTCTGCGACTCGCAAACAGGCCGATCAACCGGGTGGCGACCCGAGCCGATGTGCGAAAAGGCTTGTCGAGACAGGGCGATAGGGCGCATGACGCCAGCTTTCTCACCGCATCCTGCAGTTCTCCCTGATTTACATACTAAAAACAACAAAGAAGGACCTAATCATGGAGTTGCACACAGATATTCCCCTGCCGTTAGAACGCCTGTATTTCTGGGAACGGGCTCGGCCTCACGACCTCTACATGACTCAGCCGGTCGGCAATGAAACCAACGTGGACTATACCTGGCAACGAACCGCGGACGAGGTACGCCGGATGGCGGCCTATCTCCAGTCCTTGGGGCTGCCGCCAGGGAGCAAGGTTGGTATTCTGTCCAAGAACTGCGCCCACTGGATCATGTCGGATCTGGCGATCTGGATGGCGGGATATGTCTCCGTACCGCTGTATCCGACTCTGTCGGCGGATACCATCCGCTATATTCTCGATCACAGTGAGGTCAAGGTTCTGTTCGTCGGTAAGCTGGATGGCTGGGAGGGAATGAAACCTGGTGTGCCGGCGGATCTCCACTGCATCTCCTATCCATTGAGCCCGCCCACGGACTACATCTCCTGGGACAGCATTGTCGCAAGTACAGCGCCGATGACGGACAGCCCGATTCGTAAACATAGTGAGCTGGCCACTATCGTCTACACCTCCGGCAGTACCGGCCAGCCCAAGGGGGTGATGCTGACTTTCAATAATATCGCCTATGCGGCACGGGGTGTGATTTCTGAAATCGAAGTACACCGGGATGACCGGGTCTTGTCTTATCTTCCCTTGTCCCATGTCTTTGAGCGTTTCGTGGTGGAAATGGGGTCTTTATATGCGGGTTTTCGCCTGTATTTTGCCGAGTCCCTGGATACTTTCGTGCGGGATCTGAAGGCGGCACGGCCCACGCTATTCCTGGCGGTACCCCGTATCTGGACCAAGTTCCAACTGGGGGTATTCGAGAAAATGCCCAAGGAGAAGCTGGATAAGCTGCTGCGAATTCCCCTGCTTTCGAAACTGATCAAGAAAAAGGTGCTGAAGGGCCTGGGCCTGCACCATGTGCGCTTTGCGGGGAGTGGTTCGGCGCCGCTGTCGGATGAGATCATGAACTGGTATCGCAGCCTGGGGCTGGAGCTTTTGGAAGGTTACGGCATGTCGGAAAACTTCGCCTACTCCCATATGACCAAGCCGGGACGCTCTCGGGTCGGCTATGTGGGTGAGCCTCTGCCAGGCGTGGAGGTGAAGTTGAGCCCAGAGAAGGAGGTGCTGGTGAAAAGCCCCGCCACCATGCTCGGCTACTATAAGGATGAAGAGAAAACCGCGGAAGCTTTTACTGAGGATGGCTTTTTGCGTACGGGTGACCTGGGGGAGATCGACGAATCAGGTCGCTTGCGTCTGATTGGCAGAATCAAGGAGCAGTTCAAAACCAGCAAGGGGAAATATGTGGCGCCAGCTCCTATCGAGAATCGGATCCTGGCCCATCCCATGGTGGAAATGGCCTGTGTGGCCGGTGCCGAGTTCCCGCAACCTCACTGCTTGATCATGTTGTCGGAAGAGGCGATGCGATTGAAGAAAGAAGAAGCGGGCAGGAAGTCTGTGGAAGAGAATCTTTCCCTGTTGCTGCGTGAGGTGAATAAAACGGTTGATCCCCATGAAAGCCTCGGCTTTATGGTGGTGGTGAATGACCAATGGGGGATGGAAAACAATTTCCTGACACCGACCATGAAGCTCAAGCGCAACATTGTGGAGGAAACCTACAAACCTTACCTGAACGACTGGTATCAGCGCCGCGAACCGGTGATCTGGCAGTAAGGGGCAGTCATGGGGCGGCTGTTCAAGCCGCCCTTGTGGGTGATCCATTACAGGCGCTGGATCTGCTCACCTTTCTTGGCGCTACTCATGGAACGGTTGAGCAGAATGACGGGAATCAGTCCCAAACCGACAATCACCAAGGCCCCCAGCGCACTTTCCTTAATCAACTCGTGTGTTGCGTATTGGTGGACATGAGTGGCCAGGGTCTCAAAGTTAAACGGCCGCAGAATCAGGGTGGCCGGTAACTCTTTCATGCAATCGACAAATACAATAATGGCCGCGGTCACCATGCTGCGCCTTAGCAATGGGATATGAATGCGAAACAGCACACCAGTTGGGCGTGATCCCAATGACTGGGCCGCCATATCCATGGAGGGCGTGATCTGATCCAGGCCTGCCTGAAGGGCCCCCGCGGAAACTGCCAGAAAGCGAACCACATAGGCGAACAGCACGGCAAACAGGGTGCCGCTCAGTAACAAGCCCGAGGAAACACCAAAGTGCTGGCGTAGAAAGCCATCCAGGGTGTTGTCAAAGGCGGCAAAGGGCACCAGCACACCAATGGCCAGTACCGCACCCGGCATGGCATATCCCAGGGACGAAACGGCAACCACGGCGCGTACTGCCCGATGACGGTTAAGGCGGCGCGCGTAGGTCAGGATGAGCCCGATGGCAATGGTGGCTAGTGCCGCCAGGCCACTGAGTAGAAAGCTGTTGCGTGCATGGCTGATAAAGTCACTGGTAAAGCTTTGCTCGAAATACTGATAGGCATAATTGGCCAGGATGTAAAAGGGGATGAGAAACCCCAGGGTGATCAAGGCAAGGCAGAACAAAGTGGCCAGTGCAGCCTTTAGGCCTTTGAGATGATAGCGGGGCAGGTTTTTGTATCTGTCGGCAGACTGGTAATGTTTCTGGCGGGCCCGGGAACGCCGTTCCAGCCAGATAAAAAAGCACACGAACAGGAGCATGCAGCAGGCGATCTGGGCCGCGCCACCAATGTTGCCCATGTTGAGCCAGGTGTCGAATAGGCCTTGAGTCAGGGTCTGTACCGCGAAGTAATCGACAGTGCCGAAGTCGTTGAGGGTTTCCAACAGTACCAGTGTTAACCCAATGGCAATCGCCGGACGCGTCACAGGAAGCGAGACGCGCCAAAAACTCTTCCAGGGCGAGCAGCCCAGGCTACGGCTTGCCATGAGCAGGGACTGGGACTGCTCCATAAACGCAGCCCGGCTCAGCATATAAACGTAGGGGTAGAGCACCAGGGATAACATCAGGATGGCGCCGCCCAGGCTGCGGATCTCCGGAAACCAGTAGTCGCGGGCGGATTGCCAGCCAAACCAGTCCCGCAGCCCGGTTTGAACCCAGCCGGAGTACTCCAGCATATCCGTATAGACGTAGGCGATGACGTAGGCCGGCACCGCAAAGGGGAGTAGCAGCGCCCATTCGAAAAGCTTTCGCCCGGGAAAGCGGCACATGCTGATCAGCCAGGCGCTGGTGACACCAAAGACAAAGGTGAGAATGCCAACGCCAATGAGGAGCTGCAACGTCGTGCGAATATAGCGCGGGAGTACCGTATCAATCAGGTGGGGCCAGATATTTTCTTCTGGAAACAGCGCCACATAGAGCACGGATAAGATGGGCAGACAAACAATAAAGGCGACCGCCAGGGTGGTTATCATCCAGCCGCGGGGAGCCCGCACTCGGCTGCTGGAGAGAGTGTGGCGGCTGGTCTCGCTGATCAGGGCACCGCTTTGTATAGGGACAGTCACAATCTTACTTCAGGAAAATCTTCTGGTTCATGAAAAAGAATCGGCCCGCTCATGGAAGAGCAGGCCGGGTCTTGATCTGGCAGGCTACAAGTAGGTGTTAGCCATCATAGTTCACTTTATCCAGTAGCCGGACCGCGGCTTCCCGATGCTGGGCCACCTCGGTCAGCGGCAAGGGATCAGCCTTGAACTCGCCCCAGGAGGCAACAACGCCAGAGGGCTCCACCCGTGGGTTCACTGGGTATTCGGAGTTCTGCTGGGCGTACAGTTGCTGAGCAGCGGGTTGGGACAGGTATTCCATCAGTTTGATGGCATTTTCCTTATTCGGTGCGCTTTTGGTCAGCGCCATGCCACTTACGTTGACGTGGGTTCCCCGATCTTCCTGGTTAGGAAAGATCATGGTGGCGGCTTTGGCAATCGCCAGCTCTTCGGGGTTATCCTCTGTCAGCATGCGTCCGTAGTAGTAGCTGTTCATAATGGCGACGTCGCACACGCCTTCTTTCAGCGCCTTCAATTGCGCCCGATCAGCGCCTTGCGGCTTCTGGGCGAGGTTGGCTTTCAGGGCGCGCAGCCATTGCTCTGCTTTTTCCTCGCCATGGTGAGCGATCATGGAGGCTACCAGGGCGACATTGTAGGGATGCTTGCCCGGACGGGTGCAAACTCTGCCTTTCCACTTGGGGTCGGCCAAATCTTCGTAGGTTTTAATTTCGTCCGGCTTAACGCGGTCGGTGGCAACAAAAATGTTGCGGGCGCGGACCGTCAAGCCGTACCAGATCCCGTTAGGGTCTCGGTACTGGGATGGAATATTCTGTTCCAGAACATCGGTTTTCAACGGCTGGGCGACATTGGCTTTGACAAGCTCGCTAAGGTTTCCGATATCGACTGTTAGGACAATATCAGCAGGGCTGTTGATGCCTTCCCGCTTGAGACGCTCCAGAATACCCGTGCCATCGGCCACGACGTTGGTCTTGATGCCGGTTTCCTTGGTGAACGCCTCAAGGATGGGCTGCATCAGGTAGGGCTGGCGGAACGAGTAGATATTGACCTGTTCCGCTGCCAGTGCAGGCAGGGCGGTTGTGCTCAGCAGTGTACCGATCAGGAATGTTTTGGCCAGGTGACGAACAGTTTTTTTCATAAGCGAAACCTTAATCATCCTTGGGAAACGAGCGGGAGCCACGGATATTACTCTTTGTGCCGTTGCGTATTCGTGCCGTTGTGTAGAAGAGAAGGAGACTGCTTCCGAATTAGGGTGCGGAGCAGGAAAACGAGAATCATTCTTGATCCGAAGGGCGGTTTTGTCAAGACAAAAAAAGCGGTAACAGATCCGCTGTTCAGTGGATTGCGAACCGATCTGCTGGAATGAACGTAACTCCTTGCTATTATGGGGGCGTAGCTGGAAACGTGCCTCTATAATAGAAACACTTGCAGCAAGTATGCTCGACCGAATCAAACGATGCTTCGATAACGAGAGGTTGCTTCCTGCAGCAGGCAGGAGCGGTGCCTGAAAAATAGATCGGATCGTAACCGACAGAGAGCAGCTACATGGTGGCCAATAAAAAATCAGAACAACGACAATATCCCCGTACTTTTTTGACTGCCCGAATTAAGGTGATTCATGAAAGTATCGGAGAGGGGATCTATGAGACCCGGGATATTTCCGATGGTGGGGTCTTTATTGTCGCCGGGGAGAAACCCTTTCCGCCCCTGGGCAGCATGGTGACGGTTCAGTTGCAGGGCTTGCCGATTCCCGCACCGGAAGTCTCCATGGTGGTGGTGCGGCGGGGCGTAGATGGATTCGGTTTGAGCTTTTCAAGAGATGAGCTTGGTGAAACGTCCTAATTGGACAGGACGAACTTTTTGGAGAGGATGAGGTGACAATGGTGATGAAGCGGGTGGCCCGTTGGAGTGCTCTGACTGTTTGGACAATATTGTTTTCCGGGTGCGCCTCTTACTATAGCCATTATGGCAGTTTTTCAGCGGAGAACTCCGCAGGTGAACTGCGAGAGTATCTGGTCAGTTGGCAGACGGCCGATTATCCCGACTGGTGGCTGCAGGAAGATCAAAGTACCCCCATTACGTTAAAAACCCAGTGTAGTGAACGGGAGATTCGTTTTCTGGATGCCTCCCATCAGAAGGGGAAACGTTGTGGTGACGGAAGCCAAGCTATCGCTTGGTGTGGCACGGAAGGTGTTGATTTGGCCGTAGATGATGCCGGGGCGGTGGATGCGGTGCCCTGTGGCTGGATTGCCGGAGAGGCCAAACGTATTTCGGAGCTGGGCGGTCAGTTGGAATTGGTGATGCGCTGTCGGCCAGCCCAAACGACGGTCGGAACTGGCGATGACCGCAAGAATATGGACTATCTAAAGGCCTCGGAAGTGCCCTATTGGGTCAGTGTCAGGAAAGTACCTCGTGGCAGTTTCCAGGATCGTCCGCCTCAGTTAGGAACTAAAATCTGTAAGGGCGACTCGTAAGTCTGCTTGTTTTTGATTCAGGGCTGGGAGCCTCC
>CAZEWG010000019.1:0-39448 GCA_964514485.1 uncultured Pseudomonadales bacterium
GCCGAGGAGCACCTGATCCCGCTCATGGTGGCAGCGGGTGCCGCCGGGGATTCGCGGGGTCGGCGCACATTTTCAGACCGGGTGATGGAAGTCACCCTGTCGGGCTTTCAGTTTGGTTAAACAAAGGAGAAAACCATGCTTCATGATACTCCCGCCCGGTATGGCACCATTTCCAAATTCCTGCACTGGTCGATGTCGCTGCTGTTTCTCTGGCAGCTCCTGAAGCTAGGGGATCGCATCAACGATGGCGAGCACTGGATCGGCCAGACCCTGGTTCCTTTTCATGGCTCCATCGGGCTGATCCTGCTGGTGATGATTGTGCTGCGTATTGTCTGGTCTTTGAAACAGAGAAACCAACGGCCACCCTATGAACCCGCTACTGCTTGGCTGGCCAAAATCGGTCATTTCGGTCTGTATGTGATGATGGTCCTGATGCCGGTGAGTGCCATCCTGCTGATGATCGGCAAGGGCTACGGCCTGAAATTCTTCGGCATGCAACTGGTGGCCCGAGGCCCGGAGATCCCCTGGGCAGCCAGCCTCGGTGAGTTTCACTCTCCCTTGGCCTGGATCACCCTGTTCCTGATTCTCGGCCATATCGGCGCGGCCCTGTTCCACCGCTTCGTCAAACGTGACGACGTTATGCAGCGGATGCTGTAACCCTTCCCCCCCAGCGCTTGCCCTGCCCTCCAGCAAAGAGTGGGGCAAGCGCTACCTGGCGAAAACCGCTTAGCGCTGGCAACCGGTGCCGGCGACATTGCCGTTTCTCCACCGTCTCTTACAAAACTCTTCAGCAACTCACATCATTCCGACCTACAATAGAAAACTTTTATTTCGGATCGGCATCTGTCGTGCCTGAGGGTCGCGAAGCCCCACCCGTTCCCCCTACCTCTTGCCGGTCACCGGCACGGCGGGTGTGCTGGGCCTGACCTTCCGGCCACGGACTACCTTGCGCCTTATCCGTTGGATACTAACCCTTGCAACACAGGACAGCATCATGAGCGCCTCCCCGTCGCGGGCCGGTCTGGTGAATTCGCCACGCCGAGTCTTATTTGCCAGTTTAAGTGGCACCACGATTGAGTTCTTCGATTTCTACATTTACGCCACTGCGGCGGTTCTGGTCTTTCCCCAGCTGTTTTTCCCCTCGTCATCCCCTACCGCGGCCATGCTGCAGTCGCTCGCCACCTTTGCCATTGCGTTTTTTGCCCGCCCTATCGGCTCTGCCCTGTTCGGCCACTTTGGTGACCGTATCGGACGCAAGGCCACGCTGGTGGCGGCGTTGCTGACCATGGGCATTTCCACCGTCGTGATCGGTTTGCTGCCGACCTATGAAAGCATTGGCACCTGGGCGCCGCTGCTGCTGGCCCTGTGTCGCTTTGGCCAAGGCTTGGGCCTGGGGGGCGAATGGGGTGGTGCGGTGCTGCTCGCCACCGAAAACGCGCCGCCCGGCAAACGGGCCTGGTATGGCATGTTCCCGCAGTTGGGGGCACCGCTTGGCTTTCTGTTGTCCGGTGGCACCTTCCTGATTCTGGGAGCCACCCTGACCACCGAGGACTTCTTCAGCTATGGCTGGCGGATTCCCTTTATCATCAGTGCCATCCTGGTTCTGCTCGGCCTTTATGTGCGGCTGAAAATTGCCGAAACGCCGGAATTCCAGAAGGTTCTGGAAAAAGATGAGCGGGTGAAGCTGCCCATCGCAAGCCTGTTCCGCGACCATGGCCGGCCGCTGCTGTTGGGCACCTTCGCCAGTCTGGCAACCTTTGTGCTGTTTTACCTGATGACCGTCTTTGCCCTGAGCTGGGGCACCACGGCCCTGGGCTATTCCCGCCCGGAGTTTTTGAGCTTGCAGCTGATCGCCGTGCTGTTTTTCGGTTTGACCATTCCTGTTGCAGCGGTGTTTGCTGACCGTTACGGACGGCGCCGCACCATGATTCTGGTCTCTGCGGTGATTGGCCTGTTCGGGCTGGTCCTGGCGCCCATGTTCGGTTCCGGCAGCATGCTGGAAGTGGCGGTGTTTCTCTGTGTCGGTCTGGCCCTGATGGGTTTGACCTATGGCCCGATCGGCACCTTGCTGGCGGAAATGTTTCCACCGGAGGTGCGCTATACCGGCGCTTCCATGACCTTTAACCTGGGCAGCATTGTGGGTGCCTCCCTGGCGCCCTACATCGCCACTTGGCTGGCCACCAACCATGGACTCCAGTATGTCGGCTATTACCTGACCCTGGCTGCGCTGATCACTGTGGTGGCCCTGGTTTTGGCCGGCAATCGCGAAGGCGAAGTGGCACCTCAGCCAACTGCCAAACCCCACGCTTAATCTCCGCTGTACCGGGAGCCCGTTGGGCTCCCGATCTCTTTCCCGCCCCTGTTTTCTGACCCATAACAACCCGAGACATCAGAAAGCCTCTCGAAACAGAGCGGTTGGTAATGGCTTACAAGTCAGATATGATCAGCGCCGCGCTGGCAAGCATCCGTTCTGCCAGCCCCTAGCCGGTTCAAAACCGCAACTAAAACCGTGCCCTCCGGGCCACCGCTAGCATCTCACCGAACCTTTCAGTGTCTGGCTTTGCGCACTGGCGTGATTTGCTGGCAAACAGATCCCCAGTAGTAGGAGTTATTATGGATCGTTGCAAACTCGCCGCCCTTTCCTGTGCCTTTGCCGCTGCCTTACCCGCCGCTTCTCTGGCTGAAACCCTCTTCAGCGATACCAGCCTGAGCCTGCTGTATGGCAGTGAATACGAGGTGGGTGAAGAAGACCGGATTGTGGCAACCCTGGAGCACGTCAGCGCCCACAACTGGGGTGACCTGTTTTTCTTCGTTGATCGCCTGCATCACAAATCCAGCGACAACGCACAGAGCATCAAAGAAACCTACGGTGAAGTTTCACCCCGCCTGAGCCTCAGCTACCTGACTGGCGCAAACCTCAGTGCCGGCCCCATCAAGGATGTCTACCTGGCAGCCACCTACGAGTTCAATGCGGCCAACTATGAGGGCGCCGACTTCAGTAACTATCTGTACGGCTTTGGGCTGGATTGGGACGTGCCCGGCTTCAACTATGTACAGACCCAGTTCTACTACGCCAACAATGAGCTCCAGGATGATGACCTGCAATTCACTCTGGTGTGGGGCCTGCCCTTCTCCCTGGGTTCCAATCTGTTCCTGTTCGACGGCTTTATCGACTGGTCCAGCGCCGAATCCCATGCGTCTGATTTTCACTTCAACCCGCAGTTGAAGCTGGATGTGGGCAACTATTTCAACAACCCTGGCAAGGTCTATGTGGGAATCGAATATTCCTACTGGCGCAACAAGTTTGGCCTGAGAAACTTCGATAATGAAAACCTGGTCAACGCCCTGGTGAAAGTGCACTGGTAAGGCGTTACCTTGGGACAGAGGGGCTTGGTGTGTGCCTGCTCCTCTTCCTGCTTTGCTTGACGCGCTTTATGACTCCGTCCTGGTCTGTTCAGGCCGTCGATCCCAACTTTTGGGCCAGCCCCGCCACTTCCTGAAGAATCTGTTCCGCCTGCTCAGGGTCAAAATCCTGATGCTTACGCTTTTTCACCCCATAATCATGCAGCTGCACATGCTCATCCGGCACAATGCCGTGGCGCTTCAGGCAGTTCTTGGCACACTCCATGGGGCAGCCATCCAGCACCAGCATGGGACGTCCGGACTTGGCCGTTTTCACCAATGCGGGCACGTCTCCCCCGACCCCGGCAATACAGGACATTTCCGCCAACTCCATGCGGTCCAGTCGCAAGGCCAGATGGTTACTGAGTTGGGCGGCACTGGAACAACCGGAGCAGGAATAAACCAACGGAAGAGGCTTGTTGGACATGGGATACCTCCTTAAAGAATGGGTCTGACTTCAAATAAAAAAGGGTGGGCATCAAGCCCACCAAGTCGCTCCTACAGCAATAGTTAGGGAGCCCCGGTCCTCGCCGGGGCAGATTCAGTTAGACCTTCGCATCCTGAGCAATGGCTTCCGGCTCGGGTGCGTCGGTTTTCTTGCCTTTAACCAGGCGGAAGGCGAACCAGGCCAGATAGCAGATGCCGACGGCGAACACGATGTCTCCCGGCACCCGCAGCCATACCAAACCTTCCATGATGGGGTTGTGGATGAACTCAGCAGAGCGAGCATACCAGAGGCCTTCGGAAACGCTCGCCCAGGCTTGATAGATACCCGCCGGGATCAGCGCCATGAACACCATCATGGCCAGACCAATATTCAGCGTCCAGAACATGGGTTTGAGCAGCTTGTCGTCCCAGTTGGCACGCAGGGTCATGCCACGCAGGCAGAACAGCATCAGACCAAGACCCAGCATACCGTAGACTCCGAACAGGGCGGCGTGACCATGGCCAGCCGTCAGGTTCAGGCCTTGCACGTAGTACAGGGAGATCGGCGGGTTGATGGCAAAGCCCAGCAAGCCCGCACCCACCACGTTCCAGAAGCCCACGGCGATGAAGCAGAGGATGGCCCATTTGTAGGTCTGCAACCAGGGCGCAGCCTTACTACGTTCATAGTTGCGATAGGCCTCGATACCGATCAGGGCCAGCGGCACGACTTCCAGGGCGGAGAACATGGCACCAATGGCGATCACCGAGGTCGGAGTGCCGGTGAAGTACAGGTGGTGCAAGGTTCCCAGGATACCGCCGAACAGGAACACGATGGTCTCCAGTACGATGGCGCTATTGGCAGTGGCCGAGTGGATCAGGCCCAGGCGGCTGAACAGCAGGGCAATGACCGCGGTGGCAAAGACTTCAAAGAAACCTTCTACCCACAAGTGAACCAGCCACCATCTCCAGTATTCGATCATGGAGTAGTGAGTGTGTTGTCCCCACATCAGGGAAGAGGCGTAGAACAGACCGATACAGACGGCGGCCAGGAACACCATGGCAATCAGGCCACGGCTTTCAGACGGTTTTTTCAGTGCCGGCCAGAGCGCGCGGCCCATCAGCAGCAGCCAGAACATCAGGCCGATGAACAGCAGGATCTGCCAGAAACGTCCCATGGTGGTGAATTCCAGACCTTGGCTGCCGAACCAGAAGCTGAAGTCGACGCCCTGCTTTTGCAAAGTGCCCAGCCAGCCAAAGGCGGTGGAGCCCACCACGACGAAGATCAGCGCCCAGAACAGTACATCCACACCCAGCTTCTGGTATTTCGGCTCATGACCGGACAGCAGCGGAGAAATGTAAAGACCGGTGGCCAGCCAGGCCGTGGCAATCCAGAGAATCGCAAACTGGGTATGCATGGTTCGGCTGACGCTATAGGGAAGAATATCCACCAAGGGGATACCGAACAGGCTATGGCCTTCCACCGCATAGTGGGCGGTCAGGATTCCCAGCCCGACCTGGGCCAGAATCAAGCCGATCACCACCCAGAAATACTTTCTGGTGGCCCGCATGGACGCGGTCGGCTTCATGCTGAACAGAGGATCGGAAACAGGCGGCTTGGGATCAGCTTCTTCCCGTTGTTTGCCGTGGAAGAAGACCATCGCCGCAATACCGGCAATCAGCAGAATGATACTGGCCATGGACCAAAGCCCATTGCCTGCGGTCGGGGCGTTACCCACCAGCGGCTCATGGGGCCAGTTGTTGGTATAGGTCAGATTGGTTTCGCCGGGGCGATCAGTAGTGGCAGACCAGGCAGACCAGAAGAAAAACCCGGTCAAGGCGTGGCGATCGTCACTGTTGGGCAGTGAGTCATGGGCCATCGCATACTGCTCGCGCAGCTCATTGAAGACAGGGTCGTTGCCAAACAGGCTGTTGTAATGGGCGGCCACCTCGCGAATCGCTTCGGCCCGCAGATCGCTGACCACCAAGGTGTCGGTTTCGGCATCATAGCGGTTGGTGCGCATTTCCTGCTTGAGCAGTGCGCCAATTTCCGCCTGCTGCCCTACCCCCAACGTCTCAAAGGACTGCTGGTAGTGGTATTGCGCCAGCTTTTCCCGCAGAGCCAAGGCTTCACGGTGCAGCCAGTCGGCAGACCAGTCCGGCGCCAGGTAAGCACCATGGCCCCAGACCGAGCCGACCTGCTGTCCGCCCGCTGATAGCCAGGCCCGCTGGCCATATTGGATTTCTGAACCGGTATACAGTAACTCACCAGAGTCGCTGACGACCGTTTTGGCGATCGGCGGCGCCGCCTGATAGATCTCCGTGCCGACCCATCCCAGAGCGGCAAATGAGAAGAAGCAAATTATGGCAAGCCATCGCCATAGTTTTTTGGATGATTGCATGGCATCAGCCTCCAGCAGGTCATTGAGAAAAAGCGGCTGACTCTCTCAATTCGGCAGCAGCTTTAAAGTGCATTTTAGTTACACCTTTTAAAGATGCAAGCAAAATACATCTAAATTTGATCAAGCTCAGATTGTGGCTTTCCGAAACAGAATCCTGAGGAGGGGGAGCAGAATCAGATCGACTCTTTCACCAGCAGCCGTTTGATGTGGTCAATGGCTTTCATGGGGTTCAGCCCTTTGGGGCAGACCCAGGTGCAGTTCTGGATATTACGGCAGCGGAACACGCTGAAAGGGTCCTGCAAGTCAGCCAGACGTTCGTGGATCGCCGTATCCCGCGTGTCGGAGATAAAGCGCCAGGCCTGTAACAAGCCCGCCGGCCCCACATAACGCTCCGGATTCCACCACCAGGACGGGCAAGCCGAGGTGCAGCAGGCACAGAGGATACATTCGTAGTAGCCATCCAGTTTTTGTCGGTCTTCGATAGACTGCAGCCGTTCGATTGTCGGCTCGGGGGTGTCGTTGATCAGATAAGGTTTGATGCGTTCATACTGCTTGTAGAACAAGCTCAGATCCACCACCAGGTCCCGGATCACCGGCATGCCAGGCAGGGGCCTCAAGACCAAGGTGTCCTTGTTCCCCAACACCTCACTGACCCGGGTGATGCAGGCGAGACCATTTTTGCCATTGATGTTCATGCCGTCGGAGCCGCACACCCCTTCCCGACAGGAGCGCCGGAAAGTCAGGCTCTGATCCAGAGTTTTGAGGTATTCCAGGGCATCCAGCACCATGCGGTCACGAAAGGCTTCATCCAGCCGAAACGATTGCATGGAAGGCTGGCTGTCCTGCTCCGGATGATAACGGTAGATCTGCACCTTGATCATGAGCGGCCTCCTTCCACTCATCTTACAGTCCTCGATCCTCCCGAACCGATTTAGCCGAGCTGCTGATGATCCTATGCGTTGACAGCTCTTTGCATAAAAATATATTTTATATATACATTACTTTTCGCTCCCTCCTTCCCGGATCGACTGCTGGATATTCCGATGAAACGCTGTTCCCAGCTTCGCAAACTTTCCGTAGAACATCAGGCTGCCCTGAGCCTGGCCGTCCGTGTTAAACGGGCAGCAGATAGCGCCTCGGCGGATGACCTCAAGCCCTGGGTGGTCCAGATTCAGGAACGCTGGTGGTCAGAGCTGCTGCCCCATTTCCAGGCTGAGGAATCAAAGCTGATCCCCGCTCTGGAGGCCGCCGGACAGGCTGATTTGGTGGCACAGGCCATTCAGGAGCACCGGGCCATTGAGGACTTGGTGTTCGACTCGAACCTGCCCTGTCGGACTCGCCTGCGCCGGTTTGCCGATTTGCTCAGGGAGCATGTCCGATTTGAGGAGCGGATTTTGTTTGAAACCGCCCAAACCAAACTTTCCCAGCATGAGCTCGACTTGATTCAAGCCGGCCTAAGTGACGCACCATGACCCACCCCAAAGGTATCTTGCAACGTTTCGGACTGGTTCGGGCCAGCACGCACCAACGGCACCTTGCCCATCAACAGGCCCTGTTCCAGGCGGTGCAGGATCAGCTCAGCGAGCAACAGCAGGAAACGGCGGCGTGGCGGGAGCGCTGTGCCGCGGTTGAAGCGGATCTGCAGTTTGCCCTTACCATTCAGGCCGAGGTGCAGAACTTCTCCCACTCGTTGCTGGGCTTTCGAAACTCCTTTGAGTCCCTGGCACTCTATCTGGAGCGAGAGCGGCGCCGTATTACCGGTGCCAGCGCCACCACCGAGGCCAGCCAGCAGGATCTGCAGGCGATTGTGAGCCGCTTCGGCCAAATCCTGTCCGGCATGACCACCACCTCTGATCATATCCTGTCGTTGCGGCAGGAAACCGGCGCCATTGGCGAGATGGTCAACCTGATCCGGAATGTTTCCAGTCAGACCAACCTGCTGTCGCTGAACGCGGCTATCGAAGCGGCCCGCGCCGGAGAGTATGGCCGTGGTTTTGCCGTGGTGGCCGATGAAGTTCGTGGCCTGTCGGGCAAAACCGCCCAGGCCACGGAAGAGATTTATCAGATCGTCACCAAGGTTCAGACCCAGGCCGAGGACACCGCCAGCGCGTCCAGTACCAATGTCGAACAGGCCCAGACCTATCTCACGGAAGTGGAAGAAAACATTGCCCGTTTCCACTCGGCCCTGTCTGATTTCGGCGAAACCTCGACCCGCCTCAGCCGCAGCGCGGTGCTGGCCCGGATCGAGCTGGCCAATATTGATGAGATCAACCTGCGCCTGCAGGTTTATCGGGCCTTAATGGATGGCGACCCGCAGACCGACATTGCGGTGCCGACCGTTCGTGACTGCGGCATTGGCCAATGGTATTACTCAGAAGAAGCCAAAGAGTACTTTGCTCAGGAGCCGCTGTTCCGCGAGTTGGAAGCCCCTCACGAGGCAGTCCATGAGTATGCCCAGCTGGCGGTGACGGCCCGGCAGCGGGGTCAACGGGATGAGGCTCTTCGGTTCCTGAAGCAGATGGATCAGGCCAATAGCCGGGTGATGCAGATTATTCAGCAGCTGTTAAAAACCGCCGCCTTCTACGACTAAAGCCGGGCGGCGGACCGGCCCGGCCTTTCACACCTATGTCTATCCTGGCCGGGCTTTCCTTCAACCGCAGCCACGACCACTCCAAGGCCGGAATGGCCGCCTAACGGCTTTAGTGGCCCTGTCCATGGCCAGGATGCCCATGCCCCTCAAAATGATGGGGGGCATTCATCAACTCCACCAGAATCTCGGGCGTGATTTCTGCCAACGTCAGAACCTGACCGTCGTACTCCTGAGCCACCTTTTCCGCGGCTTCCCGGCTACCGTAAGAGGCCAGGGTGGGACCCATGGCTCCGGTCAGGGGGGTGCCGATCACATAGAACGCGTCCTGGGCGTTAATCAGGTGTCGATCATCTGGGTGGTGCCAATCTGAGTTGGCCATGTCATGCACATAGAGGGTGGCCCGCAGGTTCTGGTTTTCCGGCTCCAGCCACCAGCTCAACATGTCCCGGGTAGAGCAGAACTTGCGGACCGCACCGGTTTTGTTGTCCACGGACTGTCCCTTGGGACCGGGAAACTCCATCACCAGCATGCCGCATACATGGCACTCATCGCCGGAGTCAAAGGCGACCGGGTCCCTTGAAACCTGTTCTTCCGGGGCCTGAGTGCAGGCCGTGACGCCAAACACTAGTGCCGCAGCCACCAGCATGCCTCGCATGCGACCGGAAACGCTGATCCACGGGTTGTTCATTCAATTTCTCCAGAGCTGACAGTATTCAAAAGGCAATCGGGATGGCGCAGCCAAGCCGCGCCCCTCTTAAACAAGGCGACGGCGGAACACCCCATAGGCCAACAGCAAGGGCACCACCGCCCACACCATCAGTACACCCCACAGCACCAGACTGCTCACTGGCAAATCGGCGCCCAGGGTCATGACACCGGTGGCATTACCAGTGGCCTCAAAGCCCAGCAGGTTGATCAGCCGGTATACGTCAACCGGGTTGCACAGGAGCAGCCAGGGCAGCAGATCCGGATTAAAGCTGCCCTCACTGACCACCAGAATACCCAGCAGCGCCAGATCAAACACCAGCACAAACAGAAACCACAAGCCCAGCGCCAGGCCGGCCGCCCGGGACTTCTCCGCTACTTTACTGCTCAACACATAGGAAAAGGCGAGAAATACCAGCCCCAACAGGATGGATGACAGCATAAAGCGTCCAAAACCCACCACCAGCAGCGTCAGATCCACATCATCCACCAGCAGGGCAATGGCAAGGCCGGCACCGCCAAAACCAATCAGCGTCGCCAGGGTCAGAATCAAACCATGGCCGACAAACTTGCCCAGCAGCAGCTGCCCACGGCCCAGCGGATAGGTCAGCAGCAGCATCAAGGTGCCACCTTCGTCCTCACCCACAATGGCGTCATAGGCCAACAGCAAGGCAATCAACGGCATCAGAAAGGTCGCCAGACTGGCCAGGCTGGCCACGGTTGCCGGAATGGAGGCAAAACCCACCTGCCCGGAAGCCGCCGCCCCGAACCAGGCAATTCCCACTGCCAAAATGGCAAACACCAAACTGATGGCCAGCATCCAGCGGTTACGCAGCCCGTCACTCAACTCCTTGCGGGCAATATTCCAGACCTGGTTCATACTCGGGCTCCTTCTGCCTGCTGTGCATGGGCCTGCTCCATGAAGTAACGATACAAGTCTTCCAGGGAGGGTTGCTGAATTTCCAGATCCGCCGGATCGGCTTGACTGAGCAGGCTCCGTACCAACGTGATTTTGTCATCGGCGCGGGTGGTGATTTCCAGGCCGTTGAGACTCAGGGGCCGTGCCGCGTAGCCGGCGTTCGTCCAGTGCTGCAGCCAATGATCCCGTTGCTCCAGGCCCAGCGCCCGAATCCGGGTCGGCAGTTCGGCCTGACCCCGCAGCTCGCTCAAGGTCCCCACCGACTGCAGTCGGCCCTGGGCCAAAATCGCGGCCCGATCAATATGAGGCTCAACCCCCGGCAAGACGTGGGAGCAGAGAATCACACTGGTGCCCCCCTGGCGCAGCCGGTCGATCAACACGTAGAGATCCTGGGTGGCGATCGGGTCCAGCCCCACGGTCGGCTCGTCGAGCAACAGCAGGCGTGGATTACCCAGCAGGGCCTGGGCCAGCCCCAAACGCTGACGCATTCCCTTGGAATAAGTTTTCACCCGCCGGTTGGCGGCATGTTGTAGGCCCACCTGGGACAACAGCTCTTCCACTTGGCGGGCATCGGCATTCTTCAGCCGGGCGAAGTGGATCAGGGTTTCGCGCCCAGTGAGCTGCGGATAGAACATCACGTTTTCCGGCAGATAGCCCAGTTGGCGTCGCACCTCCGGATCCCGCGCTTCCATCCCCAGCACCTTGACCGAGCCTTCAGTGGGCTGCAACAAGCCCAGAATCAGTCGCATCGAAGTGGTCTTGCCGGCGCCGTTATGGCCGAACAGCCCGAGCACCTCGCCTTCTTTCAGGTTCAGGCTAAAGTCCTTGAGCACCTGGGTTTTCCCATAGTGCTGCTGGACGCCTTCCAGTTGTACTGCGTTCATCAATTCCTCCCCACGACCCCGGCTGTGGCCGGCACCGGTGCTTTCATTAGCGGAAAACTGTCTTGAACCCCCGGTGACTTGATCACCGGAAAGGCCCGCTGGACCCAGCGGAGCAATTCGATGGCGGGGCTGTTCATCAACAGGCGCGCCTCCGGATAGGTCCATAGCAAACGGTCGACGTTATCGTTGGGCTCGTAGGGCACATCGCCCAGGCCGTCGCCGTTACGGTCCCAGCCCAAATAATCACTCCAGTAATTGCCCCGACCTTCCTGGGACCACTCCTGGGTGCGGGTGGCCACGTATTTCACCTGCTGTTCGTTCTCGACAAAGGCGTTGCCCGCGATCTTGTTGTTCTCGGAACCCGCCGTCAGATGAACGCCCAGGTTACTGAACTCGAAGCGGTTACCCTCGATGGTGTTGAACAGGGAGTTATAGATGAACAGGGCCTTGCCCTCCCCCCCGGTGATCATGGTATCGCCGCCGGTATCGCCCCGATGGACCCGGCTGACAAAGTTGTCATTGATCGTGGAATAGGTGATGTAGTTCATCAGGATGCCATAGTTCTGGTCATCCTCGGATCGGTTGCCAACCACCGTCAGATACCGGCTCTGCATCAGCGCGTAGCCGGTACGGGTGCGCAACGTATGGTTGCCCGTCACGTGATTGTTGTTGGCGAACATATAGTGCACGCCGTAGCGCAGATCGTGCAGGAAGTTATTCTCAATGCGGTTCTGGTTGGAAGTATCGATATAGACCCCGTCACGGGTATGCCAGACTTCATTCTCCGCCACCAGGCTGCCGCTGGTATTGAACAAGTGGATGCCATTGCCCCGGTCCTGGGAACGAACGCTTTCATCCCCTTGAATCCGGTTGGCACGGATGATGACATTCTTGGCCTGATCCACCCGAATGCCGAAGCCCACCCCCTGCAGCTGGTTGCCTTCGATCACCGCGCCGGAAGCTTTCGGTTCCACGGTGATGCCCGCGTTCATTGCCGTCAGGTCACGCCCCCAGTTCCGCAGACTACAGCCTTCAAGCCGGATCTCCGGCGCCTGCAGGCGCAGAACGTCCCCGCTTCCCTGAGCGTCCAGAATGGCCCCGGGCTCACAGCGGATCGCCATGCTGTCATTGATGTAAAACTGCCCCCGATATTCACCGGCCGGCAGAACCCATTGCCCTTCGGAGACCGGTTGTAACGGCAGCGTGGAAATTGATTGAAGCGCCATCGCATCGGCCGCCAAGGCGACACCCGCCAATAGACTTGCAACATGCAGGGATTTCATAAGGTTGTCTGCTCGCTGTCCCTCTCGACGGAGGGATCCCAAGTATCTCTTTCATAACCTACCGGAGCACGCCTGAACCATCTCAGGCCCGCCAAACTCGACACTCGTGGGTTAGATTATGAGAGAGCTGCTCAGTGCCTAGCCCCCTCCCGAAACCGGGAGGGGGAAGTACCGCTAGGGCTTAGGCTGGCTCTACCAGCATCCGGCCCATCATCTCCATGTGCAGAGCGTGACAGAACCAGCTGCAGTAGTACCAGTGCATGCCGGGTTTGTCGGCCACAAAGGTAATGGACGAGGTCTGCTGCGGGCTGATCTCCATGCTCACGCCATGGTTCACCATGACGAAGCCGTGGGAGACGTCCTCGATCATGTCGATGTTGGTGATGACCACGGTCACCTCATCGCCCTGCTTGACCTTGAACTCATTGATGCCGAACGAAGGCGCCATTGAGGTCATGTAGACGCGTACCTTGTTACCGTCACGGATAATCTTGTTGTCGGTTTCCAGGGTAACGCCGTCTTTCTTCGCCATGGCAACGGTGTCAGCGAAGTACGGGTCATTCCGATCCCAGATCTTCTTGGTCCGGATCTGATCACGGCGTGCCATGATACAGTCGTGGGGTTCCGCATAGGTGGGGCCGTCGTGTACCAGCACCATTTCATCGCCAGAGATATCAATCAGCTGGTCGTTTTCAGGGTGCAGCGGTCCGGTCGGCAGGAAGCGGTCCTTGGAGAACTTGGACAGCGCCACCAGCCACTTGCCATCGGCCTCACTGGTTTCAGTCAATGACGCGTGGATGTGACCTGGCTGGTAATGCACATCCAGCTTCTGCTTGATGTAGTTCACCTTCTCGCCTTTATAGGCGCGGATGGCCTCTTCAATGTTCCACTTCACCACCTGGCTGTCGATAAACAGCGTGGTGTAGCCATTGCCGCGGCCGTCGAAGGTGGTATGCAAGGGCCCCAGACCCAGTTCCGGCTCACCCACAACCACATCCCGCTCTTCTTTCAACTTGCCAGCGAACAGGTCCGGCAGTTTGTCGATGGCAATGATGGTCACGGTCGGGGACAGCTTACCGTTGGCAATGAAGTATTTGCCATCCGGTGAAGTGTTCAGACCGTGGGGGTTCTTGGGTACTGGAATGTAGCGGGTGAACTCGCTGTCCTTGCCGTTTTTCTTACGGCCATCCACCACCGGCACCTTGGAGTCGCCCAGGGTGATGAACTTCTTGGCTTTGATCGCCCGCTCAATGGCGTGGATATCGAACACCACCACCCAGTCCCGCTCATTACGCATGGTGCCACCGAGATCCAGGGCCCTCTCGGAGTTATAGCAGGTTGAAGCCGCGAAACGGCCGGTGTAGTCCGCGTCCACGTTATCCAGGTTACCGTCAACGATCACCTGGAACGCCACCTCCATGGTTTCCGCATCCACGGCGTTGAACATGGTGTAGCAGTTCTCGGACTGCATATCGTAGTCGCTGCCGTCGTTCGGATGGGGAATCACAAACTCGGCGTTGGCGAACACGTACTTGGTATAGGGCACTTTCTGCAAACGCAAGCCGTGAATGGCCTGAACGTTCGGGATCGTGGTGATCTTGTCGGTTTTCATGATATCAAGACGGATCCGGGCCACCCGGGTGTTCGCCTTGTCATTGATGAACAAGTACTTGCCGTCGTACTTACCATCGGTCATGGAAATGTGGGGGTGGTGACAGTCGCCGTTGGCAAACTTGGCACTCTCGCCCATGATCCGCTTACTTTCGTTGGTCAGACCCCAACCGGTGGCAGAGTCGACGTTAAACACCGGAATCCGCATCAGCTCGCGCATGGAGGGAATCCCCAGAACGCGCACTTCGCCCTGGTGGCCGCCACTCCAGAAGCCGTAATAGGTATCCAGTTCGCCAGGCTTCACCACGACTTTCGCATGGGCATCCTTCACCGCCTGCGCCCAGGCATCCCGGGTCATGACCGCCGAGCCCAGCCCTGCAGCACCTGCCAGAGCCGTGGCGCCAGTCATCGCCGTTGCACCTAAAAAGCTACGACGGCTCAGACCTTTCTTTTCAGCCTCCACCGCGGGGCTTTGGTTCTGCTCTTTCTTACTCATACGTATTGCTCCTTTACAAGGACATTTTCAATGCTGAGTTGTTCTATCGGTCTTCGTTACTGCTGATTTTCATGACGCTGGATCCACTTGCACTACCGGAATCCGGCCAGGAATCTCGGGCGCCTGCTTGTTCCGCTGACGCTTTTTCTTTTTCGCCACCAGAGGCGGGCACTTGTTGTCATTGTGGTAAGTCACCTGACAATCCAGGCAGTGGTGACATTCATTGGCATTGATCGTCCCGTCGGGATGAATGGCCTGAATCTCACACTCCACCGCACAGAGCTGGCAGGGACTGCCACACTCTTTACGCCGTTTGAGCCAGTCGAACAGCCTGAACTTGGTCGGAATGGCCAGCGCAGCTCCCAGCGGGCAGATGTACCGGCAGTAAACCTTGCGGGTGAAAATATTGATGACCAGCAAAATGACCGCGTAGAGCACGAACCACCACTGGCGGTCGAACTTCAGCGTAATGGCGGTTTTGAACGGCTCGACCTCGGCAAACTTCTCCGCGGTCGCCATGGACTCCAGGGAAATGCCAAACAGCACCAGCAAAATGATGTATTTCACGGCCCACAGACGCTCGTGCAGCGCGAAGGGCAATTCATACTGGGGAATTTTCAGTTTGCGGGCGGCTTCATTAATAAGCTCCTGCAGGGCACCGAAAGGACACAGCCAACCACAGAACACTCCCCGTCCCCACAGCAGAATCACGCCAGCGGTGAAGGCCCAGAGAATGAAGATGATCGGATCCATCAGGAACAGCTCCCAGTTGAAGTCCGTAATCACCGAATGGATGAAGGTGAACACGTTGACGATGGACAACTGCCCCAGGGCATACCAGCCAATGAAGATCACGGTAAACGCCAGGTATACCCGACGCAGGTTGTGCATGAAGCGGGGGTATTTCACCAGAGCGTCCTGCAGGAACAGGATCACCAGCAAGGCCACCAAGGCAACGCTCAACACCCCAATCTGAAAGCTCTTCTGATACCAGATGTTGACCCACATCGGACGGTTGGCTTCTTCGATCGCCGCCAGCTCCTCTGCGGTCGGCAGGGGCCGCTCGATATACTCCTCGGGAATCTGGTAAGGCAGCTCAAAGCTGGTGAAGATACTGTCAACCGGACCGGTCTGACGGCGTACCAGCAGCTCTAGCGCCCAGGAGGCACCCGGATCAAACTTGGCGTCCTCGCGCACAATGAACAGGGCCATTTCATGGAATTCGGGCGAGCCCGTGGCAAAGATGTCGTACAGGCGCTGGAAGTCCAGATCCCGGAAACTGATGATATTGCCGAACTGACGGATCTGGACCCGGTCGAAGATCCCGCCGCGCACGTAGCCTGACCCCTTGAAGGAGTACACGCCATTGCCCAGCACGGCAAAGGCATGCTCGCCGGGTTTGAGTTCTTCCATCAGGAAGCGATATTGGTTGTCGCCCAACAGGTTACGACCAATCGTTGGCGCATTGAGATGAGCCACGTAGAGATCGATAAAGGTGTCATTGAGCTGTTCAACCGGTGCTTCGTCAATGCCTTCGGCTTCCGTCCCTTTAAAGGCCTGACTGATATCACCATGGGTGAGGTGCAGGCGGCGGATGGCGCCATTGCCGGTCAGCTCGGTCCAGCCCGCCTGCTCATACACATCCTCGCGCACCGTCGCCGGTCTGGCCCGGGCCTCGATATTGGTCTTGACCAACCCCAGCGAGGCGCCCACTTCATGGGCCGCACGCATCACCACTTCGTTGATCACCATGACGGTGACCGTGGCACCGGAGACCGCGTCAACGGTAATGGCGTTCGGGTCACTGGAGCGTCCCACCACCACCCGCTGGTCCGCCTTGATGCCCGCGTATTTGGCATTGAAGTCATGCAGCCGCTGCTCAGGAATACCAATCAGCAGGATCGGCTCATGGTGTTCCAGCACATAACTGTCGACAATCATGCCCTGGTTATCCAGCAACACCTGCAGGTTGATCGGCTTACCGGAATAAGCCGGAATATTCACCACATTGATGGTCTGAAAGGCATAGCCGTGCACCCTGTTCACGCCGTCACTTAGCGTGCGAACTCCATATTTCCCTTCAGGCTCGGAAATGACTGTGGCTTGCGGAAAGAACTCAACAATTCGTTGACGCTCAAGCTCGGTAAGTTCCGCAGCTTGTGCCACGGAAAAAAGACTCAGCCATGCCAGGCACAACACTGCAAAAAATGTTGCTAAAGCCGGCACTCGCCGATTGGTGCAAAAAATATACATCTTCAATCCCCTATGTACCCAGGTACGGGTTAAGGCCAGAGTCAGTGTACTGAAGAGGGGCCTTAAGAACGCTTGATGCAAATCAAGGTTGTTCATGAATGGCGCCTTTTACCGGTTTTTACCTACAGGGCTCTTTTTATAGTGGTTACTACTAGTCTTAGTATTGATCTTTCAGGCTGACCACAACCTCCTACTGTTTCAGCTAAATTTGTAACGAGCTTCACAAAACTTGATAACGCCCGGCTATCAGGCATACGCAAAAAACAAAAAACCGCAAACAAGCCTTACCTCCTGTAAAGAACCTCGGCCCTTGCAATCTCCCTCTTTCGCCCTAAGATGAATATGAGGTGCATGTTATTTCATAGACTGCGCGGTACCCGGCGCCTGACAGCTTCTGCCGCCCATGCTGTACCGCTGCTCTCAGGAGAACCTGACCATGCTGATTTCATCTCTGGCCGCCTTCACACTGACCCTCTTGCTTGCCGTGTTTCTGGCACGAGTGGTTCGCTCAACGCCCCGCCCACAAGCAATCCCGGTCAGGTGTTGTGAATACTGCGAGAATCAAAAGCAGGAAGTGGAGCGGCCCTACCTGTAGAGACGGCCTGTGCCTGATCCAGACAAGCGTCCCCAGCTATTTGCCAACCGCTGGTTTTTCCCGCTGGCAGCCGCCTACGCAGCCCTGATTCTGCCTTGGTCGGTGCTGGGTCAATGGGGCCTGTTAGCCGCGCCAGCCGGCCTGCAAAGTTCGCTCGGCCATGCCCATGAGATGCTGTTCGGTTTTGCCCTGGCCGTGGTGGCTGGCTATGTGCTGGGCCCCCAGCCTCGGCTAGTCACGCTTGGCTTGGTGTGGCTTTGGACTCTGACGCGACTGAGCTTTCTACTCTGGCCCGCCCATTGGCTGAGCCTGTTGCTGCAAGCCGCTTTTGTCGGCGCCCTGGCCTTCAAGGTAGTGCCTCGGTTTGTTAAATCGGCGAAGAAATGGCGCAACAAAACCGTCGCTCCCATCATCACCGGACTGTGCCTGGTGGCTGTCCTGTTCCAGGTTCTGGCTCTGACCAAGCACTCCCATCTCCAGCATGCCCTCCTTTTGGAAGCCGTGTTGCTGATCAGCAGCCTGATGTTTTTTATGGGTGGACGCATGATCGCACCGGCGGTTGCCGGGCATCTGATGAAGCAGAACCGAACGCTGGAAGCCCGGGTACAACCCCAACTTGAAGGTCTGGTGCTGATTGCCTTGGGCTTGATCCTGATCTTGAATCCCCTTCCCCAAAACTGGGCACGCCAGGTCACCGGAAGCCTTTTGCTGGTGATCGCCTTGCTCACCCTGGTGCGTACTCTGCGCTGGCAACTCTGGCACTGTGGCGACCGGCCCGACCTCCTGGCGCTCGCCCTGGGTTATCTATGGCTGGTGGTAGGCTGGGCTTTGATTGGCGTGAGCCTGATCTGGCAGTTGCTGCCCCTGACGAATGCCCTGCATGCCCTGACCATTGGCGCCTTGGGAACCCTGACCCTCAGCGTGATGGCCCGCAGCAGACTGCACCGGGTCCGACGCGACCCCAATGCCTGGCCGGCGACTTATCTGGCCGTGACCTTATTGAGCCTGGCGGCTCTGGTGCGCATTCTGGGAGAGCCACAGCTGGTGTCTTACCTGGTCGCCAGCGCCTGCTGGAGTCTGGCTTACCTGAGTCTGTTGTGGGTTTTACTAAAGCTGGCGCTTGAAGAGCGGCAAAAGAAAAAGCCCGCCGGTTAAGGGGCGGGCTTTTGAAGGGGAGGCTGGTGGGGAGTGCTTACACCACACCTTGCGCCAACATGGCATCGGCCACTTTGATGAAGCCAGCGATGTTCGCACCGGTGACGTAGTCGATGTAGTTACCCTGGCGACCATAGCTCATGCAGGCATGATGAATGGAAATCATGATGTTGTGCAGCTTGGTATCCACCTCACCTTCCGTCCAGAAATGACGCATGGAGTTCTGGGACATTTCCAGGCCACTCACTGCCACGCCGCCCGCGTTGGACGCCTTGCCCGGCGCGTACAGAATCTTCGCCGCCTGGAACACGTCCACCGCCTTCAAGGTCGACGGCATGTTGGCCCCTTCGGCCACACAGAAACAGCCATTGCCGACCAGGGTTTCCGCATCCTTCTCGTCCAGCTCGTTCTGGGTGGCGCAGGGCAGGGCCACTTCGCAGGGGAAGTTCCAGGGACGAACCCCTTCGGCAAACTCCAGGCCATATTCGGCCGCCAGCTCACGGATCCGACCACGACGCTCGTTTTTCAGATCCATCAAGTACTTCCACTGTTCCTCCGTGAAGCCCTTCGGATTATGAACCGTGCCTTCCGAGTCAGACAGGGTCACCACCAGTCCGCCCTGCTCCATCACCTTCTGAGCGGCATACTGGGCCACATTCCCAGAGCCGGAAATCGCCACCCGCAGGCCATCCAGCGTGCGGCCGCGAGTCTTGAGCATTTCCTCGACAAAGTACACCACGCCATAGCCGGTTGCCTCCGGGCGGATCAGGCTGCCGCCAAACGCCAGGCCCTTGCCGGTGAAAGCGCCGGTCACTTCGTTCTTGAGCTTGCGATACATCCCGTACATGTAGCCCACTTCACGGCCACCGACCCCGATATCGCCCGCCGGCACGTCCAGATCGGCCCCGATATGACGGTAGAGCTCGGTCATGAAGGCCTGGCAAAAGCGCATGACTTCCAGATCACTCTTGCCTTTCGGGTTGAAGTCGGAACCACCCTTGCCACCGCCCATCGGCAGTGTGGTCAAGGCATTTTTAAAGACTTGCTCAAAAGCCAGGAATTTCAGAATGCCCAAGTTCACCGACGGATGAAAGCGGAGGCCACCTTTGTAGGGGCCAATGGCGCTGTTCATCTGGATTCGATAACCGCGGTTGACCTGGACCTCGCCCCGGTCATCCACCCAAGCCACCCGGAATTGAATCACCCGCTCGGGTTCCAACATCCGTTCCAGCAAACCATTTCGCATGTATTTAGGATTCTGCTCCAGAAATGGCCAAAGACTGAGCAGAACCTCTTCTACGGCTTGATGAAATTCGGGTTCGTTGGGATCGCGCTGGCGAACGCGGTCGAGCATATGCTGAAAGGATTCACGCATAGTTTTAGGACCTCAATCCGGTAGTAACGTTGGGACACATCCGAGGGATGCCTCTCCCTGTCGCCATTCAAAATGACGAGAAAAAGCGGCTAGGGCAAGACTGACAGAAAACATTGGACACGGCCAAGCCGGCCGCACATTTAAACAAGTTAGCCCCTATCTGTACAGAAAAAGTACACCCTGGGCGCAGAAAAATATGAGCGCTCTCTCGCTTTTCTGCCATCTGGTTACATTTATTTACAATTACTAGTTGAATTTGCACTTATTTAGTGCGTTTGAGCACTGATTTTGTGCAATTTTGCCCACTTGCCGAAAGAGCATTTTAAATATATCTTAAAGGCATTCGTTTTTGCGCCACCCGGTTCACCTAAAAGAGAGCCTGCCATGACCAGCCCTCAACGCCCTCCCGTCCTGCTCGCCTTTGCCTTTCGACCATTCTTTCTACTGACTGGTCTGTATGGACTGCTCATCGTGTTGGCCTGGATGGGGTTCCTGTTTGGCGGACTTTCCCTACCGGTGGGCATGAACCCCATGCAATGGCATGCCCATGAAATGCTGATGGGACTGGTTCCCCCGGCCATCGCGGGCTTCCTGCTGACCGCCATGTGTAACTGGACTGGCGCGCCGCCTTTGCAAGGACGAGGCCTGCTGGCCCTGGTGGTGCTATGGATTGCAGGACGCGTGGTGATGTGGAGCGCCGGCGTATTACCCGGCTGGCTGGTATTCTCCATCGACATGGCATTTCTGCCGGTCTTGGCCATTTATGCCGGTAAGGTGCTCTACCGGTACGGCAATAAACGCAATTTCATTCTGGTTGGATTGCTGGGCCTGCTCACACTGACCAACCTGCTGATGCATCTCGCCGCTCTCAATCACCGGCCCCTGCTGGGCCAAGTGGCAGAGGTGCTGGCCTTGGACCTGATTGCCGTCGTACTGGTCGTGGTTGCCGGGCGCATCACTCCCGCCTTTACCGCCAACTGGCTGCGCATCCAGGGCCAAAACCCGGCGGCGGTTAAACGTTCGGAAGCGCTTGATCGCGTTACCCTGGCGGCCACCTTACTGATGATCCCGGCGGACCTGATCACCGGCGTGCCAGCCCTGGGCGGAGTGGTTGCCCTGGTGGCCGCGGCGCTGAACCTGGTTCGGCTGGTAGGCTGGGCGGGCTGGAAAACCCTGCGCGAGCCGCTCTTGTGGATTCTCCATCTGGGCTATCTCTGGATACCGGTGGCGTTGTTTATCAAAGGGCTCACCCCTTTTGTCGATCAACTGCTACCCACCTCCTGGTTCCATGCCATGGGAACCGGCGCCATCGCAACCTTGATTCTCGGAGTCATGACCCGCGTTGCCCTGGGGCATACCGGACGCCCCCTGAAACTGCCGAAACTGGCAGTGCTGATTTACCTGGGTATCAGCCTGGCGGCTCTGGCCCGGGTTCTGGTCACCTTTAATTTGGCAGACTACCGGCTCGGCCTCATGGTATCGGCCCTGGGCTGGAGCGTCGCCTTCACTCTGTTTGTCCTGCTGTATTGGTCGATCCTGAGCAGCCCCCGTGCTGACGGACGTCCCGGCTAGGACGGGGAGCTTTCATGCATATTACGCGTTACTCTGACTACTGCCTGCGCACCCTGATCTTTCTGGCGCTGCAGGGAGACCGCCTGGCGACCATTCAGGAAGTCTCCCGCAGCTACAACATTTCCAAAAACCATCTGATGAAGATCGTTTATCAACTGGGTCAGAAGGGCTATATCAACAGCATTCGGGGCAAAAACGGCGGGATTCGTCTGGGACGTGCCCCGGAGCAGATTAACCTGGGCACGCTGTTCACCGACGTTGAACAAAGCTTCGCGATCGCGGAATGTTTCAGCACCAACAACAACTGCGCCATCACCCCCGCCTGCCATATGAAGAAGATCTTGAGTGACGCACTGGCCGCCTTCCTCGCGGTGCTACACCAATACACGCTGGCTGATCTGCTGTCCTCCCGACGGCAACCGGAGCTGATCCAGCTTCTGCACGTGCCATAAAGCTCTCTTTCCGCGCGCATCCGGATGATGCCCGCCTTTCAAATTCAGGATGTTTTTCTTAACTCAGAATGAGGTAACCCTATGTGTGGCTGTGGATGCAATCCTTCCTCCAATGTTCTTGATGTCCGTGCCATTGCGCCGTTCCAACGACACCAGTTAATTTTCAGCCGCTTTGAGCAGCTTCAAGACGGCGAGTCCCTCCTGCTCGTGAATGACCACGATCCACAACCGTTGCGCATGCAGTTTGAAGCAGCCCTCGGCCACCGTTTTACCTGGGAATACGAGCAGCAAGGCCCTGATCTCTGGAAAATCCGGATCAGCAAACTCCATTGCTGTGGTTCCTGCGCCTAGTCCGCGTTGCCAGCTCCCATTTGTATCCAGCGCCCGTCACCCTCGGCGCCGGATACAAATGGATAATGCCCCTCCGCGCCAAGCCGTTTATACTGCTCTGTTTATACTTTCGCCTCTTATGGCCTTTTATTGCCTTGATCAGTTTTGACGGCACCGTGTGAGGCCGAGCAGGATCAACCGTGATTGAATTTATAGACATCCACAAAAGCTATCAGGTGGCGGGCAAGTCGGTTCCGGCTTTGCATCCCACCAACCTGTCCGTCGTGCAGGGAGAAGTGTTTGGCGTCATCGGCCACTCCGGCGCCGGTAAATCCACCCTGTTACGCCTGATCAACCTGCTGGAACGCCCGTCCGGCGGACAGCTGTTGATCGATGGTGAAGACGTCACCCGCCTGGACAACGAAGGATTACGGGTGCTGCGCCGCCAGATCGGCATGATTTTCCAGCACTTCAACCTGCTGTCCTCAAAAACCGTGGCCGACAACGTGGCCCTGCCCATGAAACTGGCCGGGATCTATTCCAAGCAAGAGATCAAAGCCCGGGTCGCGGAACTTCTGGAACGGGTGGGACTGAGTGACCAGGCCCGCAAATATCCCGCCCAGCTGTCCGGCGGCCAGAAGCAACGGGTGGGCATCGCCCGGGCGCTGGCCTGCCGCCCCAAAATTCTGCTGTGTGATGAAGCCACCAGTGCCCTGGACCCGCAAACCACCCAATCGGTCTTGCAGTTGCTGAGCGAGATCAACCGGGAACTGGGTCTGACCATCGTCATGATTACCCATGAAATGGACGCCATTCGCCGGATTTGCGACCGCGTGGCGGTGCTGGATGCCGGCCAGGTGGTGGAAATGGGGCCGGTGGCCGATGTGTTCCTGCACCCGCAACATCCCACTTCCCGCCGCTTCGTGTTCGAAAGCGAAAACCAGGACGAGCAGGAACTGCACGATGACTACCGTCATGTGCCCGGCCGGATCCTGCGCCTCACCTTCCACGGTGAAGCCACCTACACTCCACTGCTGGGTACCGTCGCCCGGGAAACCGGCGTGGACTATAGCATCCTGTCCGGGCGGATCGACCGCATTAAAGATGTGCCCTACGGCCAGCTGACCATTGCCCTGATCGGCGGCGACTATGATGCCGCGTTCAAACGTTTCAGCGCCGCTGACGTTCATGTGGAGGAAGTACGCTGATGAACGAACTCTTCACCAACGTCGACTGGGCGGATATCTGGCAGGCGACGCTCGACACCTTCTATATGGTCGGCGGCTCCCTGGTATTTACCATTCTGCTCGGCTTACCCCTGGGGGTATTGCTGTTTCTGACTGGCAAGCGACAACTGCTGGAACAGGCCGCCTTCTATAACCTGCTGTCATTCGTCGTCAACGTGCTGCGCTCGGTGCCCTTTATCATCCTGTTGATCGTGATGATCCCCATCACCGTGGTGATTACCGGCACCTCCCTGGGTGTGGCTGGCGCCATTCCGCCGCTGGTGGTGGGCGCGACCCCCTTCTTTGCACGCTTGGTGGAAACCGCCCTGCGGGAAGTGGACCGGGGCATCATCGAAGCCACCCAATCGATGGGCGCCACCACCCGCCAAATCGTACTCAGCGCCCTGCTGCCGGAAGCATTGCCCGGAATCATCGCCGGTATTACAGTGACAGCCATTACCCTGGTGTCCTACGCTGCCATGTCCGGAGTCATCGGCGGCGGCGGGCTGGGTGATCTGGCGATCCGCTATGGCTACCAGCGTTTTCAGACCGACGTGATGATCGTGACCGTTGTATTGCTGTTGATCATCGTGCAAATTCTGCAAATGATCGGCGACAAACTGGTGATCCACTTCAGCCGCCGCTAGGAACAACCCTAACGACAAACCGAACGCAGCACCCCGTTTATTCAAGGAGAATTCAAATGAAGTTAAGAACTGTGTTGGCCCTGACCGCCGCGCTCTTCACCACCACCGCCCAGGCCGACCAAAAACTCAGCGTTGCCGCCACTGCGGTTCCCCACGCGGAAATCCTGGAGTTTGTGAAGCCCAAACTGGCCCAGGAAGGGGTCGACCTGCAAATCAGAGTGTTCACCGACTATGTGCAGCCCAACGTCCAAGTGGCGGAAAAGCGTCTGGATGCCAACTTCTTCCAGCACCAGCCCTACCTCAATGAGTTCAACAAGGGCAAAGGCACCAATCTGGTGAGTGTCACCGGAGTGCATGTGGAGCCGTTCGGTGCTTACTCCAAGAAAGTGGAGTCTCTGGATGCCCTGAAGGCAGGCGCAACCGTGGCCATTCCCAACGACCCCACCAATGGTGGCCGCGCCCTGCTGCTGATGCAAAAAGCCGGATTGATCACCCTGAAAGACCCGGAAAATATCCTGGCCACCGCCAAGGACATCGCGGAGAACCCCAAGAAACTGAAAATCCGTGAGCTGGAAGCAGCCACCCTGCCCCGCATCCTGCCCCAGGTGGATCTGGCCCTGATCAACACCAACTATGCCCTGGAAGCCGGCCTGAACCCCACAAAGGATGCGCTGGTCATCGAAGGCAGCGACTCTCCTTACGTAAACATTCTGGTTGCCCGTCCGGACAATCAGAACAGTCCGGCCATGGAAAAACTCTCCAGCGCCCTGACCAGTGCTGAAACCAAGCAGTTCATTCAGGAAAAATACCAGGGTGCGGTGGTTCCTGCGTTCTAAGCAGGCTCACCCATTCGCTCACCGCACACCCCCTGCTCTGGAAGAGGGGGTGTGCAGATTGCTCCGAACAAGAGTAAGCTCACGTCTTTACCCTGCATTACCCTTAATGGGAGAGTCACGATGTCTGAGCCTGGCACCCTCATGCTGGATGTTTCCAATACCCCCAACAACCCTCTCGAACTGTTTCAGCGCTGGCATCAGCAAGCGCAAGGCGCCGTCCTGGAAGCCAACGCCATGACCGTGGCCACGGTCGATGCCCAGGGCCGGCCCTCGGCCCGCCAGGTGCTGCTCAAGCAGGCCGACGAGCAGGGTTATGTGTTCTACACCAACTATCAAAGCGCCAAGGCCATGGCCCTGGAAGTCAATCCCTGGGTGAGCCTGCTGTTTTGGTGGGACAAGCTGGAGCGCCAGGTGCGGATCGAAGGCCCTGTGGAAAAGGTCAGCGCGGAAGAATCCGATGCCTACTTTGCCAGCCGCCCCCGCAACAGCCAGATTGGCGCCTGGGCCTCTTCCCAGAGCCAGGCCATCGCCAGCCGCGAGGAGCTGGAAGCCCGCTATGCGGAGTATGAGCGCCAATTCAAGGGACAAGCCGTACCCCGCCCGCCCCACTGGGGAGGATACCGGGTACAGCCGGAGCGCATTGAGTTCTGGCAGGGTTTGCCTGGTCGCCTCCATGACCGGATTGTCTATCTACGCACCAGCGACGGCTGGAGCAAACAGCGCCTGGCCCCTTAGGCACTGAACTGAAAAGGCCCGCATGATGCGGGCCTTTTTATTGCTGGTCAGTGCTGATCAGTGACCGGAGTTAGGGTCGATTTTCTCCTTGCTGTGGAAAATCGCCGGCTGCTCCGGCCCCGTCACATGAAGCACCCCTGACAGCCCTTTTTCCAGACGGGACAGGGCATGGTCCACCAGGATGTACTTGCCGGGGACTTCGGTCTTGAATTCCACCATGGTCGCACCACCAGGTGCCACGGAAACCGTCTGCACGTTTTGCAGGGGCGGTGAGGTCAAGTCGCCCAGGTTATACACCCGGTCGAAGATCTCCCCGATCACGTGGAAGCTGGAGGTGGCATTCGGCCCGCCAACCCCGAAGAAGATCCGCACCGTCTCACCCACCTTGGACTCCATTTTGTAGGTGGTATTCAGCGCATCCATGGTGCCGTTGAAGGTCAGGTGCTCAGGCCGCTCGTCCAGCAGTTTCTCCAGGGAGAACTCATGCTCGCCCTGCACGCCGTGACGCTGAACCGTGTAGAGCTCGCCCTGCATCACGTAAAACTCCCGGTCGACTTTCGACAGACCACCTTCCGGCTCAATCAGGATCATGCCGTACATACCGTTGGAGATATGCTGGGCCACCATCGGCGTCGCACAGTGGTACACGTAGAGGCCCGGATTCAGCGCCTTGAACGTGAAGCTCTTGGTTTGCCCGGGAGCCGCCTGAGTCACGGCCGCACCTCCGCCAGGTCCGGTCACCGCGTGGAAGTCCACGGAGTGGATCATTTGGCTATCCTTGGCGTTTGCCATGTTCACCGTGATGGTGTCGCCCACCCGGGCGCGGATGAAAGGTCCCGGCACTTTATTGTTGAAGGTCCAGTATTTATAGGTGGTGCCATCCGCCAACTGGCCCACCACTTCGGTCGTTTCCAAATCTACCGTCAGCTTACGCGGACCGCGCTTGCCCACCGGCTCGCCCACATTTGTCGGATCCTGAGCCACATTGAGCCCTTGAACCTCTTTCTTGACCACGGGGGTTCCTACGACGATTTTGCCTGCCATGCCGGCCTGCTTGTGACCTGGCAGGGTACAGAGATATTCGAACTCGCCTTTCTCATTGGCGCGAAACACCACCGCGGTACTCGCGCCTTTACCGGTAATATCATCAGAGTCCACACCAAACTGGGGAATGGCAATATCGTGGATCGCACCATCACCATTGATCAGGTTGATCTGCACTACGGCACCTTCCTTGACCATCAGTTTGGGATTCACCTGCCCCTTGATGTCGCCGGTTTCACCCACGAACACCAACTTGCCATCTGCAATGTCGGTTCTCAGGGTGAAGGTCACATCAGGGCGGTAGGTGGCCGCACTGTGATCATGGGCCGCATAGACCGGGCTGAGGGCTGAAGCACCCAGCAGCAAGGTTGCAATGACTTTACTCAAATGACTAGGCTTCATGTTGTTTTACCCCTCAGAGGATATTTCACTGTTCTGCAAATCCATCTACCGGCAGTTGGCGACATCGCTGCATCAGTCCTTTGCGCAACAAAATCCTCCAGCTCAGCCCTAGGGTTTCTGAGCTAGTTGAGCCAATCATATATAGCAAATAAATGTTATGACTTGACTGATATCAACTGCCGACGAAATTGAAACAACTTAAATGTCTAGACAAAACAATGAGTTGGAAAAGAGACCGTCGCCGTTCACAGCTTTGGTCTCGTAGCAGGAAGCTATAAATGACAAATAAGTGAGTATTTACGCGAGCAATGGCGCGGCCTGCGGGCCTTCATCGGATTCGCGGTGGCTACAAACCTGGTTACGCCCCGCCGCCTTGGCTTCATACAGCGCCTCATCGGCCTGCTCAAACAGTTGCTGCTGTTCATCCGGGCCGGTTGGAATGCGGGTCGCCACACCAATACTGACCGTGATCGGCAACTGCTTGCCGGCCACCAGGAAATCGGTTTGCTCCACGGCCAGGCGAATTTTTTCGGCAACACGAATGGCGCCTGCCCGATCGGTATCCGGCAGCAGCACCACGAACTCCTCTCCGCCATATCGAGCCACGAGATCCTGACTACGGGCCAGCGACTCCCGCAAGACCTGGGCGATGATTCTCAAGCAGTCATCCCCCACCGTATGGCCGTGGGTATCATTGAGTGATTTGAACTTGTCGATATCCAGAATCAGTACCGACAACGGCGACTTCAGACGAAAGGCTCTGACATAAGCCGCCTCGAAAGACTGCTCGAAATAACGTCGGTTTTTAAGCCCTGTTAAAGCATCCGTCGCACTGAGTTCCAGCAATTGGTGATTCAGCCTTTCCAGCTCCTGAGTACGCTCCTGCACCCGGGCTTCCAGCATCAGGTTGGCTTCGCGCTGGATCGCCAGGGTTTCCTCCTGGGCCATCCGCACTTTACGCTCCTGGGCCAGCACTTCCCGTTGCGCCTCGAATGCCGCACGTTTTTCCTTGTTCAGGCGATCAGCCAGCGCCATGGACAACAGAATCACGCCAAGCGCGGAACCCACCTGGGCGGCATTTTCGGTCAACAGGTTACGGGGCAGCACGGTGAATTTGCTCAGCGCCAGCACAATCCCCCCGGATAACACAAACACCCAGGCCGCCGTATAGTAGCGCGCCGCCGCGTCTCCTTTGACCCAGCGGATGATTCCGATGGACAGCATGGCTGTACAGCAAAGCACCGCCAGGTGAATCGTATAACGGATGGTAAACGCATAAGGCACGAAGAATGCCGACAGCATAAACAGGCCAGAAACCCCCACCAGCAGCATGGCAACCGCATGGGCAATGGGGTGGTTGTCACGGTAAACCGATAAGAAGCGCACCGTAAACAAACAGCCGAACAGTAAGGTCCCCGACAGGAAGAAGATAATGGACTGATCATTCCACCAGGTGGCTTCCGGCCACAGGAACTGGAAGGACAAGCCATGCAAGCTCGTCATGAACAGCGGCATGCAGGTGATATAACCGACGTAATACAGAAAGGCCCGCTCATGGACGGCCAGATACAAAAACAGGCTGTAGAAGATCATCACCAGCACGATGCCATAATAGGCACCATGAAACAGCAAGTGGGACTGCTCCGAGGCCATAAAGGCAGTGTGGCGCCACAGGGTCAGGGGCACCTGCATGGAGCTGGTGGTTTGGACCTGGAGATACACATCGACCTGCTCAGTAGCAGGCAGCTGGATGGGGACCAGGAAGTCGCGGTTATGCAGGGGCCGCTCGTAGAACGGCTGTTTATCGCCCATGGCGTAGGCGGAGACCAGCTGGTCGTCCTGAACCAGAAACACATTCACCCGGTCCAAAACGGGATAGCCAATCTCCAGGAACATCGCCTGGTCCCTGTTCTCAAGGTTACTCAAGCGAAAATGAAACCAATAGGTTTCATCGGTGTAGCCGAAACTGCCACCTTCCCGGTTCGCAGACCAAGCCTCCGCATCCAGCTCCATCACCTGCTGCAAATCGGCCTCGCCAGTGGGGTCGACCCAGTAAGACGTTTGCCCCCCCAGACGGATAGCGCCCGTCGTCGCACTAACAAATGCTTCCCCGGCCCAAACGCTAATACTGACTAGCCACAGACCCAGGGCGACCCAAAATCGGTTCATCTTATTTTTTTTCCGAAATCTTTCCATTGAAAGTATGACGGAGTTGCCAAATATGCAAATTTAGGACGAATTATTTTGTACCTTTTTGTAGTGGCTGACAGGTCTGGTTATTTTTTACACGTCCACAAAAAAGCCCGCCAATCTGGCGGGCTTTGGGGGAGGGCATCAAGGTCAGAAGGTTGCGCTGTCACCGGAGACACGAACCTTGTCGGATTGCGCCTGCAGAGCCGCGATCCGCTCTTCCAACGGCGGGTGTGACATAAACAGTGCCTTCAAGCCGCTGGGCGCGCCACCCTTGATACCAAAGGCGGTCATTTGGGACGGCAGATGAGACGGCTCATGGATCGACTTCAGCCGCTCCAGCGCACTGATCATCTTGCCACGGCCGGCCAGGGCAGCACCGCCGGCATCGGCGCGGAACTCCCGCTGACGGCTAAACCACATCACAATCATGGTGGCCAAAAAGCCCAGCAGAATCTCGGCAATGATGCTGGTGATCCAATAAGCCGCACCCGGCCCGTGATACTCACTGTTATTGTTGGAGTTCAGGGCCCGGTCCACGGCATAGCCGACGATTTTGGCAATCGCGATCACAAAGGTGTTCACCACACCCTGGATCAGGGTCAGGGTCACCATATCCCCATTGGCCACGTGGCTGACTTCATGGGCCAGTACCGCTTCCACCTCATCCCGGCTCATGTTTTCCAGAAGACCGGTGCTGACCGCCACCAGGGAGTTGTTCCGACTGGGACCAGTAGCGAATGCGTTGGGTTCCGGCGAGTGATAGATCGCCACTTCCGGCATCGCAATGCCCGCCTTTTCAGCCTGGGCGCGAACGGTTTCAAACAGCCAGGCTTCCGCCTGATTACGGGGCTGTTCGATCACCTGGGCTCCCGTTTGTTTCTTGGCCACCCACTTGGAGATGCCCAGAGAGATAAAGGCTCCACCCATCCCGAAAATAGCGGCAAAAGCAAACAGACTGCCCAGATCCAGCCCCTGCTGTGTAATAAATCGACCGACACCCAGCACACTCACGGTGATGCCCAGTACCAGCATAATCGCCAGGTTGGTCAGTAAAAACAGCATGACACGCTTCATAGTTTCTCTCGGTTCCTCTCAACCTTATAAATTACCGCCCCTGATCCGGGGCCGGCTCACGACCTTTCAGGCTTTTTACAGCCTTTTCAGGCTCATTACCTGGTTACCCTTCCGGCTTATTATAAGTACAGCCAAAGGCTGCCAGTATACCTTGGGGACTTTCGGGCTTTCATTCGAAAATTCCGAATTGAACGCCTCCCGACACCCCGGAGCCCTGACTTACCTAAGACCCGTTCCCCGCCTGATGGTTCCTCGATGCCTCGTCAATAATGACGCATAATTAACGGCTTAGCCGGAGCCGGTTAAAGTGCCGGTTTAACTTGGGCGGATTCACCCATAATCTTCGGCAAAAAGAATGCTGAGTTTGCCCACAATCTCCTGTATCTTTGTCCTTCCGTTAGTAACCAGAGAGAGTCAATGGACATTGCGATCATCCTCGGACTGATCCTGCTGAACGGCATTTTCGCCATGTCGGAAATCGCCATCGTTTCATCCCGCCAGATCCGTCTGCAACAAGCAATCGACGACGGTAACGAGGGCGCGAAGGTTGCCCTGCAGCTGCAGGAGGACCCCTCCCGTTTCCTGTCCACCATCCAGGTGGGGATTACCCTGATTGGTATCTTCGCCGGTGCTTATGGTGAAGCCTCCATCGCCCGCCGGATTGAAGCGGTGCTGATCGACATCGAGCCTCTTGCCCCCTATGCCCAAGGCCTGTCCACGGCCTTAATGGTTATTATCATCACCTACCTGTCGCTGATCTTCGGTGAGCTGGTCCCCAAACGGCTGGCCTTGTTAAATCCGGAAGGCATCGCCAAGGTGATGTCACGGCCAATGAATGTGCTGTCACGGATCGCCCGGCCCCTGGTGGCCCTGCTCAGTGTCTCCACCGAGGGCATGCTGAAACTGCTGCGGGCCAAGAAAGCCGACGAGCAGCCCATTATTGAAGAGGAAATCCACTCCCTCATGCGCCAGGGCACCGCCGCCGGTCTGCTGGAAGAGTCCGAGCAAGCCATGGTGCGCAACGTACTGCGCCTGGACGATATCCGGGTGGGGAACATCATGACCCTGCGCAAGGAGCTCTTCTATATTGATGTGGAAGACCCCAACGAAGAAAACCGCGCCAAAATCGCCAACAGCCCCCACTCCCGGATCCCGGTCTGCAAGGGTTCGATCGACAATGTGCTCGGTATTCTCTATGCCAAGGATGTGTTAAACCGGGTCATGACCAATCAGGAGCCGGATCTGACAGCGCTGGTCACCCGTCCGCTGTTTATTCCCCGTTACGCCACTGGCTTGCAGCTGCTGGAGCAGTTCAAGAAGTCCAAGAGTCACTTGGCCATTGTGGTGGACGAACACGGTCAAACCAGCGGCCTGGTGTCCCTCAACGACGTGCTGGAAGCCATCGTCGGCGACCTGCCGGATGAAGACGAAGAGTACGAACCGGACTTTGTGGAGCGGGAAGACGGCAGCTGGCTGGTCAGCGGCCAGGTGGATATCAGCACCTTTAAGGAGCATTTCGGCATCAAGGCCCTGCCGGAAGAAGAATACGGCAACTACCACACCCTGGGTGGGTTGATCCTGACCATTCTCGGACAGGTTCCCCGGATGGCCGATACCGTCGAACTGCCCACCGTCCGCCTGGAAGTGATGGACATGGACGGCAACCGGATCGACAAGGTCCTGGCCACCAAGATTTCCGACGCCCCCAATGGCAGCTCGGATAATCTGGAGGGACAATCGGGCTACCGCGACTAGTTAGCCCGCCAAACCATCCCTCACATCGAACCTGCTGCGGCCAGATCAGACCTTGGCCGCAGCTCTGAGTCCCTTACCGGATGTAGAGTCCCGCAGCCCTCCCCTGGCCGAGAGAGCCCAGCAACCACACAATAACCAAACTATGGCTTATCTGACCCTGTTCTTCACCGCCCTGGGCGCCGCCACCATTTTGCCGTTCTATTCCGAAGTCGTGCTGCTTTCCATGCTCTACCAGGGCCTGTCGCCGACCTACCTCTGGCTGTCGGCCACCTTGGGCAATACCCTGGGCTCTCTGATCAACTGGGTGATGGGGCGTTACCTGCTGCACTTTCAGGACCGGCGCTGGTTTCCGTTCAAACCCGCCCAATTGGAAAACGCCCAGCGCCAGTTCAACCGCTACGGGGTCTGGACCCTGCTCTTTGCCTGGCTGCCCATTGGCGGGGATGCCCTGACCTTCATCGCCGGCATCCTACGCGTTAATGCAGTGGTGTTTACGGTGCTGGTCGCGATCGGCAAGGGTGCCCGCTATGGGGCTTTGATCTGGCTGGGCACGGCCTTCTAAGCAGATAGCGGCCGTCACCAGCTGCCCGGCTGTGGCGCATAGGTCACCAACGAGCTCTGGCCCCGTGCCAGCAACTGCTCGCAATCCTGGGCGGGAATGGGTTTGCTGAAGAGGTAGCCCTGGTACTCGGAGCAGCCATTGCGACGCAGATAGTCCAACTGCCCCTGCTCCTCCACGCCTTCCGCCACCAAACCCAGCCCCAGGTTGCGAGCCAGGCCGATAATGGCCTTGACGATCACCCGGTCGCTTGGGTCGACCAAGATATCCTGCACGAAACTCCGGTCAATCTTGAGCTTTCGGATCGGGAAGGTTTTCAGGTAATTCAGCGACGAATAGCCCGTTCCAAAGTCATCAATGGCCAGCTGAACACCGAGGGCATCCAGCTCCTTGAGCATAGTGATGGCGATCTCCGCGTCTTCCATCAGGGTACTTTCCGTCACTTCCAGCTCCAGCAGATTGGCCGGCACCTGATGTTCCTTGAGTAAATCCTGCACCCGCTGCACCAGACCACGATGGCGGAACTGCCGGGCCGACAGGTTGACCGCGATACGGGTTGGAATCCCCTTATCCATCCAGTCACGAATTTGGCGACAGGCCTCTTGTAACACCCAATCCCCCAACGGCTGGATCAGGCCCGTCGCTTCCGCGATGGGAATAAAGCGGACCGGACTGACAAAGCCCAGCTCCGCGTCCTCCCAGCGCAACAGCGCTTCCACCCCGCAGATCGCCCCCGTTTCCGCATCCACCTGGGGCTGATAATGCAAGGCCAGCGTGTTCTGCTCCAGGGCCAGTCGCAACCGGGATTGAATCTGCATGTTTTCCTGGGTTTGCCGGTTTAGCTCCGCGGTGTAAAAACGGTAGCAGTTACGACCTTCCGATTTAGCGTGATACATCGCCGCATCGGCATTGGCCATCAGCTCTTCCACGGTTTCCCCATCGTCCGGAAACAGGCTGATCCCCAGGCTGCCACCTCCGGAAATCTCCTGCCCTTCCAGCAGATAAGCCGGCTCCAGAGTCTTGAGGATTTTCTCGGCAATCACGCTTAAATCCTCGAAGCTCTTCACATCGGTTAAAATCACCCCAAACTCATCGCCACCCAGCCGGGCCACCATATCCGTCTGGCGGGTGCAGCTTTGCAAACGCTCCGCCGTCAGAAGCAGCATCTGGTCTCCTTGCTGATGTCCCAGGCTATCATTGACCTGCTTGAAGTTATCCAAGTCCAGCAGCATGAGGGCCAGCTTCTTATCCTGACGCGACGACTGGCCAATGGCCTGCTCCAAGCGACTGCTGAACAGCGCCCGATTGGGTAGACCGGTCAAGACATCGTGGGTGGCCAGGTGTCGCAGCTCCGCCTCCAGATCCCGCCAGACGCTCACATCACGAATAAACGCAATCACCTGAGCACCCTGCTCCAGCCGGCAAACATTCAAGCTGATATCCACCGGCAAGTGGGTGCCATCCTTGCAAACCACTTCCAGACTCGACATGGTCGACATCGGACGTCTCTTGGGCGATTCGATATACCGCTGGCGCATGTTGGGATGCAAGCCACGCACGGCGGCAGGCACCAGCACCTCAACCGGCTGACCAACCAATTCGTCACGGGAATAGCCCAGCATTCCTTCCAGCTGATCGTTCACCATGCAGATCACGCCCCGCTCGTCCGTGACCAAAATGCCATCCGGCGCTGCTTGCAGGAGCTGCTGATAACGCTGGGCACTTTCGGCGATCTTCTGCTGGGCCTGGCGCAGGCTCTGAAAGGGCAGGCGCACATTTTCCATGTACACGATCCGGTACAGATAAAGATAGGCGGCCACCTTGAGCAGATGCCCCATCCCATTGGTGAGATCGGTCACATGCACGTAAGCGGTAAAGAACAGTTCCGTGACAATAGACAGGGACACCGCCACCACCAGCAAACGTACATGCTTGTCCTGCAAGTGATGACGCCCGTTGAACAACAGCACCAAAGTCATGACATGCACGGCGATAATCACGCCTTCCATGGCCACTTTGAAGGGTGTCACACCTTCGCCGTCCACAAAGGTCACCGGCAACCACTCGGGCCAAATCAGGGTCAGGCTGGTAATGGTGATCACAAACGCGAGGTTTCCAAACAGCAGCCAACCCCGCAGCCGCGAGGTCTTCGCCCGTTTCACCGGCGGAATCATCACATACGCCAGAAACGCCACAGCCGCCACCAGCCGGGCCGCCAGCCAGAACACAATCGCCTTATGGGGGGAGTTCGGTGTCACGAAATCAGGCATACCCTGATAGGACAGCAGATGAGCAAGATCCAGAAGACCGATCGACAATGCACCACAAACCACCACCAGCGAGGCGACGGTGCGCTTCTGCTCATGTCGGTGCCAGCCAGTCGCAAAGGCAACCAGCGCCATAACCACCACGATGATCTCGGTAAGCGAGTGCAGGTACAGAAACTGACCCGGCGCACTGACCCAAGACACAGAGCCCAGCGCCAAAGCGAAAAACGCGACCAGCCCCAGCAGGGCAAACACAGCTCCCGGACGGGTATCCGGACTTGAAAACAGCTGGCGAGCCAGGAAAAATCCCGAGCTTGACTGCCTCAACCGATCAGCAGACTGCCTCGGCTTACCACTCTCCTGGCCAGAACGAACAGACACAGATCTCTCCCATCTAATAATGACGCACTAAGTTAGTGGTTATTAAGATTTCATCATAGAAGAGGGAGAGATTTGTGCAACTGCCGAGATGAAATGAGCGCAAAAAAGAAACAGTTCGTTGACCGACGGCCGCCTCTGGTACTTTCGTACACAAAGACAACCATTTCGTACACAAAGCCAACCAGAAGAGCCGCCTGAAAACCCGCTAGCCGCTTTTGGCTTCGGGTATCTCAGCGGTCAACGACAACCATTTATCCAGATAGTCTTTCAGTTCGATGCCAAAGCTGCCGTTTGGCCACTCCCGCACGATTTGATACTTTTGGCCACTGGGGTCCAAATCCAGATGCATCAGGTCCACCACCCGCTCAGGACGGGGCTGTTTCGCATCATCACGCAGCAGGAGAATCCGCGGGCGTAACTTGCTCTGGTCAGAACTGCCCACCACAATCCCGACTTCACCGGAACTCAACTCTACAATCGCCCCCGGTGGGTAGATCCCGATACACTGGATAAACTCCTGGGCCAACTCCTCATCAAACTGAGTGCCCCGCCCCTTGTAGATAATATCCAACGCCTCTCGCGACGAGCGGCCAGAGGCATAGCAGCGGTTGCTGGTCATGGCGTCATAGGCATCGGTAATGGCCACGATCCGGGCGCTGTAGGGAATATCCTGCTGGCTCAATCCTTCCGGGTAGCCGCCCCCAGAGGGCCGCTCATGGTGAAAGTAGGCCGACTCCAAAACCGTAGGCATCCAGCGGCCGGTTTCCAGCAACAATTCCCGGCCATAAACCGGGTGCAACTTCACCTCCTGAAACTCCTCCGGAGTCAATGGTCCGGGTTTGTTCAGGATTTCCAGCGGCACCTTGGCCTTGCCGACGTCGTGCAACAACCCCGCCAAGGCCACCGCCTCGATCTCCGACTCCGGCAGCCCCAGGTGCTTGGCAAAGGCCGCCGTCAGAATGGCCACATTCATGCAGTGCTCGGCGGTATAGGCATCCTTTTGTTTGATTTGAGTGAGCCACAGCAAGGCATCCTGATTCCGCAGCACGCTGTCCACACACTGGGAAACCACCTGGCGGGCCTGATTCATATCCAGCATGCCGCCGACGCGCAGATCATCCATCAGGTGATGAGCCAATTCCCGGGCCTGTTCATACGCCTCAATCGCGGCGGGTAGTTCTGCTTCTACAGAGCACTGTTTTTCGTAACGAATCCGGTTAACCGGCGGAGACTTGGGTTTCAGAGAAGTGGGGGATTTAGTGCGCGAGGGCTTACCCCGATCAAGATTTGGCTTCGGTTTACCGGGCGCGGATGCCGAGGGCGCGGAGCGGTCCGACGCCGCAGCGTCAGCCAAGCCATCCACAAACACATATTCGCACTGTGCCTGCAACGCCTGGATTTCTTCGGCCGAGCGAATCACAAAGCCCTGCAACAGAAAGCTGGTTTCCAGCCAGGGCCGATCCAACCTGACCACCTGCATGCCAATTTCCAACTCAGAAACAGGCACTTTCAACTCAACGGGTTCTTTCGCCATTCAACCATCCCTGCCCCCAGTTCCCCTGGGAAGCGACAACCTAGCAAAGCCAGAAAGCGCGAAAAACCTAACACGCCGTCCGTTACCGTAATTATATCCGCCTCGAAGAAAAAACGCACGAGATGTCACAAATATAGCAACTCATTCAATTAAGCTGGCAATCGTGTCAGTTCTTCCTTTTTTAAGGGAACTCAGTTAGTTAGTAATAGATCTAAGCATTTTTAAAACCTAAAAACCGCTACAAATAGCAATTAACCTCAATAAAACTTGGTTGAAGCACTATTTTTTATTTAGTAGTCTAAATAAAAACCATGACCAAGACCCTACTATGGATACCGAAACACCCGACTTACCAACACCTTTTAAACCCTCCCAAGAATCCCTCCCCAAGCTTCGCAAACCCACCAAAGACGACGGATTTCCTGTTCACCAACTGATTGCAGCCTGCCCGCCGCTGGACCCGAACTCGATCTACTGCAATCTCCTGCAATGCCACCATTTCGCGGATACTTCGGTGGCGGCGGAGCTAAACGGCCAACTCGCCGGCTTCGTCTCCGGCTATCTCATTCCCCAGGAACCCGACACCCTGTTCATCTGGCAGGTCGCGGTTCACACCGAAGCCCGAGGCCTTGGGTTGGGCAAGCGCATGATTCGCCACATTCTCGCCCGCGAAACCTGTGCCCAGGTGAAACGACTCAAGACCACGATCACTCCTGATAACCAAGCATCCTGGGCCATGTTCCGCTCCCTGGCGCGGGATCTGGGCGCGGAGATTCAACAACAGCTCGAGTACGAGCAAGACACTCATTTTGGCGGCCAGCACGACTCTGAGATTGTGCTCACCATTGCCCCAATCCAGCCGACTACCACCTCAAATCAACGATAAGGAGGTTTCAAACAATGAATATTTTTAAGGAAGCAGAATCCGAAGTTTGCAGCTACGCCCGCTCATTTCCGGTGGTTTTCCACCGCGCCCAGGGCTGCTACCTGTACGACAGCGACGGCAACCGCTACCTGGACTTTCTCGCCGGCGCCGGCACCCTGAACTATGGCCATAACAACCCGGTGCTGAAAAAAGCCTTGCTGTCCCATATCGAAGAAGACGGCATTGCCCACGGCCTGGATATGCACACCCAGGCGAAGGCCGGCTTTCTGCAAGCCCTGCGCGACTACGTGCTGATCCCTCGTGGTCTGGAGGATTATGTCGCCCAATTCACCGGGCCAACCGGCACCAACTGCGTGGAAGCGGCCATGAAAATTGCCCGTAAGGCCACCGGCCGTTCCCAGATCATTGCCTTCAGCAATGGCTTCCACGGGGTTACCTTGGGTGCGGTTGCTGCCACCGCTAACCGCTTCTATCGGGAAGGCGCGGGCATCAACTTGCAAGGTGTGACTCATATGCCGTTTGACGGCTACATGGGCAAAGACACCGACACCACCAAATACCTCGATAAGATGCTCACCGACAACAGCGGTGGCAGCGACTTCCCCGCGGCGGTCATCGTCGAAACCGTCCAGGGCGAAGGCGGCCTGAACGTGGCCAGTGCCGAGTGGCTGCGCAACTTGCAGAAGGTCTGCCGCAAGCACGACGTGCTGCTGATTATCGACGACATCCAGGCCGGCTGTGGCCGTACCGGACGCTTCTTCAGCTTTGAAGAAGCCGGCATCCAGCCAGACATCATCACCCTCTCCAAGTCTTTAAGCGGCTTCGGCCTGCCCTTCGCCCTGACTCTGTTCCGCAAAGAACTGGATATCTGGAAGCCGGGGGAGCACAACGGCACCTTTCGCGGTAACAACCATGCCTTTGTCACGGCTCGCGCAGCACTGGAAACTTTTTGGAAAGACGACGCCTTCGCCCAGGAAGTGCAACGCAAAGGCGAAATGCTCGCCCAGAACCTGAAGCGCATTGCCAGCAAGCACCCCGCCGGCACTTTCCGCCCCAAAGGCCGGGGCATGATGCGCGGTCTGGAGTGCAAAACCGGTGAACTGGCCGGCGCCATTGCCGCCAAATGCTTCGAGCACGGCCTGGTGATCGAAACCAGTGGTGCCGAAGGGCAAGTGGTGAAAATTCTGGCCCCGCTGGTGACCTCCGACGAAGAGCTCAAGCGCGGCCTGGACATCATTGAGCGGTCCATCAATGAGGTGCTGGAAAGCAACAGCTTCCAGGCGGCCTCTTAAAACCTGCGGGCGGACATAAGTCCGCCCCTTCACCAGAGCCTGAATGTTTGTAGCGGCCGATTGATCTGTCTGCTCGCACAGGCTCCTCACACCCAACGAATTTGCAGGAGTACGTATGATCGTTAGAACCCTTGAAGAAGCGAACCAATCCGAGCGCCGTGTAGTCACCA
>CAZEWG010000019.1:39548-45294 GCA_964514485.1 uncultured Pseudomonadales bacterium
ATGATCGTTAGAACCCTTGAAGAAGCGAACCAATCCGAGCGCCGTGTAGTCACCAAGACCTGGGAAAGCACCCGGATGCTTCTGAAAAACGACAACATGGGTTTCTCGTTCCACATCACCACCATCTACAAAAACACCGAAACGCCGATCCACTACCAGAATCACCTGGAAGCGGTGTACTGCATCAGCGGCCATGGTGAGGTGGAAACCTGCGACGACGGCAAGGTCTACCAGATCCGCCCCGGCACCCTGTATGTGCTGGATCAGCACGACAAGCACCTGCTGCGCGGCGGCAGTGAAGACATGGTGGTGGCCTGCGTGTTCAACCCGCCGCTGAACGGCAAGGAAGTGCACGACGAGAATGGGGTTTACCCATTAGAAGCAGAGGTGGTTAACGGCTGAGTTGCCGTAAGCACCGAACTATCAGAAAGCACTTTTACTTCCCCCTTTCGTAAAGGGGGACTGAGGGGGATTTCCTGCGGGCAACTCCGTACTTGCAGGTACTTTGTACGTGCCTGCCGAAATCCCCCCTACCCCCCTTTAAGAAAGGGGGGAATATACGAGGAAAAATGAACTCGGCAGACCATCACTCACCAGAAAGAAACATCACAGGAACCATCATGAGCACAACGCAAGACCTGTACCCATCTCGCAATGGGCGGCCTGCGCAACTGATGGAGCGCCTGGATCCGGTAATCTACAGTCGCCCGGACGCGCCTCCGCCGGTTGCTCGTTCAGTCGTCGAGAGTTACGAAAAAAATGGATTTGTCATTCTGGAAGACCTCTTCACGCCAGCGGAAGTGGTCCTGTTGCAGCAGGAGTCCCAGCGGCTGCGCGACAGCCTGGAGTTAGCTGGTCTGGAACAGACCATCACCGAGCCTGACAGCGGCGAGATCCGCTCTATTTTCAAGGTTCACGGCGTCAGTGCCCTGCTTCAGCGCCTTGCCAGCGATCACCGACTGGTCAATCTCGCCCAATATATCTTGAACGACCAGGTCTACTTGCATCAGTCCCGACTGAATTACAAACCCGGGTTTCGGGGCCGCGAGTTCTATTGGCATTCTGATTTCGAAACCTGGCACGTGGAAGATGGCATGCCCCGCATGCGCGCCCTGAGCATGTCCATCACCCTGACCGAGAACAATGAGCACAATGGCGCCCTCATGTTAGTGCCCGGCTCTCATCAACACTATGTGGTCTGCCCCGGTGAAACCCCGGAGAATCACTACCAGCAGTCCCTCAAGAAACAGGAGTTGGGCGTACCACCGGATGAATCTCTGCGCACGCTCGTGGAGCGCGGTGGCCTGGTCCCGGCTTATGGACGCCCCGGCTCCGTCATCGTTTTTGACTGCAACACCATGCATGGTTCCAACAGCAATATTTCGCCCTGGCCCCGCAGCAATCTGTTCTTTGTCTACAACGCCTTGAGCAATCGGGTGGTGGAGCCCTTCTGTGGCCTTGCGCCACGGCCGGAGTTTATTGCCGCCCGACAACAGATCGAACCTCTGACAGCCCAGCCGAACGACCTCTGCCAATGGGCAGAGCGGTCACAGGCAAACCAGGGAAACACATCATTTCAGGAGAACAATCAAAATGAACACCGAGACTCTGCACACCGTCGAAAAGATCGGCGGCACCAGCATGAGCCAGTATCGCCATGTCCGTGACAACATCCTGGTCGGGCAGCGGCAAGGTGATGAGCTGTATCAGCGCATTTTCGTCGTCTCTGCCTATGGCGGGGTGACGGACCTGCTACTGGAGCATAAGAAAACCGGCGAGCCCGGTGTCTACGCCCTATTCGCCAATGCCGAATCAGACTGGGCCTGGGGCGATGCCCTGACCAAAGTGGGCGAGCGGCTGTGTGAAATTAACGCCGGCTTGTTCGAAGACCATTTCCTGCGCAGTCAGGCTGATCAGTTCATCACTGAGCGCATCGAGGGTGTACGCAGCTGTTTGATCGACTTGCAGCGCTTGTGCTCCTACGGCCACTTCCAGCTGCAGGAGCATTTGCTGACCGTGCGGGAACTACTGGCCGCCCTGGGTGAAACCCACAGCGCCTGGAACACCGTGGCACTGCTCCAGGCCGAGGGCATTAATGCCCGCCTGGTGGACCTGACCGGCTGGCGCGAATCGGATCTGCTAAGCTTCGAAGACAAGATCCGCACCACCTTTGAAAGCATCGACCTCAGCCGGGAGCTGCCCATCGTCACCGGTTATACCCACTGCAGCGAAGGCCTGATCCGGACCTATGACCGGGGCTATAGCGAAATCACCTTCAGCAAAATTGCCACCGTCACAGGCGCCCGCGAGGCCATTATCCATAAGGAGTACCACCTCAGCAGTGCCGACCCCAAAGTGGTGGACAGCGAAAAAGTCGTTCCCATCGGCCGCACCAACTATGACGTGACCGACCAACTGGCCAACCTGGGCATGGAGGCGATCCACCCCCGTGCCGCCAAAGGTTTGCGCCAACTGGGCATTCCCCTGCGGGTTCGTAATACCTTTGAGCCCGATCACCAGGGCACCTTGATCGACAACGAGTACCGCAGCGCCACCCCCTGCGCCGAGATCATCGCCGGTCGCAAGCGGGTGTTCGCCCTGGAACTGTTCGACCAAGACATGGTGGGCGCCAGCGGTTACGACCGCCGGGTGCTGATGATCCTGGAGCGGTTTCGTACCAAAATCATCACCAAAGATATCAACGCCAACACCATCACCCACTTCGTGGATGCCAACCTGAAAACCGTGAAACGGGTGGCCAAGGCATTGGAAGAGGAGTTTCCCAACGCCCAGGTCAATATCGCCAAGGTGGCGATCGTGTCGGCCATTGGCAGCGACATGCAGATCCCGGGCATTCTGGCACAAACCGTCAAGGCGCTGGCCAACGAGCAGATCAGCGTGCTCGCCTTGCACCAGTCCATGCGCCAGGTCGATATGCAGTTCGTGATTGATGAAGATCGCTACGAAGATGCCATTGCCGCCCTGCATCGCTGCCTGATTGAGCCACACAACCATCAATATGCTATTTGTGCAGCCTAAGACTTCTGCCCTGTCCCGTGCGCCTGCTGGCTGCGCGGGACAGGGCAACATCCAATGACTGACACAGGGCATCTCCCTACTTGGTTCCCACTCCCACAGCAGGTAAGATGTGGCGCTTCTTTAAACACTCAGGATGCACTACTTGTCTTCAATTATGTCCGCACTCGACGCCGACCAGATCATGCAATGGCTTGATCAGGCCCACGTTCCCCATTACGTCTGCGGCGAATGCCATGGCATTCACCTGAACGACGTGCAATCCATGGAAGGGGTTCTGGAAAGCCGCCTGTTCGTGGAAGCAGACTGCCTGATGTTTTTCAGCGAGCTGGAAATTCGCCCCAGCATGGTGATGCAGGTGGTGGCCGATCTCAACCGCCTGAACCTGACCTATACCTATCTAAAGGTTTTTGTGGACCTGCTCGACGACAGCATGCCGCGCCTGGTGATTCAGGATGCCATCCCCCATACCGCGGGCCTCACCTACACCCAGTTCCAGCTGTACATAGAAAACTGCATTCAGGCGACCCTGGCGCTGATTCAGGAATGCCGCCAGTTGTCCTACCTGTCCGGCAGCATCGAGCCAACCTCGTCGCCCCGTTCCGCCATGCATTAAGGGCCGAACGGGTTTCGGCCAGCCCAGCCAGTCCTTTTCGTGACCTCCGGTTTTGTCTTCTTGCGAGCCCAACTTTAAGTTAAAGCTCAGAAGCTGGAACGCAACCCACCGCGACATGGAAGGACTGCTATGTGGCCACGAACCCTGTTGGCGTCGTTCGCGCTCGTCCCCGCCCTGAGTCTGGCGCAAGCCGAACCCACCCCAGCCCCCGCGCCGGAGGCCGCCAGCCCGCTCTACTTCGGCATCGGCGGCGGGTTCACCAAGTTTGATGACGACAACCAATTCCGCCACCAACGGCTGGATGACACCGACGCCGGCTATAAACTGCAGATCGGCGCCTACTTCACACCCCGTTTCGCGGTGGAATTCGGTTACCGCAACTACGGCAAGTTTGACTTTGAGATTGGCGCCACCGGCGAATCCGGCGACGTGGAAACCTGGGCCACCACCCTGGCGGGTATTTTGTCGGTGTCCCTGACCAACAACCTTTACCTGACCCCCCGGCTGGGCGTGGCCAGCTTACGCTTTGAGCAGTCCTTGCCGTTGAGCCGTATTCAGGAACCCGCCCTTCTGGCCGGCGCCGGCTTGCGCCTGCGGCTGAGCCAGCATCTGGAGCTGGAAGGATTGTTGGAGTCGATTTATTACGAGTTGGAAGGTGCGGAGGTGATCGCAACAGACGGCAGTTTCCAAGTTCGGGAGCGGGATTTAAACCAGCTCCTGACCATGCTGAGCCTCAACGCTCATCTAAGGTTCTAGCCGCGCCCGACCCTCCTGGGCCGGGCGACGGAGCCCCTGTTAACGCAAGAAGATGTCCTCATAGGACACATAGATATTGCTAAACAACAGCGGGAAGAAAATTAAACCAGCAAACAGCGCCAGCAAAATGCCCAAAATGGGAATGAACGCCACGACCACCAGCAGGATCACCACCACCAGCCAGACCACCCCCCACAACAGAAACGGTACAATGTTGCGCAAGCAGGCCTGAAAGCTCTTCTTGATCGCCTCAATGGCAGGCAGACCATGCTGATGAACCAGCAGGGGGGCAAACCAAAATGCCATCATCATGGGGATCGACGCGGCAATTATAAGCAACCCCGCAACGATCATGCCCAGCCCAATGGCCTCAGGATCACCGACAGCACCCCCTCCTAAAGCTCCCGCTCCCACAGCACCGAACACCAGCACAATAGCAACAATACCCAGCCCGATACTCACTGCCAGGTAGAGCGCCCCGAGCACCAGCAGATTCCCCATATTCCTGAAGGGCTCAAACAAGTCGCCAAACGCCACCGGCTCATTATGGCGGGCATGACGAAAGGCCAGGTAAACACCAGCGCTCAGGTGCGGCCAAAACAGCAGCGCCACAATCCCAATCAGCGGCAGCGCGCTCACCACACCAAACAGGATCATCATTGTCAGGGACACGACAGTCAGCATCACCGGCGCCTTCAGGAACAGTCGCCAGCCCTCACTGAACCACGCAGCCCCCTGCCCAGCACCAACCCCACGGGGTTCGTTCAGTTGGGAAGAATCCTGCTCAACCGGGCTCGTCAATTCCGCAGCGGGAACCTGATAGGGGTTCTCATTCATTTCAGTTATTTCCTTTCTGATCATATTAAAGAAGGCAGCGCTAGCGCTCACTCACAAGAATGGTCTGACATTGGTAAATCTGCAAATCCCACGTCTCACCCTCAGAAAACCGCGACCACAGACCTAACCGGCCACCACATTGGGCGCACCCATCACCACCACGCCACCATGGGCCGTGGGGCTCCCCACCAGGGCGGCCGGCAAACCGTTGATGAACACCGTCACAGCACCTACCGCGATCACATCCGGCCCGCCAGCACAGCACACCGCGATATCCCCCACCCGGGCCGCCGGCACACCGGCAATAAACACATTGGGAGAACCAACCACAATGGGCCCACCCACATGGGGCACCTTACTGGTCACTTTGGGACAAACATGAAAATCGCCCACTCGGGCAATCGGCTGAACCATAAACACTCCTTGTCTTGAAGGAATCAACGTCCTGTTGATTGGGAAGGGGTGACCATTTTAGGTCTGTTGGTTGGGGAGGGCAAATGG
>CAZEWG010000020.1:0-5205 GCA_964514485.1 uncultured Pseudomonadales bacterium
ACCGCTATGTGAAGTTCAACTGGAAGAGCCAGCAGGGCATCAAAAACCTGGATCCTCAGGAAGTGGTCGAAGTTCAGGGCCGTGACTACAGCCACCTGACCCGTGACCTGATCGACGCCATCGACAAGGGTGACTATCCCAAGTGGGATCTCTACATCCAGGTGGTGGAGCCAGAAGACCTGGCGAAGTTCGAGTTCGACCCGCTGGATGCCACCAAAATCTGGCCGGAAAACCTGGTTCCCTCCAAGAAAGTGGGCACCATGGTGCTGAACCGCAACCCGGACAACGTGTTCCAGGAAACCGAGCAGGTCGCCATGGCTCCTTCCAACCTGGTACCGGGTATCGAGCCTTCTGAGGACCGTCTGCTGCAAGGCCGTCTGTTTGCCTACGCGGACACCCAGATGTACCGGATTGGCGCGAACCACATGGGCCTGCCGATCAACAAGCCGCGGGTTGCGGTGAATAACGGCAACCAGGACGGGCACCTGAACTCTGGCAATACCAAGACCAGCGTGAACTACCAGCCCAGCCGCCGGATGAACCGGGAAGAAAGCCCCCGTGGTCTGTACAGCCAGCTGCCGCTGTCTGGCACAACCCAGCAGGCTCCGATCTATCGCGAACAGAACTTCAAGCAAGCCGGTGAACTGTACCGCTCATACAGCAAGAAGGAACAGCGCGACCTGATCAACACCCTGGGTGGCGAGCTGGCCAAGACTGACGAGGAAGCCCGTTACCATCTGCTCTCGTACTTCTACAAGGCAGATCCGGAGTACGGCGCTGGCCTGACCAAGGTAGCCAAGAGCGACCTGAAGCGGGTCAAGGAAATGGCGGCCAAGCTGAAGGACTAACCGGTCCCCAAGCCTGAAATGCCGGGCGGGCACAACCCGCCCGGCGGTTTGCATCCCACGAGGAGAACGACCATGAGAACATTCATTGCAGGCATCATTCTCGCCGTTTCCAGCGCCACCGCTCTCGCCAGCGAGCCTGCAGTTTCTGAGAGCACCACGGAATACCAGGCGGAAGCCATCCAGGATCAGCTGAAAAGCTACCTGTTCACCGCCGCCCGGGAAGGGGATACGGAGATTCTGCAGGTCTTCATCGAATCCGGCTACGATCTCAACACCAGCGATGCCAAAGGCTATACCGCCCTGATTCTCGCCGCCTATAACGGACGCGGCGAAGCGGTGAAGCAGTTATTGGCCGCCGGAGCCGACCCCTGCCAGAAAGACAAGCGGGGCAACACCGCCCTGATGGGCGCCATCTTCAAGGGCGAGCTGCGGATCGCCAAAACCCTGCTGCAGGCCGGTTGCCAGATTGATGATCGCAATCATGCCGGGCAAACACCCGCCATGTACGCCGCCCTGTTCCAGCGTACCGAAATACTGCGGGAATTACGTGAGCGCGGCGCCAACATGGCGGCTGTGGATGGATTTGGGAATAGCCCGACCTCACTGGCCACCGGACAGATAAACACCACCGTGTCGCACTAAATCCAGCATTCATGACCCAGCCTGAAGCGAGGATGCACACCCCCCTCTACCGAGAGGGGCCACTAAAATTAGGCTTTCCCGGCAAATTCAACTATAACTTCTGTGAAAATTGACTGGTAAAGCTCGTCATGCGCAAAAATTTTCCGATTACACAAAAAGAAAAACCGGTTTCTGAAAACCTGGACCTGATCTCCACCACCACCCCCACGGGGGTGATCACCTATGTCAATGAAGACTTTTGTGAGGTGGCCGGTTTTGCTTCCAGCGAGCTGGTCGGCCAGGCCCACAATATCGTCCGCCATCCGGAAATGCCGCAGGCGGCCTTCAAAACCATGTGGGATCGCCTGAAGGCCGGCAAGAGCTGGCTGGGCGTGGTGAAAAATCGCTGCAAAAATGGCGATTTTTACTGGGTCAGTGCCTTTGTCACGCCAATCATTGAAAACAACAAGGTGACCGAGTACCAGTCGGTCCGGGTCAAGCCCAGCAAGGCCCAGCGTAAACGGGCGGAAAAGCTCTATGAGCGCATGAACCTCAAACAAACCATCTGGCCCTTGGCGGTGCCGACCCCCACCCTGGGGACACGGCTGATCCTGGTCGCCGCCGCCACCCTGGCCCCCATTGCCGGTTATCAGCTCTCTAACAATTTCTCGCCGGGCCTGCTGCTTGCCTGGATCGCCTCCCTGGCGGCACTGTTCGCCGGCCTGTGGATCGGCACCGCCCGCCTGCGCCGGCTGGTGCGCAATAGCCGCTCGATTGTCGACGACCCCATCGCCCAGTACATTTTTCAGGGCCGGATCAACGACATCAGCCAGTTGGCGCTGGCCTTGAAAATCAAGGACGAAGAGTCACGGGCGGTGATTGCCCGTACCCTGGTCTCCGAGCAGGCGGTTACCGAGGCCGCCAAGCGCTATGCGGCCCTCGCCATTTCCAGCCAGGAGAAAATCCAGAACGAACAAGATGAAATGGAACAGGTGGCAACCGCCATTGATGAAATGTCCGCCTCCATTCAGGAAGTGACCCTGAACGTCAATCAGACAGCCGCGTCAACCCGCGAGGTTCAGGGTGCTGTCAACGAGGGCAGCCGCCTTATTTCAGAGTCCACCACCGCCATCCGCGGCCTGACCGAAGAGCTGGACAAAGTCGCGGCTCTGATCCGGGACCTCCACAACCGTAGCGGCCGCATCGACTCGGTGGTCAACGTGATTGGTGAAATCGCCGACCAGACCAACCTGCTGGCCCTCAACGCCGCCATTGAGGCCGCCCGGGCTGGCGAACAGGGTCGCGGTTTTGCCGTGGTGGCCGACGAAGTCCGTGCCCTGGCCAGCCGCACCCAGGAATCCACTGCGGAAATCCAGCAGATGATCCACGATCTTCAGAATGGTACCCAAGCCATCGTCGACGGAATCGCCCAGGGCGAGAGCCTGTCCCGCGAGTGCGTGGAGAAAAGCGACCAGGTTCAACAGGCCTTTACCCAGATCGCCGGACAAATTGACGGGATCAATCAGATGGGTGGGCAGATTGCCGCTGCCACGGAACAGCAGTCGGCGGTGGCGGAAGATATCAACCGCAAGATCCACCAGCTCTACGAACTAACCCGGGAAACCACCGAAATCAGCCAGGACACCCGGAAGATGAGCGAGCAGCTCAACCAGAGCATTGTCGCCCAACAGCAGCTGTTGAAGCGGATGTTGCACCAGTTCTATGACCGCTCCCGCAAACAACTGCTCGACTGAGCTCACTGCTGGCGCTCCCCATAAAGCTGGGCATACAAGCCCTGCTGCGCCAGCAGCTCCTCATGCCGGCCCTGTTCGGCAATCTGTCCATCTTCAAAGACATAAACCCGATCCGCTTGCTTCACCGCACTGAGGCGGTGAGCAATGATCAGGGTGGTACGCTGACGCAAAAAACGCTGCAAGGCCTGGTGCAGCTGGTACTCTGTTTCTGCATCCAGCGCTGACGTGGCCTCGTCGAGAATCACCACCTGGGGGCCTGCCAACACCATGCGTGCCACCGCCAAGCGCTGGCGCTGGCCACCCGACAAACGTACTCCCTGTCGCCCAACCAGCGTCTCCAACCCCTGGGGCATCCCCCGCACCAACTCCGCGAGCTGGGCAATCTCCAGGGCCTGCCACAGCTCGGCCTCACGGTGGTCACGCCCCAAACAAAGGTTGGCGCGCACCGTGTCATTGAACAGTGCCGGATGTTGCAACACGGTCGCCACATGCTCCCGCACCTGCTCCAGGCCGATCCGCTCCACCGGCACCCCATTGAACAGCACCTGGCCCCGCTTGGGCGGGTAAAGTCCCAAAATCACCTGCACCAGGGTCGATTTGCCGCCCCCACTAGCCCCCACCAGGGCGACCTTTTCCCCCGGTTCAATCCGCAGGCTTACCCCACGCAGGACCTCCGGCCCCTCGCCATAGGCGAAGTGAATATCCCGCAGCTCGAGCCCGACGGTCTGGGCGCCTTGAAACGGGTTCTGTAACGCCGGGTAGCCCGGTTCATTGTCCAGCGCCAGCAGGTCATTGATCCGCCCTAACGCGGCGGAGGCGGCATAGTAGCTATACTGCATCCCCAAAAGCTCCTGCACCGGTCCCATCATGAACCACAGATAGCCGAATACCGCAAACATCTGGCCAATGCTCAGGTCTGAGAACAGCACCGTCAACATGGCGGTAGCCCGAAACGCATCCACCCCGAACTGGAAAATGGTGAAACTGAAACGGTTGGCGGTATCGCTACGCCATTCATGCTGCAGGGAATAGTCACGAACCTGCCGCGCCCGCTCGGTCAGGCGCCGGATGTAAGGCCCTTCCCGGTTGGCCGAACGTAATTGCTGGATGGCATCCAGGGTCTCGGTGAGCGCTCCCTGGAATGCCTCAAACGCCGCGTTTTCGCGACGCTTCATTTCCTTGACCTTTTTGCCCAGCCGGGTGGTGAAGTAAATCACCACCGGATTGAGCAAGAGGATCAGCAAGGCCAGTTGCCAATGCATCCAGAGCAGAACCAGGGCGGTCCCCAGGATGGTCAGCAGCGCCACCAGAAAGCGACTGGTGGTGGTGCCAATAAACTGGTCGAGGGTGTTGAGATCGGTCACAAAGCGCGAGGCCACCGCACCGCTGCCCATCACCTCGTATTCCGCCATGGAAATCCGGCGCAGGCGTTCCAGTAAATGGCTCCGGATCCGGAACACCACATCCTTGGACACCGTGGCGAACTGGAAACCCTGCACCACATTCAACCCCAACGCCGCCAGGCGCAGCACCAGTGCGGCAAGCACCGCCAGCCCAACATAAAGCAGCGGGCCATGCCAGGCCTCGGGGAACAGGCCGTTGATCAACGGCACGACCGGCCCGGGTTGCTGTAACAGCACCTCATCCACCAACAGGGGCAACAATAACGGCACCGGCACACTGGCCAAGGTAGCAAGAATCGCCACCACATGCGCTTTGATCAGGGCACGCCGATGGCCCAGCGCAATCCGCCGGATCAGCTTCCAGTCATAAAGGCCGATGGCGTCCGGTTGAGCCGGCCGCTCAATCGGCGAAGAAGAGAGTGTCGCTGTCACGGATGATTCCTATCCAAAGGCGCCCGAACCTTGCGGTTTGAGCGCTGAAACAGCCCTATTCTAGACTGTGGCGGAGCGCGTGGCGGCTCCGATGGACGGGCCCTGGTCAGGCCCGCTTTTTCGGGGTCCAGGCCCAAAGCATCTCGG
>CAZEWG010000020.1:5305-42144 GCA_964514485.1 uncultured Pseudomonadales bacterium
TGGACGGGCCCTGGTCAGGCCCGCTTTTTCGGGGTCCAGGCCCAAAGCATCTCGGCCAAAATGGGTTCTTTGCCCTCACCATCGGTAATGGTCACCCGCACCAGGGTCTCCCCTTTTTCCTGGGTCCGCATCAGCTCGACCTGCTCATCCGTCAGCTCGGCCACTGCCCGCATATCGCCCTTGCTGCGTTTGACGAAATCGGCCTTGATGGTCTTGATCACCGGCACCGAGGTATCGGGCACATTCATACCCACCAGATAACCCGTGGCCGACTCCGCAATCAGAATATTGGCGACCGCATGTACTGAACCAATATGATTGCGCACCGCCTTGCGGTTGCTCAGGCTGATCACACAACGTTGATGGGTCAGCTCCTCCACGGTAATGCCGGTGGTTCCGGTAAAACGGACCATGCGTCCGAAAAACAGCGTCAGCGCCCGGGATCTCAGCAGATCCGGCAGTTGGTTGATACCCTGGATAATCTTGCTCAACTGGTTCGGTTTGGCCATGCCCTGTCCTCGGTGAAATGCCGCCAAGCCCGGCGGACGGAAGTGCGCAGCTTAGCCCATCTCCGCCCAAAGCTGAACCTGGCCCCACCTCATTTCAGACCACGGCCGGCCTGCGTCGAGCCCTTCACAAAACCTGTAGATTTATTGACCAAAATGCCCTGAGCCAACTTGCGGCCTATAACCACATCTTCTATAAGTAAATAGCCACTTCAAACAAAAATAAGCAAAGCTCAGTCAGTTTCTAGAGTAAGTCCTGCTGTCTAAGCGACCTACTGCGTTCTTGAAATGGCACTTGGCAAAAACCCGAGAATAACTATGCGCCGAAACGAGCCGGTCACCCAACACGAACAAAATTACCCCACCGACTGCAACCTGATTTCCATTACAGACCTCAAAGGTCTGATCAAATACGCCAATGACGATTTTTGCAAAGTTTCCGGCTATAACCGCAAAGAACTGAAAGGCCAACCCCATAACCTGATCCGCCACCCCGACATGCCTCCGGCAGCCTTTGCCGATCTCTGGAAAACCATTAAAGCGGGCCAGTCCTGGATGGGCATTGTCAAAAACCGCTGTAAAAACGGCGATTATTATTGGGTGGATGCCTTTGTCTCCCCCATCCGTTCCGGAAATCAAACCGTCGAGTATCAGTCGGTCCGAACCAAACCGGACCGACAGGTGGTGGCCCGGGCCGAACGGCTCTACCAAACCCTTAACCAAAGCCGCCAGCCCCGGCAACTCAAGTGGCCCCAGCTCAGCTTCAAGGCGCGCCTGGCCCTGTACGCGACGTTGGCGACGCTGCCCCTGGTGGTGTACACCCTCGCGCAAAACCCATCGCCTGCCGCCATCCTGTTGAGCTTGTTCTCACTGATGCTGGTGGGAGCCGCGGTCTGGTTCGGTGGGCGTCCACTGGATGTGATCACCAAGGAAGCCCGCGAGGTGGTCGACAATCCTCTGATGCAACTGGTCTATACCGGAAGGACCGATGAGCTCGGCCAACTGCAGCTGGCCTTGAAAATGTGCCGCTCCCAACTGCGGGCCGTGGTCGGCCGGGTTCTGGATTCCAGCCATCTGGCGGAATGCGTGGCAGAGCGCTCCTCCGAAGTCGGCACACAAGCCAGCCGCAACATTGAAACTCAGCAACAACAGTTGGAGCAGCTGGCAGTCGCCATGCAGGAAGTGTCCGCCACCGTAACCGACATGGCCCGCAATAGCTGCATGACCGCCGACGCCACCCAACGTGCGCTGCAAATCAGCACCGAAGGCCAGCAAGTGGTTGCCAATTCAGTCACCGCCAGCCAAAACCTGGCGGTCCGATTGGAGCAGGTCACCCAGCAGATTCATCAGCTCAGCGCCCAAAGCAGTCGTATTGATGAAGTGATTCATGTGATTGATGGCATTGCCGGACAAACCAACCTGCTGGCCCTCAATGCGGCCATTGAAGCGGCGCGGGCAGGCGATCAGGGCCGAGGTTTCGCAGTGGTGGCCGACGAGGTGCGCGCCCTGGCCCAGCGCACCCAAAGCTCGACGGTGGAAATTCAATCCATCATCCAGTCCATTCAGGACAATATCCGTCAGGCCGTCACCGATATTAGCGAAGGGGGCACACTCTCTGGCGAGTGTCTGCAGTTAAGCGAAGCTGCCCAGGATTCCTTCCAGGCCCTGACCGACCAGGTGGCCACCACGACCGACATGAACGTCCAGATTGCCCGGGCCATTGAAGAGCAGTCCAATGTTCTGGAAGACGTCAGCCGCAAGATCGATCAGCTCGCCGAAATCGCCCGGGGCAATGCCGACCTTGCAGACGAGTCGTCCGATCTCTGTACCCAGGTGGCAGAGCAACTGGCCCAACTGCTGCAGCTGATCGAGCAGTTCCAGCGGCGGGTAAGCTGACTTTTGCTGCCAAGGGCCTCGGCTCCTTGCCCCAATGACGACTCCAGCGGTCTCTACAGCCATAGCCTGCTGGCGTCGTTCCACCTATAACGCATACCAGCACCCTGAAACATGAAGTCTGGCACTGATTCCACTAGGCCACCCGAGTGGCTCTCTATATAATCGCCACTTCGCACAACAATCACAGACACTCAGGAAGCGAGTCTTATGAGCGACCTCAAACAACAATTCGACGAAGCCGTTAACTACATCCAAAACGCTACCGGCAACTTCAAACCCTCCAACGAACTGAAACTGGAGTTCTACGCCCTGTACAAGCAGGCGACCGAAGGCGATGTCAGCGGCAAAAAGCCCGGCATGCTGGATGTGGTGGGCCGCGCCAAGTACAGCGCCTGGGAACAGGTCAAAGGCACTTCCAAAGAGGAAGCCATGCGTCGTTACGTGGAAAACCTCAACAAGCTCAAGGCTCAGCACGGCTAAGCCCAGTGTTTTCGATCAGTGTCCACAAGCCTGGGACGTGGGCGCTGATCGAGCTTTTTTAAAGGCGAGTCAGTATCGTTTTTGCAGCTTTCCCAAGCCTGTAATAAACTTACGCCATCATAACAACAACAAACATGACTCACGCGCGTTTATGGAAACTTCAGATTCTTTGGAGCATAGCGCTCCGGGCCTGCACGATAAGCTGCAGTCCGTCACCCAAGCCCAACGTTTTTCACCCCGTACCGAGCATAGCTACCGACACTGGATCAGTCGTTATGTGTTCTTTCATGGCTTAAAAAGCCCCGAACAACTGGATGAGCACAGCGTCAAAGAGTTCCTGTCGTATCTCGCCACGGCTCTTAAAGTCTCACCGGCCAAGCAAAACCAAGCCCTCAGCGCCCTGGATTTTTTCTATACACAGGTTCTGGAACGCCCCTTGCGGGAGATCAAAGGATTTGTGAAGGCCAGTGGCCCCAACCGGTCCCCACGGCACAGCGAAAAAGCCGCGCGACACACAGCCCGAACACATATCGCCTGACAGCCTGCCTCGCAGGCTGCTCCCACGCCGAGCCGGAGCCTGAGCGACTCGCTCAGGCGGTCTGACGTTTAGCGATAATCATGGCTATAGGTGCGGCTGCCCACCGGGATCGGCGTTGGATTGATCTGGATGACCATCGGAGGGCGGGATTGATAAACATCCGAGGACTCATCCCTGACGAGCGGGTCCTTCAGCTGAAACTTGCTGACCTCGCTCGCCTCCACCGGCGCCCCCGCGGCTGGCACGTCAAGCGTCCCGTTGATAACCGCCATGGCGAGATCATCTTGCTCCAACGACGCGAGCGGAAAGGTTTCCAAGGTACTTTTTTCCTTGGGCTGCAAAATAGCCAAACTCTCTGCGTTCTGCGCCCAAGCATGCGAGGCCACTGCGAAACTCACACCAAGCAGAAGGATTCGTAAAGAGCTTTGAGAGGGCATGTTAATCTTCCTATGACATAATCGACTGGACCCATTCCCGTGGCGGGCGGGTCAGACTGAGCATTTTATCGCCAGTCTTTGAAAAACATGGAAAAATCTCTCCAAAATGAGAGGTCGCGCACAGCTCATCATCCTAACTCAGCCTAAAGGCTGATCATCACTCTGCCGCCAGGCGAACCTGATCCAGATAAAGCGCTCCGGAACGCCCCAGGTTAGAGACAAACAAACCCAGGTTACGCACTTTGGCCAGATCCAGCTCCCGGGTTGCTGGAGCTTGCGCCACCCGCTGAAGAGGAACCCGCAGATGGTTCCAGCCCGGCGCCACCTGAAAGTGCAGGTTGTAGCGATCCGAATACGCCATCTCACCCCGCAGATGGGCCTCGTCATGAATGCGCAGGGTCGCCCTCAACCCCTCACCGGCGTTGTAAAGACTCAGCTCGAGATAGCCAAACCCCTGCCAATTGCCCGGAAAGTGAGACAGCGACACCCCTTCGTAACCTTGTCCCGCAAACGGGATGCGCAACGCATACTCACCCTCCGCCGGATACTGGGCCACCCTCTCATATGGGCCGCCCTTCCAGCGACTCAGCTCGGTGGGATGCTCAAATCCAGCCAACAGGGGAAACTGGCGCCAAGCCAGGAAGTGGTCATACAGCAGGAACGTCAGGGGCGCCAGGGCCAGCCCCAGCAAGGCCACCAGCACCAGATGCAAAAACCGCCGCCAAGGGGCTGCCAGCTGCCGTTGAATCGGCCGGTAAAGTACCGCCACCAGATAGGCCCCGACCAGATCGTTAAAAAGATCCCGTCCACTGACGCTGCGCCCAATCTGCTGTTGAACCAGCTCCACCAGCGCCCCCATCAGCAAGGCTCCTCCTGACAGCCACAACACCCAGGCCGCCCCACTTAACTCGACCCGGCCCCAGAGTCCGCGGACAGTGACGTAAGCCGCCAGGGCAAAACAGGGCAGATGCCCCAGATCCCACAGCGCCCGGTACAGGCGATGGCTGTAGTAATCGGGTCCGATGGGCGCAAACAGCAAAGGCAGCATTGCCGCAAGCAGCAGCCAGGACAGACGCCGGCCGAAAGGGGTGGCAAGCCAGGGAAGGCCGCTGGCTGACGGGGAAGCGGTGGGCGAGGAGTCCGGGGCCAGGTTCATCGTGCTCAGCACACCGCCTGCGGTTGAGACAACTAAGCTTCCACCAGAGGGAGGGATTCGCCTTCGGCGACATGCTTCACACAGACCGAGTTGATACAGTAACGCAGGCCGGTCGGCGGCGGACCGTCGGGAAAGACGTGGCCCAGATGACTATCACAGCGGGCACAGCGAACTTCGGTGCGGATCATGCCATAAGAGCGATCTTCATATTCTGTCACCGCCTGATCGGAAACCGGACGGGTAAATGAGGGCCAACCGGTGCCGGATTCAAATTTCTCACCGGATTTGAACAGCGGCTGATGACAACCCGCGCACACATAAGTGCCAGGGTCCTTGGTGCCCACAAAGCAGCCACTCCAAGGCGCTTCGGTACCATGCTCCCGCAACACCCGATAGGCTTCCGGCGTCAGTCGCTGGCGCCATTCGCTTTCACTGAGTCTAAGCTTGTTCACCATAATGGATCACACTGCTCCTTAAACAAGGTTTTCCGAAGCTACAGGTTGCCTTTCGTGGGCCTTAGCGTCAACAATGACGCCAATCGCAGAATAAGCCCTCTGCAGCTGCCCGGTGCAGTCCTTAGTTAATAGCAAGACCGGGCACAGGCAAAGACAGCAGCCCAGCGCTTGGGCCTGGCTACCGGTCAGTACCGGTTGAACAGGATTACAGAGAGATTCTTTCCCGACCACGTTATGAAAGCAAAACTGATTACTCGCGCGGGTTTTGAAGCCCTGAAGTCTGAACTGGATCGCCTCTGGCGGGTTGAGCGTCCCGAAGTCACCAAAAAAGTAACCTGGGCGGCCAGCCTGGGGGATCGCAGTGAAAACGCCGACTACCAGTACAACAAGCGACTGCTGCGCCAGATCGACCGGCGCGTGCGCTACCTGCAACGCTGCCTGAGTGAGTTGCGGGTGGTGGACTATGCGCCAGAGCAGGAAGGACGGGTGTTTTTTGGCGCTTGGGTGGAGATCGAAAACGACGAGGGCGAGACCAAGCGGTTTCGGATTGTCGGCCACGATGAGATCTTTGATCGCAAGGATTACATTTCCATCGACTCCCCGATGGCCCGGGCGCTGCTTAAAAAAGAAGTGGATGACGAAGCCCAGGTCCACACCCCCGTGGGCATTGCCCACTGGTATATCACCAAAATCGAGTACGAAAAATAGTCTGCCGGGAGTGCTAAAAAAAACGCCCCGGCACAGTATGTCGCGGGGCCTTTAACAGGGCTGGGAGCCCGTTGGCAGTTAAGGAGACAGTAAAGCAGTCAAGGTTGGAAACGTTCAGAGGCGTAAAACTGTCGCATTAAACCGAATTGTTTCCAAATCCCTCCATTTCCATTCTAGTGTGCCCTTTCCCATTTCCCCGCCTTGGGGCCATTAAGCTTCGTTAATCAAAAGGTCACCACCCGTTCAGCAAATTAGGTTGCCCCCCCTAGTTTTTCTCATTAAGGTTCGAAGCCGGCTCCCAGGAGCCTGGTGACCCGGATCAATGTAGGGAATCAGTTGGGGAATCCTATGAAACAGGCAGAAAAAGTTCTAAACACCGCCCTGAACGGGCTCGATCTGATCGGCTATCGTCTCGATCAGTTTGGTATTACCGATAAGGTCAACCGCCATAACGCCCTCGCCTTTTTGTTTGCCGAGCAGCAACGTCTGAAAGGTGAGCTGGATAGCCTGAATGTGAAGGTGATGGCCCGCAAGGTCCAGTTAGAGCGTGTCCGCAACCAGTTGGAACAGCAGGCCCGTAGCGGTGTTAACAGTCTGCTGGAACCCCTGAAAAGCACCCTGAGCCGCCTGCAGGCCCAGCGCTCCTAGGCCATTGGCCAACAGTTGGCGAGCACGTCGCGTCGTACTAAGCGTAGGGTAACTCCAGCACCACTCTTAATCCGGGGTCGTTATCTTCCAGCCAGATCCGACCCCGGTGCAGCTCCACCACGGCCTTGACCAGGCTCAGTCCCAACCCATTGCCCAGGGTACTGCGGTCTTTATCAACCCGGTAAAAACGCTCAAAGACTTTGTCCCGCTCGGCAGAGGGCACGCCAACGCCACTATCGCTCACCACCAGCCGCGCCTTGGCGCCTCGCTCCAGCCAGACTTTGATATGACCCCGCTCGGGGGTGTATTTAATCGCGTTGTCCAACAGGTTGGCCAACGCCTGGAAGAGCAAATCCCGGTCGCCGAGAATTTCCACATCACTGTGCAAATCCACATCGAATGTCTGCTCCTTGTCCAGGGCCAGCGCCTCATAGAGCTCCGCGGCATCCGCCACCAATTCCTTTAAAGAGACTTTCTGGTTAGGACGCTGAAATCCCCCCGACTCGATCCGGGAGATCCGCAGCAGGGCATTGAAGGTCTGCAGGATACGATCCGCTTCCAGCAACGCCTGAGTGATCGACTCCTGGGCCTGGAGCGGATCATGGGTGTGGCTCTGCATATTCTCCAGCCGATTGCGCAGACGGGTCAGCGGGGTGCGCAGGTCATGGGCAATATTGTTGGACACATGCCGCACGCCTTCCATCAAGACCTCGATCTGCTCCAGCATGGCATTGAGGTTTTCCGCCAGTTGGTCGAAATCATCGCCACTGCCCCGGGTCGGAATACGCCGAGATAGGTCCCCTTTCATGATTTCGCGACTGGTCTGGTTAATGGATTCGATGCGCTTTAAGGTACTGCGGCTCATGAACAACCCGCCGGCAAAGGCCAGCGCCACGGTCACCCCCATCCCCCAGGTCAGGGCCCGCGATACCAGCTCCTGGACCTCCATCAGGTTGTGCACATCCCGCCCGACCAGCAAGCGCATCCCACCCTCGGTGCGAAATACCCGCCCCCGCACCAGATGGCTATCACCGCCACGCGGCTTGGCCACCCGCTCATCCAGGTAAAAGCTGATCCAGCCCTCTTTGATTTCCGCGTCCGGCCAGGCCAGCAGGTTGCCCGCCAGGTACTGGCCATCCTGGGAGGTGAACAGGTACACGGAGCTGCCATCGATGTTCTTGGCCGTCCGCTCATGGATCACGCTGATCAAGCCTTCCAGCCCCTGGCGCTGGTACTGCTCCGCCAGGCCCTGAATCTCCGCCTCGATGGTTTCATCGGTCTGGCGCGCCATGTAGCCGGCCGTGGCCCAGTAGATAAACCCCAGCAGGATAAACACCGACGTGGCGAACAGCGTCATATAGACCAACGCCAGCTGGAAGGTGGATGTGCGCAGCAGTTTAGTCAGCTTCACGCAGGATGTACCCGGCTCCACGGATGGTATGGATCAGCGGTTTGTCGAAGTTTTTATCGATCTTGGCCCGCAGTCGGCTGACATGGACATCAATCACGTTGGTCTGGGGATCGAAGTGATAGTCCCACACCTTTTCCAGCAGCATGGTCCGGGTCAGCACCTGACCGGCGTGTCGCATGAAGTATTCCAGCAGGCGGAACTCACGGGGTTGCAGGTCAATTTCCTGGCCCGCCCGATGCACCGTGCGGGACAGCAAATCCATTTCCAGATCCGCCACCTTCAGCTCGGTGACCACGTCACTGCCAATCGAGCCCCGCCGCAGCAGAGCCTCGATCCGGGCTAACAGCTCACTAAAGGAAAATGGCTTGGTCAGGTAATCATCACTGCCGGCACGCAAGCCCTGGACCCGGTCATCAACCTCCCCCAGGGCACTGAGCACCAACACCGGCACTTGCCGGCCCGCGGCCCGCAGTGCCTTGATCAACGCCAACCCATCCAGGCCCGGCAGCATCCGGTCGACAATCAGCAGGTCGTAATTTTCACTGGTGGCCATATACAGGCCATCATGTCCGTTCGCGGCGTAATCAACCTTGTAGCCGCTCTCTTCCAGGCCGTTTTTGAGATACTCTGCGACCTCGTGATCATCTTCGACAACGAGAATCCGCATACTTTCTCTCCTCTTGTTGTAACCGAGCAATCCGTTGCGCAGTCGCTACAGGTAACAGCGCCTCCTGGGAAGCTACCGGGCCAGACCCTTCGCTCGCAACGCCTTGAGCCAGCCAAGTCCGGATTCGGTTTCCCGCAGGGGCCGGTATTCACAGCTCACCCAGCCCTGATAGCCGATCCGATCCAGATGCTGAAATAGAAAATCGAAGTTGATCTCGCCGGTGCCCGGCTCATGTCGTCCCGGGTTATCGGCAATTTGAATATGCCCGATTATGTCCAGATGTTGTTCCAAGGTCCGTGCCAGATCTCCTTCCATGATCTGCATATGGTACACATCATACTGATAACTGAGATTGTCCGAACCTGTCGCGGCAATGACCTCCAACGCCTTGGAGGTCGAGTCCAGAAAGAAGCCCGGCATATCCACCCGGCTATTGATCGCCTCCACCAACACCCGGACCCCCAAGGGCTTCAGCTGCTCGGCGGCATACTGGAGGTTGCTGATCAGCGTGTCACGCAACTGACCTTGTTCATAGCCGGGCGGGCATAACCCGGCCAGGCAGTTCAGCTGGCGACAGCCCAGCGCCAACGCGTACTCTCCCGCCAACTCCACGCCCCGTTTGAACTCCTCCACCCGATCCGGATGGCAGGCGATGCCCCGCTCCCCCGCGTCCCAGTCACCGGGCGGCATGTTATGGAGCACCTGCACCAGCCCCCAGTCATCCAGGCGCTGGCGCAACTCACCGGGCTGCCAGGCATAGGGGAACAGGTATTCCACACCTCGAAAACCGGCCTGGGCCGCCTTTTCAAACCGATCCAGAAAAGCTACTTCATTGAACAGCAGGGTCAGATTGGCTGCAAATTTCGGCATCTCACGAGTCCAGGGATCAAAAACAATTGGATTGGGGCAACAGGGTCTGAGACTGATTCACGCGGGGTCGGACAGCTGATCCGGCGTGTCGTTCAAACGGGTATTGTTCAACCGCTCCAGTTGCAGCAGCAGCCCGCTGTGGTCCACCCCATCGAAGCCCGCCGCGACCAGCCCCAGGTATTCGTCATACACCCGCTGGGTCAGTGGCAAGGTCAGGTTTTCCGACCGGGCCTCATCCAGGATCATGCGCAAATCCTTCAGCTGCACCCGAGAACGTGCACCGGGCACAAAGTTGCGGTCGATCATGCGCTGGCCGTGCAACTCCAGAATGCGGCTGGAAGCAAAGCCGCCCAACAAGGCTTCTCGTACCGCAGCCGGGTCCGCGCCGCCCTGGGCGGCGAGCAACAACGCCTCGGACACCGCGCCAATGGTGATGCCGACAATGGCCTGATTCGCCAGCTTGGCCAATTGGCCGGCGCCATGGGGGCCAATATAGGTGGTGCGTCCCAGCGCCTGGAAAACCGGCTGGGCCCGCTCATAATCCGCCCGTTCACCGCCGACCATAATGGAGAGATTGGCCTGCTGGGCTCCCAGGGTTCCGCCGGAAACCGGCGCATCCAGATGCCCAACCTGGCGCGCCGCCAGGGCAGCGGCATGCTCCCGGGCGGTTTGCGGTGGAATGGAGCTCATATCAATCACCACAGCCCCCGGTTTGCAGGCCTCCAGCACCCCTTGCTGGCGGATCACCTGGTCCACCACCGGACCATTTTCCAGCATGCAGATCACCACGTCTGCATCCCGCACCGCGTCGGCGGGCGTTTCCGCCAGTTGGGCACGGCCTTCAAAACCTGCCAGCTTGGCACGGGTACGGTTCCACAGACTCATGGAAAAGCCTGCCTTCAGCAGGTTTTCCGTCATGGGGCGTCCCATCAGGCCAATCCCCAGAAAAGCAATATGCAAGGAAGCGTTTGTCATGCCCTCAACACCTTCATCAAATCAATGGCTTCGAGATTAGCCGGATTGCAGGCGAAAAAAAACCGCCCGCAGGCGGTTTCTCGGGTTCCCAAGCCCGGTCAGGCTTCCATCATCATGGCGCGAACCTTTTTCATGGCATTTTTTTCCAGCTGGCGAATCCGCTCCGCCGAGACACTGTACTGGTCCGCCAGCTCATGCAGGGTGGCCTTGTTATCGGTCAGCCAGCGTCGCGCCAGAATATCCTTGCTGCGCTCATCCAACGCATCCAGGGCCTGATGCAAACGGGTGCTGGAATCCTCGGACCAATCGGCCTTTTCCAGCTGGGCCGCCGGGTCATAGCGGCGGTCTTCCAGGTAGTAGACCGGTGCCTGATAGGCGGTGTCGTCATCGTCGTCCACGCCGGCATCAAAGGCTGCATCCTGGGCGCTGAGACGACCTTCCATCTCCCGTACCACACGGGGCTCAACCCCCAAGTCCTCGGCAACGGCATTGACCTCATCATTGGTCAACCAGGCCAGCCGCTTCTTGGCGCTACGCAGGTTGAAGAACAGTTTGCGCTGGGCCTTGGTGGTCGCAACCTTGACGATCCGCCAGTTGCGCAGGATAAATTCGTGAATTTCCGCCTTGATCCAATGCACGGCGAAAGACACCAGGCGCACGCCAAAGTCAGGGTTGAAGCGCTTCACGGCCTTCATCAAGCCGACGTTCCCTTCCTGAATCAAATCCGCCTGGGGCAGCCCATAGCCTGAGTAGCTGCGGGCAATATGAACCACAAACCGCAAATGAGACATGACCAAGCGACGGGCCGCTTCCAGGTCGCCGAAGCGGTACAGGCGCTCCGCCAGTTCTCGCTCCTCGTCGGCGCTTAAAATGGCGATGCTGTTAACCGCTTGAATATACGACTCCAGATTGGCACCCGGCGCCATCAATTCAACTGGCCGTAAGCTTTTGCCCATGCTCATAATTCTCCGATAGAACAACTATTTTGTTAACGAATCAGACTGTTCGGTTAGAAAAAAGTTCCCTCTCCAATCCGTTCTGCCTCAAAAAAGCAGTTACAAAATGAATTTAAGCCCCCAATGATGGGCATTCCATAAAAAAATTCAAGGGATTCCTATTGGGGTTCAATCTCATCCAGATGTCGCCGTACCGCTAGCCAGGCACCGCACCATCCAAGCAACATACTCGTGCCGAGCAGAGTAAGTGTAGACTCAACACCCAAGCCCGCCAACTGAAAATCCAGGGCATAGAGCCGGGTCAACTCCTGCACCGGGCCGGACAGCCACAGCAGCCAGAAGAACACCAGCAACCAGGCCAGAATGCCACCTCCCAGGCCATACCAGAGCCCGGTATACAAGAACGGCCGACGGACAAAGCCATCGGTCCCGCCGACCAGTTTGATCACCACGATTTCTTCGCGACGACTTTCAATGGCCAGACGGATGGTATTGCCAATCACCAGCAACACCGCCGCCGCCAGCAACCCTCCCAAGGCCAGGACGGCCCGACGCACCAGCTCCATCAAGCTGTACAGGCGCTTGACCCAGTCCATGTCCAGTTGCGCCCGCGCCACGCCGGGCTGTGCCGCCAACTCCCGCTGCAGGGCTTCGACCTGGGCCGCCGACATCAAATTTGTGGCGGGCGTGACGATCAGCACCGGTGGCAGGGGATTCTGATCCAGATACTCTATCGCCTCCGCCAGCCCGGAAAAGGCCTTGAACTCCTCCAGCGCCTGTTCGGGGCTGATATAGGTCACCGACTCAACCTGGGCTTTCTTGCGGATCGCCTCCTGCAGGCGATGGGCTTCGGCCGTTTCCACCCGCAGGTCCAGATACAGGGTAATGCGCGGCGAGCTGCTCCAGTTCTGGCTGAGCTGCTCCACGTTGGCCAGCATCAAAAACAGGGTGGCCGGCAGGGCCAGGGCAATGGCGATGACCGCCCAGGTCATCAGACTCGCCCAAGGGGTACGCAGCAGGCGGAGCAGGCTGTCGCGGGCCACGCGGCGATGGTGATGAAGGTAGGTTTGCACGGCGGCCAGTTCAACACCGGCGGTCGCTCCGGAAGCAGACGGTTCAGCCCGTTTGACCCGCTTGGCAGGCTTGGTTCGGGAGGCTCCCTGACGCTCAGGCCGCATGGTGATCCCCCGCCAGCAGACGCCCCTGCTCCAGGCGAATCACCCGATGGCGCATATGAGAGATCAGGGCCAGGTCGTGACTGGCAATCAACATGGTGACCCCGACCTGATTGAGCTGCTCAAACAACTTCATGATATCGGCAGACAACTCCGGGTCCAGGTTGCCGGTGGGCTCGTCCGCCAACAGCAAGGGCGGCTTGTTCACAATCGCCCGGGCGATCCCCACCCGTTGCTGCTCCCCACCGGACAACGCAATCGGATAGAGCCGCTCTTTTTTCAGCAAGCCCACTTTATCCAATGCCGCCCGAACCCGCCGGCCGATATCCCGGGGAGAGACCCCGGCGATGGATAACGGCAAGGCAACGTTATCGAACACGGTCCGGTCAAACAGTAAGTGGTGATTCTGAAACACCACCCCCACATGGCGGCGGTAGTAAGGAATCTGGCGTTTGGGAATCCGGTTGAGATTCTGCCCGCCCACAATCACCTGGCCCTGATTGGGCCGCTCCATCAGCATGATCAGCTTCAGCAGGGTACTCTTGCCCGCCCCCGAGTGGCCGGTCAAAAACGCCATCTCGCCCCGGGCGATGCGCAGGCTCACCTGATTGAGAGCCTCAAACCCGCCGGGATACCGCTTGCTGACATTTTCGAGCGCGATCATGGAAGCTGGTCTCTGTTGTGTCGGAGTCTCGTCGTTCGACAACGGGACCGCCCCTTTCAAGGAAGGAGCGGTCAGGTCCGGCAATCGCGGGGATTACCGGCTGGGGGCGAACAGCGCGTCGATAAACTCTTCCGCGCTGAACGGTCGCAGGTCATCAATCTGTTCACCCACACCAATATAGCGGATGGGCAGCTCCAGTTGCTTGGCAATGGCAAAAATAATCCCGCCCTTGGCCGTGCCATCGAGCTTGGTCAGCGTCACACCGCTGACCCCCACCGCCTGACGGAACAGCTGGGCCTGATTCAAGGCGTTTTGGCCGGTGCCGGCATCCAGCACCAGCATCACCTCGTGAGGGGCGCTGGGGTCGAACTTTTTCATCACCCGCACCACCTTCTCCAGCTCAGCCATCAAGTTATCTTTGTTCTGCAGACGTCCCGCCGTATCCGCAATCACAATATCAAAGCCTTTGGCCTTGGCAGACTGGACCGCATCAAAAATAACCGAGGCACTATCCGCACCGGTATGCTGGGCCACCACCGGCACATTGTTGCGTTCACCCCAAACCTGCAACTGCTCCACCGCCGCGGCCCGGAAGGTGTCTCCCGCCGCCAGCATGACTTTCTTGCCCTGGGCTTGAAACTTCTTGGCCAGCTTGCCAATGGTCGTGGTCTTGCCGACACCATTGACCCCCACCACCAGGATCACGAAGGGGCCGCCTTCCCGGCTTTCCACATCCAGCGGTAACACGCAGGGACTCAGGATTTTGTGCAACTCTTCCCGCAAGGCTTTTTGCAGGGCCTCACCATCCTTGAGCTGGTTGCGCTCCAGCTGCTGGGTAATGTTGTCGATAATCTGGGTCGTGGCATCCATCCCCACATCCGCGGTTAGCAGCAGGGTTTCGATCTCTTCCAACAGGGCTTTGTCGATACTGCGACGCCCCAGAAACAGGCCGCTCAGGCTGTCAGTAAAGTTTGCCCGGGTGCGGGACAACCCTTCTTTGACCCGCTCCAGAAAAGAGCGCGGCGCCTCCACCGGTGTGGTGACCACCGGCGCCACCGCTTGAGGCTCGGCTTCAGCTACGGGCGCCGGGGCAGCGGTTTTTTCCGCCACCGGGACCGCCTGCTGTTCCGGGGCCGGAGTCAGTTCAAACCGCGGCGGACGCGGCAAAGAACGGCGCCGACCCAGCAGGTCCAGAATAAAGGCAAGCACCAGGATGGCCAGCAGGCCATAGAAAATAAGTTCCAAGGAATCCATCATTTATCGGCTCATTCTTTGATATGGGAGCATGCAACCATAAGTCCCGCTATTCTAGCAGGTTGTGATTAAAAATCGCGACTCGCCCAGGTTCGCGTTGAGAACCCTCCCAAGCCCTTTTAAGATACTGTCTCGTCCAGCCATTCCATGAGCCAACGCCCTATGTCGTCCCGTCCGTCCAGAAAAACCGCGTCCAACAGCTCCTCCTTGCGCATCATCGGTGGCGAGTGGCGGGGAAGACGTCTGCAGTTTCCGGAAATCGAAGGATTGCGCCCGACTCCGGACCGGGTCCGGGAAACCCTGTTTAACTGGCTGATGCCGGTGATCGCCGGCGCACGCTGCCTGGATCTCTTTGCCGGCAGCGGTGCGTTGGGACTGGAAGCCCTGTCACGGGGAGCGGCGTCGGTCACCTTTGTGGATCTGTCCCGGCAGGTGAAGCAGTCCATCGAGGCCAATCTGGCCTTGCTCAAAACCAATCGCGCCCGGGTCTATGCCAGTGATGCGTTGAGCTGGACCCAGCAGGCCCCGGCCGAGCAGTTCGATATCCTGTTTCTGGACCCGCCGTTTCGCAAACAGATGCTCACGGCCTGCTGCGAAACCCTGGAAGCCCGTGGGATGCTGGCCCCTGGAGCCTATATCTATATTGAAGCGGAAGAAGAGTTGACTCGCCTGATCGTGCCGGGCACCTGGCGCCTGCACCGCCACCAGCGGGCCGGCCAGGTCCAGTATGCCCTGTTTATTCGGGACGCCAACGCCACGGCGCCTAAGCCTGAGACCACCCAGGCTTAGGGGACACCGCTTAGCCCAGGTTTGCCGCGGGCTTCAGGGAGTAGCTTTTCAAGGTGGCGGAAAAGTCCGCCAGGTATTGGATACCACTGGCTTCCGCCTGGCCACACCAGTCCGCCAGCGCCTGCAGCTTGTCCTGCAGCTTCATGCCGGGGGTGCGCCGCCAGATCTGTTGCAGCTCCTGGCTTTTTTCATGAATGGTCCGCAACACCGCATTGCGCTCCAGCAAGGCCTGCAGCCGCTGCTGCTCGCCCGCCTCGATCAATACCGTTTCACGGGCCAGCCATTTCTTCGCGCGCCGATACAAGCTGCGGCCACTGGCAATAATATTGGCTTTTTCCTGTTTCAGGGCGGGTAGCAGCACCACTTTGCGATATTCCGCCATCACCCGAAACCGGTTGTTGACGATGGCCATCACCGTATCGATATCCAGCACGGCCTTGCCGGGCACCTTGTGGGCAATGGGCCCCGTGCTTTTGACCTGGGCCAACCCCAGGACGCTGAAGATTCGAAGCCACATCCACCCCAGGTCGAACTCCCAGGGCTTGGCGGAGAGCTTGGCCGAATTGGGATAGGTGTGATGGTTGTTATGCAGCTCCTCGCCGCCGATCAAAATACCCCAGGGCACCAGGTTGCGGGCATTGTCGGCACAGTCGAAGTTACGGTAGCCCCAGTAATGGCCGGCGCCATTAATCACGCCAGCGGCGAACAGGGGAATCCACATCATCTGCACCGCCCACACGGTCACGCCCAGCACGCCGAACAACAGGAGGTTGATAACCGCCATCAGGGCAATGCCCAGAGAGGAATACTTGCTGTAGAGGTTCCGCTCGATCCAGTCATCGGGCGTCCGCTGACCGTAGCGTTCCAGGGTTTCCGGGGTGGCGGCCATCCGATAAAGCTCGGCGCCTTCAAACAGCACCGTGCCAATGCCCTGTACCACGGGGCTATGAGGATCTTCCTCGGTTTCGCATTTCGCGTGATGTTTACGGTGAATAGCGGTCCATTCCTTGGTGACGATCCCGGTGGTTAACCAGAGCCAGAAGCGGAAAAAGTGCGCCAGCGCGGGATGCAGGTTTACCGCGCTATGGGCGGAGTGACGATGCAAATAGATGGTAACGCTGATAATGGTGATATGGGTCAGCAACAGCGTTGCCAACAGTACTTGCCAGCCGTTCCAGGCCAGCAACCCTTGATACCACATAAATGTGGCTCCTCCTCAATGTAACTTTAAAAACGAAAGAAACGCCCTCCAATCGACAGCGTCTGTGATCAAAAACAGCGACTACGCGGATAAACAGATTGCGCGAAATAGCCTCTTGAGCCACACCTTCCATTCTACAGTGGGTCGGTCCCCCCCTGGAGAGACCCAGGTCGGAAATCTCTTCCGGCCGGTCTAAAGACCGCTCGCCGCGGGCGCCTGTTCAGCACCGGGCGGGCGTTATAGACTAGTCAGCCGTGCAGGCTATCACCTCTGCAGACCTTTCGCCTCATTTATCCAGCGTTTTACCAGGAGTTTCAGGTGCCCGAGTTACCCGAAGTTGAAACGACCCGGCGTGGTATTGAGCCCCACATCCGCCACCAGACGGTCACCCAGGTTATTGTTCGCGAACCCCGGCTGCGCTGGCCGGTAACTCCGGGCCTGGAGCAGGCCCTGGCCGGGCAAACCATCCGGGAGGTCCGGCGCCGGGCCAAATACCTGCTGGTGGACACCGAATCCGGCACCCTGGTGATTCATCTGGGCATGTCCGGCAGCCTGCGGATTCTGAAACAGCCCCAACCGCCCCAAAAGCACGACCACATTGATATCCAGCTGGCCTCGGGGGACGTGCTGCGCTACACGGACCCGCGCCGGTTCGGCGCCATGCTCTGGCTCACCGAAGACCCGGCCAGCCACCCGCTCCTGCGGGAACTGGGGCCGGAACCACTGGATGAGGCGTTAACGGGCGAGTATTTATTCCAAAAATCCCGGGGCCGCTCCATCGCCATCAAAAGTTTTGTGATGGACAACCATGTGGTGGTGGGCGTGGGTAATATCTACGCCAACGAGGCGTTGTTCCTGAGTGGTATCCATCCCCAGCGGGCCGCCGGACGGATCAGCCTGCAGCGTTATCAAACCCTGGCCGAGCAGATCAAGCAGGTTTTGGCCCGCTCCATCGAGCAAGGTGGCACCACGTTGCGGGATTTTGTCGGCGGCGATGGCAAGCCCGGCTACTTTCAGCAAACACTGCAAGTTTATGGACGGGGCGGTGAGCCCTGCCGTGGGTGTGGAGAACTACTCAAGGAGATACGTCTGGGCCAGCGCAGCACCGTCTATTGCGGACACTGTCAGCGCTGAGCCAAGGAGCCTGGCGCCAAGCGCGCAGCAGGTTCAGATCCCATGACTTAGTGCGCCACACCACAAAAATAGGCACTCGGTTAGAAAGGTGACAGATTCCTGCTATATTTTTAGCAATCAGGCTTCGACCACAGCAGCCAAGACGCCCATGCTGGTCCGTTGCCCGCCGGTTGCCTTATTTATGCTTTAGGAGAAGTATTCATGCGACGTTCCGCCTCCCGCCTGTTGATCGCGATGATGACGGCCCTGTGCGTCACCCTGCCCGCCACAGGTTATTCCGCCAGCTCACTCAATGTGATCGAGCGCCCATCCTTCATGGCCATGACTGGCGATCTGGTCGTCGCCCGCCCGATCCTGCTGGCAACCACGGTCGTGGGAACAGCGGTCTTTGTGGTGTCCCTGCCTTTCTCCCTACTGGGTGGAAATGCCGGAGAAGCGGCCCAGGAACTGGTGGTCGGCCCGGCCAAGGCCACCTTTGTACGCTGCCTGGGCTGCACCAGTAGCGGCTATAAAGGTGAAGTGGTTAAGGCAGAAGAATAATTCTGCCCACCAATCCACAGAAAGATGGCGCCCTAGGCGCCATCTTGCGTTATCACCTAGTGATCGGCCGGAAGCCCCAACACTGACGCCCAGTCAAAGGCGGGATCAGCCAGGCCGTGAAAGAAGGGATTGAGCACCGAGTCCTGACGGTTATACCGCAGGGGTTGGCCCTGCTCATCGATCAGGATGCCCCCGGCAGCCTCCAGCACCGCCTGGGCCGCCGCCGTGTCCCATTCCGAGGTGGGCGCCAGCCTGGGATACCAATCCGCCTCCCCTTCCGCCAACAGACAAAGCTTCAGGGAGCTGCCGACATTCACCAGTTCAAGCTGGGCAAACCGGGCAGCGGCCTTGTCCAGCAAGGCCTGCAATGCCTCCGCGCCATGCCGGCGACTGGCGACGACCCGCACCGGCTCGCCGGGCACCAGGGACCGGGCCCGAATCGGCCGGCGTTCCGCGCCTTCCACGCGCCAGGCCCCCTGCCCTGCCACACCGCCATACAACACCTGCGTGACCGGCACATAGACCAGCCCCAGCACCGGAACCTGCTGGTCAATCAGGGCGATATTGACCGTGAACTCGCCATTGCGATTGATAAACTCCTTGGTGCCATCCAGCGGATCCACCAGCCAATAGCGGTGCCAGCCCTGTCGCTCTTCAAAGGGGGGCAAGACGGACTCTTCCGACAACACCGGAATATCTGGCGTCAGTTCCGCCAGCCGCTCCAGAATAATCCGGTGGGAGGCGCGATCGGCCTGGGTCAGCGGCGAATCATCCACCTTGGTTTCCACCTGGATCGCCTCCTGGGCCTGGTAGACCTGCATAATCGCCGAGCCCGCCTCCCGGGCCACGGCCTCAAGTTCAGGTAATAACCCAGACGCTTGATTCTTAAACCATTCCTTAAACTCACCGGTGCCGGATGATGCCATCTCTGTTCCCCTGGTTGCAGCCCTTGTGTCAGGCTCGTTATCATAAGCATTTACACAGGCCCTGCGAACCATGATCGACTGGAGTACTATCGACACCGTCCTGCTGGACATGGATGGCACCCTTCTCGACCTCCACTTTGACAATCACTTCTGGCTCGAGCACCTGCCCCTGCGCTATGCGCAACATGTTGGCCGTCCCCTGGAACTGGCCCAGACCGAGCTGATGGCCCGGATCGACCGGGAACAGGGCACCCTGAACTGGTATTGCCTGGACTACTGGAGCCGGGAGTTGGGCTTGGATATTCGCCAACTCAAGGAAGAGGTTCAGCATTTAATTGGCTTTCGCCCCCAGGTACAGGACTTTCTGACCGAACTGCGTCAAAGTCATCAACGCCTGATCCTGGTCACCAATGCCCATCGCAAGAGCCTCAGCCTTAAACTGGCCCGCACCGGGCTGGACCAGTATCTGCACCGGGTCGTCAGCTCCCATGATTTCGGACTCCCCAAGGAGGACGTGCAATTCTGGGACGCCCTGCAGCAAGTCGAGCCCTATGACAAAAGCCGAACCCTGCTGATTGATGATAGTGCCAGCGTGCTGCGCTCCGCCCATCATTACGGCATCCGGCATCTGCTCACCATCCTCCAGCCCGATAGCCGTAAGGCGCCACGCCCTGAGTCAGAGTTCCCGGGGGTCCTGGAGTTTACCCAAATCTGGCCCGATACGGCCCTGCGCCAAAAGGCCACCGCCACGCCCGGTGAAGCCTCCTGACCCCGGGCAGCAATCACCGGAATTCGGCTTTATAATACTTCTGGAGACGGATAACGAACCTGCATGGCATCAGATCAAACTAACGACACCAAAGTGCGCTTGGACAAGTGGCTTTGGGCGGCGCGCTTTTTTAAAACCCGGACTCTGGCCAAGGAAGCCATCGAGGGCGGCAAAGTCCGCTACAACGGCGCTCGCACCAAGCCCGGCAAGATTGTCGAAATCGGCGCCGAACTCAGTATCCGCCACGGCTGGGCGGAGCGGGTGGTCGCCGTGCAGGCGCTTTCGGAACAGCGCCGGGGCGCACCGGAAGCCCAACAACTTTATGTTGAGTCAGAGGAAAGCAAACAACGCCGGGAGCAAGAATCCTGGGAGCGCAAACAGCACCTGATGGCGACCATGCCGCCACCTCGGCGCCCCACGAAAAAGCAACGCCGGGACATTCATCGTTTCCGTGAACAAATGGATTCAGATGCCTGAGCCACTTTTCCGATTTCGGCCACTTTCCCCATTCCATTGGTTTTAACAGGAAAATTTCTCAAATCATGAGCTCAAACGACCAGTTGCAACGTTTTCTACTCGATAACCTCCATATTCGTGGAGCGGTGGTTCGTCTCGACGAGAGCGTCGCGCAGGTACTCAAACGGCATCAATATCCCCAACCGGTGCAACAGCTGCTGGGCCAAAGCACGGCAGCGGTGGTGCTGATGGGGGCCACCCTCAAGATCGAAGGCAGCATCACCCTCCAGGCCAGAGGTAGTGGCCCACTGACCCTGCTGATGGCGGAAAGCAGCCATCGCCGCACGATCCGCGCCATTGCCCAGTGGGAGGGCGAAATCAGCGATCAGCAGCTGCAAAATCAGCTGGGAGACGCGCGCCTGGCCATTACCATCACCCCCAGCAAGGGCAGCCGTTACCAAGGCATTGTGCCGCTGACTGAAGACCACCTCGCACCCTGTATTGAGCAGTATTTCCGCCAATCAGAGCAGCTGCCCACCGCCTTGATCCTGTTCCAGCGGGGCCAGCTCCACGGCGGCATCCTGCTGCAGATGCTTCCCCAGCCCGGCCAATCCCACCACACGGAATCCGACGACTGGCAGCGGGCGGTACACTTTTTGACGACCGTGTCGGACGAGGAATTCTTCGGTTTGGACAACGCCCAACTGTTACACCGGCTGTTCCACGAAGATGACTTGCGCCTGTTTGACGCGGAGCCTGTCGAGTTCTGGTGCACCTGCTCCGAGGAACGCACCATGGACATGCTAAAAACCCTGGGCCGGGAAGAACTTGAACAGCTACTGGAAGAGCAAGGCGCTATTGAGGTAGATTGCCAGTTCTGCCATCAGCAATATCGCTTCGGTCAGGATGTTATCCAACGTTTGTTCGGGAATCCGACCCAGCATTAAATGTAGTGTGTCATCCTTGATGACAGAGACAATCGCAAATATGGGTACGCTCACTTACGCGAAATGACAGCAGTGTCAAGGCTGTCTGATATTCATTAGAACGACTCCCCCCAGGTAGTCGTCTTTTGTGCGTTTTTTTGGCATAATGGCGCCCCTAATTTTTGGCGATTGTTTGTACACCTATCAAACAATCTCATGCCACGACTGCTTGTGGCATTTTATGAATGGGCGAGGTCGAAGTGAGCAACACTTACACTAATTTGAGTTCAGCCGCCTTGGTTGAAGAAGCCATTTTACGCAAGGAAGGCCGTCTGGCGGCCAACGGTTCCCTGGTGGTCACAACAGGCAAGCGTACTGGACGCTCGCCCATGGACCGCTTTATCGTGAAAGACGCCATCACCACGGACAGCGTCGAGTGGGGTAATATCAACCGTCCTTTCGAGCCCGAAAAGTTCGACCTGCTGTGGAATCGCGTCAAAGAGTATCTGGCCGGCCGCGACCAGTTTGTTTCCCAGGTCCACGTGGGCGCTGATCCCGAACACTACCTGCCAGTGAACATGGTTACCGAAACCGCCTGGCAAAACCTGTTCGGCCGCAACCTGTTCATTCTCCCGGAAACCTACAACCCCGCCGGCAAGGCCGAGTGGGAAATCCTGAACGCACCCTTCTTCACCTGCGTTCCTGAGCGGGATGGCACCAACAGCGATGGCTGCGTGATTCTGAACTTTACCCGTCGTCAGGTGCTGATTGCAGGCATGCAGTACGCCGGCGAAATGAAAAAGGCCATGTTCTCCGTGCAGAACTTCCTGCTGCCCGAGAAAGATGTGCTGCCCATGCACTGCTCCGCCAACGTGGGCGAAGACGGCCAAACCTGTCTGTTCTTCGGCCTGTCCGGCACGGGCAAAACCACCCTGTCCGCCGACGAAAGCCGTTATCTGATCGGTGACGACGAGCACGGCTGGGGCAAAGGCACCGTTTTCAACATTGAAGGTGGCTGCTACGCCAAATGTATTGACCTGTCCCAGAAAAACGAGCCGGTGATCTGGAACGCCATTCGCTTTGGCGCCCTGGTGGAAAACGTCGTCATCGACGATGAAACCCGTGAGCCAGACTATAAGGACGTTTCCCTGACCGAGAACACCCGTTGCGCGTACCCCCTGGAGCATGTTGAAAAACGCGTCCTGGAAAACCGCGCGGGCGAGCCGAACGCGATCGTCTTCCTGACCTGCGACATGACCGGTGTATTGCCTCCGGTTTCCATTCTGTCCCGGGAAGGTGCGGCTTACCACTTCCTGAGCGGCTACACCGCCTTGGTTGGCTCTACGGAAATGGGCTCCAGCTCTAAGCTCAAGTCCACCTTCTCCACCTGCTTTGGCGCACCTTTCTTCCCGCGTCCGGCTGGTGTTTACGCAGAACTGCTGATGAAGCGTATGGACGAGTTCGGCAGCAAGGTGTACTTGGTCAATACCGGCTGGACCGGTGGCCCTTACGGTGTGGGCAAGCGTTTCAGCATCCCGACCACCCGTGCCATCATCAACGCCATTCAGACCGGCGCCCTGATCGGTGCCGAAACCGAGCACCTGGAAGCCCTCAACCTGGACGTTCCCAAGGAAGTTCCCGGAGTCGACAGCCAGCTGCTGAACCCGCGCAACACCTGGGCGGATCCGGCCGAATACGATGCCAAGGCCAAGGAACTGATCGCTCAGTTCGTTGAGAACTTCAAGAAGTTCCAGGTCTCCGAAGAGATCGTAAAAGCCGGGCCGCGCCTGATCTAAGCGCAGCCCAACGAAAAAAGGGAGCCTCACCGGCTCCCTTTTTTATGCGTCCCGTTTAAGCCCGAGGTCTTGCAGCGGGTCCAAAAATCCAGACCCCGGAAACAATAAAGGCCGGCATTGCCGGCCTTCACCTTCCCGTTGAGCGATCAACGATAACCGACGGCCAGTGGCACAAAGGCCACCAACACCAGCGCAATACTCATCACGATAAGCGGCATCAGGATGCGTTCATGACGCTGATAGAAGGTCCCCGGCTCCTCGCTGGCCAGACGCATTTCTTCCTCGCCCACCACCTGTCGGGTTAAGAGGTGGTTCAAGGCAACCGGCGGGCTCAGATAGCCCAGCTCAAACGCCACCAGCACCACCATCCAGAAGTGGACCGGGTGAATTCCGCTATCGTAGGCAATGGTCGCAATGGTGGCACTGACCAGAATAATCGCGCCAAAGGCGTCCATCACCATTCCCAGCACCACCAGCACGATCATCAATAGAAGCATAGCCATCCAGGGGCTGCCAAAGGACTGCGGGAAGGCTTCCATCATACCGGAGCGCTCAATGACCCCGCCAATACTCACGGACAGGCCGAACAGCAACAAAAGCGCACCAATTTCCGCGGTCGTGTCATTGGTGGCGTCCCGCAGGCTCCGCTCAATATGACGCTTGGGCTGCTCGCCATTACCGCCCGTTTGCCCCTGCATAGACACCAGCGGCATCACGCCCACCGCATTATCGGCCACATCCAAGCGACCCGCCTTGCGGCTAGAAAAGTGCTCGTATACCAACAGAGCCAACAGCATGACCGGTAGGATCCGGGGGGCTGAAAACTCGTTGAGCGCTACATCCAAAAACTCGCTGTAGACCAAGACCGTCGCGCCGATCACCAACACATAAGGCACCAGCGCCCCTGCCTCCCGCAAACTTAAGGGCAATGCCTGAGCCACCGGAGCCATGGTGAGCGGATTGCGGCGATTGATCAACAACACCGCGGCCAGGAATAGAAAAGAGGTCAGGATAAAGACATAAATGCCCCAATCAAACAGCTGGTCGGTGGTCACCTGACGGTTCAACATGGCGATCACCACCACCAACAGACAGGGCCGGAGCACCACCCCGAGACTACCTGACATAGCCGTGGCGGCCAACGCCAGCTGTCGTCTGGCACCCACTGCACGTAACTCGGCATAAATGACCGCACCAGCGGCAATGACGAAGATACCGGATGCCCCCGTATAAGCTGTAGGCACCGCAGCAATCATCACCACCAAAAAGGCCAGCACCTCAGGTGCCAGTTTCCAGGGCCGGAACAAGTTGAACACCAAAGAGGCCAGGCGAGTCTGCTTGAGCATCATCCCCGCCCACACATACAGGGCAACGTTCAGGAAGGTATCGGAGAAATCCATCAGCTTGTCGAGATAGATCCCGATACCTGCCAAGTGTCCGGCGAACATAAAGAAAGAGCCCGCAATCAAACACATGGTGGAGTACAAGGGAATTGCCAGAAGTGCCTGCCCCAAATTACCGCCCGGCTTGGCATGGGCGGGCACCCTGAAAACCTGCAAGCCGCTCAATACCGCCAACAGTCCGAAACAGATAATCCACATCCAGTGCAAGGCTTCGCGACTGGCCTCGACGACCTCGGAGGTCGCATGGGTAAGATCCCGGAATGCCCAGATCGACACCAACAGCATGGAGTTGGCCACAAACTGGGCCAGCGAAGAAACCCGATGATCCAATACGGTCTGCATGGCCCGCAGGGCAATATGGTGACGGGCCAGGGTGGCCGTGGCCGCACAGATGGTAATCAGCAGGGCCAGCACAAAGCGCTGTGAGGTCAAACCATAAGCAATGATATCGGCGACGAACAGCTCAACCGCCCGGTAAACCCGCAGCCCGGGCGTGACCTGCTCTTTCAGCTCCTCATAGCGCTCAAACTGAGCCAAACAGGCATTTCGCGCATTAACCAGGGACTGACGCAAGGTCTCCGGTGACAGCGGCTCGTCGACGAACAGATCGGCAATCAGGTCATCACCCTGCTGACGCGCCCGCTCCTGGGCCAGCCGGGCCTGCAGCTGTGTTTCGATATCCACATTGGGGTCACAGTGGGGCGGAACGGGATCGGTACGCAGATTGTAGTATCCGTCCCAGAACTGCTGCCCCATCTTTAACATCTTGTTATGGATGTCGCTGCTGGTGCTGAAAATCACCACCGCCAGCAGCAGAAAACACGCCGGCATCGATGAGAGCCATTCCCGGGCCGACCGGCCAGCCAATCCTGTAGTTACCATTTTAAAACCTGATCTTGTTATTAAATGATTCGATGGCACTTCGCCCTCTCCCGGACAAAGTGCCAAGTACAACCTGATCTACAACCAACGGTTTATTCCAGGGCTTCCGCGCACTCCGCATTGCTCGGATTGGTCCGGCAACGCACCTTGCGTAGCACCGTCAAGGCCCGTGCGTCATAAGTGCCTTCATCACGCAGCTGCAGACGCACTTCCCGCAACAGCTTGTCATAACCGGCCACATCTTCGGGTTTGGGGTGCATCCAGTATTCGGGCTTGATCTCAGCCTCGGCTTGGCGCACCAGTTCATAGGCTTCGTTATAACGGGTGGCCGCGTATTCGCGGGCTTTTTGGCCGAAGCCTTCCGGGAATTTGGCGGCGTGGGTAATAATCTGGAAGTTCATCTGCGCCAGTTTGTAATTGAAGACACCACCGTTAGGCTCTACCCCTTTGTAAAGCTCCAGCGGGGTATAAGCCACTGCCGGGGCGTAGGCGATATCCACACTGCCGTTGTTGAACTTGCCGGCAAAGTTCGCGGTACTGGAACCCACCACGGAGGCTCCCACCCGACGCACCATGGTCAGCGACGCGTTGTCATAATCCAGCGTGGCAATCTTTTTGCCCTGCAGCTTTTCCACCGTGTCGATGTTGCGATCCCGAAGAAACAGGTAAATGGCCCCAGCCGGCAGGATACCGACCACCTCATAGTTGCCGCTTTTCATCAGACTGGCGGCCTGAGGCTGGGTCAGGGTATCCATCACCATCTGCAGTTCCTTGTCCCCGGGAATGGCGCCAATGGCTTCCAGGGTGCCGGTGAATTTGTTGAACTCCCGGGCGCGGGTTCCGGTCAGCAGCACAGCATCACATTGGCCGGCCCGGAAGTCTTCAGCCGCGATTTTTTCATCGGTATAGGCTTGCAGAGTCAGATCCACGCCCCACTCAAGCGCTGCCGGTTTGACTGGCTTCACCACGTTAAACAGAGGGCCGCTTGCACCAATGGGGTCAAAAACACATAAGGAGCGTTTCGGCAATTCGGCCTGGGCCACCTGGGTCGTGATTGCGGCAAACGAAGCCAGCGCCAGCACCGCGATCTGCTGCTTGAGTTGTTTCATGCTCAACTACCTATTTTGTTCTTGCTTGGTCTTGAAGTTTTAGAGGATGAAATCCAAGTCAATGGTTTCACCGCCGCTTTGGCGCGCATCATCCCAGAAGGTTCCCAGGCCACCGATAGGCGTCCGGTGGCCGGTGTGCTCCGTCCATAAGCGATCGGAAATCGCCTCCAGGGTTTGGGTGGCAATGGCATCCAGCAATTTGCGCTCAGGATCAGCTGGCTTTTTGGCTTGGGATTTGGCGTGCTGGCGAATCACCTCCTTGACCAGTTCCGTATTCCCCTGGTTGAGGGCGGCCATGGCGTAGAGCACATTGGGCAGGCGAACGCCGGCCTTCTCGCCTTTCTCAGCGGCAATTTTCAGACGTACAAAGGGATCTTCGCCTTGGGGCACCGCGCCAGGCAGCATGCTCCAGATGGTGGCCCGGATCGCCATGGGCACACCCCAGAATTCGTCATCATCCAGACAGGCCGCGCCACGCTCGGCTTTGGCGGCAATATCCTTGGGAATTCCAAGGCCTGCCCCGGAAGACATTTCATTACTCAGCGCCTGTAGCCCCGCGAGCATGCCCATCATCCAGATAAAGTTTTCGAACTCATCATCCAGCTTCGGGCATTCGCCGCCGGGCTCTCCGAATTCTTCAACCAAGTGACGATAGCCGGTGTAGTTCCGGTTAGCTGCGAGGATGTGGTAGCGCTTTTGGGCGATTTGGGCGTCTTGGGCTTCCTGAACATTGGCCTTTTTCATGGCGCGCAGATAACGCAGTTCTTGCTCCCAGGCCTGGCTTTCAGCACACATACCGGCCGACAGATAGACCATGACTCCCAGCTGATTGGGGGTGTGGGTGACGCGACCAAATGACATCAGCAAGGGCGTCAGAGCCTCGGCCATGCTGCAGTTCATTGCCAGGTCATCGCTGGCCAGCACATAGGGCACTTGATGCGTTTCGGCATAAGCCGTCATCGTCGTCCCCATTGTCTTATAAATCATATGGTTGACGGCCGAACATCCTGTCATAGTCGTCAGCGACAAGACCAGTGCAACACGCCCCCAGGGCATCGCCAGCCATTTCCTGGCCACATTCATCCAGCTCACAGTCATCCTCCCGACAAACACGTTATTTTTATGTAGTTTTTAGAGCGGGCCAAAACAAAGGTAGCCAAGTGTATACAAACTTGACCAGCCAGCGCCAGCCTTAGCGCGGTAAGCGCCCATTTATGCAGCAAGATTATGGCTAAGTCGCTGGTTTTTTTGTGAGATGAACGCCACAAAGCCCGACAAAGATGTCACGCTTTGACAAAAAAGCTAACAATCGGAAACACTTTGTCAGCACCCGCCCTCTCAGTTCTCTAGCACGGTGACATTTGACAGCCTGTCATTAGCCGCTATAACTAAATCATCTGGGCTGTACTGCTTCAGGCAGAAGCGGACGGACACAGGTAAGGCCTCGGTATCAGGATGCCGGCCACCTCAAAAACAACAATCTTATCTTCTCAACGGGAGAGCCCGAATGCGCAAACCTGAACTGGCAGCCGCCGTTGCCGCCAAAGCCAACCTGTCCAAAGAAAAGGCCAACGAAGTCATCACCGCGATTACCGATGAAATCACCAAGGCCATGGCCCGTAAGGAAGAAGTCAGCCTGATTGGCTTCGGCACCTTCTCTATCCGAAATCGCAGTGCCCGTACCGGCAAGAACCCCCAAACCGGCGCCGTCATCCAGATTCCCGCCAGCCAGACCGTTGGCTTCAAAGCCGGCAAGGCGCTGAAAGACGCCGTTAAATAAACGGCTCCAAAGAAAAACCCCGAGAAAGCCGAACTCTCTCGGGGTTTTGTTGGCAGCTCGCCTGCCGCAACGTTCGTCAGCCACTTCCTTACGAAAGCGAGCCGCGTTCAAGCAAAGCTTGAAACCATCCTAAGCCTGCTCCGCCTCATACACGACCCGCCCATCCACCAGGGTGTAGCGAACCTGACCGTTCAGGGACTCATTCAGAAACGGGGTATTTTTGCAGGCCGACACCAGGCTCTGTTCCGTCAGCTGCCATTGGCTAGCGGGGTCAAACACACAGATATCCGCTGCCCGCCCCGGCGTCAAATTACCCAGCTCCAGCCCCATCACCCGGGCAGGCCCCACGGTCAGCGCCGCAATGGCTCGTGGCAAGCTCAACACGTCGTCTTCAACCAAGCGCAACGTCAGCGGCAGCAGCGTCTCCAGCCCGATCATACCCGGTGCGGTTTCGGCAAAAGGCGCCTGTTTATCGGCCAGCTCCAGAGGCTGATGCTGGGAGCAGATGGCCTGAATCACCCCGTCACGTACCCCCTGGCGCAGGGCATCACGGTCTTTTTCCGTCCGCAGCGGTGGGTGGAGGTGATAACGGCTATCAAAACTCTCCAGCACACCATCGGTCAACAGCAGCTGATGAATGGCCACGTCGGCAGTCACCGGCAGGCCCCGCTGCTGGGCCTGGGCAATCAGTTCCACCGAACGCGCCGTGGAAATCTGGGAGAAATGGGCACGCACTCCGGTATCCTCCATCAGCAGCAACGCTTCGGCCACGGCCAGGGTTTCCGCCACGGCCGGGATGCCATTGAGCCCCAGCCGGGTGCCGACAAAGCCCTCGTTGACGCAGCCATCTGCCGCCAACGCATGGTCTTCCGGACAAAAGCCCACGGTCAGGTCTTGCGTGCGGGCATATTCCAGGCAACGGCGCAGCACCCGGTTATTGAGGACCGGACGCCGCATATTGCTCACCATGCGACAGCCGGCCGCCTTCAGGCCGAACATCTCGCTCAATTGCTCACCCTGCAGGCCCTGGGTTAATGCTCCAATCGGAAACACCCGCGCCAGCTGCAGCTCCCGCGCCTGCTCCCGCAAGAGGCTGGTGACGGCCGCCGTGTCATTGATCGGGCCACCATCCGGCGGGCAGCATAGACTGGTCACCCCACCTTTAACCGCGGCCTTCAATTCCGTGGCCATGCGGGCATTGAGCTTGGAGCGCAAGGCGGCACAGAGATCCACCAATCCGGGTGCGACCACACAGCCCTGGGCCTGAATGGAACGGTCTGCTACAAACCCGGCGGGGCGCTCACCAAGGGCCAGTACCCGCCCCTCTTCAATAAACAAATCCGCTTGACGATCCAGACCCTGAGCCGGATCAACCAGGCGACCACCAATAATTTCCAGCCTCATGGACGCGCCTCCTGGAGTGCCGCGGCTTCCGCCATTTGTCCGCTCATCGCCATCGACATCACGGCCATCCGCACGGCGATGCCGTTGGTCACCTGATTCAGAATGACCGACTGCGGGCTGTCGGCCACCTCGGAGTCAATTTCCACCCCCCGATTGATCGGACCCGGATGCATCACAATGGCATCCGGCTTGGCCCAGCTCAGTTTCTCCGCCGACAGTCCATACAAACGATAAAACTCCCCTTCGCTGGGCAACAGGGCGGACTCCATCCGCTCCTTTTGCAGCCGCAACGTCATCACCACGTCGACATCTTTCAGGCCTTGCTTCAGATCCCGGTAGACGGTGACGCCCAGCTGCTCGACATCCGCCGGCAGCAGGGTATTGGGGGCGATCACCCGTATTTCCGGCGTCCCCAGCGCGCGCAGGGCCTGGATCTGGGAACGGGCCACGCGGGAGTGGAGAATATCTCCGATAATCGCCACGGTCAGATGCTCGAAGTTACCCTTGTGCTGGCGAATGGTCAGCATATCCAGCATCGCCTGGGTGGGGTGGGCATGGCGCCCGTCGCCGGCGTTAATCACCGCCACATTGGGCGTGACCGACTGGGCAATGAAATGAGGCGCGCCACTTTGGGCATGGCGCACCACGAACATGTCGCTGGCCATGGCCTCCATGTTGCGCAGCATGTCCAGCAAAGATTCCCCCTTGCTGGTGGAGGAGGTTCGGATATCCATGTTCAGCACGTCGGCCGACAGCCGCTTGGCCGCCAGCTCGAAGGTGGAGCGGGTACGGGTGCTGGGCTCGAAGAACAGGTTGACCACGGTTTTGCCCCGCAGCAGCGGGACCTTCTTGATTGAACGGGCCCCCACTTCGATGAAGGAGTCGGCAGTATCGAGAATTTCGGTCAGTAGTTCCCGACTCAGTCCTTCAATGCTCAAAAAGTGGCGCAACTGGCCAAAACGATTCAACTGCAGGCACTGGGGTGCGGGCGCAGCATGCTCGGGGGCTGTGGAAGACATAAGATGCTATCGTTCCGAAGTGGTGGCGTTCTTCTGGCGCAGCTCCAGGCTGAGATCGCCTGGTCCACGCAGTTTGACCTGCTGATCGGGCTCCAGTTGGATTCGCCGTCCGACCACGTCGGGCTGGATCGGCAACTCCCGTGCGCCCACGTCGACCAGCGCGGCGAGTATGATACTGGCCGGTCGACCATAATCAAAGAGCTCGTTCATGGCGGCCCGAATGGTCCGCCCACTCATCACCACGTCATCCACCAGGATGATATGACGATCTTCGGTTTCAAAGGGCAGATGGGAGGGGCGCACCGTCGGGTTCAGACCAATCCGGGTGAAATCATCCCGATAAAACGAAATATCCAGCTGCCCCAGGGCTTCCCGCAACCCCAGTTTCTTGTGCAGATACTCCGCCAGCCAGACACCACCGGTCCGGATCCCCACCAGCACCGGGTCACTCACGCCTCGCTGCGCCATGACCGCCTTGATTTCCTCGGCCATGGTATCCAAAACCGCTTCAACATTGATCAGGGATGTCATCTAACCGCCCTTATTGATTGATTCGAAAGAAACAACAGTCAACATCAGCTCACGGAAACCGCTAGACCTGTCCTTCATGAGCCATTCTGCCCTTCATGGGCCATCCAGCTTTCCAAAATCAGACAGGCGGCCATTCCATCCACGGAAAATTTGCCGAAGTCCCGCTCCCGGGTCTGCTCCATCGCCAGCCCCTTGGCCTCAAAGCTCGACAGTCGCTCATCCATCACGTGAGCGGGTTTACCAAAGCGCCCGTGCAGTCGGTTGGCGAACTTGCGGGCCCGGCGCGACATCTCGCTTTCGGTGCCGTCCATGTTCAGCGGCAAGCCCACCACAAAGGCGTCGGGCTGCCACTCTTCCACCAGTTGCGCCACCGCATTCCAATCCGGGATCCCATCCCGGGCCGGCAAGGGTTTTAATGGGGAGGCGCGGCCGGTCAGGTTCTGCCCCACGGCAACGCCGATACGTTTTACGCCAAAATCAAACCCTAATACCCGCATCACTTGCCACTTTGTGGTTAATCTCTGTACTCGGCCGACTCGCCAGTTGATGGGCGCTCAGCCTCACGTCAAGCCGGCCTTGGGCGGCCTGGACTCCTCAGGCATGGCCCGCCTTGCTGCTCAAACGATGGAGATCCACCCCGAGGCTGGCCAGGGCCGCATGAAACCGCTGGGCGTGAGGGGTGTGGAACAGAATTTCCTCCGAGGCCGGGCAGGTCAGCCAGTAGTTGTCGGCAATCTCCTGCTCCAGCTGACCAGCCCCCCAACCGGCGTAGCCCAGCGCCACCAGCTTCTCTTGCGGTGCATCGGGGCCGGCGAATGAGGCCAAAATATCCCGGGAAGTCGTCAGGCTGATTTGGTCCGTAATGGCCAGGGTGGACTGCCACTGCCCCGCCGGGCGATGCAGCACAAAACCCCGGTCGGTCAGCACCGGGCCCCCTGCGTAGACAAACTCGTCATGGAGCGGCGTGTCCATCTGCAACTGCTCCAGGATGTCCCGCAGGGTGATGTCCAGTGGCCGGTTGATGACGATTCCCATCGCTCCCTGCTCGTTGTGCTCACACAAATAGGTCAGGGTACCGACGAAGTTGGGATCGTCCATATGAGGCATGGAAATCAGAAAATGATTGCGCAAACTGGTGGCATTTATACTCATGGTATCGGGACCGCCCAGAAAATATTGATAGACTGTTAGCATACTTCAGCCCCTTCCCGATTATCAAAGCAACCGGCCAGGGCGCGGCCAAAAGTCACGGATCGCTATTCGCTGGACAGGCCGTGGCGCTCGAACTTCCAGGTCCGGATAATTTCCAGCACGTCAGTCTCTTTGCGCAGTTCATCGGGGAACGGCGCATAAGGCGCCGCTAACCGCACGATGCGGATGGCGGCATCATCCAGGATCTTGTGCCCGGACGACTGCAGCACCGTCACTTCCCGCAGGGTGCCGTTGGCATTGATCGCCACCAGCAGTCGCAGGCTGCCGTAGATCCGGTTGATTCGGGCTTCCTCGGGGTAGTTGATGTTCCCGATCCGCTCCACTTTTTCCTGCCATTGCTGGTTATAGAAGGCATCCACGGTTCGCATGGTGGAGGCAGCGGTCAGACGGGTGACCCGGGGCCGTTTGGCATAGGCCTGACGCTGCTCGCTGTATTTGGCTTCCAGGCTGGCGATTTCCAGGCTGCGCTGCATCAGGCTGGGTTGCGCGCTCTGCGCCTCGGCCGCTTCGCGGGGCTCCCGCGGCCGCTCCGACACCGCCCGTGCCCGCTGGTTCTGGGTCACCACAACTTCGGTAGTGGCCGACTGCTGCTCCTTGACCGTCGCTTCCTGGGGCTGCACCTGGGTCGTCTCGCGCACCTGCGGGTCATTGAACTCCGCCTTCTCCGGCGATTTCAGCTCCCGTTTTTCATCCAGGTCGCCACTACCCTCCTGATTGGCCTGGGCCAGGAAGTCCGCCTCCTTGGGCTTGATCTTGTCATCATACTGGGCCAGCGTGACCTCCATGGTCTGGCGTGCCGGCCGATGGGCTTCCGCTTCGAAACCAATACCCAAAATCAGGGTGGCGTGCACTGCCGCCGCAAAAAACAGGGTAAACCCCAAACGATCAGTGGCGGTGACCATAGAAGGCGTACTCGACGTGGCCATGACTCCCCTTCAGAACAACTTACTCAACGCGACCGCAAACCGACTGCGGACCGGCAAAACCAAAAGTCTAGCAGATGCCGAGTCAGACAAACCTTAAAATGAGTACAGTTCTGCCCAAAAGCTTCGCACCTGCTAAAAACCCTTAAGCCCGCGCCTTGAGTTTGGCGTCGATCACATCCATCAGGTCACCGGCGATATCCAGGTCGTAGGCCCTGTCCAGCTCGCGGATACAGGTGGGGCTGGTCACGTTGATTTCGGTCAGGTAGTCACCAATCACATCCAGGCCGACAAACAGCAGTCCCTTCTCCCGCAGCACCGGGCCCACCTGGGCACAGATATAGCGGTCACGCTCGGTCAGCGGCCGGGCCACACCCGCGCCGCCCGCGGCCAGATTCCCGCGGTTTTCGCCCACCGCCGGAATCCGTGCCAGCGCGTACTCCACCGGCTCCCCGTCAATCATCAGGATCCGCTTGTCGCCATCCACAATTTCCGGCAGGTAGCGTTGCGCCATAATCTGCAGGCTGCCATCCTGGGTCAGGGTTTCCAGAATCACCCCCAAATTGGCGTCACCTTCGCGCACCCGGAACACGGAACGTCCGCCCATGCCGTCCACCGGCTTGAACACCACATCCCGATGCCGCTGATAAAACGCCTTGAGGCGATCCATGTCCCGGCTCACCAACACTGGCGGACACAGCGCAGGAAATTCCGTGGCAAACAGTTTTTCATTACAGTCGCGCAGACTCTGGGGCCGGTTCACCACCAAGGTTCCGCGTCGCTCGGCCTGCTCCAGGATGTGGGTCGCCAGCAGGAACTCCCGGTCCACCGGCGGGTCCTTGCGCATCAAAATCACGTCCAGCTCCGCCAAAGGCGCCACCCGGGATTGTCCCAGCGTTGCCCAGTCCTGCAGATCATCCCGCACCTCAACCTCGGTCAGGGTGGCAAAGGCCTCGCCCTGATCCAGAAATAAATCCTTCAGCTCCATATAGAACAGTGACCAGCCCCGGCGCTGAGCGGCCAGCATCATGGCGAGGGTGCTGTCTTTCTTTGGGTTGATCCCGGCAATGGGATCCATGATCACACCAACACGAATACTCATCGAAAAATCTACCCCCGGCTAAACTTGTACTATTCTCTAAGAAGTATTGATGTCCGCTGCAGGCGCAGGCCCCTGCCGCGAGGTGGAAACCCTGCCCCCGGACGGCCTGTTACAGCCAGGGCTTGAACCTGCCCGGCCACTCGCAGCGATGACTCAGATGGGCACCATTGTAAGTCCGGCGGGGTCCCAGTGACCACTTTATTAGACCCGGTCGGCCAGGTACCCGCAGCCTGGAGCAAGCCCCTGGAAGGGTCCACACCAGACCACAAGGGCTGCCAACAGCGTGACAATTTGCGTGGGGACAATTTCTTTCGCTTGCGGAGCGGCTAAACTATATATACTGGGCGGTGATGGAATGCTTCACAGTTCTGTGCTACAAAATGGGCACAGCTATCCGGCAGCCCTGAATCCTTCTGAGCACCAGCCGACGGACGCAAGCCTTGATAACAATACTTGACCGACACTTGTGTAGGGCCGTAACAAATGGAAGATAACTTCGAGAATCTCAAGATCATGGTGATCGATGACAGTAAGACGATCCGCCGCACCGCGGAGACCTTGCTGAAAAAAGTTGGCTGTACGGTGATCACCGCGACCGACGGCTTCGACGCGCTGGCCAAGATCGCTGATACCCATCCCGATATCATCTTCGTGGATATCATGATGCCTCGGCTCGATGGCTATCAGACCTGCGCACTCATCAAGAACAACAGTTCCTTCAGATCCACTCCCGTCATCATGCTGTCCTCCAAGGACGGTCTGTTTGACAAGGCGAAAGGACGCATTGTGGGTTCGGATCAGTACCTGACCAAACCGTTCAGCAAGGAAGAGCTTCTGGGAACGATTCGTGCTCACCTACCCAAGCACAGTTCAAGCACCACTAACTAAAGAAACACCGGGCACTGTCTGCTGCGCGGACCCGCTCGACTTTGTTTTACCGGGGGAAATATGGCTCGCATTCTGATTGTGGATGACTCACCCACAGAAGTACGGAAAATTTCCAGCATTCTGGAAAAGCACAAACATGAAATCCTGACGGCAGACAATGGTGCCGACGGTGTGGCCCTGGCGCGCCAGGAGCGTCCGGACCTGGTCCTGATGGACGTTGTCATGCCCGGGCTGAATGGTTTTCAGGCGACCCGCCAGTTGACCCGCGCCGCAGAAACCGCCGATATCCCGGTGATCATTGTCACCACCAAGGATCAGGAAACAGACCGGGTCTGGGGAACACGCCAGGGAGCAAAAGGCTACTTGGTGAAACCTGTCGACGAGGACGACCTGATCAAGACGATTAACGAATTGCTCGGCTGATCATTATGGGTTCACTCAACGTGATACCGTCCAAAACCGACCCCTTCACCCTCTTGGCAGAGCTGGAGCGGCAGTGCAAGCAATGTGCCGAAGGCCTGCCAGCCCAGGAAGAGGTCGTTGAGCTCTGGAACGGGATTGGCTTCGAGTTGGCCGGGCGAAAGTATGTCATCCCCATGGGTGAAGTCGGGGAAATTCTGCATATTCCTCGCTTTACCCAGGTGCCGGGCGTCAAAAGCTGGATGAACGGCGTGGCGAACGTGCGCGGCCGGCTCCTGCCGATCATGGATCTGGCCCAGTTCTTCGGACTGCCGGCCACCTCCCGTTCCAACCGCAACCGCCGCGTGCTGATCGTCGAGCGGGGTGATGTTTTCAGCGGACTGATCGTGGACAGCGTGCATGGAATGCAATACTTCCCCATTGACAGCTACCAGCAGTCTGCTCAGGACATTCCCTCCGCCATCCGCCCCTTCGTGCAAGGGCAATACATCAAAAACGACGAAGCATGGACGGTCTTTAGCCCCTTCCTGCTCATTGAAGCTCCAAGCTTCGTGGACGTGGCCCAGTGGTAGGACATCCTGAATTCCCTTCCAGTTCAGCTACACTAATTTTGAAAACATCTTTTGCGAGGCCGGGAGCCAAACGAAAATGAAACAACAAATCGGAAAATTGACCATGGGTTCAGGAGCCAGCAGCACGACCAGGGGGTTGGCCCTGTTGCTGGTCATTCTGCTGGGCGCCCTGATCGTGATTTCGTTCATGATCAACCGGGAAACCAACCGAGATAAGAAATATATCGGTTATGCCGGCGAATTACGGGTTCTGTCGCAGGA
>CAZEWG010000021.1:0-40210 GCA_964514485.1 uncultured Pseudomonadales bacterium
AGGGGCAGACCCGCGTGTCTGCCCGTGCGGTCTCTAGACCCCATCTGAACTGGCCGAAGCGCCTGATAATTCAGGGCGGACACATGGGTCCGCCCCCACAGTCTGGAATTACGCTTCGCTTGGCTGACTGACAGGCAGCGTAAAGAAGAAGATGGAACCCCCATCCGGGTTGGGTCGGTGGCCAATCTGGCCGCCCTGGCTCTGCATGATGGAGTGGCACAGGCTCAAGCCGATGCCCATGCCATCGGCCTTGGTGGTCACAAAGGGTGAAAACAGGTGTTGGGCCACTTCCGGGCTCAAGCCCGTGCCGCGGTCGATGACCCTCACCTCAACGAACTGATCACTCACCAGATCCGCTTCCAGCCCCAGAAACTGCTCATCGATGGGCCGGTCCGCCTGGGCCTCCAGGCCATTGCGAATCAGGTTCAAGGCAACCTGCTGGATGGCAACCGGGTCCACACACACCGGGGGCAGGTTCGGCGTCACTTTCAGCCGTACCATATCGGTTGGATAGGCGGAGTCCAGCTGCGCCAGCAATTGCGTCTCCCGCAGCAGCACATCCACAGACAAGCGCTCCTTGCCACTGGCATGCTTACGGATAAAGCCCCGGATCCGACGCAACACCTCACTGGCGCGATGGGCCTGGCGTTCGATCTTTTCCAAGGTCGAGGCCATGGTTTCCCGGTCAATGGGATCGGCCTTGAGCAGTCGGCCAGCGACCTGGGCATAGTTGCTGACGGCGGTCAGCGGCTGGTTCAGTTCGTGGGCGATCCCCGCCGCCATCTCTCCCATGGTGCTTAACCGGGAAAACTGAGCCAGCTGGGATTTCTGCTCTTCCATCTTGCGTCGGGCCAATTCCAGCTCTGCCTGGCGCTCCAGGTCCTCGCGGATATCCCGAAACACCACCACCGCGCCCTGACGTTCGTCGTCCACCTGGGTGGGAGAGACGCTCAAATCCACCGGTACTTGGGCATCGCCCGGCTGGGCCATGAGCAGCTGGGGAATTCGCAGCGACTGCCCGGAGACCACGGCGTCATGCAACTGCTGGCATACCTCGGGCTCTGAGCCGGCAAAGTGCAGGCTGACGAAATCTTGCCCAACCAGCTCCTGCTCGGCGTAGCCGCTAATGGTTTGGGCTGCCGGGTTGGCAAAGACGATCCGCCCCTGGGCGTCGAGCCCATAAATCCCTTCGCCCATGGCGTTGAGAATCCGCTCCTTATCGATCTGCAGGGCGCGGTTACGCTCCTGGAGTTCTTTTTTGAGGCGCTGAATGGTCAGGTGGGTTTCCACCCGGGCAATCACTTCGCGGATTTGGAAAGGCTTGGCGATGTAATCCACACCGCCGGCATCAAAGGCGCGGACCTTGGAGTCGGTATCTTCCAGGGCCGAGAGAAAAATAACTGAAATTTCCCGGGTGGCAGGATTGGCCTTAAGCCGCTCACAAACCTCATAGCCGTCCATCTCCGGCATCATGATATCCAACAGGATCAGATCGGGATGGGACTTCTGCGCGATGTTGAGGGCTTTTTCGCCATGGTCCGCCACCAATAGCTTGTAGCCCCGGCCATCGAGGGTTTCATACAGGACTTTGAGGTTCTGCGGGTTATCGTCAACAAGCAGGATCTGCTCCTGCCACGCGCTAGTTTGCGCCGGCAGTTCCCCATTAATCAAAGACATAAAACCCTGACCTGCTGTTTACCCATAAGTACTGCACTATAAACAGGGGCTCTTGTACCGCTTAATACGCACATTCCCGTATCGGAACGGGGTCTTTGAAGCTCGGCCTAGGCCGAGTCCCGTACCAGCATGACCATACGCACCAGTTGCGCCAAGGAGTGAGTGCCCATTTTCTGCATCACCCGGGAACGGTGAATTTCCACGGTGCGCTGACTGATATTAAGATCGATGGCGATCACCTTGTTGGCATTGCCATCAATCATCATTTCCATGATTTCTCGTTCGCGGGGGGTCAGGGAATCCATGCGACGCTGGATTTCCTGCTTTTCCAACCGCACATCCTGACGCTGGGCGTCCAGCTCCATGGCCTTGCGGATTTTATCCAGCAGCTCCTGATCCCGATAGGGCTTCTGCACAAAATCAACCGCGCCCAGTTGCATGGCTTCCACCGCCAGTGGCACATCGCCATGGCCGGTCACGAAAATGATTGGTAACTCGCTGCCCCGGGACACCAGCTCTTTCTGCAAGTCCATGCCACTCATGCCGGGCATACGAATGTCCAGCACGATGCAGCCGTTCAGGCTCGGGCTCCAGGCTTCCAGAAAGCTGGCCGCTTCGGGATAGGAAGCAACCTGATAGCCTTCGGTTTTGAGCAGAAGCTGCAGCGAGTCACGCACCGCTTCGTCGTCTTCGACAACATAAACCCTGGGTTCTGTCATGGCAGATCCTTCTCTATCTCGATACTTATCACTGTTACCACGCAAGCGCCCCACGGCGCTTCATAAGCCGGCGAAGCCGGCCTGATACAGGCAACGTACGCTTCTGTATTGTAATAGGCAACCCTTGCCGGCGTGTAGGCCTGATGCTGATGTTACCTGAAGTGAGCTTTCACCGGGCTATTTTCCGGAAGCCGTCTGCTTTTCCAGGGCCTGGCGTTTGAGTACGGCTTCCATAGGTGGCACCAGGGTGGCCGGGTCCAGACGGGTGTTGAACCAGTTCATGCTCCAGTGAAGATGGGGCCCGGTGGCGCGACCGGTTGCACCGACCCGGGCAATCAAATCCCCCTGCTTCACCTCGGCCCCTTCCTGAACCAGGATTTCGCTGAGATGGATAAAGGTCGAGGATACCCCATAGCCATGGTCCAGGATCAAGGTTCCGCCGGAGAAGAACATGTCCGGGTGAACCAGGGTCACCACGCCCGAGGCTGGCGCCACGACCGGCGTACCGGTGGGTGCCGCCACATCAACCCCATAGTGGGGCTGGCGGGGCTCGCCGTTAAAAATCCGCTGGCTCCCATACACCCCGCTGATGCGTCCCGTGGTTGGCCAGATAAACTCCTCAAGAAAATCCAGGCGCTCGATATCCCGCGCCCGGGCCTGGCGGGTCAAGGCGCTTTCCTGACGGATACGCTCCAGCTGCTCCGCCGGCGGAGTCACATGTTTCTGCTCCACCCCTTCAATGCGCTGGATGCGATAGTCCCGTTTACGGAGGCTGACCTGCTGGGTGCGCACCTGGCCCGCCGGCGTTTCCACCCGCAGGGTGTGGGAGAGTTCGCCATCACGCCCGATACCGAATACGAAGTGTCCGTTTGGGGTGACCCGCAGTGGCGTCTCATTGAGCCACACCCGGCTGCCGGGCACCACCTCCCCGCGAATCAGAGAGCCTTGGGTCAGCTCGCCCGTGAGCTTGATCTCGGCCAACACCGTGGAGGCCCCCAGTAACAGAACCACTCCCATCAGGAGCTTTTTCAAGGAACTATGGATCATGGCAACTCCTAACTTAGGGCACTTCGAAGGTAACCCTGACAAAAGGATGAGCAGCGGGTGCCGCCTCGCTAAAGCAGGCCTCATAACGAGTGGGCACATAGGTCGGCGTACTCATCAGATAGTCTAGCCGCTGCTCGCTGCAATGAGCGCCATCGGCCCTCTTCAGCCAGGCAAAGGAGTCCAGCAGCCGCCGTGACAACAGCGCGATTTCCTCGGTTCCAACCCCCGGCTGGGATTGGGGGCCCACTCCGGAGTAGGCATTCAAGGTGCCGCCAACAATGGCTGGCTCCGTCTCGCTGGGCAGCATCTCCACAATAGCTTCCGCCGCCAAAAAACGCGAAAGCGATGAAACCTCGGGCCCGGCATACTGATCCTGGGCCTCCAGTGTCCCCAAGCGGGCGGCAACGATCCGGATGGGATAGTTTTCAAACCAGGCCTGCGCCCCTAACACCGCCGACAAACGTTCCGGCCGCTCCCCCTGGGGAGTCACCACCTGACGGCGAATATCCGTCAGGGGCTGGGCCGAGAGAATCACCACATCGCTGTTTTCTTCCTGCAGCAGGGCCACATGGGGCAGCCCCGCCATCACCGCGATCAGCTCGGCCCGACGCCGGTCGGGCACGCCATGGAGCAGCAAAACGTCCACCGTGCGCCCCAGCACCGCGCCCCAGCGCAGGTACTCGCTGTCCAGATAATCCTGTTCCGCCGTGACGTTCAGCAAACCGACCGTCAGCTGATCCGGCCCAAAGGCGCGCAATTGGGCCGCCGGCGACTCCTGGACCAGTCCCTGCCCGTTGATGGCAACCACCCGCAGGCTTGCCGCCAGCTCCACAAAGCGGCCCGGTGCACACTTGGTCTTTTCCTGCTCCACATCCAGCGCCAGACGGCGCACTTCCAGCAGGCGCAAGGGCTCCCCACCGGCCGGTTCCGCAATCACCAGGTCATCAATGGGCTCCACCAGCAGCCGGGAGGTATCCGATTGTTCGCCACGGCAGGTGACCCGGATTTCCCCTTGCAGTCCCACCTGACGAATGCCTGATTCGGGGTCGGCCCCTACCGCCACCAGATTGACCTGATCGGAGGAACGCAGCCGAATCGCCACCCCCTGGGGGGAATCCTGATCCAGCTGAAAGTTCTGGCGCAGCTTTTGACTGCTGAAACGAACCTTGGGAGCCGTGGCATCCACCAGCACGGGCTCTTCCTCAACCGGCACGGGCGGCAAGGTGGTGCTGCAGCCTGCCACGAGCAAGCCGAGCAGGACGAATCCACAGAGTCTGGAAGACACGACCATCAAAGTCTCCACAACATCCCTGCAACTTCAGGCAGGTTACGGCAAGATCCCCATGACGCCACTCCCGTGACGCTCACCTTAAAATGCAGAATAATCGCCCAGTTTACGTTGCCCAGACTCCCTTCAGGCCCTGACGATATGCAAACTTCTCTGTTTTCCGATTCCACACCCCAGTCCCAAACCATTGCGGTGGAACATGGGCAGCTGGAACTGGTGACCGGCCTCTTCTCACCCGCTGAGGCCGACAGCCTGTTCCAGCAATTGACCCTCAGCCTGCAGTGGCGTCAGGAGCAGATTCGCATCCAGGGCCGGGTCCTTCCCATTCCCCGCCTGCAAGCCTGGTATGGCGACCCTGGCACCGGATATGGCTATTCCGGCATTCGCCTGGAGCCCTTGCCCTGGACCCCGGAGCTGACACGTATCCGCCAGCGGCTGGAGGAACTCACGGGCCAGAACTTCAACAGCGTGCTCTGCAACCTGTATCGCCACGGCCAGGATAGCGTGTCCTGGCATGCGGACAATGAAGAAGAGCTGGGCACCAACCCCATCATCGCCTCAGTATCCCTGGGCGCGACCCGCCGATTCCAGCTGAAGCCCCGCCGTGGTGGGGGCGACACCCTGAGCCTGGAGCTGCCCCACAATTCCCTGCTGATCATGGCGGGCGCCCTTCAGCACCACTGGATTCACCAGGTACCGAAAACCCGGCGCCCAGTGGGGCCCCGCATCAACCTGACCTTCCGCCAAATCCGCCGTGGTGTTCTTTAGACCGCGGCCCCTAGCGATGCAGCTTGCGTTCGTAATCCCGCAGCTGATCCAGCCGGGCCTGCACTTCGCCAAACAAGGTGTTTTTCGGATAACGCCCTTTGTCATTGGGCTTGCCCACGTTCACCCCGGTCAAGAGCTGCAGGGCTTCCTGCACGGTTTCCACCGCGTAGATGGCAAATTTTTTCGCCTTGGCGGCGGCCACCACTTTTTCCTTGAGCATCAGGTTATGCATGTTGGTGCGCGGAATGATCACCCCCTGATCCCCCGTCAGCCCCTGGATTTCACAGGTTTCAAAAAACCCTTCGATTTTCTCGTTCACGCCCCCCACCGGCTGGGCCTGGCCAAACTGGTTCATGGAACCGGTGACCGCGAAGCGCTGCTGGATGGGCCGGCCACTAATGGCAGAGATCAAAGCGCAGAACTCCGCCATGGAGGCACTATCGCCATCCACCTCACTGTAGGACTGCTCGAACGTCAACGACGCGGCAATCTTGAGGGGCGCCATCTTGCCAAAGGTGGAGGTCAGGAACGCCGACAGGATCATCATCCCCTTGGAGTGAATGGCACCCGACAGGGCCACATCCCGCTCAATATCGATAATCTCACCATCCCCATAGCGATAGGTGGCGGTTACCCGATTGGGCATCCCGAACTCATGATCCCCCGTACTCAGCACCGACAAGGCGTTGATCTGCCCGACCTTCTCGCCCCGGGTGTCGATCAGGGTGGTGCCGTCACGAATCCCCTCGTAAACCTGATCCCGAATGCGGCTGGCGCGGTATTCCGCACTGCTCAGCGCCTGCTCCACATGCTCTGCCCGAATCAGCGTGGAACCCGCCTGCTTGGCCCAGTAGTCCGACTCCCGCAACAGGTTGGCGATATCCGCCGCGTGCAGGGACAACTTGTTCTGGTCCTCCGCATCCCGCGCCCCATATTCGATGATGCGCATCACCGCCTTGCGATCACAGTGACGCAGGCCTTTATCATGCACCAGGCCGGCAATAAAGCGGGCATATTGCTGCTGGCTTTCGGGGGTGCGCGGCATCTCCCGTTCAAAGTCGGCCACCACTTTGAACAGCTCCATAAACTCCGGGTCGTACTGCTGCAGGAGCAGATAGGTGTCCCGGTCTCCAAATAGGATAATCTTGACGTTCAACGGAATCGGTTGCGGCTCCAGGGAAATGGTACCGCTCAGAGTCAGTTCCCGCTCCAGCGTGTTAATGGCGATCTGCTGGGAGCGCAGCGCCCGCTTCAGGCCATCCCAGACAAAGGGCTGCTCCAGCACCTTGACCGCATCCATTAACAGATAGCCCCCGTTGGCCCGATGCAAGGCGCCGGGACGGATCAGGGTGAAATCGGTGAACACCGTGCCCTTATAGGTGAGGTTTTCCACGTAACCGAACAGGTTATGGTAGTTGGGGTTTTCTTCCACCACGATCGGCGAATGCCCGCCCTTGCCGTGGTGCACCAGCAGATTCACCTGATAGCGACGGGGCACCTTCTTATCGAGGGCGGCATAGGCCATGGCCAACTGCTCTTCGCCCTCTTCCAGGAACACATCCACATTGGCCAGGATGTCTGCCTGCACTTTTTGCAGGAACTCCACCACATTGGGATAGGGCTGGTATTTTTCCAACAACACCGACATGGGCTGCTCGCTGACCGCCAGCGCCACCTCTTCATTCAGTTGCTGTTGTTTGTCTGCATACTCCTGCTCCAACAGGCTGAGCCGGCGCAACACGGTCCGCAGCTTCTTCTCCAGCCGGTTGATGATGTCTTCAAATTCCTGCTTCTTCTCTTCCGGCAGCTGCGCAAAGGTTTCCACGCTGTAGGGTTTTTCACCATCCGTCGCAATCAGGCGATAGCCGCCCGGGGTGGTGACCGTCAGTTGCACCTTGTTCTTTTTGGCCTCCTTGGCAATTCGCGCCAGGGCCTTTTCCTGACGGGCTCCCAACTCATTTTTAATCAGCTCGGCCCGCTCATAATAGGACTCGTTATCGAACGCCTGAGGAATCGCCTTCTGCAGGCGCGTCATCAGTTGTTCCATATCCTTTTTCAGGCTCTGGCCAACGCCTGCCGGCAACTGGATCACCTGAGGGGTACGTGGGTCTTCAAAGTTGGCCACATAGCACCAGTCACTGGCCGCCTCGGGGATCAGCCCCTCCCGCTTGAGATAACGCAGCATCATGGTGCGCTTGCCAAGGCCGTTACTGCCTACCGCATAAATGTTGTACCCGGGGTCTTGCATGGAAATGGCAAAGTGGACCGCCTCCTGGGCTCGCTTTTGCCCCAGGATCTGCTCCAGGGGTTGCAGGCTGCGGGTAGACTGAAAGCGGAATTCCTTGGACAGGCAAGGCTTATACAAGCGGTCGATCGTAAGGGGTTTCTTAAAACTCATTGACATCTCTTAATATCAGATCAACGACCTGATGAAGCTGAATGTTTTGGCAGTGTTTGGTGAGTGCCACAAAGGCCGCCAGTGTACCCAATGTGAGCCATGCAGAATATAGCTTCCCATAGCGAACTGTTTGGCATCTTTGCCCGCTTGGAATAACGTCGAGCACCGCTCAAAACCGGTCGAATGCTCCCAACAAGGGCTCAAGATTTTGCCAGAGCTGCCGATAACCACTGATGGCTAAACAATCGAACATTATATCTGAAAGGACTTCGGCATGTTCAGCATCCAGGGAAATCCGCCACCTCAATATGACCCCAAGGCCGCGCAAACGGACCGCCAGAGCCTGACCACGCCGACCGAAAAGTTAGCGCAAACCGTCAACCCCGATACCACGGAGCGGCGCCTGATCCCGGATCGTCGCCAACGGCAAATGCCTTTGAACCAGCCTGACCGGCGGCGTAAAAAACGTCGCTCACCCCTGCTTCTCAACGCCAAGACCGCCAGTCCCGAACCGCTGACTTCCGCCAAAGGACGTCTGTTAGACATCCAGGTCTGAGATTGCTCCGGGATTGGCAACCAGGGACTCAGTGGTTATTATCTCTGGCCTGCTTAACCGGCAGGCTTGAGAAAAATGGTTTCGACAAGAATAAAGAAAAGTGACCGTTACCATGAAAAATGCATTTGCAGTGCGCCCCCGGGACAGGCGACTGAAAACCAGGCATCAAGCGCGGTCTTTAGAGGTTACCGTTAGTCCGAAAGGTTTTTTCAGGCGGTTCCAGCGGGCCACGGCTGTCCGCTGTATTGATATCAACCGCTACGGGATGGCCATTGAAACCAGTCGGCGATTCCGGCTCAAGGAGTGGATTTCCCTCAACTTCCGTGGGCGCTACATCGCCGAGTCTGACATTCTGGGAATTATTGCCAGTGTCACCGAAGTCGACGGCCAGTTCCGCTACGGCATCAACTTCGCCTACTGCACCCACAGCAAGCTCTACTCCCGTGAAGTGGATAACGCCCTGTCACGGATCGAAAGCCTGTGCAGCCAGGAATAAATCGGCCGCCATCCCCTTCCCTTGTTCAACGTTTTGTCTCGTAGTTTTGGGATTTCCCAGCGGGCGAATGTTAAAGTAAGCGCCAATTTTCGGTACAGCAAAAGGATCTCTTATGAGTTACATGGCACTGAAACACATTCACCTCACCACCATTGCGATTACCTTCGTGCTGTTCAGCCTGCGGGCCTTCTGGATGCTGATGGAGTCGCCCCAGCTTCACAAGAAGTGGGTCAAGATCGCGCCCCATATCAACGACACCATTTTGCTGCTCAGCGCCATTGCCCTTGCCGTAACCCTTCACCAGTATCCATTCCAGGCTGACTGGGTCACCGCCAAGGTGATCGGGCTCATCGCCTATATCGTGCTTGGCACCATCGCCCTCAAGCGGGGACGGACCAAGGCGATCCGTGTAACGGCCATGGTGGCCGCCTATTTGGTGTTTTTCTACATCATCAAAGTGGCTTTAACCAAGCTGGTCTGGCCGTTCTGATCCATTCGGACAGGGGGTTGGCTCCCCCTCTCCAACCAGCGGGCGAAAGGGAAACGGGCAGGACTCACCGACTCCATTGAGTAAGTGATAGTTACTCCAAATCTCCCCGATAAGGGAATCTCATTGGGCAGAAGCACCCTTCTCACCGCTACAATGGACGCCATGAAACGATGCGGGCACCCCGGGCCCATAGCCCAACGTACCGCATCCTCCCCGTATCACCCCCGACTGCCCCGGTGGCGGTTTTTTTGTTGTCGAGGCTATTGATGCTCAGCGAACGCTCTGAACTGATCATGACCGTGCTCATGACACCTGACAAAGCGAACTTCTCCGGTAAGGTCCACGGTGGGGCCCTGTTGAAATATCTGGATGAAGTCGCCTATGCCTGCGCCAGCCGCTATGCCGGGCATTATGTCGTGACCATGTCGGTCGATCAGGTGAATTTCAGGCAGCCGATCAATGTCGGCGAGATGGTGACCTTCCTCGCCTCGGTCAACTATACCGGCACCACCTCCATGGAGATCGGTATTAAGGTGATCACCGAGGACATTCACACCAAAACGGTGCGTCATACCAACAGCTGTTTTTTCACCATGGTGGCCGTCGATGATGAAGGGAATCCAACCCCGGTGCCGCCCCTGGAGCTGAAAACCTCAGAACAACGGCGCCGTTTCGCCCAAGCCAAGCAACGACGGGAAATCCGTCGCGAGCTGGCCGAGCGTTATCGGACCATGAAAGAAGAGTACCGTTAGCCCATCCAGGGTGCCGGTCGTTTCAGAGACTGGCACCTGACTTGAAAATCATCCCGGGCTCCGCAAACCAATAGCCGTTACAGGTCGCCCCAGAAGTGTCGACCTGCACCGCCTCACCACGCCGGGCCGCATCAAATGACTGGATAATCTCCTCCATCCCGCTGGGGGCCGGGCTCAGCCGAACCAGATTCACACCCATAGCCTGCATTCTGGGGACCTGATCCAGCAAATTGTAGATGGCGCCCGATTGGGTCTGGATCCCGTTCATGGTGAACAGCGGCTCCCCTTCCTGACTACGGGCCGGCAAGCCCTGGGGATAATCCATGCAGATAAACTGGCAGTTATCCTTGGGCAACTGATGATAACGGGCAGTCATGCACCGGGCCGAATAGGCCAGCGGCAGATAGCCATGGCTGAACACTTCGGTTTCCACCTGCAGCTGCTGGCCCGCGAGTTCTTGCAGAATATCGCTCAAGGTGGCGGCCGACAGCTCCACCGGCATCACCCAGCGGCTAGCACCCTGGCGGATCAAAAATGCCAGGCTCTGGGCATTATAGATATTGATGGAGTGACCGCAGACAAAGGGCACCCCCTGGGCGGCCAGCAGCTCCACCGCGGCCAGATCGTTGGCCTCCACCAGAAAGCCTTCACTGCGACAGATCCGCCGTAGCGTCTTGAGCTCCGACTCAGCCTCAATCAACGCCAGTGTCGACAGCACCACCTGCTTGCCCCGACCAGCCAGATGAGTTGCCAGCTCCAGCCAGTCACCGGTATTCAGCTCCCGGCGCTTGGAACACACCGTCTCACCCAGATAGATCACATCCACGGGCATCTCAAGCATGCGCTCATAGAAATCGAACACCTGCTGGCGCGGCCAAAGGTACTGCAGCGGCCCTAAAGAAAGTTGCATAGGAGTCTCCTGTGGCTAGAACAAACCCGAGCTACTGCCAGGGACGGTGATAGGCACCCAAGGTGGTTTGTGCCCCTTCCGACACCTTATCCAGGGCCTGCTGCCAGCGGGCTTTGGGTTCAAAGTCGCCAGGCGCAACGCGAAACTGATCCAGCGCCTGACGCCAGACCCGAACCACCTGCTTTACATAGGCCGGACTACGCTGACGCCCTTCAATCTTGATCGCCTTGATCCCGATTTCCGCCAGTTTGGGAACCAGCTCCAGGGTATTGAGGCTGGTCGGCTCTTCAATGGCGTGATACACCTGCCCCTGCACCTCAAAGCGCCCCTTGCACAGCACCGGATAGCCCGCTTTGGCCCCCTCCGGGTAGCGATCCACCAGCACCCCATTGAGGCGGGACTCCAACCCCTGGGCCGTTTCCTGCCACCGCACATGCTGGGCCGGAGAACAGGCACCCCCGGTATTGGGTGACTGATCGGTGACATAGGACGACAACATGCAGCGCCCCTCGGCCATGATGCAAAGAGAGCCAAACCCAAACACTTCCAGATCCACTGGCGACTGAGCGGCCACCTGGGCCACCTGCTGAATGGACAGCACCCGCGGCAGCACCGCACGACGAATATTGAAATGGCGCTGATAGAAGCGCAGGGATTCATAATTGGTGGCCGAACCCTGAACCGACAGGTGCAGCGCCATGCCGGGATGACGGCGACTGGCATATTCCAGCACGCCCATGTCGGCACAGATCAAGGCGTCGACGCCCAGATCGGCGGCCTGATCGACGGCGTTTTGCCAGCTTGACCAGCCCCGGGGCTGGGGGTAGGTATTGATGGCCACAAAGACCTTCACCCCCCGATCCTGGGCATAACGAATTGCCTGGCTCAGTTGTTCGCCGGCAAAGTTGAGGCCAGCAAAATGACGGGCATTGGTGGCGTCACGAAAGCCGATATAAACCGCATTCGCGCCTTCTTCGACCGCCACTTTCAGCGCCGGAAAACTGCCTGCCGGACAGACCAGCTCCATAGTAACCCCTTACCGAGATTGGAATGACCGAGGCAGCCTAGCAAAGGCATCCGTCCATCTACTTGATAAAGATCAATGTGATCCCGCGGTCTTTCGGCAAAGTAAGCACTATTTAACAGGACCTTGAGATTTAACAGGACCTTGAGATGTTACCGCTGACTGACCATACCGCTCAAAGTTTGCCCCTGTCGCCTCGCGCCCTGCTGCCGAAGCTCCCCCGGCTGATTGCCACGCCCCTGACCAAACTCCCCTTCTCACTCCAGCAGGCGGCCATCCTGCCGGTGTTGCGCAAGGTATTGGCGCAGCCTCTGGCCGAGGGAGATTGCGACTTCCTGATCAACCGCTGGCTGCGTGTGGAGTTTATGGATCTGGATCATACCTGGCTGTTCAGCGCCAGCCCCACCCGGGAGATTCTGATGCGCAGGAGTGGCGTGGCGGATGCCAGCATTCGGGGCAACATTAAAAGTTTTCTTCAGCTCGCCGCCCGCAGTGAGGACCCGGATACCCTGTTTTTCCAACGGGAACTCATTATTGAAGGCGATACCGAACTGGGGCTGCAGGTCAAGAACCTGCTGGACCGGCTGGAACCGGAGCAGATGTCGTTGGAATTGCTGTTTTTAGTGCGTACCGGCGCGGAATATACCCGACTCTTTTGTCGAGACTGATCTAAAGGCATGGGACAACGGACAAATTAACGCTACTCTAGGATTAAGTTCGATGATCCCGAGGTTGCCATGCCTGATATCCAAACCCTTTCGCTCTGGAAGAACCATTATCTGTTTTCCGCCCTGGAGGAAACAGAGCAGCAAAAGATTGCCCGGACGTTACGGACAATGCAGTTGGACGCTGGAGAGTATTTGTTTTATCAGGGACAGGAGGCCAACCAGTTTTATATGGTTCAGGAAGGCCAGGTGAAGCTGACCCGCCTGACCCCGGATGGCAACGAGAAAGTCATTGAAATCCTGATGCCCGGCCAGACCTTTGCCGAGGCGGTGATGTTCATGAGCCGGGAGGAATATCCCGTCAGCGCCAGCGCCATTGTCCCGGCCCGGGTGATCGCTTTTCAAAACCAGGTGTTCATGGACATCCTGCGCCACAATAACGAGGCCTGTATTGGCCTGCTGGGCGATGTCTGCACCCGCCTTCACTCACGGCTTCAGGAAATCGAAAGCCTGACCATGAAAAACGCCACCTATCGAGTGGTCCGTTATTTTCTGAATGAATGGGAGCAGCACCCCAACCGCCAGCAACGGGTGGAGCTACAAACTCAAAAGCAACTCCTGGCGTCGCGCCTGTCCATTAAGCCTGAAACCCTGTCCCGCATTCTCAGTACCCTCAAGGAGCAAGGCATTATCGAAAGCCAGGGCAAGGACATCACCATTATTGATGTGGAGCGTCTGAAGGCTTACGAATAGCCTTCCAGCCCCTGAGATTAGCTGGGGCCCTGATGCGCTAACAGGGCCCGCCACCTTCAACTACTTGGGCTGCGATTCCCCCGCCCCCTCAGCTCCCCGAGCCAGGGCCTCTTCCAGGGCCTGGGTTTCCGCAGCGGCCTGTTCCGCCTTTTCCTGCTCTCGTACCAGGCGCAATGCTTCCGCCAAGGTATCGACAATGATCAGGCCCGCCTGCTGGGTCAGCAGGCCAGAGCGTTGCAGTACTTTACGGGGCCCCGGCAGCAAGTCGGCAATAATGACCTGGACGCCACGGCTGAGGTATTCATCAATCGCACTCACCAAGGTCACCGCCCCGGCGCTGTCGATAACCGGCACCCCATCCATATACAGCACCACCGTGCGTATATCATCCTGCCAGCGGCGCAAAGGGGTGGTGGCCCGCTCCGCGGCGGCAAAGAACAGGGGGCCGCTCAGCTTGTAGACACGAATGTTACTGGGCAGCCGCTCCTTCACCCGTGGGTTGTCATCCTCCAGGATGGTCATATTGGCCTGATTGGCCATATTCTTCATAAAGAGAAGCGAGGCCAGCACAATACCGGTGGCAATGGCCGCCACCATATCCACGAACACCGTCAACAACAGGCACACCAGCAGCACCAGCACATCTTCCAGGGGCGCGCGGCGGATCAGCCTCACCACATGGCGGGCCTCACTCATGTTCCAGGCCACCATCAACAGCAAGCCGGCCAGGGCCGACATGGGCAAATAAGCGAACAGATCGGCCAGTACCACCACCGCCAGCAACACCATTCCAGCATGAAAGACCGCCGCCATCGGGGTTCGGCCGCCCGCCTTGAAGTTCGCCGCTGATCGGGCCAGTGCAGCGGTCGCGGTAAAACCGCCAAAGAAGGGCGCGGCCAGGTTACCCAGCCCCTGACCGACCAACTCCGCATTGGCGTTGTGCTTGCTGCGGGTCATGTTATCCAGCACCACCGCACACAGCAGGGATTCGATCGCCCCCAGGGCCGCAATCGCCATGGCCGGCCCCACCAGCTCTTTGAGCATGGTCACGCTCAGCCCAACCGGCTGCCCCTCGGCATTGGGATAATTCCAGGGCCAGTCAAAATGGGGCGCCACAGGAGGGATGCCCGCCTTTTCCACGCCATCAATGGTATAGCTGAACATGGAGCCGATGGTTGCGATATCGGCATTCAGATAGCGGTTGAGCACCCAGGCGAGCAAGGTACTAAAGGTGATGGCAAACAGATGCCCCGGTACCCTGCTGTTCAGCCGGGGCCAAAAAATCAGCGTGCCCAGGGAGACTGCGCCCACCAGGAGCGCGTAGGGGTTGATGGAGGTCAACCCCTGGAGGATGACCCACACCTTGCCCACGTATGTTTCCGGCGTGGGCTCCGTGCTGACCAACCCCAAAAAGTCCGGCAACTGCAGGGTGGCAATCACAATGGCGATGCCGCCGGTAAACCCGAGCACGACCGAGTTGGGGACAAACTGCAGCAAACGGCCGAGGCGAGTCACCCCTAGCACGATCATGATCAGCCCGGCCATCAAGGTCGCCAGCATCAGCCCGCCAATCCCGTATTTCATGGAAATGGGATACAGCAGCACCACAAAGGCCGCCGTCGGGCCGCTGATACTGAGCCGGGAGCCACCGGTTACCGCGATCACCACACCGGCCACAATGGAGGTGTAGAGGCCATACTGGGGCGGCACCCCACTGGCAATCGCCAAGGCCATGGCGAGGGGGATCGCAATAATGCCGACGGTGATCCCTGCAATCAGGTCGGCCTGCAGTTTTTCCCGGTTATAACCGGACAGGACAGAATCGCGAAACGCCGCCGCGAACCGAAGCGTCTTGAGATGTGAATCCGGCATAAAACTACCTTAACGAATCTAGGAATAGAGGCTATTGCGCCTCATGGGCCAGCACTATCGAAGTGGCCGTGTGCTGTTCTAACTATGGACACTAGCCGCAACCTATGCGAACCGCTGCTTATTTTTTGCGAGCCGCCCGGGACATTTTACGAGCAGGCCTGGATCTGCAAAAAGGCGGTGGTCGCACGAAGCGACGCTTGGGGGGAAATCGGAAAACCCTCACAGTGGCAAGGGATTATAACGCAAAAGCCCGACAACCTAAAATGGCCGTCGGGCTTCGTAAAAACCGAGGGAGCAAGCAGTGGCTACACTCCCGTGGCTAGTAAGGACTTAAATCAGGCTTCCGCTGCTGGTTCCACCTGGCTGTCCGCGTCCTTGTAGACATGGGGCATCAGCTTGGAGCGGATCTGATGCTCAATGGCTTGCGCCAGCTCCGGATGCTCCTCGAGATACTTGGCGGCATTGGCTTTACCCTGGCCGATCTTATCGCCATTGTAGGAGTACCAGGCGCCGGCCTTGTCGACAAAGCCTTCCTTCACGCCCAGGTCGATAATCTCGCCCAGCCGGTAGATGCCCTTCCCGTACAGGATCTGGAACTCCGCTTGTTTAAAGGGCGGAGAAACCTTGTTCTTCACCACTTTAACCCGGGTTTCGTTACCGATCACCTCTTCGCCTTCTTTCACCGAACCGATCCGGCGAATATCCAAACGGACAGAGGCATAGAACTTCAGGGCGTTACCACCGGTGGTGGTTTCGGGGCTACCGAACATCACTCCGATCTTCATCCGGATCTGGTTAATAAAGATACAGAGACAGTTGGCGGTGCGCAGGTTACCGGTCAGCTTACGCAGGGCCTGGGACATCAGACGGGCTTGCAGACCGACGTGGGAATCCCCCATCTCGCCTTCAATTTCAGCTTTGGGCGTCAGAGCCGCCACGGAGTCGACGATAATCACATCAACCGCGCCGGAGCGCACCAGCATGTCGCAAATTTCCAGGGCCTGCTCACCGGTATCCGGCTGGGACACCAGCAGGTCGTTGATATTGACGCCCAGCTTTTCGGCGTAGATCGGATCCAGAGCATGCTCGGCGTCCACAAAGGCACAGGTTTTCCCCTGTTTTTGCGCCTCGGCGATCACTTGCAGCGTCAGGGTTGTTTTACCGGAGCTTTCCGGTCCGTAGATCTCGACAATCCGGCCATATGGCAAGCCACCAATGCCCAGGGCAATATCCAGACTGAGAGAACCGGTAGAGACCGAAGGCAGCACTTCCCGGGGCTGCTCACCCATGCGCATGATCGCGCCTTTACCGAACTGACGCTCGATTTGCGATAAGGCTGCGCCGAGAGCCTTCTGTTTATTCTCTTCCATTTAAAACCTCTTTGGTGCGTTGCATTCATGGAGCCGGAAGGTTTCCCGCCGCCTCAAACTACTGTATATATTAACAGCATCCAGAGTAAGCGCAACGTCTCTTGAATAAAATTTAGGTAATATTGCCGCCCCCGGAAAGACTTTTCAATTTTCCGGATTCGATTGCAGACCTGGATCTCAGTCAGACCGCTTCATGCAAGCAGGCACTTTCACTACAGCCCCTTCAAGACAAGGCTTCCAGATGCTCCACGCTTTGGATCAAACCCAACAAGGCGCGGCGCACCGCCTGCTCGCGGACACTTCGGCGGTCACCGTCAAACTGGCACAGCGCAGTATTCAGAACATGCCCCTTCCGGGCCCAGGCAAACCAGACCGTGCCCACCGGCTTCAGCTCCGAGCCGCCATCCGGCCCGGCAATCCCACTGATGGAAACAGACAGATTGGCCTCACCTTCCCGCAGGGCACCGAGCGCCATGGCCTCGACGGTTTCCTCGCTGACCGCTCCAAAATTTCGCAAGACTTCAGCGGACACCCCCAGCAGGCGCTGTTTGGCGGAATTGGAATAGGTCACATAACCGGCATCAAACCATTGGGAACTGCCCGGAATTTCCGTGATGGCCTGAGCGACCCAGCCACCGGTACAGGATTCCGCCGTGGCCACCTGCAGCCCTTGCGCCAAACAGAGCCTGCCCAGGCGCTCGGCGAGTTTTTCGAGACTCTCCATTGGAACACTCCCTTTCAGTCGCGTTAACATCGCCCGCGTCATCACGTACAATCCCGACACCGGCGAAAGCAGCCACTTTAGCACAGGGCAGCTTTGACCATGCGCCTATTCTATCTCCGATCAGACCAACGACACAGTTTTCCTCATGACCCAGACCAGCGATAAGAACAGTCAACATACCCCGATGATGCAGCAGTACCTGAAAATCAAGGTGCAGCATCCCAATGAGCTTCTGTTTTACCGCATGGGTGACTTCTACGAGTTGTTCTATGACGATGCCAAGAAAGCAGCGGAGCTTCTCGACATTACCCTGACCGCCCGGGGGCAATCCAGCGGCCAGCCGATCCCCATGGCGGGTGTGCCCTATCATGCCGCGGAAGGCTATATCTCCAAACTGGTCCGGGGCGGTTTCTCCATTGCTATCTGCGAGCAGATTGGTGATCCGGCAACCAGCAAGGGTCCGGTAGAACGCCAGGTGGTGCGGATTATCACGCCCGGCACCCTGAGCGATGAAGCCTTCCTTGACGAACGCCGGGACAACCTTTTGGCCAGCCTCCACTTTCGCGGCGAGCACTTTGGCCTGGCCACCCTGGACATCAGCAGCGGTCGCTTTTATGTGCAGGAACTGGAGGGGCTGGAAGCCATCCAGAGCGAGCTGCAGCGGCTGCGGCCTGCTGAACTGTTGATTAGTGACGACTTTCCCTACAGCGATCTCATTGCCGACATTAAAGGTATCCGCCGCCAAGCGCCCTGGCACTTTGAACAAGAAACCGCGGAGCGTTTGCTCACCCAGCAGTTCCAGACCCGGGATCTGTCCGGTTTCGGCTGCGATGGTTTGACCCTGGCCATCCAGGCCGCCGGCTGTTTGCTCAACTATGCCCGGGAAACCCAGCGCACCGCCCTGCCCCATATCCGTCGCCTCATTCGCGAGCGCCGGGAAGACAGCATCATTCTTGATGCCGCCAGCCGCCGCAACCTGGAGATCGACACCAACCTGTCCGGCGGACACCAATACACCCTGGCCTGGGTGATGGACAAAACCGCCACCGCCATGGGCGGCCGCCTGCTGCGGCGCTGGCTCAACCGTCCGCTGCGTAATGTGAGCCTGGTCCGCGCCCGCCAGGATGCAGTGCGAGCCCTGCAAGAGCAGTTCCAGTACGAGCCGCTCCATGAGATTCTGCGCCAAATCGGTGATGTGGAACGGATCCTGGCCCGGGTCGGCCTCCGTTCCGCCCGCCCCCGTGACCTGGCCCGCCTGCGGGATTCCCTGAACGTGCTGCCGGAGCTTCAAGAGCTGATCGCCGACGTCAACAGCGAGCACGTGCGAAATCTCGCCCAGACCATTGCCACCTATCCGGAACTGGCAGATCTACTGGAGCGGGCCATTATCGAGAACCCGCCCATGGTGATTCGGGACGGCGGGGTGCTACGGGAAGGCTTCGATGCCGAACTGGACGAACTGCGCGGCCTCAGCGAAAACGCCGGGCAGTACCTGATTGATGTCGAGCAGCGGGAGCGGGAGCGCACGGGGATTCCCACCCTGAAAGTGGGCTACAACCGGGTCCATGGTTATTTTATTGAGCTGAGCCGGGTGAACTCGGACAAAGCCCCGGCGGACTATATCCGTCGCCAGACCCTGAAAAACGCCGAGCGCTTTATTACGCCCGAGCTCAAGGCCTTCGAAGACAAGGCCCTGAGTGCCCAAAGCCGCGCCCTGGCCCGGGAAAAGCAACTCTACGACGAACTGCTGGAGCGGATCGCTGAAGACCTGGCGCCCCTGCAAGACAGCGCTGCCGCCATCGCCGAGCTGGATGTGCTGACCAACTTTGCAGAGCGGGCCCAAACCCTGAACTTCAATGCTCCCATGCTGACCGAAGAGGAAACCCTGCTGATCGAAGACGGCCGCCATCCGGTGGTTGAGCAGCTGATCGAAGACCCCTTCGTGCCCAACGACCTGCACCTGGACCAGCGCCGGCGCATGTTGATCATCACCGGCCCCAACATGGGTGGTAAGTCGACCTATATGCGGCAAGTGGCCCTAATCACGTTGCTGGCCTATACCGGCTCCTTCGTCCCGGCCTCGCGGGCGGAAATTGGCCCCATCGACCGCATTTTTACCCGGATGGGTTCATCCGATGACGTCGCCGGTGGCCGCTCTACCTTTATGGTGGAAATGACGGAAACCGCCAACATCCTCCACAACGCCACGCCCCACAGCCTGGTGTTGATGGACGAGGTCGGTCGGGGCACCAGTACCTTCGATGGCCTGTCCCTGGCCTGGGCCAGCGCGGAACACCTGGCCCAACACAGCCGGGCCTTTACCCTGTTCGCCACCCACTATTTCGAGCTCACGGCCCTGCCCACCGAACAGCCCAGCGTGGCCAACGTGCACCTCACCGCCACCGAGCACGATGACGCCATTGTGTTTCTCCACAGCGTCCATGAAGGCCCGGCCAGCCAAAGCTACGGGTTACAGGTGGCCCAGCTCGCCGGTGTGCCCCATACGGTCATCCAGCAGGCCCGACAAAAGCTGCGCCAGTTGGAGACCAGCACCGTCGCACCCACCCCCTCTGCCCCTGAGACGGCCCCCAACAAGCCCGCCCCTCAGGTGATCCAGGCCGACATGTTTGCCGCTTTGGAGCCGAGTCTGGTGGAGGAAAAACTACAGGCGCTGGACCCCGATGAGCTCACGCCCAGAAAAGCGCTGGACGTGATTTATGAATTGAAAAAACTACTCAAATAATGAGTACGGTCTTTTGAACGACCAGAATCAATTTCAGTACTAAAAAATGCCGAAAAATCAGTCAACAAGATAAAAGCGACAAATAAACGCCTCTAAGGCATAAGCCTATAACGCTTCTATCTTGTTGACTCCCTTGCCGCAAGGTAGAGCAAAACTTACAATATCCGAGCTACATGTTATAACACCCGGCGACCGACATAAGGCCAACCGGAGACACTAGGGATCAAACCATCATGACATTTGTTGTTACCGATAACTGTATCAAGTGCAAATACACCGACTGCGTAGAGGTTTGCCCGGTCGATTGTTTTTATGAAGGCCCGAACTTTCTCGTAATCGACCCGGACGAGTGCATTGATTGCGCCCTGTGCGAACCGGAGTGCCCGGCGGAAGCGATTTTCTCTGAAGACGAGCTGCCACCGGATCAGGTGCAGTTTATCGAGCTCAATGCCGAGCTGTGTCAGACCTGGCCGAACATCACCGAGCGAAAAGACCCGCTGCCCGATGCCAAGGAGTGGGATGGCGTTAAGGACAAGCTCAAGTATCTGGAGCGCTAATCAGCCTCCCCGTCTGTCCAGACGCCAGAAGGGCCGAAATTACGGCCCTTCTTCGTTTTTGCCCCGCCTTTTGGGAAATGGGAAAGCCCAGCTAGGGTAGATCCTGACTCCCCTGCGCCTCCCGCAAGCGCTGGTGCGCCGCAACGGCCTCACGATACCTGCGCTCATTTTCCTGGAGCTTTTGCGGATCATAAGCGTGCCGTGAAGAGGTTGGCCTGGTTTTGGGTTGCGATGCGCCCTGCAACTGCAACACCTCAGCCCGCTGCGCCTTGGGGGCCCGGTCCCCAAAGTGGGTGACGCCATCTTCATCCACCCACCGGTAAACCTGGCCTTGGGCGGGTACGCTCACCAGCAGAACTCCTCCCAGCAGCATTGTCAGCACAACTCTCATGCCCACCTCGTAACACTCAATCCGGGTCAAACAGATCGCGAATGGCCGCCTTCACCGGTGCAAATGAACGGCGGTGTATGGGACTTGCCCCCAGTTGCTCAAGGGCGTCCAGATGCTGACGGGTGGGATACCCTTTATGGACCGCCAGTCCATAGCCCGGATGCAGGGCATCCAGCTCCACCATTTCCTGATCCCGCACCACTTTGGCCAAGATGGAGGCGGCACTGATACAGGGCACCCGCCCGTCTCCCTTGACCACCGCCTCACAGGGAATGGTGAGTTCCGGCAGGCGGTTGCCATCCACCAGCACATACTCAGGGGCCAGGGCCAAGCCCTGCACCGCCCGCTGCATGGCCAGCATAGAAGCGTGGAGAATATTCAGGCGATCGATTTCCGCGACCGTGGCACGGGCCACGCACCAGGCCAACGCCTTGGCCCGAATTTCCTCGGCCAGTGCCAGACGTTTCCTTTCGGTCAGCTTCTTGGAATCCGCCAGCCCCGCAATAGGCCGCTCCGGGTCCAGAATCACCGCCGCCGCCACCACATCCCCTGCTAACGGCCCGCGCCCGACTTCATCAACGCCGGCCAGTAGGTGGCCCTGATAAACACACACATACGGCTCGTTCAGGGAACTCATGATGCCTTCTCTTTCTGCTTACGGGCCAGCATCTCAAGGATGGCTTCCGCAGCCCGTTCACTGGCGCCACGACGGATCTGCTCGTGAATCCGGCTGTATTCCCGCTGGAGCTTATCCGGATCAATTTCATAGCGCAGATGCCTGAGTAAGGCCTTACCCAGCTCCACCGGGTTGGCGCGTTCCTGGATCAACTCCGTGACCAGCTCCCGTTGCGCCAGCAAATTGGGCAATGAGATAAACGGCGCCTTCATCAAGCGCTTCATAATGCGATAGGAGGTCGGAGCCAGGCGATAAGCCACGACCATCGGCCGCTTTAACAGCAACGCCTCCAGCGTAGCCGTGCCGGAGGCCAGCAGCACCGCGTCACTGGCGGCCATCACCTCGCGGGAACGACCATCAGTGATCTGGACCGGTAAATCCGGCGCCAGGCGCGCCAGGATGTCCTGGATCTGCAGACGCCGCTCCTCGTTGGCCGCCGGAATCACATACTCAAGCTCCGGCAGCCGGGTGCGCAGCCATTGGGCGGTGGCGATAAACACCTCCCCCAGTCGCTGGACCTCACCGGCTCGACTGCCCGGCAAGATGGCCAGCTTCAAGCCGGTTGGGGACAGCCCCAGTGCCCGGCGCGCCGCCGTTTGATCCGGCTGCATGGGAATCTGATCCGCCAGTGGATGACCCACAAAGCACACCGGAACCTGATGCTCTTCATAAAACCTGGCCTCGAAGGGAAACAGGGTGAGCATCAAGTCCACCGCTTGAGCGATCTTGAAAATACGGTTTTGCCGCCAAGCCCACACCGAGGGGCTGACATAATGGACGGTAGGGATACCGGCACGGCGCAGTTGCAGCTCCATGCCCAGGGTGAAATCCGGCGCGTCAATGCCGATAAAGACATCAGGCGGCGCGTCCAGGAAGTCGCGCACCAGACGACGGCGAATGGCCACCAGCTCCCGCAGCCGCCCCAGCACTTCCACCAGCCCCATGACCGCGAGGCGCTCCATGGGGACATGGCTATGAAAGCCCTGGGCCAGCATCAAAGGACCGCCAACCCCCTCGAACTCCGCGTCCGGGTAACGAGCCCGCAGGGCTTGCATGAGGCCGGCGCCCAGAATGTCTCCCGACATTTCGCCAACCACGATACCGATACGAAGAGGCCGGCCAACGGCAGCTGAACTCATGGATTACCGGATGATGCCGCGCTCGGATTGCAGAATGGAATCCCGGAACAACGCCACGGCGGGCTCCCGCTGCGCCATGACTTCCAGCTGTGCCAGCGCATCCTGCAACGACAACCCTTGCCGATAAACTGCTTTATAGGCGCGCTTCAGCTCCTGGATGACTTCGGCCGAGAAGCCCCGACGACGCAAGCCTTCCACGTTCAGGCCGTGGGGCTGGGCGGATTGGCCGCTGGCCATGACGTAGGCCGGGATATCCCGCAACACGATGCTGCCACCGGCACTCATGGCATACGCACCGATTTTGCAGAACTGATGCACCAAGGTGCCGCCGCCCAACACGACATAGTCACCGATATGAACATGGCCGCCCAAGGTGGCGTTGTTGGCCACAATCAGGTGATCCCCCAAAACGCAGTCATGGGCGACATGCACGTATGCCATCAGCAGGTTATTGCTGCCGATCCGGGTTTCGCCCTGATCCTGCACTGTACCCCGATGGATGGTACAGTTCTCACGGATCACGTTGTTATCGCCAATGATCAGGCGGGTCGGTTCCCCCTGATATTTCTTGTCCTGACATTCCTCCCCAATGCTGGAGAACTGGAATATCTTGTTGTTTTTACCAATGGTGGTCGGGCCCTTGATCACCACATGAGAGTGGACCACCGTACCCGAGCCAATTTCCACGTCGTCCCCAATAAAGGTCCAGGGACCGATTTCCACATCTTCGGCAATCCGTGCTGAAGGAGATACAATCGCTTGCGGATGGATTGCCATTAAACTTCCCTCGCCGCCGTTACAATTTCCGCTTCACAAGCCAGTTCATCATCGACCAACGCCCGACAATCGAACTTCCACATCCCCCGCTTGTCCATCAAGAAGCTGGACTCCAGGATCAACTTATCGCCAGGTACGACTGGTCTGCGGAAACGAGCCCGATTGACGCTCACCAAGTAACAAGCATAGCCATCACTGGGTTTCTTGTCGTGGGTGACAAAGCCCAGAATCCCGGAAAGCTGAGCCAGTGCTTCAACAATGAGCACACCGGGCATAATCGGGTTTTCCGGAAAGTGGCCGTTAAAATAGGGCTCGTTAAACGTAATATTTTTATAGCCCACGATCGAATGCCCTTTTTCGATGGAGGTCACGCGGTCCACCAGCAAGAAAGGATAACGATGGGGTAGGTATTGCAGGATTTGGGTCAGGTCCATCATTAGGAGCGGCCTCAATTCGAAGATGAGCTGCCCTTTTCCAACTGGCGGATGCGACGAGCAAGCTCGTCGAGCTGTCGAAAACGGGCTGCATTTTTGCGCCATTTGGCGTTCGGTTCGATGGGAACACCCGACGAATAAACGCCGGGCTCCCGGATGCTATGGGTCACCATGGTCATGCCGGTGATCTGGACCTTGTCCACAATTTCCAGATGGCCGGCAATGCCCACTGCGCCGGCAATGACGCAATAACGACCAATACGGGTACTGCCGGAAATACCAGTGCATGCGGCAATGGCAGTGTGCGCCCCAATACGTACGTTGTGAGCGATTTGAATCTGGTTATCGAGAATGACGCCTTGTTCAATCACGGTATCGTCCAGCGCACCACGATCAATGGTGGTGCCGGCACCGATCACCACATCATCCCCAATCACCACGCCTCCCAATTGGGCGATCCGTTCCCAACGGCCCGCCTCGTTGGCAAAACCGAAACCATCAGAGCCGATCACCGCACCACTGTGCACAATGACCCGCTGTCCGAGCGTCACCCCCGCATAGAGGCTGACATTGGGATGCAGGTGACAGTCGTCACCGATCAGGCTGTCCTCACCCACGTAGACATTGGCAATCAATCGGACACGTTCACCAATGACCGCACCGGCCGCGATCACCACGCCCGGGCCGATTACGGCGGACTCCGCCACCTTGGCCTGGGGATGGACAACCGCCGAGGGATGAATCCCGCTGGACTGCGTCAACTCGCGCTCAAACAGTCGGCTGAGCTTGGCATAGCCCAGATAGGGATTATCCAGAACAATCACATCGCTGGTACACAAATCCGCTTCTTTCGGACGCACCAACACCGCCGAGGCTCGGGTTTGGGGCAGATATTTGGCGTAGGCCGGATTGGCCAGAAAGCTGATCTCTCCGGGACCCGCGTCTTGCAGGGTATTAATGGCATGAATCGTCCGGGCAGGATCCCCTCTCAGCTCCCCGCCCAAAAACTCGGCAATTTCCGCCAGCGACAATGACTTGCTCTTTTTCATATGCCTCAAGATACCAGGGCGGCATCCAATCTTATGCCGCCGCCCTTCGTTAACGAAGACGAGGTTCCACCTGATTCCCTCAGGGGACTTTTACATTTTGTTCAGGATATCAATGATCTTGGTCGTATAGTCAATGGACTGACCGGCATGAAGGGTCACTTCACGGGGCAGGATCAGATCCAGTTTTTCAGACTTGATGATTTGCTCCATCGCCGCATCCAGACGTGGCTTGGACTCCTGCAGGAAGCCAGCCTCCCGGTTCTGGATCAGGTTTTCAAAGCGTTTTTTCAGGAAGCTAAACTCCTCGGCTTTGGCTTGCAGCTCCCCTTGCAGGCGATTACGCTCGGACTCGCTCAGAATCGGGCCGTCTTTTTTCAGACGATCTTGCAGCTTTTGCGCCTCGGCTCCCACATCACGCAGCTTTGCCTGCTCATCCTTCAGCTCGGCCTGCATTTCCTCACCGAACTTTTTCGCCGCATTGGAGGACAACAATGCCGTACGCACATCCACCACACCAATTTTGATCTCGGCACTCGCCAAAGAGCTCCAACAAAGGCAAATCGCAAGCAAGCTTATTATCTTTTTCATCATTTTCTCCTAACCGCCGCCTGTACCGCGGCATACTCACACATTTACCAGCTTGAGCTTGTGGACTTTAGAGCCCATCGTCTTGAGCTGCCAGTGCCCAGCCCTAATTTTAGAAGGTTTGTCCCAGCGAGAACTGGAAGAATTGGGTGTCGTCTCCCGGTTCGTCGTTCAGTGCCCGAGCCATTGCGAAAGACAGGGGACCAATGGGTGTAATCCAGGTAAAGCCAACCCCGGCCGCAAAGCGGATTTCGTCCATTTTGGGGTCATAGCCCCGGCCGGTATCAAACACCTGGCCGCCATCCAGGAACAGGGTGGTTCGCATGGAACGCTGATCCTTCACAAACGGCAAGGGGAAGATTAGCTCAGCGCCGCCGATGGTCAACAGGTTTCCACCCAGGGGATCATCGTCATCGGAACTGTATCGGCTGGGGGTGCCCGGCATCCCCAGGGAATTGGCCCGGTAGCCCCGCACGGAGGCAAAGCCGCCGGCATAGTAGTTTTCAAAGAACGGCAGCTGATTGCTATCGCCGTAACCGTCACCGAAACCGATCTCGGAACGCAGGCGCAGCACCCAGTTATGCTGACGATCCAGGGGCAGATAGTAATTGACCCCATATTTGACCTTGAAGTACTCCGCATCACTGATGCTGGGCAGGGCCAGCTCCAGGTTAATCACCTGGGACAGACCCCGGGTCGGGAACACGCCCCGGTTCAGGGTCGAGCGGCTCCAGCTACCGGTCAGGGAATACACGCTGAAGTTCGCGCCTTCGGCGGTAATGAAGTCCAGGATTTCCTGCACCGGGTCAAAGCCGACCTTGATACGGGTGTGGGAATAGCCCAGGCCAAAATTCAGACGGCTGTAGTTGTCGATCGGGTAACCAAAGTTCACCCCACCGCCATAGACGTCCGTGCTGTATTCAGCCACGTCTTCCTGCTCGTAGTCGGTTTCCCGGTAATACACGTTAAAGCCGCGACTGACCCCATCCACGGTGTAGTAAGGGTTCAGGTATGAGAAGCTGGCACCTTGCACCGATTCACTGCGGTTAATACCAAACGACACCCGGCGGCCACTACCCAGGAAGTTATTTTCACTGACGTTGGCCCCCACGATGATCCCGCTGCTCTGGGAAAAGCCGAGACTGGCGGACAGGGCACCGGTGGGCTGCTCTTCAACGCCGTAATTCACGTCCACCTGGTCGTTCACGCCAGGGACCGCGGTGGTCTCGACGTTCACTTCCTTAAAGAAGCCCAAGCGCTCCAGACGGGACTTGGAGGCTTCGATGGCGTCGGTGGAGGCCACGCCACCTTCCATTTGCCGCATTTCCTGACGCAGCACTTCGTCACTGGTGGAAATATTACCCCGGAAGTTGATCCGCCGGACATAGGTCCGCCGCCCGGGCTCTACATAAAAGGTAATGGTGGCGGTGTGATCGTCATGGGGCTCGGGAATCGCCGTCACGTTGGCAAAGGTATAGCCTTCCATCCCCAAACGCTTGCTAATGGTATCCGAGGTAAATGTGAGCAGCTGGCGGGAGAAGGTCTGCTCTGGCTGAACCACAATCAGCTTGCGAAGCTCTTCCTCCGGCACGATCAGATCGCCCCGCAGCTTCACATCGCGGATTTTATATTGGGGGCCTTCCGTGACGTTCACGGTGATAAAAACCTGGGACTTGTCCGGCGAAATGGAGACCTGGGTGGACTCGATGTTGAAGCGGATATAGCCGCGGTCGAGATAGTGTGAGCGGACCCGCTCCAGGTCACCGCTGAGTTTTTCCTTGGCATACTTATCGTTCGCCGTAATAAAGGAAAAAAGCCCCGGTGTTTTCAACTCCATCAGGTCGCGCAATTCCTCATCGGAAAAGGCTTCATTGCCGACAAAGTTAATATGGCGGATGGAGGCGACCGAGCCTTCGTTAATCTTGATGTTCAGCGCCACCCGGTTGCGGGGGAGCTCTTCAACCTCGGCTTCAATGGAGGCGTTATAACGGCCCTGAGCCACATAGGTACGCAAGATTTCAAGTTCCAGACGCTCCAGGGTCACCCGCTGAAACACCTGACCTTCTGCCAGTCCCGCTGACTGCAAGCCTTTCAGCAGGTCATCGGTGTTGATGGCCTTGTTGCCCTTGATTTCGATCTTGCTGATGGAAGGCCGCTCCTCGACGGCGATCACCAACACATCGCCTTCACGGCCCAGTTGGATATCGGTAAAGAAGCCGGTTCGAAACAGGCTACGGGCGGCATCCGCCAGCCGCACACTGTCCACGGAATCGCCCACATTCACCGGGAAGGCACTGAAGACACTCCCGGCAGAGACCCTTTGCAGGCCGTCGACACGAATATCAGTCACTACAAAATTATCGACTGTAGCCGCAACCGCCCCCGTTGGCGCATAACAAAAAACAAGCCACAGTGCCCAAACCCGAAAACGCTTCATGCAAGACTCTTTGTCATTTTGTTTTGCCGCAATCCTCTTCGACCCAATGGGCCGGGGGACTACCTGTTTTATTAATCATCAGTCCCGCCGCCCTCCCCGGTTACGAAGTCCAGAGAGGGGTAACGGAGCTGATTGATCCTGTCTGTTGGTCGCTATCAGGCTGCGACCGTACACCATTCCTACAACCGGGCCAAATCGTTATAAAACGCCAGCATCATCATCGCCATGAGCAACGCCAGGCCAATCTTCAGCCCCAGCACCTGCTTTTGCTCGGAAAGCGGGCGTCCACGCACCAGTTCCACGAAGTAATACAGGAGATGGCCACCATCCAGCACCGGAATGGGCAGCAAGTTTAACACGCCCAGGCTGATACTGAGGTAGGCTAAAAATGTAATAAAGCTCTCAACTCCATAACTGGCAGACTGTCCTGCTGCCTGGGCGATCGTCACCGGCCCGCTGAGGTTCTTAACCGAGATTTGCCCGAAGAGCATTTTCTTGATGGAGTCGATGATCATCACGATCATTTCTCCGGTCCGGTCCACCGCCTGGGTCAGGGATTCCAGCGGACCATACTGGATCGTGCGAATCAGCCAATCCGGCAGCGGTTGGGGCTGGACACCAGCGCCGATAAAGCCGATCGACTCCCCCTGTTCATTTCGAACACCCGGGGTGACCGTCAACTCCAGTACCCGCCCGCCCCGCTCCACTTCCAGCAGCAAGGGGACTCCGGCCGAATCACGAATCAACTCCACCAGCGCCAACCAGTCCTCAATAGGCTGCTGATTGGCCGACAGAATATGATCACCACTTTGCAGGCCAGCCTTCTGAGCCGGGCTCTCTGGCATCACCTCCTGTAACACCGCGGGGATGGTGGGCCGGTACGGCTGAATGCCCAGCTCCAGAATCGGATTGGGCTCAGTCTGGCCGACCAGCCAACGCTCGACCGGCACCCGTAGGTCCCGTACCTCGCCACCGCCCTGGCCCTGAACACTCAGGCGAATTTCACCGGTATCACCCAAGTGGGAGAGCAATTGCAGATGAACCGCCGACCAATCCGGCGTTTGCTTGCCATCGACCCGGACAATTTCGTCATTGCTGCGCAGGCCGGCGTGTGCCGCCACCGATTGCTGTGCAACCTCACCGACCACCGGTGCCACCGCTTGCACACCCCAAACGAACATCACCCAATAGGCGGCGATGGCAAACAGGAAGTTGGCCACCGGACCGGCGGCAACAATCGCAATCCGCTGCAGTACAGGTTTACGGTTGAACGCCTGATCCAGCTGATCTTCGGGAACCGGCGCTTCCCGCTCGTCGAGAAACTTGACGTAACCCCCTAGCGGGATGGCGGCGACTACATATTCAGTGCCGTCCTTGCCTTTCCAGCCCCACAAGGGTTTGCCAAAACCGACGGAAAAGCGCAGCACTTTGACGCCACAACGCCGGGCAACCCAGTAATGACCATATTCATGAAAGGTCACCAGGATCCCCAGGGTAACGATCAATGCAACAACGGTTTGGAACACTTCCATCAATCGATTCTTTCCGTCTTAGAACAATGTGGATGCTCTTCTGGAGCAAGCCGACGCTTGGACAACATTAAATCGACCGGGTTTCATCTTGTTCCAGAGATTTAATGACGTTTCCCGGGGTGTTCAGCAATCTCTTCCACAACCATCAGTCATTTCTGGCTGATCAAGACTTTTCTCAAGCCAGCACTGGCATCAGGCCCGAAAAACACTACGCCTCGGCCTGAATCATCTGGCGGGCATATTCCCGAGCCAGCCGATCCGCCTGGAGCACGGCTTCAACCGTGTCTGCCGCGCTGACCGGGATATGGCCCAAGGCCTGCTCGATAATAGCAGGGATGCGGGTAAAACGAATACGGCGCTCGAGAAAAGCGGCCACCGCTTCTTCATTGGCCGCATTCAGCACCGCGGCCGCCGTGCCGCCCGTCGAAAAGGCTTCGGCAGCCAGCCGCAAGCATGGAAAGCGCTGGGTGTCGGGCCGTTCGAAATGCAAGGCACCGATTTCAAACAGGTTTAACAAACCCACGCCGGATTCAATGCGCTCCGGCCAGGCCAATCCGGAGGCGATCGGGGTACGCATGTCGGGGTTCCCCATCTGCGCCAGCACGGAGCCATCGCAGTATTCAACCATGGAGTGAATCACACTCTCCGGATGAATATGAATATCCACCTGCTCGGGGGTTGCATCAAACAACCAGCAGGCTTCGATCAGCTCCAGCCCCTTGTTCATCATGGTGGCGGAGTCCACCGAAATCTTCTGGCCCATGGACCAGTTGGGATGACGACACGCCTGCTCGGGCGTTACCGTGTCCAGCTGTTCCAGAGGCGTTGAGCGAAACGGTCCACCCGAGGCGGTCAACAGAATCCGCCGCACACCGAGCCGGCCCAACAACTGATTGGTGCCCTGCCCCGGCTCGTGGCGCCCCAAGGTCACCCGTGGCAAGCATTGGAAGATCGCATTGTGTTCGCTGTCGATGGGCAACAGTTCCGCGCCCGAGGTGCGCACCGCCGACATAAACAGCTCGCCGGACATCACCAGCGCTTCTTTGTTTGCCAGCAACACCCGTTTGCCGGCCCGTACCGCCGCCAAGGTGGGCTCCAGCCCGGCCGCGCCGACAATGGCAGCCATCACCGCGTCCACTTCAGGCTGGGCCGCCACCTCAACCAGGGCGGCACGTCCCATCAGCACCTCGGTACGACAGCCGGTTTCGGCCAATGCCTGACGCAACTTCAGGGCGGCCTCTTCATCCACCAGCACCGCATAACGAGGCTGGAACCTCAGGCACTGCTCCAGCAGCGTGTCAAAGCTTCGCTGGGCGGTCAGGGCAAATACCTGGTAACGGTCCGGGTGCCGGGCAATCACATCCAGCGTGCTAACGCCAATGGACCCCGTGGAACCCAGCACCACAACCTGCTTTGGCCTGTCCGTCATGAAGTTATCCTCATTCGATCACGCCAGCCAGCCTTGCCAGATCGCCAGCAAGGTGAACACGGGTACGGCAGCGGTAATACTGTCGACCCGATCCAGAATGCCGCCATGACCGGGCAGCAGCTGGCTGCTGTCTTTGAGCCCACGAAAGCGCTTCACCATGCTCTCGCACAAGTCGCCAACAATTGAGACCATCGCAGTCACCAGGGTCATGGCCACCAGCGCCGCCAGACGGGCACCAGTCCAGTCCAGCCACAGGCCCACCGCCAGCGCAAGGGCGGCCACCAAGGCCAACCCACCATAAACACCCGCCCAGGACTTGCCCGGGCTCACCCTGGGAGCCAGTTTTTTCTTCCCCCAGGTCCGGCCGGCGAAGTAGGCGCCAATGTCCGCCACCCACACCACACAAAACACGTAAAGAATGATCCAGACTCCACCAATGGAGCGAGAGTCCACCAACTGGGCCTGATGCAGAACCACCAGGCCATTCCAGGTGGGCACCAGGATCAGCAGCCCCATCAAGGCCCTCACCCAGGAGTTACGCCACAACCGGGCACTGACCGGATAGGTCAGCACCAGGCCAAACGCCACCAGCCACCAGACCAAGGCCGGCACCAGGACCCATTCCGACTGGCCATAGGTCAGCGCCAGCAGTCCGGCCACGAAGGCACCATAGGCGATCCGCTGCCACTGGGCTTGCCAGCCCGACAGGTTTGCCCATTCCCAGGCCGCCAGTGCCACCACGGCACCCATAAACCAGGCAAAGCCCGGCGTGGCCAGTCCAAAAATTCCCCAGACGACGATGGGCGCGAGAATCAGCGCCGTTATGACTCGTTGTTTAAGCACCCTGAACCTTCGACTCCAGCTGTTCATCCGTCTGCCCAAAGCGCCGCTTGCGGACACTGTAGGCTTCCAACGCCTTCTTCATTTCCTCGTGTTTGAAGTCAGGCCAGAATACATCGGTAAAATAGAACTCCGTATAGGCAAACTGCCATAACAAAAAGTTGCTGATCCGCTGCTCGCCAGCGGTGCGAATGCACAGATCAGGCATCGGCAGCTGTCCCAGACTCACCTCGGCTTGCATCATTTCCTCGGTGATCTGATCGGGTGTCAGCTCGCCTTGGGCCACCCGCTGGGCCAACTTGCGGGCCGCCTGGGTAATATCCCACTGGCCGCCATAATTCACCGCCACGACCAAGGTCATTTTAGTGTTATGACGTGTCAGCTCTTCAGCCTGGGCCATATGCTCCTGCAATAGCTCGGAAAAGCGGGTGCGGTCGCCGATGATGCGAAGCCGGATATTGTTGCGGTGCAGTTTGCGCACCTCCCGCCGCAACGCAATCAGAAACAGGCGCATCAGTGCGCTGACTTCATCCGGAGGACGACGCCAGTTTTCGCTACTGAAGGCAAACAGGGTCAACACTTCAATGTTGTTGCGGGCACAGGTTTCCACCACGGCGCGTACAGCATCGACCCCCGCCTTATGCCCTGCGATTCCCGGTAGCCCGCGTTGCCGCGCCCACCGGTTGTTACCATCCATGATAATGGCGACATGCCGGGGCCAAGAGCCCGCGACCATTGGTATATGGGATGAAACCATAAATAAGAGAGTTCCGGAAAGCGCCGGGTAGTACGCCACGGCGCTACCCGGCGAGAACGCATGTAGGAGGATCAGATTGCCATGAGATCGGCTTCTTTGTCCGCCAGAATTTTGTCAATCTCGGCGATGTATTTGTCAGTCAGCTTCTGGATTTCATCCGCTGCACGACGCTCTTCGTCTTCCGAGATTTCTTTTTCCTTGAGAAGATCTTTGAAATGACCATTCGCGTCGCGGCGAATGTTACGCACGGACACCCGCGCGGTTTCCGCTTCCGCGCGGGCATGCTTGACCAGGTCGCGACGGGTTTCTTCCGTCAGCGCCGGCATCGGAACCCGGATGGTGTCACCAGAGGTGGTGGGGTTCAAGCCCAAGTCGGACTTCAGAATTGCCTTCTCGATGGCCGGGATCAGGTTCTTTTCCCAGGCGCTGATCGCCAGGGTCCGGGCATCTTCCGCGAAGACGTTGGCAACCTGGGTCAGCGGTGTGTCATTCCCGTAATAGGGAACCATCACACTGCTCAGGATACTGGGATGGGCACGGCCCGTCCGGATTTTGTTGAAGGCGGTATGAAGAGCTTCAATGCTCTTCTTCATCCGGGCTTCACTTTCGCTCTTGATATCGTTAATCACGGCTTTATCCTCGTTCGATCAAGGTGCCTTCTTCTTTTCCTACGACGATATTGGTGAGGGCACCCACCTTATTCATGTTGAATACCCGCACCGGCATATTGTGGTCACGGCACAAACAAATGGCCGTCAGATCCATCACCCCGAGCTTCATGTCCAGAACTTCGTCATAGGTCAAACGATCGTACTTGACTGCCGTCGGGTCTTTCACCGGATCCGCGGAATAGACACCATCAACTTTGGTTGCTTTCAGTACTAGATCAGCATCAATCTCGATTCCCCGCAAGCAGGCGGCAGAATCAGTGGTAAAGAAAGGGTTGCCAGTGCCAGCACTGAAAATGACGACATCCCCATCTTTAAGGTCACGGATCGCACGGCGACGGTCATAGTGCTCAACGATACCGCTCATGGGAATGGCAGACATCACCCGAGTGCGAATATTGGAGCGTTCCAGCGCATCACGCAATGCCAAACTGTTCATGACGGTGGCCAACATACCCATGTGGTCACCGGTCACCCGGTCCATACCCGCCTCGTGCAGCGCCGCCCCACGGAAGAGGTTCCCGCCACCGATCACCAGACCGACCTGAACGCCGATCCCGATCAGTTGGCCGATTTCCAGCGCCATCCGGTTCAAGACCTTCGGATCAATACCGAACGACTCATCCCCCATCAGGGCTTCACCGCTTAGTTTGAGCAATACACGCTTATACTTTGGCTGATTATGGACTGTCACGGGCCTGTCTCTCTAACCGAATGCACTCTTAATTTTGGCCGGCAACGCCGACCAGCTTTCTGGCGGCACAACTGCTAGGTTTTCTCGGCTGCCCCGCCAAATAATCTTTTCCGGCTGCACGGCCAGACAATCTTTGCCAGCAAAATCGTGCCAACTGGCTTGCAGGACCTTTAGGCTGTCAGCGCCCATAAGCTCTCCCTGCGAAGCCCACCGGCTTTATGCACAAAATCCGGGCCGTGAGACGGGCCCGGATTCGTGTCGGTCATTTCCCAAAGGGAAACGATATTACTTCTGCAGCTGAGCTGCTACTTCAGCGGCGAAGTCGACTTCTTTCTTCTCGATGCCTTCGCCCACTTCAAAGCGCACAAAGCTCTTCACTTCCGCGCCGTTGCTCTTGGCCAGAGCGCCAACGGTCTGATCGGGGTTCTTCACGAACGGCTGATCTACCAGGCTGTTTTCCTTAAGGAACTTGTTGATCCGGCCGCCCATCATTTTCTCAACGATTTCCGCGGGCTTGCCAGCCATATCAGGCTGCGCACGGATGATGTCCTTTTCCTTCTCAACTTCTTCAGCCGGCATGTCTTCGGCGCGAACCACACGGGGGTTCACCGCAGTGACGTGCATGGCGATGTCGCGGGCCAGCTCAGCGTTGCCGCCATCCAGCGCCACCAGAGTCGCGATGCGGTTGTTGGAGTGGACGTAACCGTCAACCACGCCAGCTTCAACCACGATCACACGACGCACGCCAATGTTCTCACCGATTTTCTGTACCAGTGCTTCACGCTTGCCTTCCAGCTCGCCTTCCATCAGCTTGGCCACGTCGGTTTCCTTGGTCGCGAATGCGCGATCCAGAACCTCTGCCACAAAGCCCAGGAAGTTGTCGTCACGGGCAACAAAGTCAGTTTCGGAGTTCACTTCGAGGATGACCGCGTAGCTGTTATCATCGGCAACCTTGATCTGAACAACACCTTCAGCGGCGGTACGGCCGGCTTTCTTGGCAGCTTTCAGACCGGAAGACTTACGCAGGTCTTCGATCGCTTTTTCGATGTCGCCACCCGCTTCAGCCAGAGCTTTTTTACACTCCATCATGCCGAGGCCAGTACGGTCGCGCAGCTCCTTTACCATGGATGCGGTAATTTCTGCCATCTCTATTTCCTCTTCAAAATCGTGTTGAATGCTTATTCAAAAAGGGGGGCAAAGCCCCCTTTTCAGCACCCGCGATGTTCAGCGGGTGCATTCATCAGACGCTAATCGCGACAAGGCCGGATCAACCAGCAGCCTCTTCGCCACCCGCCGCAGGCTCTTCGACTACTTCGACGAACTCGTCGGCACCAGTAGCGGAAGATGCGCCTTCCAGGCAGGCGTCAGCAATTGCTTTTACATAGATCTGGATCGCACGGATCGCGTCGTCGTTACCCGGGATCACAATGTCCACGCCGTCTGGGCTGCTGTTGGTATCGACTACGCCGATCACGGGAATGCCCAGCTTGTTGGCTTCCTGGATCGCAATATGCTCGTGGTCTACACCAATCACGAACAGGGCATCAGGCAGGCCGCCCATGTCCTTGATACCACCGATGCTGCGCTCGAGCTTTTCCATCTCGCGGGTACGCAGCAGGGCTTCTTTCTTGGTCAGTTTCGCAAAAGTACCGTCTTGGGACTGGGTTTCCAGCTCACGCAGACGACGAATGGACTGACGGATGGTCTTGTAGTTGGTCAGCATACCACCCAACCAGCGATGGTTGACGTAGGGCATGCCGGCGCGAGTGGCTTCTTCCTGGATGATTTTGCTGGCAGCACGCTTGGTGCCAACAAACAGAACCTTGTTCTTTTTCTCTGCCAGAGACTTGCACACACGCATCGCCTCATTCAGAGCCGGAACAGTGTGCTCCAGGTTGATGATATGAATCTTGTTGCGGGCACCGAAAATGTACTTGCGCATTTTCGGGTTCCAGTAACGGGTTTGGTGACCAAAATGAACACCTGCCTTCAGCAGGTCACGCATTGATACTTCAGCCATGAGATACCTTTATCTTTCGCTGGGTTTAGCCTCCACACATCCAAGACCCCTAACCTTTACAGGCACCCAAGGACTTGTTCTCGATGTGTGTGTGTATTTGTTCCACCACACAAAATACTGTGGATGGAACCCTGATACCGATCGTCGTTCCGATTCGGCGCGCGCTTTATACCATAAACAGCCTCCAACATAAAGCACGGCGAAGCAGTCGCTCCCTTTTTAACTGGTGGTAAATCGCGTTAGAATAGGTGCTTCTTTTATTTAACCAAGACATCCTTGTCGATCCGCACTTCAGCGGCGGGATGAGTCGCGCCACCGGCCAGATACATCAAGAAACCGAGGCCAATCGTTACGGCGCACGCCCATGAGCATCAGCCCCGCAAGTTTGTCTATTCAAGGCCTGTTCTCCTCATCCATGAAAGTTACCATAAAGACCCCTGAAGAAATCGAAAAGATGCGCGTCGCCGGACGTCTCGCCGCGGAAGTCCTGGAGATGATCGAAGAGTACGTGAAACCTGGCGTTACCACGGAAGAGCTCGACCGCATCTGTCATCAATATATTACGGAAGTGCAGCAGGCGATTCCCGCCCCCCTCAATTACAAGGGCTTTCCCAAATCCATCTGCACCTCTGTCAACCATGTGATTTGCCACGGCATTCCCAGTGACAAGAAAGTCCTGAAAGAAGGTGACATCCTGAATATCGACGCCACTGTGATCAAGGATGGCTACCATGGCGACACCAGCAAGATGTATTTTGTCGGCAAACCCAGCATTGCCGCCGAGCGTCTGGTACGGGTCACTCAGGAATGCCTTTATAAAGGAATCGAACTGGTACGGCCCGGCGCCCGGCTCGGCGATATTGGCCATGTGATCCAGAAGCATGCCGAGGCTCATTATTACAGCATCGTCCGGGACTATTGTGGCCACGGCATCGGCCGGGTCTTCCATGAGGAGCCCCAAGTACTTCATTATGGTGAGCCCGGGACCGGCATGGAGCTCCAAGCGGGCATGACCTTTACCATTGAGCCGATGCTCAACCAGGGCAAACACCACACCCGCCTGCTCCCTGATGGCTGGACGGTGGTGACCAAGGACCACAAGCTGTCGGCACAGTGGGAACATACCATTCTGGTGACCGAAACCGGTTTTGAGGTCCTCACCAAGCGTTCCGAAGAACACTTTTAGATGACGCGCCTATGACCCATACGCTGATGCAGAATGCCTCCCCCCCTCAGCCCAACTTCCTGAACCCGGAGTCAGTGCTGAATCTGGAACGGCTAACCCAAGAGGTGGAGTCCTCTGCATCACCGATACCTCCGATCAAAAAGGCCCTGAAACAGGCCTCGGCGTTCCTGGATCAGAAATTTCGTGAAGGTATCAACGTGCGGGAACTGGTCAAGGCGCGGGCCGGCATTGTCGATCGGGTGTTGTCACTGCTGTGGCAACGCCAGGCCTGGAAGGATTCCGACCAAATCAGCCTGCTGGCGGTGGGGGGCTATGGCCGCGGCGAACTGCATCCCCACTCCGATATTGACCTGTTGATTCTGCTGGCCAATGACACCCCGGTGGAGCGCTGGAAAGGTGATATCGAAGCCTTCGTTACCCTGTTGTGGGATCTCAGCCTGGACATTGGTCACAGTGTCCGCAGCATCGACCAAAGTATCGAAGCGGCCGCCGGCGACGTCACCATTGCCACCACCTTGCTGGAAGGGCGCCTGCTCTGTGGTAACCCCGCCTCCTATCAAGAGCTGATCCAGCGCGCCTACAGCGATGAGGTGCTGACGGAAAAGCAATACTTCCTGGCCAAGCGGGAAGAACAGCGCACCCGTCATGCCAAATTCGGCGAAACGGAATACAACCTGGAGCCGAACATCAAATCTTCCCCCGGGGCCCTGCGGGACATCCAGACGATCCGCTGGATCACCAAGCGTCACTTTGGACTGGGGGCGGACTCGGAAGCCCAGAACTTCAAGTTTCTTACCGCTGAGGAATATACCCTGCTGCAGGAAGGGGAAACCTTCCTCTGGCAGCTGCGTTATGGCCTGCAGATGCTGGCCGGGCGCAACGAAAACCGGCTGATCTTCGACCACCAGCGCGGCCTCGCCAACCTGCTCGGCTTTGCCGACAGCGAGGGCAGCCTGGGCGTGGAGCAGATGATGCAGCAGTACTATCGGGTCGCCATCTCCATTGGCGAGCTCAATGACGTGGTGCTGCAGTACTTCGACGAAACCATCCTGCGGGATGACGAGCCCTGCGAAGTCGTCCCCATCAACCATCGCTTCCAGATTCGCAACCGTTACATCGAAGCCATCAACAGCCAGGTTTTTGCCTACGCCCCCTATGCCCTGCTGGAAGTGTTCATGCTGATGGCCCAGCGCCCGGACGTGATCGGCATCCGCGCCACAACACTGCGGGCCATTCGTGCCCATCGCCATCTCATTGATGAAGCGTTCCGCAAGAACATCACCAACACCAGCCTGTTCATGGAAATCCTGCGAACACCCCATGCGCTGCACCGAACCCTGGCGGCGATGAAGCGTTACAAGGTGTTGGAGCTCTACCTGCCGGAGTTTGGCGATATTATCGGCAAGATGCAGTATGACCTCTTCCACATCTACACCGTGGATGCCCACACCATCAAGGTCATCCGCAATATGGTCAAGATGTGGAGCTCGGAAAGTTTCGATGATTATCCCCTGGCCTCACGCTTGATTCATCAGCTGCCCAAGATTGAGCTTCTGTACATTGCCGGGCTCTACCACGATATCGGCAAAGGCCGGGGTGGCGACCACTCCGAGTTGGGCGCCAAGGATGTAGCCCGCTTCTGCCAACGTCACCACCTCAGTCAGCGGGATACCAGCCTGGTGTCCTGGCTGGTGCGCAACCATTTGCTAATGTCGATCACCGCCCAGCGCAAGGATATTGCCGACCCGGATGTAATTCACGAGTTCGCCAGTTCCCTGCCCTCCCAGGTGCATCTGGATTATCTGTATATCCTGACGGTCTGCGATATTAGCGCCACCAACCCGAAACTCTGGAACAGCTGGCGGGCCTCTCTGCTCCGTCAGCTCTATACGGAAACCAAACGCGCCCTGCGGCGGGGCCTCGATGTGCCGCCGGATCGCAACAAGTGGATTCGCGCCACCCAGAACGAAGCGCGCGACATTCTCCACGCCCAAGGCTTTCAAGATGACCAAATCAACCGGATCTGGGACACGCTGGACGAAGATTACTTCCTGCAGGATTCCACCAGCGAAATCGCCTGGCAGACCGCGGCCATCATCCGTCATGGGGATTCTGAAAAACCCCTGGTATTGATTCACGACGCCAAAGGAGGCGCGGCGGAAGGCTGCATGCAGATCATGGTCTACATGCGCAACCGGGCCGACCTGTTCGCCGCCACCACCGCAGCCCTTGAGCAATTGCACCTGAACATTGTGGAAGCCCGGATTAGCAGTGCGACCAGCAACTTCAGCCTGAGCAGCTTTGTGGTCATGGAAGAGCATGACAGCCACTATCAGGACCCGAAGCGTCGCAGCCGGATCAAGAAGAAACTCATCGCAGAGCTGGAAGACCCCAACAAGTACCCGGAACTGATCCAGCGCCGGGTGCCCCGTCAGCTCAAGCACTTTGCCTTTCCGACCGAGGTCACCCTCAGCAACGACACGGTCAACCAGCGCACCATTATGGAAGTGATCACGCCCGACCGCCCGGGGCTACTCGCCCATGTGGGCCGGATTCTGCTGGAAAGCGGGGTTTCCCTGGTAACAGCCCGCATCACCACCTTGGGCGAGCGGGTCGAAGACGTTTTTGTAATTACCGACCAACAGAACCGCCCGATCAGCGACGCGGCACTCTGTGCACACCTGCAGAAAACAGTGTGCGAACAACTGGATGCCCGGGCGAAGTTATGATGATGAACGAGCGCCGCCTACCCTCCGCTTTTACCCCCTCTCCCTTGACGGGAGAGGG
>CAZEWG010000022.1:0-39105 GCA_964514485.1 uncultured Pseudomonadales bacterium
CCTAAAGCCCGACCCCGGAAGGGTTGGTGTGGTGGCAAGGGTGGGGCGATGGTGGGGGCGCAGTAAGGTAAGCTGCGAACCTGGCTGGACCCATCCCGGGCCGTGAGTCAGATTGTCCAAAGTGGAAGTCGAAATGGAATTTTTATGACTGATGCGAAGACGTCCTTATTTAAGAAGTTGCTTCACTATGTTGGTTCATGCTTTTGTTTTTTATTGAGAATGTTTCGAAGGGGCAGCGTAGACCCCAGGCCTCAGCCGGATCAGGGGGAGCCGCGAAGACAAGCGCCGGGCTTTCCTACACATCCTGCGGACAGAGCTGCTGAAAAGGCGGCCTCTCCGGTGGAGAACGCAGGGGACGGTAAGACGATTCGAAATAGCGACGGCGATCAACGAGTGAATGCACAGGAGACTGTGATGAAAGAGAACGGAAAAACAACCAACGAAACGACGGATCAAGCGCCCGTTATGACTGATGAAACTGTAACAGGGGCTGTTGAGCAATCAGAGGAGACGGCTTCAGGGGTTAACGCGGAAACGGCCAAGACCGAAGCGGTGGCGGACGAGCCGACACCCACCCCGGTACAATTCAGGGACCTGGGGCTGGATGGCAAGTTGCTCAAATCCATTGAGGAGCTTGGGTTTCAGCAATGTACGCCGATTCAGGCCGAAACCTTGCCCTATACCCTGCAAGGCAGGGATTTGATAGGTCAGGCGCAGACCGGCACCGGTAAAACCGCTGCGTTTTTGATCACCATGATCCAGCGTTGCCTGCAGAACCCGATTCCTCTCAATGAGCGATATGCCAGTGAGCCCCGGGCCCTGGTGATTGCTCCGACCCGTGAGTTGGTCATGCAGATCGAGAAGGATGCCCTGGGGCTGGCCAAGCATGCCCGGCTGAATGTGCTCGCCGTAGTGGGCGGCATGTCCTATGACCAACAGCGTGAAAGGCTTCGTAATGAAGCCATTGACCTGTTGATTGCGACGCCCGGTCGTCTGTTGGACTTCGTTGGCTCACGGGATGTGTTCCTGGAGCATGTGGAAGTGCTGGTGATTGATGAAGCTGACCGGATGCTGGATATGGGCTTTATCCCCGATGTGAAGCGCATTACCCGCGCGGCGAGCAGATCCGGCCGCCAGACTCTGTTGTTTAGTGCCACCTATAGTCAGGATATTCTGAATCTCGCCCAGCGCTGGACCAACCAGCCGGCCATGGTGGAAATTGAGCCCGCCCAGGTCACGGCGGAGCGGGTGGAGCAGATTGTGTATATGATCGCCTCGGACGATAAGCCCAAGTTAGTGGTCAACCTGCTCAAGCAGCACAAGGATGCGGAGCGCGTGATGGTGTTTTGTAACCGTCGTGATGAAACCCGGCGTCTGCAGGAGTATCTCGCCAAGCAATCGGTGAGTGTGGCGATGATCTCGGGTGAGCTTCCCCAGCAAAAGCGCATGAAAACCCTGGAGCGGTTCCGGGAAGGTAAAATCCGCGTGCTGGTGGCGACCGACGTCGCAGGGCGCGGCATCCATGTGGATGGCGTGACTCATGTGATCAACTACAACCTGCCGGAGGATGCGGAAGATTACGTGCATCGTATCGGCCGGACCGGCCGGGCGGGCAGCACCGGTGTGTCCATTAGTTTTGCCTGCGAGGATGACTCCTTCCTGATTCCCCAGATTGAGAAATACATCGGGCAAAAACTGAATCTGGTGCATCCGGACGAGTCATTGCTGGCCGGCTAAGAGACTCTCCATGGGGCAGAGGTGCTGCCGTGGTTAAATAGGGGCCTGTATGAAGATAGGGGGCCTGCATGAAGATTGTTGCTGACGAAAATATCCCATTACTCCAGGAGTTTTTCAGTGGAGTGGGGGAGATTTGCCCACTGCCCGGACGCACCCTCACTGCGGCGCAGGTTCAGGATGCGGATGTGTTGCTGGTGCGCTCAGTGACTTCAGTCAATGAAGGGTTGCTGGCAAACAGCCGGGTCCGCTTTGTGGGTACGGCGACGATTGGCTGCGATCATGTGGATCTGGACTATTTACAGGACCGGGGCATTGCCTTTGCCAGTGCGCCGGGCTGTAACGCCCGGGGAGTGGTGGAATACGTCCTGGCCAGCCTGACCATCCTGTTTGAACGGGAGGGCAGACAGTGGCCGGGCACCCGCATCGGCATTGTCGGACTGGGCAATGTCGGCGGCAGACTCAAGGCTGTGTTGGAAGGCTTGGGGTGTGAGGTGCTGGCCTGTGATCCCTTGCTGCAGGAGCAGGGTGTTGCTGGCCTCGTCTCGCTGGATGAGGTGCTGGAGTGCGACGTGATCAGCCTGCACACTCCCTTGACCCGCAGCGGACCTTACCCGACTTTTCATTTGCTGAATGGTGAGCGGCTGGCTCGGATCAGTCCCCGTCAAATCCTGATCAACACGGCCCGTGGACCCGTTATTGAAGAGGCAGCACTGCTGGAAAAGCTGCGGCGTGAGCCGCAATGGCCGGTGGTACTGGATGTGTGGGAAACCGAGCCGCTCGTGAACCCGGAATTGCTGGCACGGGTGCAAATTGGTTCGGCCCACATTGCGGGCTATAGCCTGGATGGCAAAATGCGGGGGACCGAGATGATTTATCAGGCTCTCTGTCGTCATTTGAAAACACCTGTAGTGCATCAGCTACAGGATTTTCTTCCTGCCACAGCCTTGGCTGAACTGAGGTTTGGCTCTTCAGTGGAATCTTATGGGGCCTTGTCGACGGCAATCCGGGCCTGCTATGACCCAAGAACCGATGATGCGCTTCTACGTCGGGCGCTCAGGCTTCCGGTGCCGGAGCATGGTAGGGCGTTTGACCGGTTGAGAAAGCACTATCGAGTTCGGCGAGAGTTTGGACTGACCCGGGTTTCCTTTGCGGCACCCCATACCGAAGCAGAAGGCTTACTGAAAGCGGCCGGCTTTGAAGCCGGCCACTGAATGAAAATCTGAAGAGCCCCTTGGGGCTCGCGAGGAGTGATTACATCCGGCGGTTTTGGTGAGACGTACCCGGCCCCGTGTAGGTCTCTCCCGTTTCCAAGGCCCGTAGGGCGGCGCTAATCATTTGTTCGGTAATTGGGATCTCGCGGCCGTCGGCATCAATGAGTGCCGCGCCATTGAGATGCTGATCCACACCCTGACTTTGTCGATTCATTCCTGATGTCTGCCTTACAGTCGTTGATGTCATAGCGAACTCCTCCATGGCTACATGGTAAGTCTAGGTGAGCCAAATGACGCTTTTATGAATATAGCTGACAATTTTTTGAAAATCGTTTTTCAGCCTTGATGCAGGTCACGAAAAGGATTTTTTTGCGCAGCCAAGGAGAGGCGGGAAGGATGCTCTCTCTTGGTTTCTAGAATGCGGATGAGCCAGGATATTTTCAAGCAAATATCCTGGCCTGGAAGTTACGTGTTAGTAACAGCAAAAGTTGCTTTCTAGCGGGTCGGAGCGGTAAGGAAATCGGAGAGGGCTTCGCCCAGCACGCGGGAGGAGCCCGTGGCAATGGCTTGGCGAAGCCGCTGGATGTGGGAAACCCGCTCCGCAAGCGGCCCGGCATCCTGGGATACCGGGACGGGGGTGTTCAGCAGGATAAAAGCCTTGTGGGTCAGCACCGCCTGATCGAGGGCTTCCTGTCGGATGGTGTCCTCATACCGCACATAGCCTTCGTCCGCGAGCCACAGCATGGCAGAAAAGCAGGCTTGATGACGAGGGCTATGGATGCCGTACTCATCGGGCGAATCTGGCCCGGAAATGTCCTCCACATAGACGGTTGTCTTACGGGGAAAGGCATTGTAGAGCTGGACCAGAATTCGGGCCGCGTCCTTGTAAAAGTCGTCGATATGCAAATCTGCCATGGCGGTGCTGCAGCCGACTTACTGCTTGTAAGTGGTCAGGAAGCGGGCCAGTCGCCCGATGGCGTCCACCAGGATTTCCTTGTGGGGCAAAAAGACCAAACGGAAATGCTGCGTATCGGGCTGGTTAAAGCCTGAGCCCTGAACCAGTTGGATCTTCTCCTGGTTGAGCAAGTCCAGCACCAGGCGCTCGTCGTCCACAATGGGGTAGCGCTTGGGATCTAGCTTCGGGAACATGTAAAGCGCGCCCTGGGGCTTCACGCAAGACACGCCCGGAATCTCATTGAGCATCTCCCAGGCCACATTACGCTGCTCATACAGGCGACCGCCCGGACGCACCAGGTCGTTAATGCTCTGATAGCCGCCCAAGGCGGTTTGAATCGCCCACTGAGCGGGCACGTTCGCGCACAGACGCATGGAGGACAGGATCGTCAGCCCTTCAATGAAGTCGGTAGCCTGATGCTTGGCGCCACTCAGGATCATCCAGCCAGACCGATAGCCGGCCGCACGATAGTTTTTGGACAGCCCGTTGAAGGTCAGAAAGAGCAGGTCGTCTGCCAGGGAGGCAATGGGAATGTGCTTCGCGCCATCATAGAGAATCTTGTCGTAGATCTCGTCGGACAGCACGATCAGCTTGTGCTCACGGGCGACGTCGACAATTTGCTGCAGCAGATCACGACTGTAGACCGCGCCAGTGGGGTTGTTGGGGTTGATCAGGACAATGGCCCGGGTCCGGCTGTTGATCTTGCTTTTGATGTCGTCAATGTCGGGGAACCAATCCGCCTGCTCGTCACAGCGATAGTGGACCGCCTTGCCACTGGACAGGGTCACGGCTGCGGTCCAGAGCGGGTAATCCGGTGCGGGAATCAGGACTTCGTCGTTGGTGTTCAGCAGGGCCTGCATGGCCATGACAATCAGTTCACTGACACCGTTGCCCAAGTAGATGTCTTCGACATCGACGTTGGGAATGTTCAGCTCCTGGGTGTAATGCTGGATGGCCTTACGTGCTGAAAACAGCCCTTTGGAGTCGCTATAGCCCTGGGCCTCGGGAAAGTTACGGATGACATCCTGCTGGATTTCATCGGGGACATCGAAGCCAAATGGAGCAGGATTACCGATATTGAGCTTAAGAATCCGGTGCCCCTCATCTTCCAGTCGCTTGGCTTCCCGCATGACCGGACCGCGGATTTCATAGCAGACGTTTTGCAGCTTGTTGGATTTCTTTACTTCATACATAGTATTGAGCCTACCCATGGGCTTAAAAGGCCAATCATACGAGGTTGCCCTATTGGGGCAAGACGCGAAAACCGAAATTCCTCCCTGTCATCTGGTGGGCTGTCCAGAGAGGAGCTAATAGGGTTACAGCCATGGACAAGCCTCACGGAGTGTCTTCCCAGGTTCCATGACCGTTGGTGTGTCTTGGGCGGGAGGGTGGTACTGACTGCGGCTTGCCAATCATCTTCGATGATAGCACCAACCGCGCAACAAAACCTATGGTCTGTCAGGAATCGGCTCGCCAGCGGCCGGGATGTCTGGAAATGTGACCGGTTAGCACCCAGGACTCTGCCCGTCAGCGGCGGAGCCCGCTATGATGCGTATTCAATTTGATTGAATCTGGAAGAGGAGCGTTGCATGGGTGCGTTGTACGACATTGATGTCAAGGATATACGTGGACGCCAATATCGGTTGGATGATTATCAGGGCAAAGTCCTGTTAATTGTGAACACGGCAAGCAAGTGTGGATTCACCCCTCAATTTCAGGGGCTGGAGACGCTGTATAAAAAATATCAGGACCAAGGGTTGGTGGTGTTGGGATTTCCCTGTAACCAGTTTCTGAGTCAGGATCCAGGCTCGGATAATCAGATTGAGGAATTTTGCACGGCAAACTACGGCGTGAGCTTTCCCATGCACTCCAAGCTGGACGTCAATGGCCCTCACACCCACCCGCTGTTTCGCTATTTGAAGAAAGAAGCCAAGGGGATTCTGGGAACCGAGGCGATCAAATGGAATTTCACCAAGTTTCTGGTGGATCGTCAGGGTAAGGTCGCCGGGCGCTTTCCACCGACGGTGACGCCGGAGCAAATGGAGTCGGCAATTCAGGAGCTGCTGGGTTCTTGAGGACCTGAAGGCAGGTTAAGAGTGATCGGGCGTTGAACTGTGACTCAACGCCCGACAGCAAGGGCAGTAAGGCAGCCTTTAATCGTAGGCTTGTTTCTTTTTCCACTTTTCCTCTTCGGACATCAGCTTGTCGAGTTTGGCGCTCAATGCCGAGGCACCTTCCGAAGACTGAATGTCCTCTACGGGTTTCTTGCCCAGATTCTGGGCTTCCAATTCAGCATTGGCCAGTCTGTCCAATTCCTTGATCTGCTTTTGATAATGCAGGATCAGTTGTTGGGCTTGCTTATGCTCCTGCAGCTTTTTCATGGCATCGATGGCGCTGTGGTAACACTCAATAGCCACGCGGTATTTGCGATTGGCCTGGGCCTCCCGGGCGCGGGTAATGTGCAAGTCGGCCAGGGTGCGAGCCATCAGGAACGCGGTACGGGCCAGGTTCTGGGTGGCTGTTTTGGCATCCAGCCGGCCTTCCTGTTGTTCGCTTTCAATAAACTGGAACAGTTGCTTGAGCTGGCTGCGCACTTCCAGGGCTTTTTGCTCATCATGAATCAGCGCCGGCTCATCGGTTTGGACAGTCATTTCCTTCGCCTGGGCCAGCTCTGCCTGGGCCTGTGCGATGTCCGCGTGAAACTCCTGGGTCTTTTCCAGGGCGCCCCGCTGTCGGCAGGTTTCGATAATACGCTCCAGCAGACGTACGCGAATGGGCTTGGCAATGTAAGAGAGCGGCAGTTCATCCAGGAGGCGTCGCATCATCCGGTAGCGGGCGGCGAGGGCATTTACCTGGCGGACCCGTTCATCGCTGGCACGTTCACGGACCTGTAGAAGAATGACAATCATCAAAAAGAGTAACAGGATGCCAACAACGGCGCCTGTAATCATCAAACTGGACATGTTGAAGAGACTTCTCGACAGTTATAGAACGCTTTTTTGAGCATTCGGAACGATTTTGGGGCCCACTAATCCGTTTGGATTGCCGGCACCTATGGGTTCAGTATAGATGAATGTGGCCGGTAAAGGTGAGTGGTGTTAGTGAGCGGTTGACGTCCGAGAGTGTCGGGGGATGGTTGGATAATCCTCGGTCTTGGCGGGGCAGCTAAACCCGGGGGTATTTGCTTACGAGACAGGTGGCGTTATTAGTAGGAATGCTGATTTGATTTTCAATTTCGTGTAGAATCCGGCCTCCCTTGGTGGTCGGAGCCGAGCTAGATGGCCCAGGCTTTGGACCGGCCCGTTTCACTGGTTGAATTATGCGCGGACTGTACGGCTGTTTTCAGTTGGGGCCGTCGAGAATTCATTTAGGATATTGAGGCATAAAAAATGACAGAACGAGTTCAAGTTGGTGACCTTCAGGTTGCCAAGATCCTCTATGACTTCGTGAATAACGAGGCCATTCCTGGAACCGGAGTTGAGCCGGCAAAATTCTGGGCAGAGATGGAAAGCATCCTGAACGAATTTGCGCCCCGCAACAAAGCTCTGCTGGCCAAGCGCGACGAAATTCAAGCGAAGATTGATAACTGGCATCGTGAGCGCGCAGGCCAGGCGCATGATGCGGCTGCATACAAGCAGTTCCTGCAGGAAATCGGTTATCTGTTGCCGGAAGGTGAAGACTTCCAAATCGGCACCCAAAACGTTGATCCGGAAATCGCCACCATGGCCGGCCCGCAGCTGGTTGTTCCGGTGATGAACGCCCGCTATGCCCTGAACGCGGCGAATGCCCGTTGGGGTAGCCTGTATGACGCTCTGTACGGCACAGACGTGATTCCGGAAGACAACGGCGCGGAAAAAGGCCGTGGCTATAACCCGGTGCGTGGCGAGAAAGTTATTGCCTTTGCTCGCGACTTCCTGGATCAGCATGCTCCGCTGGCGCAAGGCAGCCACAAAGACGCCAACCAGTATGCCATTAAAGATGGCACTCTGGTGGTGACTCTGCTGAACGGCACTGAGACCAAGCTGGCTGACCAATCCCAGTTCCTCGGTTATAACGGTAACCCCGCTGACCCCAGCGCGGTACTGCTGACCAACAACGGCCTGCGTTTTGAAATCCAGATCGATCGCGCCAGCGCCATTGGCCAAACGGATGCAGCGGGCATTAAAGACGTTCTGATGGAAGCCGCCCTGACCACCATCATGGACTGTGAAGACTCTGTAGCCGCGGTTGATGCCGAAGACAAGACCCTGATCTACCGTAACTGGCTGGGTCTGATGAAGGGTGACCTGACCGAATCCTTTGTCAAAGGTGGCGAGACTGTTTCCCGTTCCATGAACCCGGATCGCAGCTACATCGCCGCGGACGGCTCCACCTTTACGGTGCCCGGCCGCAGCCTGATGTTCGTGCGTAACTTTGGTCATCTGATGACCAACGAGATGATTCTGGATAAAGACGGCAACGAACTGCCGGAAGGTATCGTTGACGGCATGATCACCTCCCTGATCGCCATCCACGATCTCAAGGGCAACAGCAAGTTCCGCAACTCCAGAACGGGCTCTGTCTACATTGTGAAGCCCAAGATGCACGGCCCTGAAGAAGTTGCCTTCACCGATGAGCTGTTCAACCGGGTTGAAGATGCCCTGGGTCTGGCACGCCACACCCTGAAAGTGGGCATCATGGACGAAGAGCGTCGTACCACGGTGAACCTGAAAGAGTGTATCCGTGCCGCCAAAGACCGCGTGGTGTTCATTAACACTGGCTTCCTGGACCGTACCGGTGACGAAATCCACACCTCCATGGAAGCGGGCCCGGTTGTTCGTAAAGGCGACATGAAGCAGCAAAGCTGGATTCAGGCCTATGAGAACTGGAACGTGGACATCGGTCTGGCTTGCGGCCTGAAAGGTCGCGCCCAGATTGGTAAAGGTATGTGGGCGATGCCTGACCTGATGGCTGGCATGCTGAAGACCAAAGATGGCCATCCCAAGGCCGGTGCCAACACCGCATGGGTACCGTCCCCGACAGCAGCGACCCTGCACGCGATTCACTACCATCAAGTGAATGTGGCCAAGGTTCAGGAAGAGCTGGCCAAGCGTCCTCGCGCCAGCCTGGACGATATCCTGCGCATCCCGCTGCTGGAAGACCGCAGCACCCTGTCCGCACAGGATATCCAGGAAGAGCTGGACAACAACGCTCAGGGTATTCTGGGTTATGTGGTGCGCTGGATCGATCAGGGTGTGGGCTGCTCCAAAGTACCCGATATCAACGATATCGGTCTGATGGAAGACCGTGCGACCCTGCGTATTTCCAGCCAGCATATTGCGAACTGGTTGCGTCATGGCATCTGCACCGAAGAGCAGGTGCTGGAAACCATGAAGCGCATGGCGGAAGTTGTTGACCGTCAGAACGCGAATGACCCGGCCTACCGCAATATGGCGCCGAACTTTGATGACAACGTTGCCTTCCAGGCGGCCTGTGATCTGGTTCTGAAAGGCGTGGAGCAGCCCAACGGCTACACCGAGCCCGTGCTGCACAGCCGTCGTCGTGAAGCTAAGGCCAAATACGGCTGCTAAGCAAACGATGCGCTGAACGCGACAAAGAAACCCGGCTCAGGCCGGGTTTCTTTTTGCCCGCGTTTTGAAGAAGGTGCCGAGAAGATGGAAGAGAAAGGGTTAGATACCGAGCCGTCTCAGTTCCGGTGACTCGAAGGCGTAATCCCACATCCGCTGAAACTCTTGCTGCAGCTGTTGATTGCGGGCAGGGTGCTGGAAGCTGACAAAGCCTTTATAAAGGTGGGGATCCTTGCGAAACATCAGGCCGCTGTTATCGGCCAGCAGCCAGGCATTGTCACTGGAGGGATAATCCTTGTTCACCACCCGCATCTGGATTTTGCTGGGCAGGCGTTCGGCGAGATCCCGTAGTGCATGACTGCGCCCGACCGCAGGCTTGATGTCGCCAATGAGCACTTTGGCCTGGGTATAGCGGCTGCGTCGCAACAGGGCTGACAGCTGGTCGACCAGCATGGGCTGGTCATAGAAGCCAAACTCCAGGTCGGGCGTGAGAATATAGATCTGACGACGTGCCTGCTGGAGCAGGCAATGGGTCAAATCCAGGCAGTCCTGGAGGTGGTCGAAATGGTGGAGCTGGGAGTCTAGGCCTAACACTCGGTTCGACTCGGTCACAGGCTTACTCCCTTTGCAGTACCAGTCTCATGGACCGGTGCTCCATGCCGGCATCCAAGTATATTTCCCCATAGGGCTCAAAGCCGGCTTTTTCATAAAAGGAAATGGCTTCCAGCTGAGCGCTCAGTACCAGCTTGAAATAGCCGTGCTGGCGGGCGTAGTCCACCATGTGCTGCAACAGATGGGCGCCCAAACCTTGGTTGCGGTACTCTGCCAGTACCGCAAAACGCCCGATTCGCGCAATTTCGTCGCACTCATGGAGCAGTCTGGCCGTCGCGATGGCGGTGCCGTCATCGGTGGTGGCGAGGAAGTGAAGGGCGGAAGGATCTTTTTCATCCACCTCCAGATCTTCAGGCACTCCTTGTTCTTCCACAAACACGCTGTGTCGAATTCCTTGGAGAATATCCTGGCTTTCGCTCCAGTCAGTGGTGCGGATGGCGGCGGTCATTCCTCGTCTTCCTCCAAATACAGGCTGCCCTGATTCAACAGTGCCAGCAGGAGGTTTTCACATTCCGCGTCTGCCAACCAGGACTGCACCTCGGATGGCTCGAACTCATTGTGCTGACACAGTGCTTGGGCCACGGTTGCCGAAGGACCTTGCAACTGGACGGAGTGACCATCGACAAAAAAGCGCAGCCCGTCCCCCATCCAGGTGTAGCTGAAGCGGGAGCCTTCGTTGCGACGCAGCGGAATACCCGCGGCGAGCAGATCTTTGGTCTCGGCGGCCGTCAGTTGTGGCTCGGGCGGCTCCACGATGCCATCGTGTTTTGCCTGGGTGGTGTAGCGGCCAAACCAGTCGATCAGGCGATCTTTCTGCTGTGCATAGGACAGGATAATGTCCTGCACCTGCTGGAACACCTCGGGTTTGATTTCACCGGGGTTATCCTGGCGTTGCAGATGCGGGTCGTCCAGGTGAATTTCATCGACGATCTGCCCATAAATGTAATCCGTCCAGGAGCTCAGGATTTCCTGATGAGTCGGAGAGCGAAAGCCTATCGACAGGGTGATGCACTCGTCCACCGCTACTCCGTAATGGGCGTACTGGGGAGGCAGATAAAGCATGTCGCCGGGCTCCAGAACCCACTCTTCCGTGGTCTGGAAGTCCTCAAGAATACGCAGCGGAGTGCCTTCCAGCCGGGGCTCGCGGCCGGTGCAGATCGGGCCCACTTTCCAGTTGCGCCGGCCCTGGGCCTGCAGCAGGAAAACATCGTAGTAGTCGAAGTGGGGGCCTACACTGCCGCCCGGCACCGCATAACTGGCCATAATGTCATCAATGCGCCAGTTGGGGATAAAGCGGAAATGTTCCAACAGGTCAGAAACCGCCGGAACCCAGTAATCCAGTCCCTGGACCAATAAGGTCCAGGGTGAGTCGTTGGGCAGGTTCTGAAAGGTCTCATCGTCGAACGGACCATACTGGACCTGCCACGGCTTGCCTTGGAATTGCTCGACGACAATGCGCGATTCAACGTTTTCCTCACAGGCCAGACCGGCCAGGTCATCGGGGTCGATCGGGCTTTCGAAACCGGGAAACGCATTGCGGATCAGCAATGGCTTTTTCTGCCAGTATTCTTTTAGAAAATGATCAATGTCGATACCGCCCCAGTTCAGCATGGGATCGTCTCCTGAAACTGCATGTCATCCCGGCAAGCCGGTGCGTTAGATTTTGCGGGCCTGAGCTTCCGCGTTACCCAGATAGGTGCCGGGTGTCATCTCGCACAGGGCCTGTTTGGCCTCCTGAGGTAGTTCGAGTGACTCGATAAACTCGCGGATGCTGGCCTGGTTGGTTTGCTTGCCGCGGGTAAAGGCCTTGAGTTTTTCATAGGGCTGCTCAATGCCGTAGCGACGCATGACCGTCTGGATCGGCTCGGCGAGAACTTCCCAGCAGTTATCCAGGTCTTCATCCAGGCGCGCCGGGTTGATTTCCAGCTTGTTCAGACCCTTTAGGGTGGATTGGTAGCCAATTAACGAGTGGGCCAGACCGACGCCCAGGTTACGCAGCACGGTGGAGTCGGTGAGATCTCGCTGCCAGCGGGAAATCGGAAGCTTGCGGGCCAAATGCTCGAGAATGGCATTGGCAATACCCAGGTTGCCTTCGGAGTTTTCGAAGTCGATCGGGTTGACTTTGTGGGGCATGGTGGAGGAGCCCACTTCACCTTCGATGGTCTTCTGCTTGAAGTAACCCAGGGAGATATAACCCCAAATGTCGCGGTCCAGGTCGATCAGAATCGTGTTGAACCGGCAGAACGCATCGAACAGCTCCGCGATGTAGTCGTGGGGCTCGATTTGGGTGGTGTAAGGGTTCCAGCTCAGGCCCAGGCTTTCAACGAACTGCTTGGCGTTGGCTTCCCAGTCGATTTCCGGATAGGCCGACAGGTGGGCGTTATAGTTGCCGACGGCCCCGTTGATTTTACCCAGCAGGGGAACCTGACGAATCTGCTCCAGTTGGCGGCGCAGACGATAGACCACGTTGGCAATTTCCTTGCCCATGGTGGAAGGAGACGCCGGTTGACCGTGGGTCCGCGACAACATGGGCTGGGCGGCGAGATCCCGGGACATGGCTTCCAGCTTTTCGATGATGCTGGTCATGGCGGGCAGCAGCACCTGGTCGCGACCTTGCTTTAGCATCAGCCCATGGGACAGGTTGTTGATGTCTTCGGAGGTGCAGGCGAAGTGCACGAACTCGGAAACCTGCTTCAGAACCGGATGGCGGTCGGCGACAGCGTCGAATTTCTCCTTGATGAGATATTCCACCGCTTTGACGTCGTGGTTGGTGGTGCGCTCGATGGTTTTGACCCGCTCGGCGTCGGCTTCGCTGAAGTCGCTAACGATGGCATCCAGAAACGCCTGTGTGGCGGCGTCAAACTCGGGGACTTCGGGAATTTCCGGATGGGCTGACAGGCATTGTAGCCAACGGATCTCAACTTCCACCCGCGCGCGAATCAGGCCAAACTCACTGAACATCGGGCGCAGCGCCTGGGTCTTGTCGCCATAGCGGCCGTCAATAGGGGAAATTGCTGTCAGGGAAGAAAGGTTCATTCCTAGTCTCTCAAATGGCGTCGAAGAAAGAGATCCGGTCCGTCCGGGGCAGGGCACATATTATATCAGTGCCCGCCCGGCAAGACGATGTGTCGGGCCTCATTGGCAGAGTCGCTGGGCGCATTCCACAATTTTGCGTCGGTTGAACAGCAGGTGATAGCGGCGTCCGCCGGTTTGGCGCCACAGGATTGCGGCGCGGATGCCTGCAAGCAGCAGGGCGCGGATGCGGTCGGCATTCTCCTGGGCCTGCAGATGTTTGGGGTCGCCCTGCACCTGAATACGCACGCTGAAGGTGCTGATGGTATCCAGGTAGGTACCCGCCAGGTTTTTGATCACGTTGCTGTGGGTGGTTTCGAAGTGACGGGTCTGGTCGATGGCCTGATTAATCCGTTTGCCGATAATTTCCAGCATCTCGGGATGCTTTCTCAGCTTGGACTCCAGATGGAGCAGGCTGAGGGTGTAGCGGATGATTTCCGGCTGGGCGTTGCCCTGGCCCCGCTCAAGGGCTTTGACCAGTTCGCGCAGACCCAGCTGAATGCCCAGCCGGTCGCCAAAGATCGCTTCGGTGGTTGGGGCATCGACCATCAGCAGGCTTTTAATGGAGGCCTCATAAGCCGACTCGGCAGCGTTGCCCTGCTTGGCAACCTGGTTGACGAGGGCTGCTGCCTGAAAGACTCCTGCAAGGGCAATAACCTGATCTTCAATGCTATAAGCCAAGGTGATGAATCCTGTGAAAATCCTGTATGACTGTGAAGGACACCTAGGGAGAAGATGTGTTCAATCTAGTGTGGTTTCAATAATGCCGCCGCCGAGGCACACCTCGCCGTCGTAAAATACAACGGACTGACCCGGGGTGACGGCTCTTTGCGGTTGGTCGAAGATAACCCGGTAGCCTTCGCTGGCGGCCTCGATGACGCAATCCTGATCCGGCTGGCGATAGCGGGTTTTGGCCTTGCAGCGATAGGGCAAGGTGGGCGCCTCGCCACTGACCCAGTCCACCTGGCTAACCGTCAGACCCCTTGAAAACAGCAGGGGATGATCGCTGCCCTGGACTACCACCAGGACATTCCGGCTGAGGTCCTTGCGAGCGACATACCAGGGATCGTCGGAGAAATCCTTGAGCCCGCCGATGCCGAGCCCCTGACGCTGGCCGATGGTATGGTACATCAGGCCTTCATGACGGCCAATGATGACGCCGTCAGGGGTTTCGATATTGCCCGGCTGGGCCGGCAGATAACGCTTGAGAAAGTCCTTGAACTTCCGCTCGCCGATAAAGCAGATACCGGTGCTGTCTTTTTTGTCGTGGGTAATCAGGCCCGCTTCCAGTGCCAGCTCCCGCACTTTGGGCTTGGCCAGCTCGCCCACCGGAAACAGGGTGCGGCCAATCCGCTCACCGGACACCGCGTGCAGGAAGTAGCTTTGGTCCTTGTTGGTATCCAGGCCCTTCAGGAGCCGCGCCTTGCCGCCCACCAAGTCGTTTCGGGCGTAATGGCCGGTGGCGATGTAGTCTGCGCCAAGAGTCAGGGCGTAGTCTAAAAACGCCTTGAACTTGATTTCCTTATTGCAAAGGATGTCCGGATTGGGGGTGCGTCCGGCGCTGTATTCTTCCAGAAAATGCTCAAAGACTCGGTCCCAGTATTCGGCGGCAAAGCTTGCCACGTGTAACTTCAGGCCGAGGCGGTCCGCGACGGCCTGGGCGTCTGCCAGGTCTTCCATCGCCGTGCAGGCATCGGTGCCGTCGTCTTCGTCCCAGTTTTTCATGAACAGCCCTTCCACAGCAAAACCCTGTTGCTGTAGCAGGAGCGCGGAGACAGAAGAATCCACGCCTCCAGACAGGCCTACAATTACTCTTGCGCCTTTGGGTACCGGAATCATCGGTATTCGTACTACTCGTAAAGTGACCAGGTGAATGAGGAAGGATGGTATTGGGCCATCTCTGCCATAATAAGCGGCCCATTATCGCCGATGGCGGCACGGATGTCAGGCATTGTGGCCGCTAAACTCCTTGATGATGTCCAAAGGGTAGCGCTTGCCCGCCCGGTAATCCTCAATGCACTGCAGTACCAGAGGGCTGCGCAATTGTCCGGTGCGGGCCAGGATTTCCTCATGGCTGAGCCAATGGGCGGCGATAATGTCTGGGTCCAATTGCTGTGTGACTTGCTGGCGTGCTTCGGCGATAAAGCAGAACCGGTAATAAATTCGCGACTTGCTGGGGATATTAAGCACATAGCTGCCCAAAAAGCCGGACAGCTCGACTTGCCAGCCGGACTCCTCCAGGGTTTCCCGCAGGGCCGCTTCAACCAGGGACTCTCCCTCTTCCACGTGGCCGGCAGGTTGGTTAAAGACCACCAGGCCATTGCTTCGTTCCTCGACCATGAGAAAGCGGCCGGCTTTCTCAACCAGAGTGGCAACGGTGATGTGGGGTTCGATCAGCATAAAAAGGTGTCCCGATAAAAATGCTTTGCGGTGAACAATTATGGGCGTCGTGGTTTGCCGCCTGCCGGGCGTCTCTTGCTCCCGGAGAGAGCGCCAGGGCGTGAAGGGCGCCGCTGTGTGGTTGGGGGAGGCTTCGGTAAATGGACCTGCTCGACCCGGTACTGGCCCGGGGTGAGCCCTTCTAAAGTCCAGGGCCCGATACTGTAACGAATCAGTCGCAGGGTGGGGAAGCCGACGTGGGCGGTCATCCGTCGTACCTGGCGGTTGCGGCCTTCCTGGATGGTGAGCTCAAGCCAGCTGGTCGGAATATTCTTGCGATATCGCACGGGGGGCTGGCGCTCCCAGACGGGGGGCTCGGCCATGATGCGGGCTTTGGCTGGCAGGGTTTTGCCATCGTTGAGGAGAACGCCTTGGCGCAGGCGCTCCAAAGCGGCGTCATCGATTTCACCCTCCACTTGTGCCCAATATACCTTGGGCATTTTATGCAGTGGATGGGCGACCTGGTGCTGCAGGCTGCCGTCGTCGGTCAACAGCAGCAAGCCTTCCGAATCATAGTCGAGGCGGCCGGCGGGATAGACTCCCGCTTGATGGATAAATTCCTTGAGAGTGGCTCTGCCTTCCTGATCGGTGAACTGGCTAAGCACTAGGTAAGGTTTGTTAAAAAGTATTAACTTTGCCACTTTTGAAGGCCGTGTCTCGATTGTAATAAAATTACACAAGATTGAAGGTGTGTTGTTGAGTCGGTAATAATACTACAGCTTCTTTTATTCAGGCGTCTGCATCATAGACGCTTTCTCGGCGGCCAAGTAAGGCGCCTCGTCCTCATTATCTCAGATTGACATGGAGTGAACATGGGATACCAAAAGATCAAGATTCCTGCAGATGGTGACAAAATTACCGTCCGTGGGGATCTTTCCCTGAATGTGCCAAATTTTCCGATTATTCCCTTTATCGAAGGGGATGGTATTGGGGTGGATGTCACGCCTGTCATGCGCAAGGTGGTTGATAGCGCGGTCAGCAAAAGTTACGGGTCCAAGCGGGCAATTGTGTGGATGGAAGTCTATTGCGGCGAAAAATCCACCCGGGTATATGGTGATGATGTCTGGTTACCCGAAGAAACCCTCGAAGCGTTGCGGGAGTTTCCCGTCAGTATCAAAGGGCCGTTGACGACTCCTGTTGGCGGAGGCATCCGTTCGCTGAACGTAGCGTTGCGTCAGGAATTGGATCTCTATGCCTGTATTCGGCCCGTTCGCTGGTTTAAAGGCGTGCCCAGCCCGGTGCAGCATCCGGAATTGACCGATATGGTGATTTTTCGGGAGAACTCCGAAGATATTTATGCCGGCATTGAATGGCAGGCCGACAGCCCTGAAGCCAAGAAGGTGATCGAGTTCCTGCAAAAGGAGATGGGGGTTACCAAAATCCGTTTTACCGAAGGCTGCGGGATCGGTATCAAGCCGGTGTCGAGAGAAGGGACGCAACGTCTGGTGCGTCGTGCGATCCAGTACGCCATTGATCATGATAAGCCGTCTGTAACGCTGGTTCACAAGGGCAACATCATGAAATACACGGAAGGCGCCTTTAAGGAGTGGGGTTATGAGTTGGCCCGGGACCGGTTCGGCGCCCAGTTGCTGGACGGCGGCCCCTGGATGACGCTGAAAAACCCGAAAACCGGGCGCGAGATCATTATCAAGGATGTGATCGCGGATGCATTTTTGCAGCAGATTCTCATGCGCCCATCGGATTACAGCGTGATTGCGACGCTGAATCTGAATGGCGATTACATCTCTGATGCGCTGGCGGCCGAAGTGGGCGGGATCGGGATTGCGCCGGGCGCCAATATCGGGGGGAGTGTCGCCATGTTTGAGGCCACGCATGGTACCGCGCCCAAGTATGCGGGTCAGGACAAGGTAAATCCGGGCTCATTGATCTTGTCGGCGGAGATGATGCTGCGGCACATGGGTTGGAATGAAGCAGCGGATCTGATCATCAAGGGAATGAGTGGCGCCATTGAGGCCAAGACGGTGACTTATGATTTTGAGCGCCTGATGCCGGATGCCAAATTGTTGCGAACTTCGGAGTTTGGCGACGCTGTCATCAAGCATATGGATGCTTAACGGGTCCTGGGGCTCAGGGTCGCGTCAAAGAAGCCGGCGAGAGCCGGCTTTTTGCCATCCTGGCGTTATGCCTCAGACTCTTTTGTATGGCCAGGCCATTGGTGTGACCAAGCCATTGGGGTGAGCGGGTGCCTAAATCAAAGGCAACGGCCGCTTGAGCATGCGGGAAACGGGGCATGCGTAACATTTGTCATGCCAACGGCAAAACTCGCAGCAGTGAGGGCTACTGCGAGTTTGCGGATTCCCAGAGTCAGGAATTAGGCGCTGACGATCTCGGTCTCTTTCTCTTCGCTGTGCGCTGCTTTCTGCGCGGCGACCGGGGCTTCCTGGGCCTGTTCTGCCGATGATTCGGTCAGGGGGCGGCCTTCAGCATCCAGAGGGATAATGTTGATTGCGTGGACACCCTTGCCGCTGGGCAGTGTGTCGAATTGAACGGGTTGGCCTGCCTTCAGTGTCTTGTATCCCTCCATCTGGATGGAGGAGAAATGAACGAACAGGTCTTCTCTGTAGAGTTCGCCACTCTCTTCATCTGCAATGATGAAGCCATAACCTTTGGCGTTATTGAACCATTTGACTTTACCTTGAGGCATATGCGACTCCCTTGTCTGTTGTTCTATCTGTCAGTCTTATGACTGTTTTTTATTGTTGTTTCCCTGATGAACCTTGCCGGGTATCTTGACGATCTTTGAATACTCCTTGAAAGATGTCAAGACGTGCATTCTAGTTTGCTCATCATCCGCAATGTATTATAGAGGCGGAAGACAAAAATGTAAGGTAAAAGAGGGCAGGAAACCGCTGCTTCGCGTTATTCTGTTCGTAAAGTCTCATTTGTGAATTGCAGACACGATTAATAGCCACGTGCCGGATCAATTCATCGGGCGGGTGGATCATTTGAATAAGATAGGATGTCAGCATCCCGGATCGGGGCAGGTCGCTTGGAAAAGGTCTGTCTGGCCAGAAAGGGCAGGGCTTGCAAAAATTTTCCCGGTGGGGAACCCGGAGCCCAAGCCTTTGTCTAACCCCGGAATGTTTGGCGCACAGTTGGAACTGAAGCCACATATGAATTTTTATATGGGTAATTTTGAAAATAGTCTACTAGTATTAAATCAAGAGGGAAATGGTCAGTCCGACCGGGAAGGTGAAGGGCACTTGGCGGTTGCGCCTGAAAAGCCGCAACTGAAGCGCCCTTCGATGTATCGAGTGGTGATGCTTAACGACGATTACACGCCAATGGATTTCGTTGTTGAAGTGTTGATGAAGTTCTTCAACATGTCTGAGGAAAAAGCAACCCAGGTAATGCTGACTGTGCATACGCAAGGAAAGGCTGTGTGTGGGGTTTACACCAGAGATATTGCTGAGACTAAAACAGCTCAGGTCAATCAATACTCCTCTGAATGTGAGCACCCACTGTTGTGTGAGATTGAACGCGCCGATTAGCCTTTAACTGAGGTGGGTAATGCTGAGTAAAGACCTCGAATTAACATTGAACGCAGCTTTCAAAAGTGCTCGTGAAAAGCGTCATGAATTCATGACGGTTGAACACCTGCTGTTGGCACTACTTGATAATGAGTCTGCAATAAAAGTACTGAATGCCTGTGGTGCTGATTTAAATAAGTTGCGTAACGAATTGGCGGATTTTGTGGATTCCACCACTCCCCTGATTCCGGTTGGGGATGCGGAGCGTGAGACACAACCGACGCTGGGGTTTCAGCGGGTACTGCAGCGTGCCGTTTTCCATGTGCAGTCTTCCGGGAAGAAAGAGGTGACTGGCGCCAATGTCCTGGTGGCTATCTTTAGCGAGCAGGAGAGCCAGGCCGTTTATGTTCTGAAAAAACAGAATGTTGCGCGCATTGATGTAGTGAATTTCATTTCCCATGGAATTTCCAAGGTCTCCGGCGAGCACGAGCGGGAAGAAACCGACTCCGAGCAGCACGAAGAGTCTGGTGAGGAAGCATCGTCTCCCAAACCCCTGGAAGTTTACGCCACCAACCTGAACGAGCAGGCGCGTCAGGGGCGTATCGATCCCCTGATCGGGCGTGATAAGGAGCTGAACCGGGTTATCCAGATTCTCTCCCGTCGCCGCAAAAATAACCCCTTGCTCGTGGGCGAAGCCGGTGTTGGTAAAACCGCCATCGCGGAAGGCCTGGCCAAGCGCATTGTGGATGGCCACGTGCCGGATGTGATTTCCGATGCGGTGGTTTATTCCCTGGATTTGGGAGCCCTGCTAGCCGGAACCAAGTATCGCGGTGACTTTGAAAAACGCTTCAAGGCGCTTTTGAAAGAGTTGAAGCGTCAGCAGCATGCGATTTTGTTTATCGATGAGATTCACACCATTATCGGCGCAGGTTCTGCGTCCGGCGGGGTGATGGATGCTTCTAACCTGCTCAAGCCGTTACTGAGCTCGGGTGAAATTCGTTGTATCGGTTCAACAACCTTTACCGAATTCCGGGGCATTTTCGAAAAAGACAGCGCGCTGGCGCGTCGTTTCCAGAAAATCGATGTGGTGGAGCCCAACGTCGAGGATACTTATCAGATCTTGAAGGGCCTGCGTCCTCAGTTTGAGAAGCATCACGAAGTGAAATACACGGACGAAGCGCTGCGCGCGGCGTCGGAGCTGGCCAATCGTTATATCAATGACCGTCATATGCCGGATAAGGCGATTGACGTGATTGACGAGGCCGGTGCCAGTCAGCGGTTGAAGCCGGAAAACGAGCGGTTGAAGGTGATTGATGTGGCCGTGATCGAAGATATTGTGGCGTCCATTGCCCGGATTCCGCCAAAAACCGTTTCGTCCTCGGATAAAGACGTGCTGCGTAATCTTGAGCGGAATCTCAAGATGGTGGTATTTGGTCAGGATCCGGCGATCGAGGCTCTGGCGACGGCCATTAAGCTGTCCCGTGCGGGTCTGAAATCACCTGAGAAGCCGGATGGCTGCTTTATGCTGGCGGGTCCGACCGGTGTCGGTAAAACGGAAGTCACCAAACAGCTGGCCCGGGTGCTGGGTGTGGAACTGGTCCGGTTTGATATGTCGGAGTATATGGAGCGTCATACGGTCTCCCGTCTGATCGGCGCACCTCCCGGCTATGTGGGCTTTGACCAGGGCGGTCTGTTGACGGAAGCCGTGAACAAGAACCCCCATTGCGTGCTGTTGCTGGACGAAATCGAGAAGGCCCATCCGGAAGTCTTCAATCTGCTGCTGCAGGTGATGGACCACGGCACCCTGACCGATAATAACGGCCGCAAGGCGGACTTCCGTCATGTGATTCTGGTAATGACCACCAACGCGGGCGCTGAGGCCATGAGCCGCCGCTCCATCGGTTTCAGTGCCCAGGATCATGCAACGGATGGCATGGAGGTGATCAATCGCACCTTCACGCCGGAGTTCCGTAACCGTCTGGATGGTATTATCCAGTTCGCTCCGTTGAGTCCGACCATGATTACCCATGTGGTGGATAAGTTCCTCACCGAGATGCAGAGTCAGCTGGATGAAAACCGGGTGATGCTGTATGTGGATGAACCCGCCAAGCTGTGGCTGGCAGAACGGGGTTACGACGAGAAGATGGGCGCGCGTCCAATGGCGCGGCTGATTCAGGAGTCCTTGAAGAAACCCCTGGCCGAACAGATTCTGTTTGGTGAGCTGAGCGAGGGCGGTGCCGTTCACGTGTCGGTGGCCAATGGCGAGCTGTCGTTCGATTACGAACCGGCTCAGGCAGAGGAATCAGCCGACGCATAAGATGGCGAGATGGAAAGGGCCGCATGGTTGCGGCTCTTTTCGTAACGGATCAATTGCTCGGCGCCGGAAGGAATCGGGCGATATCAGCCAGGCTCAAGCGCTCAATGCTATTTTTCAAGAAACCAAAAAAGGCAACATTTGTTGCCTTTTTTGATGGGCGCTATTTTAGCTGATAGCTGGATGTGGCGGGATCAGCGTGCGCGATAAACGATACGAGCTTTGGTCAGGTCGTAAGGAGTGAGCTCGACTTTTACCTTGTCGCCGGTCAGGATACGAATATAGTTTTTGCGCATCTTGCCGGAAATGTGTGCGGTCACGACATGACCATTCTCAAGCTGTACACGAAACATGGTGTTGGGAAGGGTATCCACAATGGTACCTTCCATTTCAATGACGTCTTCTTTTGCCATTAAGGAGTAGCCTCAATTGGTCTCTTAAATATGAATCTGAAGTCTTTGGGTCAAATTACCCTAAGGAGATTAGCCTAGAGTTAATATGGCACGGCTTCAAAAAGAGCTGCATTTTGCACTAAATGGCGCCAAGAATCAAAGTTTGCTGCTTATATCCGTACCCAACGATCATTTGTCATCATTTCAATGGGTCTGAATTTGGTTTTATAAGCCATTTTATGGCATTGCTTAATCCAGTAGCCCAGATACAAATAGGCGTCGCCGCGGCGACGCACCTCCTCGATTTGCCAGAGAATGGCATAAGTGCCAAGGCCCCGGTCACTATAATCCGGATCATAAAAGGTATAGATGGCTGACAGTCCATCATCCAGAAGGTCGATGACGGCTACCGCAATCAAGCGCTCGCCCAGCCGGAACTCCGCAAACCGCGTGTATTCGCTGCCATCAATCAGAAATGACCGGTACTGATCGCGGGACGGCGGGAACATGTCGCCATCCTGATGGCGCTGATTGATGTAGCGTTCGTAGATTTGATAATGCTCTTCCGAAAAGTACGCATCGACCAGTTGCACGGAAAGATCCCCATTGCGCTCTAGTGTGCGGCGCTGGGATCTGCTGGGCGAAAACAGGTGGGCTGGCAGGCGGACTGGAATACAGGCTCGACAGTCTTCACAGTGGGGGCGGTAGTAATGGTTGCCGCTGCGGCGAAATCCGAGCCTGGATAGTTGTGAATAGAGCCGCAGATCCACCTCGGCCTTGGGGTCGACGAACATGGTGGTGGCTTTCTGCTCGGGCAGATAGCTGCAACTGTGTTCAGGTGTTGCATAGAAGATCAACGTGCGTAGGCTGGACATCGTGTCTTCGTCAATCCGTGTAGTGCCAGTCAAGGTGCCATTGGTGGGGCACCGGTTCAGCGTCCCGGTTCGCAACCAGCATGGACAAAAATCTGTCTCTAGAAATACTCTCGGCGCCCAGACTTATCAAGTGGGGGTTCTCTACCTGGCAGTCAATAATGGCATAGTCCCAGGCCTTTAACTGGCCGGCCAGGTGAACGAAGGTGATTTTGGAGGCGTCCGTGGCCCGGGAAAACATGGATTCTCCGAAAAAACAGCGCCCCATGGCAATCCCATAGAGCCCACCCACCAGCTCGCCATCTTGCCAGCATTCAAAGGAGTGGGCGAGGCCCAACTGGTGCAGGCGGATGTAGGCGGTTTCTATTTCCGAGGTGATCCAGGTGCCGTCCTGTTTGGCACGGGGCGCGGCACATTCGCGGATAACCTCGCTGAATGCTTGATCGATGGTGATCTGATAATTGCCCTGACGAAGCTTCTTGCGCAGGCTGCGGGAGATATGGATCCGTTCCGGAAACAGGACGCAGCGGGGATCCGGTGACCACCAGAGAATGGGCTGGTCGTCTGAATACCAGGGGAAAATCCCGTTGGCGTAGGCCAGCTTGAGACGTTCGACGCTTAAATCGCCGCCAATGGCGAGCAGGCCGTTGGGCTCCGTGAGGGCCTGCTCGGGTGAAGGGAACCAGATCTCATGGTCAAGGAGGCAGAGCCCGGCCATAAACGTCCTTACTTCTGATTACCCTTCCAGATTACCAATTAGTGTTCGTCGTCGAGAAAGCGCTCGGCGTCCAGAGCGGCCATACAGCCCATGCCCGCGGAGGTAATGGCTTGGCGGTAGGTGTGATCGCACACATCTCCGGCAGCGAAGACACCGGGGATGCTGGTGGCCGTGGCATTGCCCTCAAGGCCGGAGCGCACGATGATGTAGCCGTCTTGCATGTTGAGCTGGCCTTCGAAGAGCTCGGTATTCGGCTTGTGGCCAATGGCGATAAAGACGCCGCTGAGGTCGATATCCTGAGTTGTACCGTCCTGGGTGCTTTTCACCCGCATGCCTGTGACACCGGTGTTGTCGCCCAGAACTTCATCCAGGGTGTGATTCCACAGAATCCGCACATTACCGCTACGTTCTTTCTCGAACAGCTTGTCCTGGAGGATTTTTTCAGCCCGCAGTTTGTCCCGGCGGTGTACCAGGATCACTTCAGCAGCGATATTGGACAGATAAAGCGCCTCCTCAACGGCGGTGTTGCCCCCGCCGATCACGGCAACTTTTTGCTTACGGTAGAAAAAGCCGTCGCAGGTGGCGCAGGCGCTGACCCCTTTGCCTTTGAACTCCTCTTCGGATGGCAGCCCCAGATATTGTGCGGAAGCCCCCGTGGCAATGATCAGGGCATCACAGGTATAGGTGCCGGAGTCGCCCGTCAGTGTGAATGGACGTTGGGACAGGTCGGCCTTGTTGATATGGTCGAAGATGATCTCGGTTTCAAAACGCTGGGCATGCTTCTGCATCCGCTCCATCAGAGCGGGACCTTGCAGGCCTTCCACATCCCCTGGCCAGTTGTCGACGTCAGTGGTGGTGGTGAGCTGACCGCCCGCCTGCATCCCCGTGATGAGCACCGGCTTGAGATTGGCGCGTGCGGCATAGACCGCGGCGGTGTAGCCCGCGGGCCCGGATCCGAGAATAAGAAGTTTTGCGTGTTTCACTTCGCTCATCGCATTGCATCCTAACAGTCATGGAAAAGGCAGCCTATTAAAGCGGGTCGCCACGCTTGGGCTGCGAAAGAAGTATGCTGGTCGTAATCCGGCAACTTAACACAAACCGGCAGAGGCCTTCGACAGAAAGACGTTATAGCCGACCGGGGGCAGTGGGGTCAAAGGCGCCCATTCAGGCCAAGTCACATTATATCGACTTCCTGCAATACCTTCGATGACAGTGGAAGGCCCCCGCTAACCGGCACCCGGTGGTCAACCACGGCGGCCAGCACCGCCTGGATGTCATCCGGCAGGACATGTTCGCGACCATTCATCAGTGCCCAGGCTTGGCCGGCTCTTAGCAAAGCGATGCCGCCGCGAGGGGAGAGCCCGCCCCGGGAACCGCCTTGTTGTCGGGTGTAATCAATGATGCTTTGCACGTAATCCACGAGCCGGGAGCTGGCATGGACTTTGAGAACGGCCTGCTGGGCGGCTTCCAGATCCTTGCCAACCAGGCAAGGCTTGAGCTGACTCAGGATGTCCCGGCGGTCCTGGCCCAACAGCAGTTCCCGCTCGGCCTCCCGCGAGGGATAGCCCAGGTGAATCCGCATCAGGAAACGATCGGTCTGGGATTCGGGAAGAATAAAGGTGCCGGCCTGGTCGCTGGGGTTTTGGGTGGCGATGACAAAGAAGGGAGACGGCAGCTTGCGGGTTTCCCCCTCAATGCTCACTTGCCGCTCTTCCATGGCTTCCAGCAGGGCGCTCTGGGCTTTGGGCGTGGCCCGGTTGATTTCATCGGCTAGAACCAGCTGGGAGAACACGGGGCCGGGATGGAATACAAATTCGCCCCGTTGCCGGTCGTAGAGGTTAAAACCCAGAATGTCCGCAGGCAGCAGGTCGCTGGTGAACTGGATGCGTTTGTAGGACAGCCCCAAAACAGCCGCCAAAGCGTGGGACAGGGTGGTTTTGCCCATGCCGGGCAGATCTTCGATCAGTAGATGTCCGCGGCAGAGAATGCAGGCCAGTGCGAGTCGTATTTGAGGTTCTTTGTCCAGCAGGACTTTGCTGACTTCTTTGACGGCATGATCCAGAACGGCTCTCATGGCTTCCTCTCGAGTTGCGGCCGGTGGGGAGAGCCTATTCCAGGACGGGCTGTGGTTTGCTCAGTTCGTCATCGGAATAAGCTCTTGAACTGGCGGGAGTTGGCCTCCCGCCAGACAAGGGTGGAGTTAGTCGATAAAGCGTTTGGTGATCTGGCCGTAGGCATCAACCCGCCGATCCCGTAGGAAGGGCCAGATGCGGCGCACGTCCTCGGATCTTTTCAGATCCAGATCCACGATCAACAGCTCTTCGTTGTTATCGCTGGCACGGGCCAGAAACTCCCCTTGCGGACCGGCGATGAAGCTGTTGCCCCAGAACAGGGTGCCCGGGGTCTGCTTGGAGGGATCCGGCTCCTGGCCAACCCGGTTGGGGACCAAAACGGGCAAGCCATTGGCCACCGCGTGGCCGCGCTGGACCGTGATCCAGGCCTCCAGTTGGCGCTGTTGCTCTTCCTGGGTGTCGCGGATATCCCAGCCGATCGCGGTGGGGTAGATCAGCATATCGGCACCGGCCAGGGCCATCAGGCGGGCGGCTTCGGGGTACCACTGATCCCAGCAGATCAGAACGCCGAGCTTGCCAACGCTGGTTTGGATCGGGCGAAAACCCACTTCAGGTTCTGCATCGCCCGGGGTGAAATAAAACTTCTCATAAAAGCCGGGATCATCCGGAATATGCATTTTCCGGAAGGTGCCGGCGATGGAGCCGTCTTTTTCAAACACCACCGCGGTGTTGTGGTAAAGACCAGGGGCACGACGCTCAAATAGCGAACCCACCAGTACGATCTGATGTTCCTTGGCCAGGTTGCCCAGGTACTCGGTAGAGGGGCCGGGGATGGGTTCGGCCAGGTCAAAGCAGTCGACGTCTTCCGTCTGACAGAAGTAATGGGTGCAGTGCAGTTCCTGCAAGACCACCAGTTGCGCGCCTTGTGCCGCGGCATCCGCAATGGCTTTGGCGGATGCTTCCAGGCTACGGTTTTTATCCGGGTAGGATCGCTGCTGAACAATCGCTACTTTCAGGTTTTTTTGAGACATCACAGGACTCCCTCAGGTATCTGCATGGTTACACAATGGAGGCTGCCATGCTGTTCAATCAGCGCGCGGCAATTGACCGGAACGATTTCCCGCTCCGGAAAACACTGCTGGATGGTGGCCAGGGCGGCTTCATCTTCAGGGACACCGTAGACCGGCACCAGCACCGCCTTGTTCATGATCAGGAAGTTGGCGTAGGTGCCCGGCAGGCGTTCGCCGTCCTTGCTGAACTGGGCTTGGGGCATGGGCAGAGGTACCAGCCGGTAAGGTGCACCTTCGACCGTGCGAAACGCCTGTAGTTCCTCTTCCATGGCTTTTAAGGCCGGGTAGTGAGGATCTTCCCGGTCTTCGCAGCGTACATAACAGATCGTCCGGGTGTCGCACAGGCGCGCCAGGGTGTCGATGTGGCTGTCGGTGTCGTCGCCGGCCAAATAGCCGTGGTTGAGCCAGAGTACCCGCTGAACTCCCAGGGTTTGCTTCAGGGTCGCTTCGATTTCCTGCTGGCTCTGCTCCTGGTTGCGGGTGTCCGTCAACAGGCAGGTGGAAGTGGTCAACAGGGTGCCTTCGCCATCGGATTCGATCGAGCCGCCTTCCAGAATAAAGTCCAGATCCTTCATGGGCGTGTTGCCAAAGGCGCCTTGCTGATGAAGGTTGCGGTTAATGCGGTCATCCTTGGAGGACTCGAATTTTCCGCCCCAGGCGTTGAAGCGGAAATTCAGCAAGACCGGCTGCTGGTTTTCATACACGGTAATGGGGCCGTGGTCGCGGGCCCAGGTGTCGTCCGCGGGAACCTGGTACAGGAAAATGTGTTCTTCGGGCACGCCGGCTGCCAGCAAGTCATCGCGAATAGCAGGGAGCTTCTCCCCATTTTCGCAACTGATAATCACTTTTTGGCGCAGGCCGATTTCCCGCGCCAGATTGCGATAGACTTCGAGCACGTCGGGCAGGATGGGTGCCCAATCAGTGCCCGCGTGAGGCCAGGTTAACATGATTGCAGATTGAGGTGCCCACTCCGCGGGCAAAACAACATTGTTCACAGGCAGATTTTTCCAGGACTAGAACAGGGGCCCCATCAGGTCTGCCCGGGCGTGTTAGTGCAGGGTGGGCAGGCCTTTACTGGGTGGGTTTGTGGTGGACGACGGTGCGTATGACCTTATCGCGCTCGAAATATACCGTGAACTGCTCGTAGCGCCAAACGGAAATTGGTGGATTGCCAACCGGGCCCTGCATTTGCTGGGGGGAACCATAGGTTTGACGAACCAGTTCCATGTCCTGGCCATGGTTGGGGGTGCTGATTTGATGGTCCTGGGACTGCTCGGAAACATAGATGGTGAGTGTATCCGCCTGGACGAGACTAACGCTCATGGCCAAGAGAGTGGCGCCTACCAGTCTGTACATGGTCTTCCTCGTTTGGTGCAGTGATTGGTGATCGATTGTTAAAGGTTGTGTAAAAGTCTAGACCCTTTTTCGCCTTCGCACCGGGCAGGGTGAGGCGAAGGCGTTATTCAACGGGCCGTTGGCGTCGCTCTTCCTGTTGTTTGCGCAGGATATGGCGTGCAATTAATTGCCGTTGCTGGTCATCCAGGTCGATAAACTCCAGGTGAATGTCGAAGCCATTATCCCGGTTTTTGCAGGTAACCACCTGGCCTCTGAGTAACAGGCCCACATAAGAGGGAACCAGGATCAGCTTGATCCGGACCAAGCTCGTGGGTTCCAGGGCATTGGGCCAGTGGAGTGACAAGCCGCCTTCGCTAAGGTCGATCTCGCGCAGCTCTTTCGGGTCGATGGGATGGTTTACCAGGGCCAGCGTGCGGCTCAAGGCATCGAGCTTTCGGTTGAGTAAGCGTAGATAGGCCGCCAGGCTGCGGTCTTTTTCCTGAATAGTGCCTAACAGCGACTGGGCTTCAACGTCCAGGAGTTGGAAATCGCTGATTAACTGATACTGTGCTGGCAGTTGCACCAAATCCGCAAAGCTGTCGCTTTGCCCCAGGCTTGGGTGAATTTCCACCGCAGCGGTATCTTTGATGCGATAGAAGTTGCGCCGGTTTGCTTCCACTGTCACCCGTATCGCTCCATATTTTAGGTGTCTTTGTTGAGGGATAGGTTAGCACCTGCCACGGCTCCAGGCATAAAGTGATCTATCTGACTGTTAGCTTAGCAGGCGGGCCTCGGGTTGTGACCGAATTGGATAGTCTAAACCAACTTCTTTCGTTATAGTTCCTGCCTTTACAGGCGTTGTGGTTCTCTTACATGTTCAGACCCTATACCGTATTCATTGGTGCCCGATACACGGCCGCCAAGCGCAAGAATCACTTTATTTCGTTTATTTCCCTCAGCTCCATGATTGGATTGATGCTGGGCGTGGCCGTGTTGATTACCGTGTTGTCCGTGATGAACGGATTTGACCGGGAGTTGCGCCAGCGAATTCTTGGCATGGTCTCGCACGCAACCATTCAAGGCTACGGGGGGATCAGCGACTGGGAAGGGGTGGCTAAACATGCCATGACGTTTCCCGAGGTGGTCGCGGCAGCTCCTTTTATTCATGCCCAGGGCATGGTGACGTCCCGTGGCAATGTCCAGGGCATCATGCTGAACGGCATTGAACCCAAGGCCGAGGCTGAAGTTTCCATTGTTGACGAGCATATGGTGCGGGGCAGCTTGGCGGACCTGAAATCCGGCGAGTTCGGCATTGTGATCGGCGAAATGCTGGCCAATTACCTGCAAGTGGATATTGGCGGCAAGGTGACGGTGATTCTGCCGGAAGCCTCGATTACACCGGCCGGGGTTATTCCCCGTCTTAAGCGCTTTACCGTGGTGGGTGTGTTTCGCGTGGGGGCGGAGCTGGACGCCAATCTGACCTATATCCATCTGGAAGATGCCGCCAAGCTGGCCCGTCGCAACGATCAGGTGGAAGGAATCCGGCTGAAACTGGCGGATTTGTTCCAGGCCCAACAGGTTGCCTGGAAGATCGCGGGCTCCATGGGAAGTAACTATTACGCCACCGATTGGACCCGGACCCATGGCAATCTGTTTAGTGCGATCCGCATGGAAAAGACCATGATCGGATTGCTGCTCACCATGATCGTGGCCGTTGCTGCCTTCAATATTATCTCGACCCTGGTGATGGTCGTCACCGATAAAAAAGCCGATATCGCCATTTTGAGGACGATGGGGATGACCCCGCGGGGTATTATGTCCATTTTCATCGTGCAGGGCGCCCTGATTGGGGTGATTGGCACGGTGCTGGGAACCGTTCTTGGCGTGCTGGCGGCACTGAATGTCAGCGCGTTAGTGGCAGGGCTGGAAACGCTGATGGGTACTCGTTTTCTGAACCCGGATGTTTACTTTATCAGCGATCTGCCTTCCGAGTTGATCTGGTCGGATGTGGCGGTGATCAGTGGCGTGGCCTTTGTGTTGAGCCTGTTGGCAACGATCTATCCGGCGTACCGTGCTGCTAAAGTCGAACCTGCGGAGGCCTTGCGTTATGAGTAATGCCATCATCAAATGCGTGGGCCTTCAGAAAATTTTTGAAGAGAACAAGCAGACCATCGAAGTCATCAGTCACGTGAACTTCGAGCTCAATGCGGGCCAATCCATTGCTATTGTGGGGGCGTCCGGCTCTGGAAAGTCCACCTTGTTGAACTTGCTGGGGGGGCTGGAACGGCCATCGTCAGGCACCGTGCATATTAATGGGACCGAAATCCACCATCTCACCGAGCGGCGCAAGGCAGAGCTTCGTAACCGTTATCTGGGGTTTGTTTACCAGTTCCATCATCTGCTGCCGGAGTTCACCGCTCTGGAAAACGTGGGCATGCCACTGTTGATTGGTGGCGTCAAAATTTCGGAGATTCGTCGGCGGTCAGCGGAGATTCTGGAGCAGGTTGGATTGGGGCACCGCCTGGAGCACAAGCCAGGTCACCTGTCAGGGGGGGAGCGCCAGCGGGTAGCGATTGCGCGCGCGTTGGTGACAGAGCCCAAATGCGTATTAATGGATGAGCCGACGGGAAATCTGGATCCTCATACCGCGGAGTCCGTTCAGGGGCTGATCCATGACCTGAAAACCCGGCTGCAAACGGCGTTTATTGTGGTTACCCATGATCTGCACTTTGCCCGGCGGATGGATTCCATTACCCGGCTGATTGATGGTCAGTTGGTGCCCATCGCCGAGGGTGAGGCTGGCTAGTTCCGTAGGTTTGCCGCTGGCTGCCGTACGGTAGGGGCGGCTTGAGAGAGGCGGGCTCGCGCGCTGGCAAGGCGTTGTTGGCGCTTTCGCCAGTCGCGACGCACTTTACGCTTCCAGAAAAACTGGATCAGGGCGTAGGACATAATGCCCAATAAAATGCCGCAGACGATGGAGCCGAAATAAAGAGGCACACCGATTTCCATGAGTTTGGTGGAGAGCCAGTCCACGCTCAACTCGAAGTTCACTTCGACGGCCGGACGATTCAGCAGGAAGGCGCCGACCCGGTAGGTGAGGTAGAACAAAAACGGCATGGTTATTGGATTGGTGATCCAGACCAAGGTCACTGCGATTGGCAGGTTGCAGTTGAACCAGACTGCGAGGGCTGCGGCCAGGAGCATCTGAAACGGCATTGGAATAAAGGCCACGAAGACGCCGATCAGGAAGGCTTTGGCAACCGCATGGCGGTTCAGGTGCCAGAGGTTGGGCTCATGCAGGATCTCACCGAGAAACCGCAGGGACTTATGTTCCTTGAAGGTCTGGGGCGACGGCATGAAGCGCCGAATCATCTTCTTTGGCATCTACACCTTCTCACACGCTTTGCCAAGGGCGCGTATTATGCTTTGAAATGTCACGGATGACTATCTATGCGTTCATGGATGATCGCTATCGTGTTGGGGATCGCGACCGTATCAATCTGGTCGGTGTTGCCATCCTCGTTCTGGTTACTCTGGCTGGCCATGGCAGCCTTGATTGCCTTGGCTCTTCAGCGCTGGCTTTTATTTGCCTGGCTGGTCGGGCTTGCTATTGGTTGGGCTGGCGGATTAACCAGCCTTGGCCAACAACTTCCTCCTCATTTTGAGGGTATAGATTTGATGACCCAGGGGCGGATTTGTTCCATTCCAGCCCAGAAAGGTCACTATGTTTCATTTGATTTTTGTGCATCCAGCCTCATGGCGAAGGATTCGGGAGAGCAGCGACCGGGCTCCTCTCGTTTGAAGCTTAATTGGTACGAACCCTACCCGCCAGATTTGGCTGCGAATGAGCCGCTGTCACTCCAGGTGCGCCTGAAAAGGCTACATGGCAATCTCAATCCCGCCGGTTTTGATCGTGAAACCTGGCTCTTTGCCAACGGTTATAGCGCAACAGGCTATGTACGCGCCCAGCAAGTAACGAAGCCGGAGCTCCCCTGGAGTCTGAAAGGGGAGGTCGAACGGGTGCGGGGCCAACTGCTGCAGAACCTGCGCCAAACCACTTCAGGACTCAGCCATGGTCCCTCTCTGGAAGCCTTGACTCTTGGTGTGGCGGAGAATATCCAAGCCCGCCAGTGGGATCAATTAGCAAGAACCGGTACAACCCACCTGCTGGTGATCTCAGGGATGCACATTGGTTGGTTTGCGGCACTGAGTTTTGCTGTCGTGCGGTTTATCTGGTTGAAGATACCTTGGGCTATCCGCTGGTGTCGTGCCGAGATTCCTGCCGGAATTGCCGCGTTGAGCGGTGCCGGCCTTTATACCTGCCTGTCGGGGGCGGGGATCCCTGCCCAGCGTTCCTTTTTAATGGTCGCCGTTGCGACTTTTTCTCTAATGCTCATGCGGCGCTGGCGAGCCTCAACCGTCTTTTGTGTCGCTTTGCTTGGCGTGATGCTGTTGCAGCCCTTGGCGACCCGCTCCGCAGGCTTCTGGCTCTCATTCGGGGCCGTGGCGGCGATTGGTTTGGGGATTGCCGGACGCTTCCGGTTGCCGGCGTCTAAAGCCTGGCAGCTATGGCGGATCCAGTGGGTGATCACACTCCTGTTAATGCCCATGCTGTTGTTCTGGTTCGCCCAGGTGTCGTGGATTTCATTGCTGGTAAACCTGCTGGCTATTCCGCTCATTACCCTTTGGGTAACGCCGGCGGCGATGATCGGGGCGCTGTTAGGGTTTTGGCCCGCCGGGGCGGCCTGCCTGCTGTGGCTGGCGGATTTGGGGCTGAAGCTGTTTTGGTGGATGTTGGAGCATGCCGCCATGCCCAGTTGGGCGGTTAGCAATCTCCAGGTACCGTTGTGGTGGATTCCAATTTTGTTTCTGCTCGCCTTGTTGGCGCTGCTTCCCCGTGGCACGCCTGGGCGCTGGCTGGTGTTGGTTTTGGCGGTGCTGTGGATGTTTCCACCTGGCCCTTCGTCGTCTGACCGTGATCTGGATTTTGTTTTGCTGGATGTGGGGCAGGGCAATGCCAGCTTTTTGCGACAGGGTTCGAAGGTTGCTCTTTATGATACCGGCCCGAGTTACTCTGAGAGCTATGATGCGGGCGCTGCAGTGGTGCTTCCTAATTTATATCGGGTGGGTGTTCAGTCCCTGGAGTGGCTGATCCTGAGTCATGGTGATGCGGATCATGCAGGAGGCTACCACTCGGTTACCAAGGCCATTCCTGTGGTACAAGGGATGGCTGGCGAACCGGAGCGTACTGAAAACAGTCCAGGGCTGGAGCAGTGTCTGGCAGGGCAGGCTTGGAGTTGGCCTGGGGTGGGTTTTGAAATTCTCTGGCCGGTGCCGCCGTTACGGGCTGGGGCCAATAATCGCTCTTGTGTGCTGAAGGTGGAACAGGGCGCTTGGTCTTTATTGCTGACCGGAGATATTGATGCCAGCGTAGAACGGCTTCTGGTGCGACATTATGGCGATCTGCTGCGGGCGGATGTGCTGGTACTGGCGCATCATGGCAGTCGGCACAGTTCGTCTGAAATCTTCTTGCGTACTGTTAGGCCTCAACTGGCCTTGGTATCGGCAGGCTATCGCAATCGTTTTCGCCACCCCTCCAAGGAGGTGGTGGCGCGCCTTCAGAAGCTGGGTATCCCATTGCTCAATACGGCGGACGTCGGTGCCATCGAAGTCAGGTTTCGTGGGGATCGCCTGATTGTGGATGGCGAGCGTAATCGGCGCTGGGGATATTGGTACCATCGACCGGCAATTGAACTGCCGATTGTCCGTCAGGTCGACTGCGAGCATGACAAAGTCAATGATGACTATTGCTCAGCTAAAAGGTAGATGCTTCAATTGCGGGCTACAAACAGATCTGGAGAAACCTGCGTGCAACAAGGAATGTTGGAATCACTAAGCCAAGGGCGCAATAACAATCTCAACTTGCTCCGTTTTATCGCGGCCTCACTGGTCATCTATACACACGCTTTTGGTGTTACCGGACATGGCGCTGCAGAACCGTTGGTGCAGTTATGTGGACTGTCACTGGGGTCTTGGGCCGTTGATGTTTTTTTTGTGGTCAGCGGTTTTCTGGTTACCAAGAGTTGGTATCGTCGGGAAGACTTGGTTGGATTTCTCTATGCGCGCTTTATGAGGATATTCCCGGCGCTTTGGGTGGCCGTTTTTTTCTGCGTTTTTTTAGTGGGGCCAATTTTTACTTCGCTTCCGCTAGTCGAATATCTTTCTCATATCGATACGATTAAATTCCTGCTTGAGAATACGACGCTCATTATAAAAGGCGTCTTCACCACGTTACCGGGAGTCTTTGAAGAACATCCTTCAATTAGTGTCAACTCACCCCTATGGACTCTGCCTTTTGAGTTGAAGATGTATCTTCTCTTAGCGGCTTTTTCCGTGGTGGGATTGACTCCTCATCGAGCCTTTCTGCCACCGCTGGTGTTAGTGGCATTTTGTGGCTTTGTAATAGCGAAGTTGAATCTTGATTCTGCAGTTGTTCCTTACGAGGATTTTTTTCGGTTTTTATTTTTCTTCTTCTCTGGTTCACTTTTCTATATTAATCGAAAGTATATTTTGATAAGCCATGTTTTTGCCGCTTCGCTTTTCTTGTGCTTGGTATCTATTTTTATCCTAACCAGTGACGCGGAGTTTAAAAGACTGGCACTGGCGTTGGTGACGCCATATTTGGTTATGTATCTATCGTTTTCTCCTGATGGGTGGATTCGGCATTTCAATAAATTAGGCGACTACTCATATGGCATATACATTTATGGGTTTCCCATTCAGCAGATGGTTTACTTTGCTTCGGGACCCTCATCGGCAACTTTGAACTTTATCCTTTCGTGGGTGCTATGCCTTGCGTTTGCGGGTATTTCTTGGCACTTCCTTGAAAAGAAAGCACTTGGCTTGAAAATGCCCAATTGGCTCGCGATGTGTGGTGTGTGGGTTTCTGCCCGAATCAAAAGAACGTGACGACTGGCGCGTGAGTATGGACGTGCTGAGCTAACTTAGGGGCTGAGGGGTGGCTCGTTGTGGTGCGGCAAATCTGGGGGAGGGCCTTGCGGGCTCTCTCGCGACTGACTCGGCTGTCAGGACCCTGGCAGGATTTTGCTATTTTTCCCGGCAAAACAGGCTTCCTGAGTTTAACGAAAGCCCCAGAACCGTCTACACTCAGTTACCGTCAATAAACCCTTTGTGATAAAGTGGGCCGAATTTTTTGCAGGAGGATCTTTCGTGTTTGAGGTCTTAAAAGCCGGTGGTTGGGTAATGGTTCCGCTATTGCTCTGTTCAGTGGTAGCGCTGGCGATCATTATTGAAAGGTTTTGGACCCTGCAACCTTCCCGTATTGTGCCTCGCAAGACTGTGAATGAGCTGTGGGGCTGGATCAAGAATAAGGATCTGAATCAGAAGCGCCTGCGTGAGCTGAAACAGTCCACGCCGCTGGGTCGCATTCTGGCCGCTGGGCTGCTCAATGCCAAGCATGGTCGCGATATCATGAAGGAAAGCATCGAGGCTGAGGCCAGCCATGTGGTCCATGAGCTGGAGCGTTTCCTGGACGCGCTGGGCACGATTGGTGTTATTTCTCCCCTGCTGGGGCTGTTGGGTACTGTGTTTGGGATGATTGAAATCTTCTCCACTCTGCAGCTGGAAGGCGCGGGCAATGCAGCACCTTTGGCCGGTGGTATTTCCGAGGCACTGATTACCACGGCGACTGGCCTGACCATCGCGATTCCAACCGTCTTCTTTCATCGCTATTTCCTGCGGCGGGTTGACGAAATGGTGGTAGCCATGGAGCAGGAAGCGATCAAGCTGGTGGAAGTTGTTCACGGAGATCGTGAAATCACTGTCGAAGGAGCCTGATTGCCGTGAAGTTCAAGCGTCGGGTTCGCAGTTCAGCAACGGTGGATCTCACACCACTGATCGACGTGGTGTTCATCCTACTGATTTTTTTTATGGTCTCGACCACCTTTACCAAGGAAAGCCGACTGATTCTCGACTTGCCGAAGGCAAATGGTGAAGTTGCCCCACAAGAGGTGCGGGTGATCGAGGTGGTGGTGGATAAAAATGGTCACTACAGTGTGAATGAGCGGCCGCTGGTGAATAATCAGCCGGAAACGCTGAAACGTGCTATCCAGGCCATTTCCGAAGGCAATACAAGTCTTCCTTTCATTATTACGGCTGATGCCAATGCCGCTCACCAGTATGTGGTGCGTGCGATGGATATCGCCGGTCAACTCGGCTTCGTGAATCTTAGTATCACCACGGAAAGGCCGGAAACAGATCAATAATCCAGGGGCTTCGGCCCCTTTCGGTATTAATGGGCAATGAGTAGTTGGCAGGTTTATAAACGCCTTTTGGGGTATCTCAAGCCCCTGTGGTTCGTATTTGCGCTGAGTATCCTGGGTAATGCCATTTTTGCGATGGCCAGCGCGTTAATGGCCGCGGCCATGGAGCCAGTGGTAGAGGCGATCCAGAATCCGACTCAAAGCTATCGGGCGCTGGTGCCGTTGCTGATCATCGGTGTGTTCGGGTTACGCGGGCTCGGTTTCTTTCTGGGCACCTATTATATTGCCGTGGTGGCCCGCAACATCGTCAAAGAAATGCGTCAACAGTTGTTCGACAGGATGCTGACGCTACCGTGCCGGTTTTATGACCAAAACTCCGCAGGTCATCTGGTTTCCCGGATCACCTTCAATGTGGAGCAGGTCACCGGTGCGGCAACCAATGCGATTACCGTCGCGGTTCGGGAAGGGCTCACGGTGTTCTTCCTGCTGGGGTATATGTTTTATACCAACTGGAAGCTCACCCTGATTTTCCTGAGTGTTGGCCCGGTGATCGGTCTGGTGGTCAGTTATGCCAGTAAGCGTTTTCGCAGACTGAGCAAGGGTATCCAAGGCTCCATGGGGGATATTACCCAAGTGGCATCGGAGGCCATCAATGGTTATCGGGTGGTTCGTACCTTTAACGGTGAAGCCTATGAAAGTGACCGGTTTCGGGTGGTAGTGGAGAAAAACCTCGCCCAAGGCATGAAGCTGGCACTGACCAAGTCGTTGAATACGCCCGTGGTCCAGTTGCTAATCTCTTTCGCGATTGCCGGCTTGGTCTGGATAGCGTTGGCTCCCGAGATTATTGGCGATATGACCATTGGTGAATTCATTGCCTATATCACGGCGGCCACCACCATTGCCAAGCCTATACGCCAGCTGACGGAGATTAACGCCATCATCCAGCGGGGCATCGCGGCGGCCCATGATGTCTTTGGCCACCTGGACCAGGCACCCGAGGAAGACTCCGGCGTGATTGAAGTGGATCGTGTTCGGGGTGACATTGATATCCGCCAGGTCCACTTTCGCTATGCCCCGGATGGTGACGATGTGCTCCATGGCATTAATCTCCAGATTCCGGCCGGCAAAACCATTGCCTTGGTGGGGCGTTCGGGCAGTGGCAAGTCCACCTTGGTCAACTTGATCCCGCGGTTCTATGACTACACCAGTGGCGAAATCCTGTTGGACGGGAAGTTGTTGAAAGACTATCGCCTGGCATCGCTTAGGAACCAGATTGCCCTGGTGAACCAGCAGGTTACGTTGTTCAATGACACGATCGCCAACAACATTGCCTACGGTGCTCGTGAACGGTATACCGATGAACAAATTCGTCAAGCCGCGGAAGCGGCCTATGCCATGGAGTTCATCGACGCCCTCCCTGAGGGGCTGGATACCATGGTCGGGGATAATGGCATGCGATTGTCTGGCGGTCAGCGCCAGCGTCTGGCCATTGCCCGGGCATTTCTCAAGGACGCACCGGTTCTGATTCTGGACGAGGCCACCTCAGCTCTGGATACTCAATCTGAACGTTATATTCAGGATGCTCTGGAAGCGGTGATGAAGGGGCGTACCACGCTGGTCATTGCTCACCGTCTTTCGACTATCGAGAATGCCGACCTGATTGTCGTGATGGACAAGGGCCATATTGTCGAAACCGGAACCCATCAGGAGTTGCTGGCGAAGAATGGCCATTATGCAACGCTTCACCAAATGCAGTTTCGGGAAGAGTAACCTGCGATGATCGCAGAGCGCGTGGTTCGGGGCTGGTATCAGGGGGCTCCCTGGCTGCATTTGCTGCGCCCGCTCGCCTGGTTGTTTGAGCGTGTTGTGCGGCGCAGACGGGCTCGGTATCTGGCGGAAAAAGACCGGCTCTGGCGTCCCGAAGTGCCAGTCATCGTAGTGGGAAATATTACCGTGGGCGGTACCGGCAAGTCGCCGTTGGTGGCGGCGCTGGTGTCAGCCTTAAGGGCCCAGGGCTGGAAGCCCGGTGTCATCAGTCGCGGCTACGGTGGCCAAGCGTTAAACTATCCCATGCTGGTGACGAAGGATAGCCCTGTGAGTGAGGCGGGTGACGAACCCGTTATGCTGGCGCAGTTGGCGCAGTGCCCCATCGTGGTGGATCCAGAGCGGGTGCGGGCAGTCCAGCACTTGCTTGCCTCGTCGGATGTTGATCTCGTCATTAGTGATGATGGCCTTCAGCATTACCGACTGTGGCGTGATCTGGAAATCGCAGTACTGGATGGCGCCCGAGGACTCGGCAATGGCCTCTGCTTGCCGGCAGGGCCATTGAGAGAACCTGCAGAGCGGCTGAACGACGTCGATATCCGGGTGTGCAATGGCTTGAATCGAACCCTGGCTGAAATTCCCTGCTGGGAGATGACCTTGAAGCCCACCGCCCTGGTGCGGATCCAAGATGGCAAGTTGGAGGATTTGGCGGACTGGAAAGGACGTCAGGTACATGCGGTTGCCGGGATCGGCAATCCCGAGCGATTCTTTGAGACGTTGCGTGGGCTGGGCTTATCACCACAACCCCATGCATTTCATGACCATCACCGATACAATTCTGCCGACCTTGAATTTAATGACCCGTTACCGATCGTGATGACTGACAAGGATGCGGTAAAGTGCCGGGAGTTCGCGACGGAAAATATGTACGCCCTGCGTGTGGAAGCCGTGCTGGATGCCGGGTTTTATGATCAGGTGCAGGAAAAACTCAACCAGATTCAGAAAGTGAGCGATCACCATGGATAAACGGTTACTATCTCTTTTGGTATGCCCGCTGTGCAAGGGGCCTCTCCAGTACGACAAGGACAAGTCTGAGCTGATTTGCAAAAATGACGCGGTCGCGTTTCCGGTGCGGGACGGGATCCCGGTGATGCTGGATTCCGAAGCCCGTACCCTGACCACGGACGAGCGCCTGGGCGCCT